>CAZKCG010000081.1:15879-21491 GCA_964551445.1 uncultured bacterium | reverse complement strand
GTATGATCCCGTTAACTTCACCGGTGTGACATTTTTCAGCGGCCAGCCTTAAAAACCGGGCGCAGTCTTCGACATATAAAAGATCGCGGGTCTGAGTGCCGTCGCCGTAGATGCGCAGCTCTTCGCCGCGGATAGCGCGGCTTACGAATATGGGAACGACGCCGCCTTCCATATTCGACTTCTGGTATGGGCCGTATGTGTTGAAAGGTCTCACCACAAGCGTTTTCATACCGTAAGCTTTAAAGTAGGACAGAGTGTAATTTTCACCGGCGAGTTTCGCCGCCGCGTAAGGCGAAGCCGGAAGGGCGGGGTGCGTTTCAGAGATCCCCTGCGGCAGAGAGCACGATGAATAAACCATGCATGTAGACATGAAGAGGAACGAACAGCCGTTGGCCCTTGCATGTTCGAGAACGTTGAAGGTCCCCAGCACGTCGTTGTCGAATATTTTTTTAGGATTGTCGATGCTTTCCTGGACGTTGATGGAAGCGGCGAGATGCATTACGTGATCGAATTTTTCATTCGCGAATATCTTTTGAAGAAGGCCGTCGTCGAGTATGGTTCCGACGTAAGCCTTTTTAAAACCTTTTTGCCCTTCGAACTCTTTTATGTTTTCAAGCGACGAGTTTGAAAGATCGTCTAAAACCGTTACCTGATGGCCGTTTTCAATGAGTTCTTTCACCGTCCAGCGCCCGATGAAACCGGCGCCGCCTGTCAGAAGTACGTTCATTTATTTTCACGCTCCGCTGTTAACTTATAAAAGGACATTCTGGTCCTGAAGCATTTTCAATATCTGTTTTTTCGACATGCATTCGAAATCCGTCGACGCGTGTCTGCCGTGTTTTTTTATGCGTGACGCGTCATAATATTTTTTGTGCTCGCTGTCACATAAAAGATCCGATAAAAGAATGAACATGTCTTTATTTTCAATGGCGCTGTATGATTCTTCGCCCGTCATGAGATCCTCGTAAAGTTTTTCCCCGCGGCGGATGCCGACGACCTTCATCTCGATCTTTGCGGGCGATTTTTTGAACATGGGCGCATAATATTCGATCAGCACTTCGATAAAATCTTTTATGTTGACAACCGGCATCTTTAAAATAAAGGTTTCGCCGCCTCGCGCGAGCATGGCGGACTCAAGGACAAGATTCGTGGCCTGCGCCAGCGAAAGTATGAATCTGGTCATGGTGGGATCGGTAAGCGTCACGTAATCGTGGGTCTCGACCTGTCTTTTAATGAGCGGTATAAGCGAACCGCGGCTTCCTATAACGTTTCCGAAGCGCACGCTTGAAAAAATTATGTTCCTGGAAGCGCCCTTATACTGATTGGCGTTGGCGACAAGCCTTTCCGCGAAAAGTTTTGAAACGCCCATGGTATTGGAAGGATTCGTGGCCTTATCCGTGGAAATGAAGATGACTTTCTGGACGCTCGGCGTCGCGCGGGCCGCCTCGATAACGTTCTGAGTGCCCATGACGTTCGTCTTTAAAGCCTCGAACGGGTTATATTCGCAGGCCGGAACGTGTTTAAGCGCGGCTGCGTGAAATATTATATCCGTCGATTCGAGGGCTAATTTGAGACGCTCTTTGTCCCTTACGTCGCCGATGAAATAACGCATAGTTTCATGATATTCGGAAAGCTCGTTCTGAAGCTCAAATTGTTTGGTCTCATCCCGGCTGTAGATCCTTATTTTTTCGGGTTTGTACTTTAACAGCTCTCTTATAAGGGCCGTGCCAACGGTTCCTGTCCCGCCAGTGATAAGAACGTTTTTACCTTTGAAAAATTTTTCTAAGCTTGTGATTTGAGACACCCCTTTCTACAATTTATTGCCTTTTAAAAAACTATCGCTTCATTTTGATTTAGCGAACCAAAAGAAGCGAATAGTTAATGTTTTATAATACCAAGTTGCGTTTTATTTAATTGTAACTAATCCAAAAAAACCTTAAAACGCTTACTTGGTCAAATACCTGAGCATTCACTTAGAATGCGAATTGGTATAAAACTGAAAATATGTAAAGATCATGCTTTTATGTCTATGGTTCCGTTGGGATTTCCGCTGCCGATAGCTGCCTTGACCTGATTCACGGTCTGTTTGATAAGCTTATCAGCCATCTCCGCGGGGATCTGGTTAGCCTGTTTGAGCATTTGCAACTGAATCATCATCTTGCTCTGGCTGCTTGCCGGTGACGCTCCATCCATGAAAATCACTCTCCTTCGGCACGATAAAAACTTATTATGCTCTTATAATAAATATATCACAAAAAGCTATAAAAAACAAGCTATATTTTTCAACGGTTTATTTTTAAGGCCGGAGTTTTTATCGATTTTACTCGGCGGCGTCCAGAGCTATCTCGACCATCGCCGTGAATGTTTTTTCACGCTCTTCCGAGCTCGTCTTTTCGTGCGTGACGAGGCTGTCGCTAACCGTCAGAACTGAAAGCGCGCGCACGCCGAACTTGGCCGCGAGCGTATAAAGCGCCGTGGTTTCCATTTCGACCGCGAGGACCCTGAATTTAGCCCAAAGTTTCCAGGCTTCGGGATCGTCGTCATAGAAAGTGTCGGCCGAAAGGATGTTTCCGACCTTCACGGCTATGCCTTTTTTCGCGGCGGCGTCATGTGCCCTCATCAAAAGGCCGAAATCAGCACAGGGCGCGTAGTCCATACCTTTGAACCTGAGTCTGTTCATGCTGGAATCGGTCGAGGATGTCATGGCTAAAATAACGTCCCTTAATTTAACGTCGGGCTGCATCGAGCCGCAGGAACCTATTCTTATAAGGGTTTCAGCCTTGTATTCAGATATGAGTTCGTTAGCATAAATGGATATCGAAGGCATGCCCATGCCGCTTCCCTGAACGGATATATTTTTTCCTTTATATTTTCCGGTAAAGCCCAGCATGCCGCGGACCGTATTATAACAAACGGCG
This sequence comes from uncultured bacterium, assembly GCA_964551445.1. GTDB lineage: Bacteria > Muiribacteriota > UBA9980 > UBA9980 > UBA9980 > DAOPXV01. Next base: position 18,573 of record CAZKCG010000081.1, on the reverse strand, counting down.
TTCTCGAGGAATTTCTCGGCTATGAATTTAGCTCTCATCGGATCGCCCGGAAGCAATACCGTTTTAGCAATTTCACCATTTTTAGCGCCGATATGAATACTCATTACTACCACCCCTAAGTGTTTTGTTTTTATTTTTCAGAAGGTTAAAATACAACAGAATCGAATAAAAATCAAGAAAATATTTTTTTCTTTACAAAAGACCGCCGGTTATGTTATTTTTATTCAAATACAGGCGCGAAGTCCTATCGCGAAAGCGGAATAACTAAAAATGGCTGGTGAGTAAAAAATGAGGTTTAAAAGGTCTTTCGGCATCCTGATGCATCCGACGTCGCTACCGGGAAGATACGGGATCGGCGATCTCGGGGAAAACACTTATAAATTCATAGATTTCATGGAAAAAACCGGAGCGAAACTCTGGCAGGTAATGCCGCTGGGGCCGACCGGTTATGGCGATTCTCCGTACGCCTGCTTTTCGGCCATGGCCGGAAACCCTCTCATGATAAGCCCTGACACCCTCGTAAAAGAAGGGCTGCTATCCGCGGCCGAAGTTGAAACGATCCCTGATTTCCCTGAAAAGAAAGTTGATTTCGGCCCGGTCATAATCTATAAATATTCTTTATACAAAAAGGCCTTCGCGAATTTTTCCGCCTCCGCCGTAAGGAACGACTTGAAAAAAGACTACGAGGATTTCTCTTCCTGCGCTGAAAACGCCGTGTGGGTGGACGACTTCGCCCTTTTTATGGCTCTGAAGGAAAAGCATCAGGGGGCCGTTTGGTCGAAGTGGGCGCCGGCTCTTGCAAAGCGCGAACCTGAAGCTATAAAAGCCGCAAAAAAAGAACTCGCAGAAACGATAGATTTTCATAAATTCCTTCAATTCATTTTTTTCCGCCAGTGGCTCGCGGCTAAAAAATACGCCAACGATAAAGGCATATCCGTCGTTGGAGACGTTCCTATATTCGTCGCTTATGACAGCGCCGACGTATGGACGAACCCCGAAATATTTCACCTGGACGCAAGCGGCGTTCCAACGGTTGTCGCCGGCGTTCCTCCGGATTATTTCAGCGAGACGGGCCAGCTTTGGGGAAACCCGCTTTACCGCTGGGACATTCTGGCTAAAACCGGATTTGAATGGTGGATCCAGCGCTTCCGCGAGGTACTCAAGCTCGTCGATATAGTCAGGATCGACCATTTCAGGGGATTCGAGGCGTGCTGGGAAGTGCCGGCCGCCGAAAAGACGGCTATTAAAGGACGCTGGGTAAAGGCTCCCGGAAAAGAACTGTTCATGCATGTTTTAAAAGCGATCGGAAAACTTCCGATAATCGCCGAGGATCTCGGGGTCATAACTCCCGAGGTCGAAAAGCTCCGCGACAGCTATAATTTTGCCGGCATGAAGATACTCCAGTTCGCTTTCAACCTGGACGCGAAGAATCAGTATCTGCCGCATAATTTTATACCGAATTCGGTCGTCTACACCGGAACGCACGATAACGAAACCACCGCAGGATGGTTCAAAAACCTCACGGCTAAGGAAAAAAGACAGGTCTGCGACTATCTCGGAAGCGCGCCGAGAAAACTGCATCATGAATTTATAAGACTCGCCATATCGTCCGTTTCGGATATCGCGGTCGTTCCCGTCCAGGACATAATAGGGGCCGGGGACGACGGGCGCATGAATACTCCGGGAAAAGCCTCCGGGAACTGGTCTTACCGCTTCGCCATGAATGAACTTAAAACCGGCGACGCGAAAAAAATAGCGGACTGGTGTCAAATTTTCGGGCGTTAAAATTTGACATATCATAAAGGTTTTGTTAATATATAACCACTTGAAAATATAAACAGCTTTTCCAGACGCTTAAAAATAAATTTAGGAGGAATATAAAAATGCCGTTAGTAACTTCAAAAGAACTCTTTCAAAAGGCCCTTAAAGAAGGATATTCCCTGGGCGCATTCAACGTTAACAACATGGAGATAATCCAGGGTATCGTGGACGCCGGAAATGAACTTAAAGCCCCTCTCATCCTTCAGTTTTCCGAAGGCGCCAGAAAATACGCCAGGCACGAGTATCTCTTACACCTGGTCAATGCCGCTACCGAACTTGCGAGCATCCCGATAGTGCTTCATCTTGACCATGGCGAAGATTTTGACATCTGCAAAAAGTGCATCGACGGCGGTTTTACATCCGTCATGATCGACGGTTCGAAACATTCGTTCGAAAAGAACATCGAAATGACCAGAAAGGTCGTCGAGTACGCTCATGAACACGGCGTTACCGTAGAAGCCGAGCTCGGCAAACTCGCCGGCGTAGAAGACAATATATCCGTCGCCGCAAAAGACGCGATCTTCACCGATCCCGACCAGGCCGCCGAATTCGTTGAAAAGACCGGATGCGATTCCCTCGCGGTCGCTATCGGAACCTCGCACGGCGCTTATAAATTCAAAAGCGAACCCAAGCTCGATTTCGAAAGACTGGCCGAGATCCAGAAAAAGATCCCCAACACGCCTCTGGTTCTGCACGGAGCTTCTTCGGTTCCCGAAGATCTCGTTAAGATCTGCAATCAGTTCGGCGCGAAGATACAGGACTCCAAAGGCGTTCCAGAATCGATGATAACAAAGGAAGCAAAAACACACCACACCCTCAAAATACATCACACTACCCGAACTCCCTCAACCGTAACCCGCGCCAACCAACAAA
>CAZKCG010000081.1:0-15869 GCA_964551445.1 uncultured bacterium | reverse complement strand
ATTGAGATGACGACCAATGTATAGAGTACACCTGCGTTATAAGAAACGTTTACTGAGAATAACCAGCTGAATTCGAACCGAGAAAATATTTCACGCCCGCGCGCGAAGCCATAAAACAGGTAGTAATGCGCAAAATAAAACTCCTCGGATGCGAAAACAAAGCATAGAACCGATATATTATAGAAACAGAATACGATTGCAGGGATACTTAAAATATCCCTGCAATTTTTTCGGAGTACGCATGAAAATTAAAAGAAGATCGATCATCAGGTTATTATTGATATCCGCGATCTCCATTGTTTTTTTCGCGGCCGGGCGCGAAGCTTCGGCCGGAGAATTCGGCGACGCGTGTTTTTACATGAAAAGCAAATGGGAGAACGAAAGACTTTCCGCCCTTCAGACCTTCGCGGAATTAGACGACGAGCGGGCCGTCCCGTATGTATTAAAAGGGATCGACGACCCGGCGCCGGCGGTTAGAACCAGGGCGGCGTCAGTTCTTATAAAACTCGGCCATATAAACGACCGCGTCAGCGTTCCGGCGCTCCTTGCACAGATCGCGGAAGAACCCGATGCGAAGGCCTTAGAGGAACTCATATACGCTCTCGGGACCTTCTCTGATTCAGAGAACACCGACATGAGCTTGAAAAGCGACTTTAAAAATTACAAAAGAGAGCACAGATACGCGGTCATAGACGCCATGATCCCGCTTATATCCCGGCACCGGCTCGCATATACCAGATTTTTCGAGGTGGTCCGCGCCGCGGCCATGGCGCCTGACGACGACCTTTTAAGGCTGCACGCCGTAATAAATATGGGCGAATTCGGCGATCCCGAATACGTTCTGAAGCCTCTTTTAAGGACGCTCGGAGACAAAAACGACGAAGTGCGGGCCGTGACATGTAAATATCTCGGCGGATCAAAGCCTTTCGGCGCACTGAACCCGCTTATACTGCGCGGTTTGAACGACGTTTCACCGCTCGTGAGGCGCGCGGCCGTCATAGCCGTTCGAAATTACGATCATCCCGACACTTACGCCTTCTTTCAGAAAGTTCTCGCGACAGATGTTGACGGAGAGGTGCGCGGGGAAGCGGCGCTTTCATTCATAGGCCTCAAAGACAGGCGCGCGATAAGGCCTCTTAAAAATCTCGGCCTCGTGGACGCGGCGAACGTGGTCCGTTTGAATTCGGCTTACGCCCTCACCACTTTCGATAATTCCGATGGCGAAGGCGTCCTTTTATGGTTCTTGTGGGAACAAAATCTCGCGATATACCGCCGGCGGGCCGTTTCGGGGCTGGCTAACTTAAGAAGCCGGACGGTAATAAGCCACCTTCAGAGGGCGCTTTCAGACTGGGACGACGAGGTAAGAGATACCGCGTTCTACGCGCTTAGAAATAAATGGGGATATAATATCACTCAATAAAAAGATTATCCGGCTCTATTTTTCTCATGCGGACGGCGAGTTCGATCGCGTTCTTCATTGAAACGAAGCTGCATTCGCCGCCGTTCGCCTTATCGTAAGCCGTTCCGTGATCGGGCGAGGTCCGGACGAACGGAAGCCCGACGGTCACGTTCACTCCCGATTCAAAATAAAGCAGTTTGAATGGTATAAGGCCCTGGTCATGGTAATGGGCCACTATTACCGTGTTTTTGTGGTCTTTTAAGACGGCGTGAAAAAGCGTGTCGGCGGGTATAGGCCCGGCGATGGACACTTTGCGCCCGGCCTCGAAACTTTTAAAGTGTTCCCGCATTTTAATTATAGCCGGTTCTATGATCTTTTCTTCTTCTCTTCCAAAAAGCCCTTTTTCGCCTGCGTGTGGATTCAGGCCGGCAACCATTATCCGGACGCTTTCAGACCGGGGAAAAAGAGAATCCATAAGGGCGGCGGCGCACGCGATGGACTCGCGGACCCTTTTTTCCGTGAGCTCTTTGATAGAATCCGCGAGCGAAAGATGCCGCGTGGCAAGCACCAGCCTCATTTTATCGCCCACGAATGCCATTTCTACGTTACGCGAGCCCGAAAGATACGATAGCAGCTCCGTATGACCCGGCCATTTGTGGCCGGAAAGATTTATCGCTTCTTTGGATATGGGAGCGGTCACAATGGCGTCTATCTTTTTTTCCATGGCCCGCGAGCACGCGTTTTTTATATATTCAAAGGACGCGGCGCCTGAGGCGGCGGACGGGCGGCCGCGAACGATATCGCCAAAGCCCGGAGAAGCTATGTCGCATATCGTTACAGGCGGATCGCCTTTCAAAGAGAGATTTTCACATTCTGTTACCGCGAGCTTTTCAGGGCGGAGGCCGGTTCCAAGCGCCCTGTCCATCCGCGCAAGCATATCAAAATTCCCGAATATGATAAACCTGGCGCGGGCCGCGAGTTCCCCCGAAAGAACGGCGCGAAGCGCCAGAAGACATATATTCGGCCCTATGCCGGCCGGGTCGCCCATCGTGATCCCTATGGTTTTAAATTTTCTCATTTTGAGCCGCCTCCGTTTTCGCGGCATACCTTGAAATAATTGAAGAAAAAAACGCTTTCTCTTCAGATATCCAGAGATCAAAAGAAACGCTGTTCAAAGAAACTCCCGAAAAGATCTCTTTTTTCAGCTTCACTACGTCCTTGAAGGTCGTCATTATATGATCCGCTCCCAGAGCGGCTGCTTTTCTTAATATTTCGGCCTGGCAATCGGCCCCGTACTGCTTATGGTCTAAAAATCCCTCGCAGAAAAGTTCGAATCCGTTTTCAACGGCTGTTTTCTGCATGGAGGAAAAAAAAGAAGCGTTATCCGCTATACCCGCGAAAAGGAAGACGCGCGAACCGCGAAATTCATTAAAAGACCTGAACTCGGCCGCGTTTTCGGAATACGCTCCGGTCACGGTTATGCCGCTCGCGTATATTTCGCCTGAAAAACCTTGTTTTTTAAGCGTTGAAACTATATGCGCGTATTTTTCACCGCGCGCCGCCCCGGGCGACGGACATTTCGATATCACTGCGATATCGGCTTCGGCAAGCCTTGAAAACCTGTCGCGAAGCATTCCGGCTGGAAAGGTCATGCCGTTTCCAAACGGGTCGTTATGTTCGAGAACGACTATATTGACATCTTTTATAAGCCTGTAATATTGAAAAGCGTCATCGAGGACGGCCGCGCCTTCAAATCCTATTTTTTCAAGATATTCAATGGAATCGACCCTCTCTTTTGAGGTCATTACGCGAGCACCGAATATTGCGGAAAGCTTGTTTTCCCCGAACGTCAGATAATTACCTGAGCTTTTGGATTTTTCCCGGATCTGCGCCCCGAGTCCGCGATTGACGCCGCCGAGAAGCGCTAAAGCCTCCATGAAGGCCTCGTCGGAACATTCCCCTATATCTTTTTTAAGGCTGACGCCGTCCGAAATAATATTCAGTTTTTTTGACGGCCCCATGTATCCGCGGTTTATAACGGCTGTTTTTATGGAACGGTTCAAAAATTCCGAAGCTATTTTTATCACCAGAGGCGATTTGCCCGTTCCGCCGACCTTTATGTTACCCACGCTAACGGTGAATATAGCGGTTCTTTTTGGTTTCAATATTTCTTTTTTATAAAGCAGCCATTTCAAAAAATTAAGCGAAAAATATATCTTTGAAGCCGCAAGCAGCAGCAGCCAGACCAAAAACTCTGAAAATTCCAGATCTTTACGGGCCTTTTTCTTTTTCTGAAGTTCTATTATGTAACGGGCTATTTTTTCTTTCATTTCAAAATATTCTCCGCAAGGATTATAAATTCGTCGAAAAGTTTTCCGGCGGCTTCTGCTTTTTCTTTAGAATATTGAAAAAGTTTTTTCGATATGGCCAAATAATTGGCTTCCGCGAGTTTTATTTTAACGCCCGTCTCCGAGGCGATATCGGCTCCGTCTTTAAAACCGTCGAGCATGACGCAAAATTCCGGCAGTCCCGCCTCGCGGTAAAACTCGCTCACTTTATCGTCATACGAAATACCTATGCACGGAACCTTCGCGATAGCCGAAAGCACGGAAAAATGGAAGCGCATGCCTATATTAAAGCGGTTGCGCCTGACGCTTTTAAAGAACGCGGCCGGATCGGAGCAAAAATCGGCGGCGCTCACTTTGACTTTATTTCGCGCGCTTACGCATTCCATAATCCCGGCGGTCAAATCGAAATCATCCGGATATTGCATCGGGTAAAGAACCGCTTTCAATCCGGTCGAGTCGATCACCCGCTCTACGCAAGCAGCCATGTCTTTTTCCGAAAACCCCTTCCATGAGCGGAACGCGAAACCTACAGTCCCGGCACTTGCATCAGCAGCACAACCGTTATTTGAAACCGCGTTTTCAAGTTCTTCCGAAAGAATGAAAACAAGGTCTGAATATCGCGAAGCCGAAACAGAGAACCTTGAGTTATCTTTCAGTATATAGCGGTCAAAGGAAAATTTATCCCGGACGGAAACGTAATCGAACAGCCGTTTAACGCCCCAGCGCATGATCTTCTTGAAGAAGCCGCGCTTTATGCCGGTGAATCCCTGATTAAGAAGAAATACTTTCTTAAATAAAATTTTAGCGAGAGCCGCCTGAGAAAAATAGCACAGAAAGGACGAAATCCCATAGTCCTGGAAAATCCCGCCGCCTGGAACGATAAAGCAATCTGATTTTAAAATAGCGGATAAATTAGATATCGAAAGAGGATTTCGGCTGCGGTCGATGAATTCTATCTTACCGGCCGGAAATGAGTTTTTATAATAGCTCAAAAATTCGTTGCCGGATAATTTTGAAGATATGATGACCTTTTCAACATCCTGCGCCCTTGAAAAAAGGGCCTTCAAAAAACCCGCCAGTAAAAGCTCATCGCCGATATTGTTACTGCCGAAATATCCGTAAACGAAATAAGTCGCCATAATAAGCGCCCTTACGGGCTACCTCTTTGCCGGAAGTTTCACTTCTTCCGTTTTCGCGGACTGACGCGGCGTCTCTTTTCTGGATTCAGGCGGTTTTATCATGTCGCGCAGTTTGTAATCGCGTTTGACGAATTCGGAAGTTACGTCTATCGGGTGAACCGGATCGAATATCAATATTTCTATTCTTCTGTTCTTCTTACGACCTTCGACGGTATCGTTGGTGTCAATGGGCTTATACCTGCCCATTCCGGACGCGGCGATCGATTCCGGCGGCAGGCCCATTTCCTCGGTAAAATAACGCAGGACCGAAACGGCGCGCGCGCATGATAATTCCCAGTTGGACGGGTAAAGGAAAGAGTGCACGTTTATATTATCGGTATGGCCCTCGACGCGGAATTCAAACCCCTGATTATGAAGCCCCAGAAGCACCGCCCCTACTTTTTGAACCATCTTATACGAAGCGGGCATAAGTTCGGCGGACCCGAGCTCAAATATCATATCGCCCTGCAGTATCATCTCGATCCCGCGCTGCGTGACCTTGATCTCGATACTGCCGTGCTTTTTTTCATCATCGAATATCATGGTCATCTTATTGAAGATGTCCTTGAAGTAATTGTCGCCGGCTAATCCGCCGCCGCTGGATTTGGTTTCCTCGGTCTCGTTAGGGCCTAAAACGACTTCCTCGGTAGTGCTCTTTTTGGGTTTGCCCATCTTTAAAACAAGGTCACCGCCTTCAAAACCCTTGTCGGCGGTGCTGACGGATGATGTATCCGAACGCGCGAATTTGCTGGCGTCGAGTTTTAACAATGCTTCGACAAGTTTAGGATCAGTTCCGATATATTTTGATTCCAATGTTCCGCCATCACCCGAAATATTGACGATGTTACCTAAAGTTTCACGGTTTCCCGTGTTATCGATATACGAAACCTTTTTATTGGTGCCTTTTTTAAACCGGCCGTCATTTTTTTTGATCGGGTTCGGGAAGGTCTTTCCGCCGCTGACGAGGCCGGGTGCGCCCGAAGAGGCCGCCGGAGCTCCGCCCATGGCCTTGGCTATCTCTTCAATGATCTTTTCGGCTTTCGCTTTTTCCATGAGCGTGAGAGCGTACATGATTATGAAGAATGAAAGAAGCAGAGTTATCATATCGGCGTACGGCAGAAGCCACGCCTCAAAATTCATTTCCTTTTCCTCTTGCTTTTTCCTCGCCATTTCTACCTCTATTAAATTTATTTTGATATAAATGCAAAATACCAATTTGAGATCTCAAATTGGTATTTTAACGACGGCCTACTTATTAGGAGCTATCTGTTCAATTTCCATCGGGAAGTACACGCGCAATTTTTCCTTGATTATCGCCGTGTTGTCTCCGCCCTGTATCGCAAGGACCCCTTCCATTATGCAATATAGAAGGTTCGCTTCCTCCTTGGCGCGCATCTTCAGCTTTATCGATATCGGAAGCCATACGAGATTGGCCAGCGAAACGCCGAAGAACGTAGCGATGAAAGCGACCGCGACCGATTTACCGAGCGCGCCGGCTCCGGAAACTTTTCCAAGGCCCTCGAGCATGTGTATGAGCCCCATAACCGTTCCGATGATACCGAGCGTAGGCGAGAACCCGCCCGCGGTGCCGAAGATCTCGCTTCCTAATTTTTCTTCTTCTTCTATGAAGGCTATTTCATTTTCAAGTATCTTTTGTATGAGCTGGGGATCGATACCGTCGACGACCAGCTGAAGACCCTTTTTAAAAAAAGGATTTTCGACATTTTCCTTTTCATCTTCAAGAGATAGAAGACCTTCACGGCGTGCTTTTTCAGCCAATCTGAAGAGCGACTGCAAAATACCGGAAGGGTCTTCATGCTTATATAAAACGGCTTTTCTCAAAAATTTGGGCGCCTGTTTGAATTTTTCAAGCGGGAAAGATATCATGGTAGCGCAAAAAGTTCCGGAAATGATAAGGAACATAGCGCCTATGTTGATAAGCGAACCGATGTGTCCGCCTTCAACGTAAAGGCTTATTATGACCGTTAAAAATGCGCCGCTGATACCAAATACAGTCGTTACGTCCAAATTGATCTACCTCTTTAAAAAATTATTTAAGCTTTGCTATTTTCCGGCCGGAAGAAGAACGAGAGCGTTAGCTATTTTTCTCTGAACGCCGCCCTTTTCGGAAACGGTGTTCAATATATCGTCTTTATAAACGAGCGTCGAAGATCCGCCGCCGTCTAACGCTATCGCGTCGGTGCAGCCGCAATCGATCATTATCTGGGCTATCTCATCGAAATCGACGCCGCGGTAACCTTTTCCGCGTCCGTCAGCCACGGCCATAACAAGTTCGTTATTCGCCGTGAGGCCTACCGCCGTTCTTGGAGCGTCGCCCATCAGATACTGGCCGACCTCTTCGCGCGACTGGTCGAATGTGATCTGGCCGTCGGTAACGAGAAGCATGCCTGAGCCGAAGGCGTCTTTCATCTGGTCCCAGGGCGCCATAAGCGTCTGAGTGAACATTATCTTCGTTCCCTCTTTAGTGTTCTGGAATCTGTGGAGGTGCGCCTCGCTTACGACGAGAAGGCCGCCTTCTTCCGGAATGGCCGTCTTGCCTTTAAATACTTCGGTGACGACGCCCGCGCCGTCGAACTTAAAGCCTGCGCCGCCCTTGGGGGCCTCGACCTTTTTGCCGTATTCGGCGGTGTATATGATTATGTCGCCATAGGTCCACGCTCGGTTTATGCCGTCTATCATCGAGAAAAATTCGCCTTCCGGCCTTATTCTGCGGCGGAATTTAGGTTTTCCTATCATTACGCGGTTGTCTTTGGTGATCCCGAAGGTCGTGCGGGCTTTAACTATGAGAGGGGCCTGGATCGATTTTCCGTCGATCATGAGATAACCCACGGCCGCGTGAGTCCTCATATCGAAAAACGATCCGTTGACCCCGGCTACGGCGCCGTGGTCCTTGCATATATCTGTAAGCGTTCCCTGCGAGCCGAGTTTATCGTTGGCCAGCACTATCTTGGGATTGACTTTTTTCTGGTTGAGATCGACCCTTATAACATGGACCGGAACGTCTCCGGACTTTTTCGAAAAGGTTTTTTCTTCGACGGCGATGCCGTACTCGTCAAAAGCTCCCTGCAAAGCTGCAACTACAGGCTGTTTAACCTGCTTCTTCGCCGCCGCTTCAACTGCTTTTTTAGGTTTCGAAGCAGATTTAACTTTAGCGGGTTTTACGGCCGCTTTCTTCGGAGCTTCTGAGGGCGCTTTAACCGCTTCGCTTTCATCCGCTGAAACTTCGGTTGTCTTTGATTCGGCGGGCTTTTCTTTTATCTTGAAAAGCTTGGCATCGGATGTGTCTGAAACTGAAAGCAAAAGAGCGGATACGAGAAAAGCGGTCACAAGGGAACGGGTTGAAATTAAATTAAAAAGCAACTTGAATGTCCTCCTAAAATTATAATTATTGTTTTAAAACATCTGGTATTTTTGAATTTCAAATAAAAATCTTTAGAGTAAAATAAATGCGGATGTTCTATTCGCCTTCAGTAAAACCATATTGTTTGCTGAATTTACGCAGTTTAAGTATGGCGCGTTCCTCTATCTGTCTGACGCGTTCGCGGGTCATCTGAAGGTACTGGCCTATTTCTTCGAGCGTTCTGGGAATTCCGTCATCAAGGCCGAACCTCTTTTTAATTACTATCTGTTCTTTTTCGTTCAGTTCTGATAAGACCTTTGATATCTGGTTGCGGAGCATCTGCGTAAAAACGGTTTCTTCCGGGCTTTTGGTATCCTTGTCCTCGACGAATGAGCCGATGTTCGAATCGTCGTCGCCAACCGTAAGATCGAGCGAAAGGGGCTCGAGCATCAATTCTTTTATCTCGAGAATGCGGTCGGAAGTGCATTCCATCTCGGCCGCGAGTTCTTCGACGAGCGGTTCACGCCCGAATTTATTGAATATTTTTCTGGATATCTTTTTGAACTTGTTTATAAGTTCGACTATATGAACGGGCATTCTTATAAGGCGCGACTGGTCGGCGATCGCCCTCGTTATAGCCTGTTTTATCCACCAGGTGGCATAGGTCGAAAATTTAAATCCGAGCTTGTATTCGAATTTTTCAATCGATTTTATAAGCCCGATGTTGCCTTCCTGAATAAGATCGAGAAAGAGGATCCCTCGGTTTGTATATTTTTTCGCGATCGAGACCACGAGGCGGAGGTTTGACTGAATGAGCTTTTTACGCGCGTCCTGATCGCCTTCTTCTATGCGGATGGCGAGCTTTTGTTCCTGGTCCTGTTTTAAAAGATCGAGATGGCCGATATCTTTCAGATAAAGTTTTACCATATCGTCAAATTCAGTGCGCCCGCCGTCGGAACTGTTAACGCTTTCGTTTATTACCTCGACGCCTTCGGCTTTAAGCATTCTTAATATCTTTTTAAAATATTTAGCGTCGGCCTGGGCCGCGGGAAAATATTCCTTTACGTAGCGATTGCTTATAACGCCCTTTTCTTTGGCGACCGTTAAAAATTCTTTGACCTCGGCCGTCATCAATTCAGCCTTTTTCGATTTGGGCGTTTTAACGGTTTTTTTGGAAATATCCGCCGCGGGCTTCTTTTTTAAAACCGTAACTTCAGCTTTAGCGGCCTTTTTTGAAGGCTTCGATATTTTTGAAGGAACAACCTTAACCTTACGGATCTTTTTGGCGTCCGCCGGCTTTAATGACTTTTTAGCGTCAGTTTTAACTGCTTTTTTGGGTGCAGCCGCTTTAGTTTCCGACGCCGCCTTGAGTTTGAACGGTGAAGGCTTTTTACTGACGGTTTTTTTCATACCGCCGGATACGGGTTTTTTTGGTTTATTTTTCTTCATAATTTTCCTAATCGGCAAAAAATTTTAAAACATTATATCTCTTTCACTAATTTCCGGACATATATTATTAAAAAGAAGCGGTTTTTCCCATTTTTCTAAATTTTTGATATCTTTGTTCTACCAATTCACCGGCCGGGATATTCGAAAGTTCGTCCAGATTTTTTATGATGGCCGCGGACACGTTCTCCAGAGTGCTCTTATGATCACGATGCGCGCCTCCTGACGGCTCGTTTATTATTTCGTCTATAATTTCAAGGGAATAGAGATCGTCGGCGGTAAGTTTAAGGGCCGCGGCCGCCAGAGGAGCCTTTCCGGCGTCCCTGAAAAGTATCGAAGCGCAGCCTTCCGGCGATATAACGGAATAAATGGAATATTTCAGCATGAGGATCCGATCGCCTACGGCGAGGGCCAGCGCCCCTCCGGAACCTCCTTCGCCTATGACCACTACGATGACGGGCACCCTGAGTTTGGACATCTCGCGGAGATTTTCGGCGATGGCGAGAGCCTGGCCGCGTTCCTCCGCGCCGATGCCCGGATAAGCGCCCTGAGTGTCTACGAAGGTGATTATGGGTTTATTGAATTTTTCGGCGAATTTCATAAGCCTGAGGGCTTTTCTATACCCTTCAGGATGCGGCGAGCCGAAGTTGCGCAAAACTTTTTCCTCGGTCGTACGGCCTTTCTGCTGGCCGATAACGACCACGGGACGGCCTGCAATATACGCCATTCCGCCTATTACGGCAGCGTCATTAGCGAAGCACCTGTCGCCGCACATTTCAGTGAATTCACTAAAAATCCCGTTTATGTAATCGAGGGCCAGCGGCCTGTCCTTATGTCTTGCAATGAGGGTTTTCTGCCACGCGTCTAGACCGTCTAAAAGCTGTATTTTTTTCCGTTCGAGTACCTCAACGACCTCGCCGAGCTTTATGCCTTCTTCTTCGCTTATTTTTTTGAATTTTTCTATCTGAGAATCAATTTCGTTCAACTTTTCTTCGAGTGAAGCCAGATTTGTATATACGTTTTCTGACATATTAATTAACCATCCTTTGACGGGAATTGGCGTGATCCAGAATAAAAACGAGTTTTTCCTTGAGCTCGCTCCTGGAAACGACCATGTCTATTATTCCGTGTTCGAGCAGGAACTCGGAACGCTGAAATCCTTCTGGAAGTTTCTGGCGGAGGGTCTGTTCGATAACTCGGGGGCCGGCGAAACAAATAAGCGCGTTGGGTTCGGCGATTATTATGTCTCCGAGCATGGCGTAACTGGCCGTTACGCCTCCCGTCGTAGGATCGGTAAGAAGCGATATGAAAAGGAGTCCGGCCGCGGCGTGTCTGGCCAGAGCGGCGGATGTCTTGGCCATCTGCATCAGAGATAATATGCCTTCCTGCATGCGGGCGCCGCCGGATGTAGATACTATTATGAGGGGCAGCTTCATCGCCGTGGCATGTTCGGTTATAAGAGTCAGCTTTTCGCCCAGGGCCGAACCCATGGAGCCGCCCATGAATCCGAAATCCATAGCGCCTATAGCCGTCTCATTTTCTCCTATCATCGCAGTTCCGGTCATGCAGGCGTCATTCATTTTAAGTTTTTCACGGGATTTTTTATATCTGTCGCAATATTTTTCAGTGTCCACGAATTCAAGAGGATCTACGGATCCTATGTTCTCAAACATTTCTTTAAAGGTTTCGGGCTCGGTCATAATGTTTATGCGTTCGCGCGAGGAAAGTTTAAAATGATAGGCGCACTGGCCGCAAACCCACAAGTTTTTTTCGAGATCTTTTTTATATATGACCCTGGTACATTTAGGGCACTTTTCCCATAGTCCCTGAGGAACTTTCGATTTTTCGCGGTCCGGCATTAAAAATTTAGAGAACCAGCCCATAAGAAATTATCCTCCTAAAAAATTCGATATATATCAAAATTCAAATACTAAAACGCGGTTATTTTTTTATCGTAATACGCCGAAAAATCGGCTCCTGAAAATATGATCTGCAGAATATTCATTTCAGAATCCATAAGTATGGGCACCGGCGGATAAGGCGCCGGCGGAACGCTCATCATATTGAACATGTCGGGCGATAGAGCGAAATATACGTTGTTGAAATCGCCGGCCGCTCCTAATTGCGCTACTCCCTTACTGTCTCCGTCAAGATAACATTCAGCCATGTTAGGCGCGAAAAAAACGAATTTTACGCTGTGTTCGCCGTCGTTCCATCCACCCGTCATCAGTTTACGCAAGGTCGCTCCGTCAGGCGAATCATAAAATTCCCAGGCCGAGGCCGAGAATTTAAATCCGATACCTGATTTTGTCAGAACCTGCGCCTCCGACATCGGCCCGGGAACGTTCTTAAAAACAAAAGCCATTCCTGTGGAACTTGGAGCGTAACTTCCGGACATCGCCGACTCCAGGATCCTGGTTTCCATGGTATTTAAAACCTCGTCTTCGGCCTGACGCTGTTTATAATTGAATTTGAACTCGATAATGGATTTTTTGTTCTGGTTCGCTATGATCTTGAAAGGGCTCAAACTTGAAAGCACTACGGCGCCGTTCGCGTTCTTGTTCGTAGCGTCACGAGTGAGAAGAGTTACCTCGCCGGTTTTGACCGAAAAATAAATATTGGGCGCCGGCGGGATCAGCTGATAGAATTTATCGGAAAGCTTTCCCAATACGAAAGTATCGCTGGTCGGATTGGTGTACATTTCACGATATATTTTCTGGCTGGCGGGATTCTGGGTATATACATAAAAAAGGTCGGCCCAGTATAAGCTTCCGAACGGGCTGCGCGGCACTTTCTCGATAAAATTTCTTTTAACCAGCATAGTAGTGGCCGTATCGGCGGGATCGATCTCGCTTATATCCCTGATATACTTTACGGCGCCGGCGGGAACAGGATCCGCCACTTTGAATTCTTTATATTCGAGCTCTCTTAAACTGGAAGGCCTTTCGTGTCTGATGTTGTTATTATCCGAAATGTAGGCGACCAGCGCCGTCTTTATAGCTTCAAGGTCTTTTTTCGCTTTTTTCTCGCGCGCGTCCAGCTGCAGATCTGTATAATAAGTGGCGGCGAATCCGACCAGAATACTTATTATGGCCATCGCTATAAGTAATTCGATAAGCGAAACGCCCTTTTTCAATATTAAATTTTTATTTTTCATTTTTGTCATTGCTTGCTCTCACATTCGAAAAGTTGCCGTCGATCTCTGGTATAACCCCGTCTGAGCCCATTATCCAGGTCGGGAGAGGCTAAATCATATCCGTGAAAATTTCAACCGTTTATGCACATAAAACGATAAATAATTCCCTTATATTATAAGCATAGCATCGCCGTAGCTATAAAACAAAAAACCGTTATTTATAGCGTATTCGTACGCCGACCTCATGTTTTCAATTCCCATGAACGCTCCTATCATCATCAGAAGAGTGGATTTAGGAAGATGAAAGTTGGTTATCATCGCGTCCGTGTATTTAAATTCGTAACCTTCATAAATAAAAATATCCGTATCCGCCTCGAATGAATCGGTTTCTTTTTTATATGAAAGCCTGTCAAAACTCTCTATCGAACGAACCGAGGTCGTGCCGCAGCAAAATAGCCTGCCGCCGTTCTTGTTTTTTATAAATCCGGATATTTTTTCATATGTTTTCCTGTCGACACAAACGGGCTCGCTGTGCATTTTATGTTCACGGATGTCTTCAGCCTCAACAAGTTTGAAAGTTCCAAGCCCCACGTGTAAAACAACTTTTTCAACGGCGACTCCCTTATTCAAAAGAGCGGTTATAAGTTCAGGCGTGAAGTGAAAGCCAGCCGTAGGAGCGGCCACTGAACCTGTAACTCTGGCGAATACGGTCTGATAACCTTCGCGGTCCCGGGCGTCATCGCATCCGTCGTTGCCCGGGATAGCGGCCTTGTTCTTAACTATGTACGGCGGCAGCGGAACATGGCCGCATCCGTCGATGATTTCAAATACGCTCTCATTCTCGCGGCACAGCTTTTTAAGGCTGACCATCCATGCGCCTTCGCAATCGTCTCTTGAGCCGATGACCGCCTCAAGTTCGCCTCCGTCGATCTTTATTATCGTTCCCTCACGGACGCGGCGCGAAGGTTTTATAAGGGCCGTAAAATCATTTTCGCCGGCATGCTTTAAAAGCAATATTTCAACGCGAGCCCCGGTAGGTTGTTTTGTGCCGAAAAGCCTTGCTTTAAAAACTTTGGTTTCATTGACCACGAGCATGTCGCCGGGCTTGAAGTAAGCCGTGATATCCTTGAATTTAAGCGAACTGATCTGTTTTTTTTCCCTGTCAAAAACCAGAAGCTTCGCTTCATCGCGCTTTTCATATGGCGAAACGGCAATGCGGCTGTCGTCGAGATCGAAGTCGTATGTGTTCAGATCGTAACCCGGATCGAGACCGGTAATGGCGATATTTTGGTTCATATATTTCATCATGCCTTAGATTTTTTTATAATATTTATAACGCAATTAGCTAGCTTTTGAGGGTCGTGCCTTAAAAAATTATTATAGGATGTCAGATCGGCGCGGACGACCTTTAAGCCCAGAGCGGATAATTTTTCGATATCAAGTTTTACCTGATGAGCTTTTTGCGCTTTATATCTTTCCAGAAGCTCAGCCGTCGCGTTCTCAATGTCCGAAACGATGATATAGTCGATAGAGCCTTTCCCGAGAATGCCGCAGATAACCTCGACGTGCGACGAAGCGTCATATCCGTCCGTCTCGCCCGGCTGGGTCATAACGTTACAAATATATATCTTCAGGGCATTGGAGCGGTTTATGGCCTCGCGAATGCCTTTTATCAAAAGGTTCGGGACCAGGCTCGTGTAAAGAGAGCCGGGGCCTATTATTATAGCGTCGGCGCCGGCTATCTCGGTTATAGCTTCAGGAAGAGCCAGCGCGTCTTCAGGAATTATCTCCATTCTTCTGATCTTTTTTCCCTGCACCAGTGAAATATGCGATTCGCCGCGCACGACGCTGCCGTCGTCATATGAGGCGCGAAGTTCAAGCGGGGTCACCGTCGAAGGAAGCACTTTCCCCGAAACAGCGAGGACCTTGGATGATTCTTTGATGCTCTTCACGAAATCACCGGTGATATCGGTCATGGCCGCGATAAACAAATTTCCGAACGAATGCCCGGAAAGCTCTGAACCTTCGCGGAACCTGTACTGAAAAAGCCTCGCCAGAAGCGGTTCTTCATTAGAAAGAGCGATAAGGCAATTGCGTATATCGCCAGGCGGAAGCATATTCATCTCCTCGCGAAGTCTGCCGGAAGACCCTCCGTCATCGGCCACGGTCACTATAGCGGAAAGGTTTTTAGACGAAGCCATATGACCGTATTCGCGGACGCCCCTTAAAAGCGTGGAAAGCCCCGTTCCGCCGCCGATCATAACGATCTTCGGAAGGAACGCGCGCGGCTTCCTGTCGGCGAAATAATCTTCCAGGTGGCCTTCTTTTGCTATTTTAGATATGTTGTCAATAAACAATATGATCCTCGCCACGGATATTCCAAGAAAAAACAAAGAAAAAACCACGGCCGCCAGAGAGTAAGGATCGCATCCGCCGTCTTTACATAAAAACCACTTGAATGAAAAAACGCTCAAGACCGCGGCCGAGAAAACAGCCATAAATATCCAGCGTTTGATACCTATTCCCGGCAAAAGCCATTTGGATATATCATATTTATCGAATATGCTTTTCCTGCCCGGGCCTTTTCCGGATAGTGATTCCCTGCTTTTATTAACGGGCTGCAACACTCATCCCCTTAGATCGACTATCTTCTTCTGGGCCGCCTGCTCCTCGAACACGAAGTTTATCAAAGCTTCGCGGTCGCTTTCTTTTATTTCCAGAAAAGATATCCCTGTCATAAACACCATATCCCCCTGATAATCAAGCCGCTCCATTCGGGAGATCTTACCTAAAGCATAGACAGGGGCGATATCCGGTATTTCTATTTGAAGGTTTAAAATTGAATTCAGGTGGGGCATTACGTCATAAACCGCGCAAAGGATCCCGCCGCCGGATATGTTGATAAGCTTTGTCTGAAAAGGAGCTATATCCTTTTTATCGCCCTTTTCATGGACGCGGACCTCTATTTTGTCGAACCGCTCGCTTGACTGAGCGTTCTTTT
>CAZKCG010000080.1:0-22430 GCA_964551445.1 uncultured bacterium | reverse complement strand
GCCGGTAAATTAAAAGAAATTTTCGTGTTCAACGGGGTCGATGCCGCGGGCAAAGTTCTCGATACTTTCGAAATAACGAGCAGACCTCCTTCCTTCACGGTATTCAAATGCGACGGCGAACCGCTTCCTAACGATACCACCAATCCGAAAAGGGCCGCCCTGCATAACAGCATATGCACCGCGCTGAACCGAGGCGTATTCTGCGATAAGGACTGGAGCAAGAATTTCTATACCCCGACGGCTATGAATCTGGGACAATATAACCTTTATTCCGATACGCTTCATAAAAAAGCCATAGGCGGAGCGGCATACGGTTTTCCGTACGACGATAACGGAGATAATTCGACCACGGTGACCAAATCTTATGAAGACTCCAAGAAGGGCGTCACCATAACAATCCCGAAAATGCCTGCATTCATAAAATAATAAGCCGCTATAAATGAAATAATTAAAAAAGTAACTAAAACTAAAAAGAGGCCTGAATAATTCAGAGCCTCTTTTTTATTTCGTATCGTTATATGAATTTCGAGAATTTATTAAAAACTGGTCATCTCGTTGAAAACGCTTATCGCGAAATGGTCCGTCATGCAAGAGATATACTGCACCGCGCATCTTATGAAGTCTTTCGGATCGCTTAACTTATAAAGTATCTTATTCTCATATTTTTCCAGGCGCGCCGACAATTGCTGATCCTTGTTATTTTTGCGGAGGTCCGAATATTTCAGCACCCATTCGGTAAAAGAGCTGGTAAGGCTCGGATAGAATTTTTCATATTTTTTTATCTCGCCCAGCGGATCGTTCTTGCTGTAAAGATCTTTTAAAACGGCGAATATGGAGTTTATTACAAGTTCGGCATATTTAATATAGTTCGAGAGGCGTTTGTGAAAATAAATATTTTTATAATTAAAGGCTTTTACAAGATTTATCAGATCGAGATATTTCTCCGAAAAACGGATCCCCTTTTCAGGCGAGCTCGAACCGCACAGATCTTTTATGAAATCGTGCATTAAAACCGTATTATTGAGTTCGCCAACATTACTGATCTTAACGGTGTCTCTCAATATTTTTTTCAGTTCCTTTATCTGGTCTGCGCCCAGTATGTTCAATAAAAGCGCGTCCTCGATATCGCGGCCAAGATATGATATTTTATCGGAGATCTTGACGATGCAGCCTTCCCATGTAAAAGGCGGATACTGGTTCGGCTTTTCGATCGACTTCAGATCGACCGCTTCATCCCTTGGAAACAGAGCGTTCTCGTTGACCTCGCCGCAGTGGGAGATTATTCCGTCGCGCACGGCATAGGTAAGGTTGAGGTTCCTCTCTTTTCCGTCCGGACCAGCCAGTGTTTCGATAGAGTCGACGGAACGCAGACCGTTTTGTTCATGCCAGAACCGCTCGCCGGTTTCGGCCTGTAAGATCCTGCTTAAAAGCGTTTCGCCGTTGTGGCCGAAAGGCGGATGCCCGAGGTCGTGACCGGTCGCTATGGCGGCCGTAAGTTCGGCGTTCAATCCCAGAAACGATGAAATGGTGTTGCTCACTGACGCGACATGGGTCACATGTTCTATGCGCGTGCATATATGGTCGTTGCGCGTCGCCGGGAAAACCTGGGTCTTGTGTTTCAGGCGGCGATAAGCGGTAGAGTGAAGTATCCTCGTATAATCTCTGGCGAATTCGCTCCTTACCTCGTTATCTCTTGAGTAGAGCTTATTTTCACGGAAAATACAGTTTCCCCATTTAGGATTCTGCTTGAAGATCCCGACTTTCGAAAAAAGGTCTTTTTTCATAACTTATCAGACCAGCCCCTGTTTTTTAACTTCTTCGCCGTAATCGGCGATATTTTTTTCAAGCTCGATGAATAGCCTTGCGGCTTCAGGCAATGAGCCGTCATGAGTTTCGATCGTCTCCATCTTTTCAAGCGTTGCTGCCGCCGCGGAAGCCCCGGCGTTCAGCGCGGAACCTTTAAGACTGTGAGCGCTTCTTTTTATATTTTCAATATTTTTAATATCTATGGCTGTTTTAATTTTTAATAAATTCTCGTGATAATATTCAAGAAAAATTTCTATTGAACTTTTAACAAGATCTTCCATCCCGCCCATATTTTCAAATAATTTTTCCCTGTCAAAAATTATGCTTTTCATGTTAGAGCTTTTCCCCTTTAAGTAATTTTAATTTCAGACGGTATTTTTTAGAATGATTTTAATATATTTCGATCCATTTTGCAATAAATTTAATCGGCGTAAAATTCAATAATTTTAAAATATATCCGATAATGTTGCTCAGACCTGTTATTTTTTACTATGAAAAGGGGTACTAAAGTCATGATCTTACAAAACATTCACGATTTCATCAATCTTATGAACGGTTACCTCTGGGGTCCGCCGATGCTGATAATGCTATTTGGCACTCACCTTTATCTGACCTTCAGGCTGGGCTTCATACAAAAATATACGCCGCTTGCTATAAAATTATCATTGAATAGAAAAAAAGAAGGCAAAGGCGACGTCAGCCAGTTCGGCGCTTTAATGACCGCGCTTGCGGCTACCATCGGAACGGGAAACATCGTCGGCGTCGCGACGGCGGTATCCCTCGGCGGGCCCGGAGCGGTTCTGTGGATGTGGCTTACGGGCGTCTTCGGTATAGCCACCAAATATTCCGAAGCCCTGCTTTCAGTGAAATACCGTGTGAAAACATCCGACGGTACCATGCTCGGCGGACCGATGTACGCGCTTGAAAGAGGCCTCGGCATGAAATGGCTCGCGGTGCTTTTCTGCATATTTACGGCGATAGCCGCTTTCGGTATAGGAAATATGGTCCAGGCTAACTCCATTTCAACGATGCTTAATGAAAGTTACAGCGTAAGCCCTTATTTATCAGGCGGTATAATGACATTCATAACCGCGATAGTCATTCTCGGCGGCATAACTTCGATAGCTAAAGTGTGTGAATTCCTGGTCCCGTTCATGGCTATATTCTACGTACTCGGATGCGTCGCGATACTCGTCGTTAAAGCCGCTTATATCATTCCCGCGTTACAACTGATAATAGTTTCGGCTTTCACTGTTAAAGCCGCGGCCGGCGGGTTCTGCGGATCAACCATTATGATGGCGGCAAGATTCGGCGTAGCGCGCGGGCTTTTCTCGAACGAATCGGGCCTCGGCTCAGCTCCCATAGTCGCGGCGGCCGCTCAGACCAAAAACCCCGTAAGGCAGGCCCTCGTTTCATCGACGGGAACCTTCTGGGATACGGTCGTTGTTTGCGCTATGACCGGAATAGTCCTTGTTTCCTGTATAATAGCGGACCCCGGCCTTTTCGACGGCACGAAATTAGTGGAACACTTAAAAACGACTTTAGCGAACGTTCCGCTTGTAGGCACTCTCGCTCCCATGGTGCTCACTCCGGCGCCTCTTAAATCATCTCTGATGACAAGAGCGGCTTTCGCCGAGGTCAGCTATATAGGCCCGATCGTTTTAAGCGTGGGCCTGCTCACATTCGTATTCTCGACAATACTCGGATGGTCATATTACGGCGAACGCGCGGTCGAATATCTTTTCGGAAAATCATCCATCCTGCCTTACCGCGTCCTCTGGGTCGCGGCGGTAATGGGCGGTTCCGTGATGTCGCTTCCGATGGTATGGGACTTTGCCGATATGATGAACGCTCTCATGGCCATTCCAAATCTTATAGCGCTTCTGGCATTAAGCGGAGTTATCGTAAGCGAAACGAAAAAATATCTCTGGGAAGGCAACCTCGATGAACACGATAACGAGAACGGCCACGGAATAATAGAAACCGCTACAAAGATAGCTCAGACCGAATTTGAAAAACAGAATATAAATAACGAAGCAAAATAAGTTCTCATGATCACTGATATCCAAGTAAAAAACGCCGCGTTCTTCGCGGCGTTTTTTATTTATGCAGGTTTGTTTGACAATTGGCACAAAAAATGCTAAAATTTATTAAATTTAAGTATAAAGTATGAATTTTAACATACCATTATACCGTTTTATTAAAGAAGGTGCTTTTTTTCAATGAATAAATATATCAGGCTCGGCGTGAACATAGACCATGTCGCCACGCTTAGAAACGCCCGCGGCGGGGTCGAACCCGATCCGATACAGGCCGCTTATATCTGTAAAGACGCCGGCGCCGACCAGATCACCATACATTTGCGCGAAGACCGCAGACACATAACCGACCGCGACCTGAAACTGATCACGGCCACTAAATATTTTCAGCTGAACCTCGAAATGGCCGCTACCGACGAAATGGTAAAGATCGCTTCCACGGCCAGACCTTATATGTCCACCCTCGTTCCCGAAGGCAGGAACGAACGCACTACCGAGGGCGGCTTAGACGTCGTTTCAAACCTTAAGGCCCTTAAAAAGAAAATAAAGATAATGAAGGACGCCGGAGTCCTGGTCTCGCTTTTCATCGAGGCTGAAAAAAACCAGATAGAAGCTTCGCGCGAAGCCGGCGGCGACGCCATAGAGATCCATACCGGCCGTTACGCAGCGTTTTTCGAGCAGAACTCGCCGGACGAAGAGTACGACAAAATAAAAAAAGCGTCTAAATTCGCCGATTCACTTGGACTTTTGGTCAACGCCGGACACGGCCTCAATTATTTCAACACCATGAAAATATGTCTGATAGACGAGATACAGGAACTTAACATCGGCCACTCGATAGTTTCAAGATCCCTTTTCACGGGACTTTCCGAAGCGGTTGGCCGTATGAAACAGATCATGACTGATTCAAGGAGAGAAAAGTGAGCGACCGATGAGTATTAATACTTCCCTCCAGCTTAAACAACAGCAGAAACTTATAATGACGCCGAAGCTTCTTCAGCGCATACAGCTTCTTCAGATGCCAATTCAGGAACTCGCGACCGAGGTCCAGAAACAGCTCCAGGAAAACCCCGTCATAGAGCTTCTCGAAGCCAAATCGGATTTTTCGGAACCTGGCGACACCGAAAATAAAGGCGACATAGAAACCAAGACCGACGTCGAAGGCGCGCCTGAAAACTCTGACGCCACGCCTCTGAAAGAAGAAGCCGTGGCCGACAGCGAGCCTACCCAGGAATACGAAAAAGAGCTCGAGACAATCGACATGAAAGACGAAAACAATGAGATAGACTGGGAACAATATTACGACGATCTCGAAAAAACATCGCACCGCGAAGAAAAAGAATTCGAATGGCAGGAACAGCCTTCATTCGAAAATTTCGTCTCGCAGGAGAAAACGCTGGCCAATTTTCTGACCGAACAGCTTCAATCGGCCGTTTTTTCAGAAAAAGAACTTCACATCGGCCAGGTCCTGGTCGGCCACATAGATAATTCAGGGTATCTCAAAGTTCCGCTCGAAGATATTTTAAAACATCACGATCTTGCCGGCATGGATGTCACTCTCGAAGAGATGCAGGACGTTCTCGAAACGATCCAATCCTTCGAACCGACCGGGGTCGGAGCCCGCGACGCCCGCGAATGCCTGATGCTTCAATATCACGCGCTCGACGAAACCGAAAAAGACCCCATCCTTGAAAAACTCATCGACTCGCACCTGGAGGAAGTTTCGGAAAAACGCTATAAAAATATAGCTTCGGCGCTTAATATAACCGCCGAAGAGGTCCAGAAGCGCGTCGATTTCATAGTGAAGAACTTTAATCCCAAACCGGGCCTTAAATTCGCTTCCAGCGACGGAAACTTTACCGTCAATCCTGAAGTTTTCATCGAAAAGATCAACGGCGAATATATAGTCTCCGTCAACGATTACGGCATACCTCGCATCAGGATAAACCCGAGATACGAAGTTTTAATGCGCAGCAAGACCGCCACCAAAGAGGTCATGGATTTCATCAAGGAGAACCTCGATAAAGCCAGATTTATTTTAAAATCCATAGAACAGCGCAGGACGACCATAAAGAGGGTCGTCGAATGCATAGTCCGCCACCAGTACGATTTTTTCGAAAAAGGCATCTCCTTTTTCCGGCCTCTCGTTTTAAACGAAGTGGCTCTCGAATTAGGCCTCGACGAATCGACCATATCGCGCGTAACTTCAGGAAAATATACCCAGACGCCGCGCGGCGTTTTCGAGCTTAAATACTTCTTCTCTACCTCGCTTCATTCATCGACGGGCGATGACGTTTCCACGAAATCGGTCAAGGACACGATAAAGAACATGATACTCGCGGAACCCCCGAACAAACCTCTTTCCGACCAGTTCATCGTCGACGCGCTCGCTAAATCAGGCATTCAGATAGCCAGAAGAACGGTCACCAAATACCGCGAAGAATTAAAGATACCCTCTTCCTCGAAAAGGAAGCGTTTCAATTGATAACGGCCGGCTCGCATTCAGCGGATACGGCCGGAGCCGTAAAAAAAGAGGCGGCGGGTGCGTGCTTTGAAAAACACCTTGGCGAACTGAATTTCGACAGGCGCGACTCTCTGGCGGACGCGGTGGCGCGTGTCGTTTCAAGCGCGGCGGCAGGTTCCAAAACCGGAGAACTTAACGCGATAGTCTCGGACGATATTTCGCCGGACGCGCTTGAATGTTTTCAAAAAGCCGCGAGCGTAAGCGTTTGCGATTTTTCAAACCTGAGAAATATCGACAGACTGGTTAAAAGGGATACGGCCCTGATATATTTCGAAGTGCCGTCCTTTGAAAAATTCAGGGTATATGATTTTGAGGACATCAAAAGGTTCGCGGAAAGCTTCGGGATCCGCACCTGCATAGGATTTTCATTCACCGATCCCTATTGCGCGAACACGCGGGAGATATTAAGGCCGGATCACATCATACAGTTTCCCTCGTCATATTTTTTAGCCGAAACTAAAACCGCTGGATGGGCGGTGCTCACTAAAAATGAGGGCGGAGCAGCGGACGCGGGACAAGCCGGAAAAAAAGAAAAAGATGAAAACAAGTTACGATACGCGGAAGAGATAAAACAATTCGAATTCCACATCAACAGGAGTTTTTCGAACGCGAGAAGGCTTTATTCCATTTTGAAAAAAAGCGCGAAAACAAATCATCTGGAAGTGATTTACACCGAAAAGTCAGACCACGCCGACTATAAGATAATAAGGCGGGCGCTTCGGGAAAGCGGATGCTTCGTAAGGGTCAACGGCGCGAGTGAAGAAATATCGGACTTTTGCAGGCTTCTTGCTTCTTTTTTCGGCGGAAGCAATATTAATTTTTATGAATATTTAAATTCAGAAGAACTTTCGCATAGATGCGGTTTGCCCGAAAGCTGCGCGATAAGACTTAAAAACAGGGAAGACGGGCGCGAGTCGATCCTGTTTAAAACAGGCTCGCATGAAATGGAAGATCAATTCAAAATATTGAGCGGGATGTTATCATGAAAAATATGCATATAAAAACATCGTCCTCGAAGGAAACTTTCAAAATAGGCAAAAAGATCGGCGAACGGCTTTTTTCAAAACCCGGCGACGCCTACATTTTCGCGCTCGACGGAGAATTGGGAAGCGGAAAAACCGTTTTCGTAAGCGGCCTGGCTGCGGGCATCGGCATAGAAGAACCGGTCCTGAGCCCTTCTTTTACCATAGTCAAGGAATACGGCGGGGCGCGCTACAACTTATATCACATAGATCTTTACAGGCTTAATAACCCGTCCGACCTTATGAGTTTTGATTTTTACGAATACGCCGGGCGCGAGGCGTCCATAACAGCCATAGAATGGGCCAATAAATTCGGCGAGACCGGATTTTTTCCGAAAGTGCCGACAATTTTCGTCAATTTTAATAACATCGAAGAAATTTCAGAGACCGATTATTTGAGATCGATCGATCTGAAATTTGAAAACTTTTCAGAAGGCCAGTTAGAAACACTGCTGGAGGAATTTTAACATGCCGTTAATCAATCTGCCCGAACCGAAATACAGGATACTCGCCGTTGACGACAACGAAAGCAACCTCAAAGTGCTCAAAATGATACTTGAAAAGGAAGGCTATATCGTCGACACGCTATCAAGAGGCGCGGACGCTCTTATGGAGATAAAGACCACCAAACCGGACCTTCTGCTGCTCGACGTACTGATGCCGGATGTTGACGGTTTTGAAATATGCCGCGAGGTAAAAGGGATCGAACAATTGAGAAGAACCCCGATAATCATAATTTCCGCGCTGAATCAGCTCGACGATAAACTTAAAGGCATAGAACTCGGAGCCGATGAATTTTTGACGAAACCTATAAACAAGCGCGAGCTTTTAACGAGAGTTAAAAACCTTTTAAAATACAAACATCTCGACAGCCAGCTTGAAAATACCAGAAACGTCATAATGTCCTTCGCTTTCGCGGTCGATCTGAATATACCCATGAGAAAAGGCCATTCGAGGCGAGTCGGAATGTACGCAACGGAATGCGCCAAAATAATGGGACTTTCAAGAGAGGAAATAACCGATATCGAATTCGGCGCCTACCTTCACGATATAGGCATGATAGGAATTCCCTCCGAAATGCTTCAAAAAACGGAGCCACTCACGGAAAAAGAATATGAGATATACATGAAACATCCGAATTTAGGTTACGAGATCTGCGCGCCGCTCGAATCCATGACGCGGTCCATGGGAATAATCCTTCATCACCATGAAAAATACAATGGAACGGGGTATCCGGACGGACTGGCGGGAGATAAAATTCCGCTCGGGGCCCAGATAGTTTCCATCGTCGACTCCTACGACATCATGACGCACGGGCTTTTAGACAGAAAAACCATCGCGGTCAGCGAAGCGATCGAAATAATAAAATCCGACGCTGGCGTTAAATACGACCCTGAAATAGTCAATAAGTTCATCCAGCTGCCGCTTCAGGACATAGAGCGGCTTTCCCAGGTAAAAATGTTCTCAGGTTTTTAATTAAAATTCTTCGGCCAAAATCATTGACAAATTTGGCGAGTTAATAGTAAAATATAGTGTTTAAAGAAATTACTTCTAAAACGGATAGAGGTATTCGAAATGAATTTATTAGATGTTATCAAAACTGCCGGAATAGTTGGCGCAGGCGGCGCAGGATTTCCGACGCACGTCAAAATGAACGCAAAGGTCGACACGGTCCTTATAAACGGGGCCGAGTGCGAACCGCTGCTTTGTAAAGACAAGGAAATGATGAGGCGCTTCCCCGACGAGGTCGTTGGAGGCCTTCTGCTTTCCATGGAACAGACGGGCGCTGGAACGGGCATTATAGCGCTGAAATCGAAAAACAAAGAAGCCATCGAAAGCTTTAAGAAAATAATCGCCGCCAACAAGCTTGAAAATAAAATAAAGATACACATACTCGGCGACTACTACCCTTCCGGCGACGAGGTCGTAATGGTCTATGACGCGCTCGGCCGCGTCGTGCCTCCCGGCGGGATCCCGCTAAATGTCGGATGCGTCGTGTCAAACGTCGAAACTTTTTATAATATCTGCATGGCGGCCACGAAGTCGGTCCCGGTAACCGATAAATATTTAACGATCGCCGGCGAAGTGGAACACCCGGTAACGCTTAAAGTACCGGTCGGGACCAGAATTTCAGAAATTTTAAAATACGCGGGAAAGATACTCGTACCGGACCCGGTCTTCATGTCGGGCGGAGCGATGATGAGCGAGGTCGTATTCGACCCTGAAACGCCCGTCACTAAAACTTCGTCAGGATATATTGTGCTTTCCGCGCAGCATAAATTCATTTTAAGAAAAACTCAGAAACAGCCGCAGTTCAGGCGCGTCGGAAAATCAGCCTGCGATCAGTGCTCATACTGCACCGAGTTCTGCCCGCGCTATCTCGTCGGGCACCCCGTCGAACCTCACCGCGTAATGAGGACCCTATTGATGAGCGGAGCGAACGAACCGCTCGTTACGAAATGGGCGTCTTCCTGCGTCGAATGCGGGTTATGCGGATTTTATTCATGCCCCGAGGACCTGCTTCCGAACTTCATGTGCGGCCAGGCCAAGCGCGACGCGGCGGCGGCCGGCGTTAAATTCGAGATAAAAAAGGAAGGCGTGAAAGCCCATCCCATGGCTCAATACAGAAAAGTCCCCATTAAAAAACTGCTCGCGAAGATCGGGCTCGATAAATACGAGGACCACGCGGATCTTTCCGATATAACGGTCAGCCCGGACAAGGTTATTTTAAAACTGCGCCAGCACATAGGCGCGCCGGCCGTTCCGGTGGTTACCGCCGGAACTTCAGTGAAAAAAGGCGATCTCGCGGCGGCCGCCCCCGAAGGAAAGTTAGGCGCAAGCGTACACGCTTCGATAGACGGGATCGTGACGGCGGTTAATAACGACTCGATAATCATCGAAAGAAAATAGAAGATAAAACATTAGAAAGGCAGAATGCGATATGAGTAGAGCTATTGGTATCATTGAATCCTCGTCGGTCGCGATGGGATTTCTCATTGGCGACACGATGATAAAAGCGGCTAACGTCGAACTTTTACTTCTCAGGTCTGTCTGCTCCGGAAAATTCGTGGCGCTCGTCGGCGGCGAAGTGGCCGCGGTCAAAGCGGCCGTCGAAGCGGGGATCAACGCCGCGGCTCATACGCTCATCGATTCGTTCGTTATCCCGAGCGTTCATGAGTCGATATTTCGCGCGATACGCGGAGCTTCCGACATATCCAAAACCGACGCCCTCGGCATACTCGAGGCGTTCTCGGTGGCGTCGCTGATCGAAGGCGCGGACGCGGCCGTTAAAGCGGCTAACGTCGAGATCATCGAGATAAGGCTCGCCATGGCCCTCGGAGGCAAGGCTTTCTGCACCATGACCGGTTCCGTTTCGGACGTCACCGAAGCCGTCAACGTAGGAAAACAGATCATCGGCGAAAAAGGCCTTCTGGTGAACGCGGTGGTCATACCTTCGCCCAAACCTGAAATATTCAAGGAATTAATTTAATTTAAAAATTGCGCGGAAATTAAGATGGCTGAGAATAAAAAAAAACTGATACTGCAAGCGGGCGGCATAAAGACCTATTTTCCTATCAGGCGCGGCCTTCTGCAGAGGGTTTACGGCTATAAAAAGGCCGTCGACGGGGTCAGCTTCGATCTCGCCGCCGGCGAAACGCTCGGCGTCGTAGGAGAATCAGGCTGCGGAAAATCAACGCTCGGAAGGACCATATTAAGGCTTACGGACGCTACGGCCGGAAGCCTTAAATATTTTAACGAAAAGCTTTCGGGCGGCGAGGTCGATTTTTTAAAAATAAAAAGCGGGCGGGAAATTTTCCCTTACCGCAAAAAATTTCAGATGATATTTCAGGACCCGAACCTGAGCCTCGACCCTAAAATGACGGCCTACAAGATAGTCGAGGAACCCCTTCTCGTTCACGGAACTCACCCTTCTCATGAAGAGAGATCAAAATTCGTTTACGCGCTCCTTGACAAGGTAGGGATATCCTCGGACATGACCGCCCGCTATCCTCACGAATTTTCAGGCGGCCAGAAACAGAGGGTCGGAATAGCCAGGGCCCTGGCGTTAAACCCCGAAATAATAGTCGCCGACGAACCGGTATCGGCGCTCGACGTTTCGGTCCAGGCGCAGGTCATAAATCTTATGAGAGACCTTCAAAAAGACCTGGGCCTCACATACATCTTTATTTCTCACAATCTTTCGGTCATAAACCACATAAGCGACAGGGTAATGGTCCTTTATATGGGCCGGGTCATGGAACTTTCCGGCTGCGAGGACTTTTTCAAAACACAGATGCACCCTTATTCGCGCCTTTTGAAAAGTTCGATACTAAGCTTCGACGAAAGGTCACGGGCCGATTTCATAAAAAAATGCAAGAGCGAGGTCGCCGATCACAAGGAAGTTTCGGATCTTACGATCGTAGACAGGGATTTTGTCGAAACTTCAGGAAATTTTTGTTATTTTAATCCCAGATGCGATTATAAAACCGATATATGTTTAAAGTTGCGGCCGGAACTTAAAGAGATAACCCCGGGCCGGTTCGTCGCGTGTCATAATTATTTGAAATAAGTAAATTTTATTATCCATACAGGCGGTGTTAGACAGTATGCAGTGCAACAAATGCGGCTCAATGGTACCCGAAAGTAATTTTACCGGATTATGCGGCAAATGCGCTTTTGATTCTTTTCAGAGCGCCCGTACCGAACCTTTAAGGCCCGTGCGCGAAAACCAGCCTCATCAGGCCCAGTCAGCGGCGGTTCCGGCGTACAATGCCGGCGAGAACCGCGCGGCGTCCAATGACGGAAGCGACCTGAGCGACGAAATAGAAATAACTATTTTGAACGGCTTCATAAACGATCAATACCTTCTCGGAAAAACCCTGAACGAGGGTTTTAACGAAGACATGTTCAAAAACGTTCACTCCAAGTACATTTTCAGGATGATACAGGACGTATACGCGGGAGCCGGCCGCGAGAAGGTCGTCGATCCGATAATCATCAGAAATAAGCTCGAACAGAACAGATTGTTCGACGAGAACATGAAAAAATTCTATGAGGCGGTCGTCAAGGCAAAAACGCCTCAGCTTTCACAGGTCATGGCCTATCTTGGCATTATGCGCGAACAAAGCGCGAAATA
Source organism: uncultured bacterium (assembly GCA_964551445.1). Taxonomy (GTDB): domain Bacteria; phylum Muiribacteriota; class UBA9980; order UBA9980; family UBA9980; genus DAOPXV01. The sequence goes on along the minus strand of CAZKCG010000080.1, from coordinate 9,902 downwards.
CAATCTTCGCGAAATATCGAATAAAATCGAGAACTTCATAAAAGGCCGCGACAAAGAAGGAAAAATGACCTTCCTGGATTTTTCAAGCGACATCTCAAAGGAACTTCGCGATATGCAGCGGTCCCAGACGCAGAAAGAGATCCAGCTCATCAAATCACAGATGATCGAAATAGCCCAGGATATAAACATCCGCGAGGTCGAAGGCGAAAAGGACTGCCTCGGATATTCCGTGAAGCCGTTCTCCGATCTCAACAGCGCTATTTCAGGTATCAGGCGGGCTTTTTTATACGGCATAGCCGGCGCCCCGCGCCGCGGCAAAACCAACTTCACGCTTGAACTTTCGACGCTGGTCGCGTCCAATAACAAGATACCGGTTCTTTTCTTCACGTGGGAACAGACGAAAAAGAACCTCACATACAGGCTTCTGGCCAAGGAAACAAGAATAAACCCGGACACGCTCCAGCGCAAAAGAATAAAGGCGAACCCTGAAAATGACGTTAAATTCGCCCAGGGCTGGGTCAAGATGGAAAAATATATGAACAACTTATACGTTATCGAGGGCACCAAGGAAGACACCATCGACCGCATCAAGGCGCACGCTTATAACGCCATGCAGGATCATAAGGTCGACGAGGTCATGATCGTGTGCGATTACATCCAGAAAATGCCTATAGCGAAAAGCTACGATAACGAAAAATTCCGCGTTGAGGAGCTTTCCACCGATCTGAAGCGCTTATCGATCGAATTGAATTCACCGGTTATCATCATTTCATCCCTCAACAAGGAAGGATGTATGATAGAAGTGACCGAGAACGACGACGACAGGCCGGGACTTTACCATTGTAAAGGGTCAGGCGACATAGAATACGATCTCGACTGCGCCATGATACTAAGCAAGGACTGGGGCGACACCAAGGAACTTCGAAGCCAGATGGCCAACCTGGCCGAATCCCTGAATAAGGACTCGCTGCACCTTCCCAAGATCGACATATTGAATCTTCATCTGGACAAGAACCGCGACGCGCCGGAAGGAAAATCCTCATGCGTCCAGTTCTTCTTCTTCATCGAGGAAAACCGCTTTTTCGAGCTTGGATACAAGGAAAGCACCAACGCTTACAGATTCAGTAAGATCGAAACGCTTATCAAGCAGCTCATGCAGGAAGGCTACATTCAGTTCCGCGAGATAGAGGGCGCGAAACGCGAATCCATGATGGATAAAGCGCTTAACCAGAACACCGACGGATCGGCCGGCGGCGACCTGAGGCCTAAGATAAGATTAAGAAGATAAAGGTCTGAACCTCAGGAAATTTTTTCGCCGCATTTAACGCAATTTGAATTTGTTTCAGGGTTTTCCGTGCCGCATTTGACGCAGTAAGCGGTAAACACGGTGCCGCCTATCGTTTCAAACCCGCCCGCCTCAGGCTGGCGGGTTTTTTCAACCGGAGCGGCCGCGTTGTAAACCGGACCTGCGGGATTTTCGATCCCGCGGATGCGGGCCGTCTCATCATCATGCTCTTTAGCCAGATCCATGAGCCTCTTAAGATAAGTATAGACCGCTATTAGCCATGGCAATATAAGTATCCCGAGTCCGGGCGTGAAGCAGAAAAAATCATACGCGCCGTGGATGAATACGGCTATAAAAAGTCCTTTATAAATAAGTCTTTGGCGGGCTTCTTCCTTCGCGTGAAATATCGAGAGGCCGATATAATATCCCATTATGCCCGTCGTCATGGCATGCATCGGGACCGCGGTGAAACATCTTAAAACTCCCGTGCCGATACCGTGCTGAAAGACGTAAAAGAAATTTTCGAGCATGGCGAAACCCATACTGGCCATTATCGAATATACAATTCCGTCCATATGCTCGTCAAAAACCGGGTTTTTATATATCCTTCGCATCACTATCTGCATCTTGGCGAATTCTTCGCAAAATCCGGCGACTATAAAAGACTTAACGAGAATGGAAGTATTGGCGGACAAATTCATTGTTGAAAAAAAACCTTCAATGAAAACCTCGAGCAGCGCCACCGGAATAACGACCAGCATCCCCGCGCGAAATACCTGCCACAATTCCGAAAGCGGCTCGGGCCTCGCGCCGTCCCATTTCAATATCATCAGAACTATTACCACTACGGGTAAAGCGGATATAAATAAAGTGAAAATAAGACTATCTCCTTATTTTTTGAGGAATTCTTCAAGTTTGACGAGATCTTTGAGCTGTTCATCCTTGATGCTCGTTAATTCTTCTATCTTGCTTTTCAGATCCGACGTCGCCAGAAGATAAACTATCTTTAAAAGAACGACCAGATCGTCATAATATTCCTCGATCTTCCATAGCGGCTTATTGAAAACAAATTCGCTGCTCATATGCACGGAAAGTTCCGACGCGACGTCGTTAAAAATATTATCGTCGGAACGCTCGCCGACGAAGGTTTTATCTATCAGGTAAAACTTTTCGATCTTTTCGAATAAAGCCGCCACGAAAGTTTCAACGTTATTTGAATAATCCACCTCGAAATCATTTATCAGCTTTCTGCTTTTATCGAGCAGAAGAAGATATTCGCGCGTCGCGTCGTAGGATTCAAGCAGGTCGCATATCTTCGAGGCTTCTTCGCTTATCTGGGTCTTTATGTTAAAAGCCGAATATATCAGATCGTAAACCTTTTTTCTGGCTTCTTCCGTTTTATGGTTTCCGGAAAGTTTTAAAATTTTATTGACGCCGGCGGATTTCCGCTCCGTGTCGAAGCGGAAGAAAAATTTAGAGAGCACCGGCCATACCTTTTGATTGAATTCCTTCTTCAGAAGCGTTATCCGCTCCTTGAAGCCGGCCTTGAACTGTTTGAGCGATTGAAAGATAAAGGATATCTCGGAGTTGTCCCGCTCGATCTCTTTCTGTATCTTATTCGATATTATGAAATCGGCTATCGTTTTTATATTCCTGTATAGCGAATACAGGTCGTTGATTATGGAATATTCCATGATGTTTCTGGCGTTCTGACGAATGCCCTCGAGCTCTGACTTTATTTTATCCAGAGGCGCGAGCCAGGGGCCGTAATTTACGATATCACTTTCGAATAACTTTTCGCCGTTATCCGAAATAGCTATCGTTTTATTCGAATTATCCCCGCCTGCGGTTAAGATCTCTATTTTGTGAGCGCCTTTATTTCCTAAAAGCGCGGTTAATTTTTCGATGGCGGCTCCGGTTTTTTTTTCTTCGTTCTTATATTCCTGTATCTTTTTGGCGGAATAAGGTATAAGCGAATCGACCTTGAATTGAAGCCCTTTTGAAAGTTCTTTTTCGAACTCGGCCATTACGTTTCTGACCTGGGCGCTTTCAATATTTCCTTTTTCGTCGACGCGGTTCACAACGCAGAAAAACTTCAGTTTTTTCTTTTTAGAAACGCTTAATTCGCCGGATATCTCCTCATCCGCGGCCGGATTGAAAACTTTTTCGAAAAGGTCCTTGAGGATATTGAGCTCGGAATTTTTGACCGTGCCGTTATTGACGTTGAAAACCCATAAAAGAACGTCGGTCTTTTGAAGGATCGCTTCCCTGGTCTTTTTATCGTCGCCGGCCTCGGTGGTCGTGCTGAAACCGGGAGTATCGATTATATTGACCTTGTTAAGATACGGTTCGGGGTAATGAAAGTGGATATATTTTATTTTATTGACGTCGATTCCAACCTCTTCTTTTGAGGTATGTTTTAATTTTTCGAATTCCTCGCAAGAGACCTCCCTGAAGGTCTCGTCGTCGAATTCGATAAGGGCTTTTTTGCGTTCTCCGTATTTGAAAATGGATACCGCGAGCGTCATCGGCTCCGGGCCGACCGGAATGATCTTTTCGCCGAGTATCGAGTTTATCACTGAAGATTTGCCGGAGTTATATTCGCCGGCGACGACGAGATTGACGAATATCTCGTCTTTCTGAAAACGCGATATTTTATCCTCCAGATCGTAGACCCTGCGTCTTATCTTCGCGTCCATTTCCTTTGAAACGTAAGATTTAACGTATTCGCTGAGCTTGCTGTTATAAAATTCGGAGAACTTCTTTACGTCAATATATTCTTTTATCATAATATTACCGCCACAGAAAAATATTTTGCCGGAACGATCTATTTCAATTCGCCCAGAGTTTTATCAAGGTTAGACGAAAGTGCCTTTACGGCTTTAACTCCGGTCTCAAGTTCCACTGAAAGTTTTTTCACGGCCGCGGCATTTGAATTTAACGCCGCGCTCTTTTCCGATTCCTCTTTTTTCAAGGACTCGGCGCGCGCCTCGAGCCGGTAAAAAAGCTGGCCGAGTTTGGTCTTTACGCCGTTTGCGGCCCCGTATCCCGGATTTATAACGGCGCTTTTAACGGTTGCGTCCGTAACGAGGATTTTTTTGAGCCTTTCGGAAAAATTCGCCTTTGTTTTTTTATCGTCCGGCCAGAAAAAAAGCCATTTTACCATAAGAGGCCTGAGTTCGGCGTCGGAAAGACCTTTATTTATGGCGAATTTCATGTCGGAAAGGGTTTTTTGTACATCGATCTCGTTGAATATCTGGCCCGTGACGTTTTTGATGAGAACTCCCATTTCGGTTTCCTTCTGTCCAAGCCTTACGGAAAAAGTCGTTATCTTCGATTTGAGATTTTCGAGCATGGCCGAGAATCGCTGATTCATATCGGTAAAGGCGGTTTCCATAAACGAGTACGCTTCGAACGAAAGGTTAGCCGCTAGAGCCGCTGTTTTTTCGGTCTCGATCTTTTTATTTATCGCGGTAAAGGCGTTATTTAAGGCATCCTCCGAATTCTGGGGGAAAAAACCGGCTATCCTGGCGAATTCGGCCTCTATGCCCTCGCGGATGATCGAAAACTTCTCTTTTTCTTCGCGGATACCGGCAAGCTCCTGAACAAGAGTTTTTTCTGATTCGTTGATAGCGGCTATTTCCGCTGAAACGCGGGCGTTCTCAATTTCATGATTTTTGATATGATACTCGAAAACGGAGGATATTTTTTTTATGTGGCTCTCGGTTATGGCCTGCCCGCTCACGGAGATAAGTTTTTTTTCGAGCGCGGCGGCGAAAATTTCCATATAGCCGTTTTTTTCCGAGATATCACGAAGCTGGGCGGTGGTTTTAGCCCTGTCGTTGAACTGGTAATCGATCTCGGAAAGCCTGTCCTTCGAAACGGTTATAAGGCCGGAATCATTCTTCGCCTTAAGTTTTCTGAAAAGCGAGAACATGGGGGCGATAAGGCATATTTCACGATCTTCAACGAGAGCTTCACCCGTTTTTCCGAGCACCTTTGAAAGCGAACGCGTCACAAAATTTCTTATTTGCGATATATCATCGGCCAGATCGGCTTTGGATACGACCATGAGTATCTTCGACACGGGGACCGGAAGAAGGTATCTTTCGAAAAATTCTTTATCCTGCATAGTAAAAGGCTGCGCCGCGCTTAATAAAAATATGACCGCGTCGGACCGGTTTATCCATTTTTCAGTTATCTGAGAACGGAACACGTTCGGATCGTTTATGCCCGGCGTATCAACTATCGTAATATTTTTGAGAATATCGGCGGGGTATTTTATCTGGATGGATTTAACGAGAGTAGTAAAAATGCCCTTTACAGATATGAACTTATTAAGATCGGAAAGGTCGGAGCCCTTTATTGTTTGGCGGGCCAGCACCTCGGCTTCATTGATATCCTTTCCGGTCATCTTCCGGACCTCTTCAAAAGCCGGTTTTATGGCCAGGTCAAAATAGGTTCCGGTAACGCCGTTCTCAGTAACGGGTGAATTTTTCAGCTGTTCCCATTCTTCCGGTGAATAGAAATATACTATATATTCAGGTGTTGCGCCGTATGAGATCTCGGTTATTTTAGCGGTTTCAGGCGTATCGGCCGTCGGCAGCGTTTCGTCCGAGAATATGATATCATTCAAAAGCATTGATTTTCCGGCCTTTATCTGGCCGCAAACGCTGACGATGAATTTTCCGGCGCGTAAATTCTCGACGGCGCCGTCTATGGCGCGCTCGTCAATAACGGCGTCGAAGGTTTTCACCGGAATAAGCCCGGAAGATTTTAATTCTTCGTAGCTCTTTATTATCTTATCTTTTAAAGTTGAAAATTCGTTTAATTTTTGCATAATTACAAAATTCAAGTATATATTAAGTCAAATAAATTGTCAAATATAAAAAGGGCATAAATTTGACAAAAACACCGGAGTTTAGTAAAATAAACCTGTTTGAACCCGGACTCTGTTTTTTTAAGAAGGAATGTAATAAATGTATGCCGTTAAAAAAGAGGTTTTGACATGAAATTTAAAATTCAAATAATAATTCTGGCCGCGCTTATAATATTATCCGGAACCATTGCGGAGTTTGGAAAGCGTTACGCGAAATACCAGTGGCCTTTTGAATTGAAAGGCATCGGCGGTATTCAGGAGAAGCCCGCAATTGAAACCGCTGGAACGAAAGAGGTCCAGGTCGATCCAGGCGGCGCGGAAACTGTTTCAGCCGGAACAAAAAAGACCGAAGAAGAACAGACCGCGATCGCCGGCGCCGGACTTGGTTTTCTTCCTTTCACGACGCTTATGATGTGGGATTATGACCCTGCGAAAAAAGAAGATATGCCTGTATTTTTAAGATCGGTGCATGGCGCGGATGTAAAAATAATGGGGTTCATGTATCCGCTCGAACAGGGAGAAATGATCAAAAATTTCTGTCTTTTAAGATCGACCCAGACATGCTGCTATGGAGCGAAGCCGCAATATAATCAATATGTTTTCGTGGAAATGGAAGAACCGGTCAAATTCGAGCGCGAAGCGTCCGTGATCGTTTCAGGCAATTTTTTCGTACACCCGAAACCAGCCGAGGGTTTCATATACAGGATGAGAGGCGTATCCGTCGAAAAAGTTGGAAAAGACGATTTTAAGGACGACGCTTCGAACGCGGCAGACGCGTCAAAATTCGAGGAATTTAAAATTGAAGAAGTGGAAAAATTCTTTGAAAAGGTCAAGGAAAAAAATATCGGCGACCTGACCGACGCCGATTTTGCCGAAATTTTAAAATACGACGGCAGAACAGTCGTCATAAAAGGTTTTTTTACGGGAATACTTTCAAGGACCAATCCAAAGATACTTGTCGGAAAATATTACTGGGACGGATGCTGCCAGGGAACGCCGCCGGGGCTGAACAATTCAATGCCGGTCAAATTGAAGAACGGCCAGAACATCCCGAAATTCTGGGACAACAAGGCCGCGTACGCCGGTAAAATAAAGGTGAACCGCGACGCGGCAAAATGGCCTTACGCCGGCGTGGCCGCTATGGAAGAGGCAGAGCGCGCTAAATAAAGAGTTTTTTACGGAGCACCCCGCAAATTTGAGGCGCGCGTTCGCGTTTGACCTTCCATCATTTATTTCACGCTCATCCTTCATGAATCTTGCATTGATACAATAATAGTTAATCTTCCTTTGATTTTTTTTCGTTTTATGATATAATAAAATCGAAATGATCAAACATTTAACCAGATATTCATTTTTTACAATGCTTTTCATCACGCTGTTCGTCGCGGTGTCTTCAGTTATAAGCTTCGACGATATATGCAGCGATCAGCATATAGACCTGCACGACGCATTTTCTGTAAAAGTCCTTCCGGACAGCGGTTTTATCATCACGATAGACCTTAACGGACCGTTCAATCCGAAAACGCCTGAATTCAAATCTTCAGGCTACTGTTTTTCGATCTTCCACCCTCCAAGGATCTCATAATTTTTCAACAAGCGACAAAACCAATAACTCCATCGCGTTAAATCGGCGATGGTCTGTTCCGTGTCGCATGAACCATTATCATCCCCGCATGGATTAGTATTTTTATATATTGTTAGAGGTGCTGCAAATGTTATCAGAATCTGAGTTAAAGAATCTGAAAGGTTTATCCGACAAAGAAGTCGCCGATATGCTTGAAAAAAATGGATACAACGAACTTCCGTCGGCGAAAAAAAAGGGAATATGGCATATAGTCATGGAGGTTTTGCACGAGCCGATGTTCATGCTCCTTGTGGCCTGCGGCGCGATATACCTTTTGCTCGGCGACGTCCGCGAAGCGGTGCTGCTTCTCGGATTCGTATTCGTAATAATGGGCATAACGATCTATCAGGAATATAAAACCGAGAATGCGCTCGAAGCCCTTCGCGATCTCGCCAGCCCCCGCGCCCTCGTCATAAGAAACGGCAAGCATAAAAGGATAGCCGGCAGGGAGGTCGTGACCGGCGATATATTCATAGCCCGCGAAGGCGATAAGATCCCGGCCGACGGAACGCTTTTATGGTCGATGAATCTCGCGGCCGATGAATCGCTTTTAACGGGCGAATCGGTCCCTGTCAGAAAAAGTCCCGCCGATAAACATGAAACGACGATATTACGGCCGGGCGGGGACGACCTTCCATTCCTGTACTCAGGAAGCATGGTCACGAGCGGTCAGGGCGTGGCTAAAGTCACTTCGACGGGTATCGCTACCGAGATCGGAAAGATAGGAAAAGCTCTGCAGTCAATCGAAGAAGAAGATACTACTCTTAAAAAAGAAACGGGAAGGCTCGTTAAAAAGATCTTTATCTTCGCGATATCGCTCTGCATTATAGTCGTCGGCATATACGGTTTCGGTAAAAACGACTGGCTTAAAGGAATATTGGCGGGCATAACTCTCGCAATGGCTCTTCTGCCTGAAGAATTTCCCGTAGTTCTGACCATTTTTCTCGCGCTCGGCGCATGGCGCATGTCAAAGAAGAACGTTCTCACAAGGCGCGTCGCGGCCATAGAAACGCTTGGTGCCGCGACCGTTTTATGCAGCGATAAAACCGGGACGCTCACTCAGAATAAAATGACGGTCAAGAAACTTTTCAACTGTTCGATCTTCTACGAATGGTCGGTCAAAACCGGGGCTATACCCGAAAAATTCCACCAGCTCGTCGAATACGGGTTACTCGCGAGTAAAAAAGACCCGTTCGATCCCATGGAAAAAGCGCTGGCCGAACTTGGTTATAAAACCCTCATAAATACCGAACACATTCATGAAGACTGGCCGCTGGTCGAAGAATACGCCTTAACGAAAGAACTTCTGGCGCTTTCCCATGTCTGGAAAATCCCCGGAAGCGGTGACTTCGTAGTATCAGCCAAAGGCGCACCGGAAGCTATATTCGACCTGTGTCATCTGAAGAACGAAGATATACAAAAATTCGTCGAAAAAATAAACTTAATGGCATCGGAAGGGCTTCGCATACTTGGCGTCGCAACCGCGAACTTCAAAGGAGAAAAACTTCCTTCATCGCAGCACGATTTTGAGTTTAAATTCATGGGGCTTATCGGCTGGGAGGACCCCGTCCGCGAAACGGTCCCGGCGGCTATAGCCGAATGTAAATGCGCGGGAATACGCGTGGCAATGATAACGGGTGACTATCCAGCCACGGCGCAAAATATAGCCCGCCAGATCGGTCTTGAAAACCCTGATGAGGTCATAACAGGGGCCGAACTTGAAAAGCTCGATTCTAAAACGCTCGCTGAAAGGGTCAAACGGACGAATATCTTTGCCCGCGTGGTCCCTGAACAAAAACTTCTGATAGTGAACGCTTTGAAGGCCAACGGTGAGATCGTCGCTATGACCGGAGACGGTGTTAATGACGCTCCCGCGCTTAAAGCCGCCCATATAGGCGTGGCCATGGGAGAACGCGGGACGGACGTCGCGCGCGAATCGTCGGCGCTCGTGCTTTTAGATGACGATTTCACATCTATAGTCGAAGCCGTCAAAATGGGAAGGCGGATATTCGATAACCTGAAAAAAGCCATGGCTTATATAATCAGCGTGCATGTACCGATAGCGGGAATTTCACTGCTGCCTATCATCGTGGGCTGGCCGGTAGTTCTCTTTC
>CAZKCG010000079.1:0-23209 GCA_964551445.1 uncultured bacterium | reverse complement strand
GTTCCCCAACTACGACACCCCCGTCTTCGCAGGCCGCAAGATCGCCGTCGTCGGCGGCGGCAATACCGCCATGGACGCCGCACGAACCGCACTCCGTCTTCAGCATACTGAAAAAGTCTATATCATCTACCGCCGCTCCTTCGATGAAATGCCAGCCCGCCTCGAAGAACGCTACCACGCCCAGGAAGAAGGCGTCGAATTCGTCATGCTTACCAATCCCTCAGAAGTTCTCAAAAATGAAAAAGGTAACGTCACCGGCGTTAAATGTATCAAGATGGAACTCGGCGAACCCGACGCCTCCGGCAGAAGAAAACCCGTCCCTATGCCTAACTCCGAATTCGTCATCGAATGCGATACCTTCATCGTCGCCGTCGGCACCAACGCCAACCCCATCATCCGCGACTCCGCCCCCGAACTGCACGTCAATAAATGGGGTAACATCATTGCCGACCCAGAAACCTGCCAGACCTCCATCCCCTTTGTTTTCGCTGGCGGCGATATCGTCATCGGTTCAGCCACCGTTATCCAGGCCATGGCGCTGGCAAACGCGCTGCCATAGGCATTCATAATTTCGTTAATGGCACTATGCCGGAGAAGAAGTCAGAGTAAAATAAACAGACATAATATAGCATTGAACAGCGCAAAATATTCATTGCTTTGCCTTGAACTTTATTCCAGGTCATGATGACGGTTTTTTTTAGGACGAGGTTTTTGATGGGGGAGAAAAAGGGATATCATCCCTTTCTCTCCCCCAATGTCCCCCTCTCTATCCCCTTATGCTGATTTCACTCAGCTGCGCTGCGTGAAATCGGGGTGATCGTCGCTGCGGGCGACGAAGTGGGCGGTCTTGGTTGCCCTTAGTGGAACGGGTTATTATCAAACATTGATATTTATTTTTGAAATTTTATGAACGACATGAACACGCAAAAAACATTGATAATTGAGCGGATGGTTTCTACCGATCCGCTTGGAGTGCTGGGCGCTATTGAAAAGCCGCTTAATGACGGACGGGGCGTTTTTGTTTTTACAGCCTCTGCTTTTCGGGCTAACGCCCTGAAAGATAAGGCGGCGTCGCTGAACTCCGGGCGCGATCTTTTGAACCTTGCCTGCACTACACTGAACTCTTTCGTTGAAAGCGTTCCGCCATCGCTTATATCGTTTCAAAAAAGAACCATAACATTTGAGGAAAAACTCTCGGCTATCTATTCCATTCTTGTTCGGTCAAATAATGCCTTCAGAGGCGAAACCAGCTTTGCGACGATGGTTTCAACCGCTATCTCGGAGCTTAAGGCCAACCGCGTCAGCGTGAAAAATTTCAAAATCCACGCGAATGACCGAAAACTCTCCACGCTTTTAAAATATTACGAAGAATATGAAAAATTTTTAAAAGACAACGCCCTCATGGATTACGAGGACCGTCTCGAAGCCATAATCGCGAGCGGACTCTTATTTGATATGTTCGGCAAAGACGGCGAATATCAGCGCGTCGCCTTCGCCGGCCTTAAAAAACTGAGCCATATCGAAGCCGAACTCGCCGCCATGATGATCGGCATCAGCGGCGGAGCTATATTTCAAACCGACGGAGCGCCCGGCCCGAACCGTGTTTCAAATGTTATCGCCGAAAGACTCATCGCGCGCCTCAAAAAATACGGGTTCGGGATCGAGATCACCGAATCAACAGTTCCAACAGATGATTTCGAAACAAATATTGAAACGATCGAAGACCCGCGCGGATTTTCTTCAAGTCTTAAAAATGATCGTTTTCAGGCTTATGTCGAGCCCTGCTGCGACCGCTTCGCGGAAGTCGAACTTCTGGCCAGATACATCAAAAAACACTCGTCCAAAGATCATTCGAAAGCCGGCCGCTTCGGCTTATTCGTGCCGAAACTTCAAAAATATCAGCGCATCATAAAAGTAATATTCGAAAAGTATGATATACCATTTATTATAAACGAAGGCTGGCCCCTCGACGATGAACCCGCCGGCGCCATCTTCCTCGCCTTTTTATCTTTTTTGAGATCGCCCTCCGCGCATGGTTTTTCGGAACTCGTTCACAATTTTCCGATCAAAGACTTCGCTCACATCAAAAGATCCTTTTCGCCGGCCGAACTTTATAATCAGATCTTAATGTCGCATATCTTTGACGCCACCGACGATCCCGCGAAAGCCGCGGCGGATTATTCCGCTTACAGAAAAAGCGTTTCCGATAACAACGGCGGCCCCGCCCTGCTACACCTGCTTGATTTCGCCTCCGATCTTTTAAAGAGGACCGCCCTTTTTTCTCGCGCAGGCTTTGATAATATTTCGGACTTTCTTGATAAACTAAAGGCCTTCCTTGCATCCAGCGGTTTCTTCCCGCCGGCCGAACTCAAGAATTTAAAAGTTTACGCCTTCATGTTCTCTAAAGCCGAGGAGTTCTGCGCGAATTTTTCGGCCTGGAACGATCCCGGAATGAAATTCGATGAATGTCTCGCCATCCTTTCGGGCGCGATCAAAGCCATCCGTATTCCGTCTAACTTTATGACCTACGGTCTCACCAACGAACTCGAGAACGAAGGCCGCGTCATAATTCATTCGCGCGAAAATATATGCCTTTTAGATCTCGATCACATACTCGTATGCGGCCTGGCCGAAGGAGACTTTCCTTCCTCCGGTTACGACACCTCTTTTTTCGACGGTTTAGACCGCGCTAACATGAAATTTGAAAAACAACCGCCCGAATCGCTCGATCAGAAGTTCGTCTTTCATTATCTGCTGCATGTCCCGAAAAAGGGAATTCTTATAACGACTCCTGTTTCCGAAGGAAATTCGGCGATCCGGCCGTCGCGAGAACTGGAATCGCTCAAAGGGTTTAAAACCGGAATTTTTAATGGCGGCGAGCACGAGATACTTTCCGTGGACGATGTTTTCACTTCCTTTTATATGCTTGAAAAAGACGGGCCGGCGATCGAAAAAATACTCGCGAAATATGAAATACCGCTGGAACGATACCATCTTGAGATCAATTGGAGGGACCTTTCTGAAAAATGCTCGCATCAGAGAAACAACTCCTATAAAGGCGAATTTTCAGGCGATATTTCTGAAGTTTCTCATTCGCTCATTGTTGAAAAAGCTTTTTCGGCGAAAGATCCGGGCGTCGTTAATATCAGCGCGACCCGCATGGAACGCTTTTTGTACTGCCCCGCCGCCTATTACTTCGAACATATCCTGAAACTTAAAACGCCCGAAATATTCGAGGACGAGATAGACGCCATGTCCGAAGGCATCCTGCTCCATGATATAATCCAGACCTTTTTCGAAGATCGTGAAACTGCCGCCATTTTGACGGATCTTGCCGCTGACGCTGCCGATTCGGTTAAATATCTCGCCGGGCTTGAAGCCGTCCTGCTTCGCGTCGGTATGAAAAAGCTCGAAAAAAGCCAGGAGATCAAGCGCTGCGGAAATTTTTATTTTGAAATGAAGAAATTTCAATATTTTAACCTGCTTTCCGGATTCGTTCTTCCGGACGATTTTACCGTGGCCGAAGCCGGCATTTCAGGATATTTTAAAAATTTTCTCCGCGATTATATCGATTATTTTACCGGCTGTTCCTCACACCCGCGGGTCTTAGCCAACGAAGCGGAGATCCGGATACCCTTCATGAAATTTTCCGCTGGTGATTCTGATTTCGACTCGGTGCTGCTGTCTAAATGCGACCGCATAGACTGCTGGCCCGACCGTGAAAATAACGCTCTTATTTTTTTGATAGTCGATTATAAATCCGGCATGGTCCCGGCCAAAAATCAGGTCGAAGCAGACCTTAAAATACAGGCCACTTTTTATCTGAATGTTTTCGGCGCGTTTTTAAAAAGACTTTTCGCGCCTTCCGGAACCGGCGTTAAACTTTCGAAGTTAGAAGAGAAATTCAAAAACGGCGTCCTTGAAAAATTTGAATGGATAAACGGCCGTACCCAATTTCATCCCGCCGGTTTCATTTATCAGTCGGTCGTGAAGTTAGACGCAAGAGGTAAGCTTTTAAAGACCATGATCTTGAATTCAGACATGGCCGGAAAGGATAAACTTATAAAAACACGCTCGCACGCTTATTCGCCGGATGAACTGACCGAAAAGATCGAAAATGTCGCGGCCATCGTTGAAAAATGCGTTAAAAAGATAGCGGCCGGAAAGTTTCACCTCTCGGCGAATTCAACGCATGACTGTTCGCAGTGCGCTTTCAAATCGATATGTCACAGGAACTCATCCGCCGTTTCAGCCGAATTAGAGAGCGCGGGCGAGGCGGCATCCAACTGGATGGAGGAGATCGGATAATGGCCTTTGAACTTACAGCCGCTCAAAAAGGATCGCTCGAGACCGGGGTTGACGTTTCCGTAATAGCCGGCGCGGGCTCCGGAAAGACGAGAATGCTCGTCGAAAAAATATTAAAGATCATTAAAGATGATTTCGAGCTTTCCGGCCGGCGTGAATTTGATCCTTACGAGAATAATCCGCTCGCGAAAATTCTTTGCATAACCTTCACCAATAAAGCGGCCGACGAACTCACCGACCGCGTCTATAAAAGCATCTCCGAATTGCACGAAACATCCTGCGGCGACGAGGCTCTGAAAAAATTTCTGGCCGATATAATGTTAAATATATCCGATCTTACTATCTCCACCATGGACTCTTTCTTTTCAGCCACCCTTAGAAAGAACGCCCTTAATTTCGCCATTCCAACCTCTTATTCGATCTGCGACGGCGGAACTTCGAAACTGATGTTCAAAGAGGCCGTTAACGAGGTCATATCGGCGATATCCTCTGAAAGCACTAAAGACGGATATTTCGGCTCGCTTTTAAATGAATTCTATTCGTTTTATAAACGGCGCGAGAATATTTATGACATATTGTCGCAGATGCTTTCAAAATCCATATATCTGACGGACGATGAGCTTAATATGCCGCCGCATCCGGAGTTTGAAAAAAGAGTAAAAGAGCGCATAGACAAACTTGAAACGGTTTGCTGTTCTTATCTTTTAAATTCGCTTCGAAGTTTCGGCCCCTTTGCCGCCGCGATGGAGTTTTTTGAAGGACTTGTTTTGACTTGCGGGGCCGGTTTTACATCCAAACCTCAATTGGAAAGGCTCGTTGAATTGTACCATCAGGACGGCGCCGGAGCAGCCCGCGCGTTTTTTAAACATCTGTCTTCGGGTATGAAAGTTCCGAGACACAGCAAGGAAGCCAAATGCGACAAGGAAGAGTTCGCCGCCCATAAGGACGCGCTGGTAGAAGGGCGCGACCGGATCGCTAAATGGTTCGATCTCAAAAGCGAATACGCCGAAACTATCAGCGAATTTGAATATAGGTTCTATTCCAATTTTTTCGAGATATACCGCCGCTCGAAGGCCGAATATGAAAAAAGAAAAAAAACTGAAAACATGCTTGATTTCCAGGATGTAGCCGATCTTATAGCGTCCGACGCCGATACGCTCAGATCCGCCGGCGCGAGATATTCGCATATTCTTATAGATGAATTCCAGGATACCAACCGCCTTCAGGTCGGCATAGTAAAAGCCATGCGGCCCGGCCCGAAACTCACGATCGTCGGCGACGCGATGCAGTCGATCTATCGTTTCAGGAACGCCCAGTGCGCGCTTTTTGGCGAACTTTCGGCGGAATTCGAAGCTGCCGGCGGAAAGATAGTTCGAATGAACGATAATTTCAGATCTAACCGTGAAGTGCTTGGCTTCGTCAACGATTTTTTCGAATATCTATCGGGCGCGAGAACCCCGGGAGATGAAAAGTTAAGCGATATAGGTTACGGGCCCTTGAAAAGTCCGAAACCGCCTGAATGCGCCGGACCTTCAATCGAGATAGGACTTTTTGAGAATGCGCCCGCGTATCAGGCCGCTGACGGTGAAGATGAAGGAAACGCGTCCGGAAAAGGTAAGGAAACAGGAGCTGATGAAGAAGAAGGTCCGTCCGCCGGCCAGTATGAATTTATCGCAAGGCGTATATTAAAACTGCTGAAAGACGGCGTTATCGATCACTACGGCGAAGTAATGATCCTCATGTCGCGCATGACGCACGTCGAAAAACTCGAAGCGGAGCTGAAAAAATACGGCGTCGGATATTATCTTCACAAGAGCAGAAAATTTTATTCGCGAAACGAAATATTCGATGTTTTAAATCTCGTCAGATTCATCGCCTCGCCCGATGAAGACCTCGGCCTCGCCGGACTTTTGCGTTCGCCTTTATTCGCAGTGGCCGACGGCCTGGTTTTCGACATCGTTTCAACATATCGTGAGGCCTTGAAATTATCTGGCGACAGGTCGAACGGCTCGATCTATGAGGCGCTCAAACTTTTTGCGGCCGGAAAGCTTCCCCCCGTCGCTTCGCTCGAACGCAACATTTTGGAAAAAAAGAGGATATGCTTCTTATATAAATCCCTTTCGGAATTTATCGAACTTTCTAAAAAAATGAAACCGTTCGAACTTTTATACCGCGTCATGCGCGAACTGTCCCTTGACGCCAGATATGAAATGAACCGCGCAGGACTCACAGCCGTGAATAATATCAAAAAACTCATATCCCAGCTGGCCCGCGAATCATATTTATCCACCGACACTTTCCACGCTTTTGCCGAAAAGCTCGAAAACCTTATCGATATAGAATTCGACGAGGAGGAGAGCCAGGATACCGGCGATACGACGAAGCTTGTCAGCATCATGACCGTTCATCAGGCGAAAGGACTTGAAAAGAAGGTCGTTATAGTTCCCGAACTCGAGGCGCCGCTTATCCGGGGCGGAAACATAGCAATTTCAGAGGACGGCTTCGCAGCCATCAGCCCGAAGCCATTCGAAGGCCGCGAGCCGCTGTCGTTATGCGAAAAGTACCATGAGTGCGTGAATAATTATGAAAAACTTCAGGGCCTGTTCGAACGCAAGCGCCTTCTTTACGTCGCCATGACAAGGGCCTGCGAAAAGCTTGTTTTGTGCGGCTCGTTTAAAATGAAAAGCTTTTTTGACGATGACGGCCGCCGCGTTAATCAATATCCGCCGGTTCTTGGCGGCTCATGGCTTTCGTGGGTATTCAATTATCTTGATATATCCCGGTCCGAACTCGAGGCCGCGGGAGCGCAAAACGCCGGGCTTCTTATGAAAGACCGCGAATCGGATTATATTCTGTGGCGCGTTCCGCCCGCCGTCGATATGCCGGAAGTAAAAACTGAAGCAGCCGCGAAAGCCGCTCCTGAAGTTATTTTAAACGATATAACCTATCCGAAGGCCGCGTCCGAATTCAGGCCCGTGATAACATATTCAGGGCTTGAAAAATTCGTGGAAACCGCTGCTGGAAAGAGTCTTGAAATAACACCCGAAATGTTCATGAAAAGGCATGTTCTCCCAAAACCGCCTTCGAGCCTTGCCATATCGCCTGAGATCACAGGAAACGCCTTTCACTATGCCGTCGGACTTATAATAAACTGCGGTAAAAAAACGAGCGAAATAGAATTGTGGGAGCTTGAAAAGTCAGCCGCTATGGCTTCCGATCATGTCTCTTTCGGCCTCGGGATCGATTCCGCTGCTCTTTCGAAAAGGGTTTTCAACATGCTCAAAAAATTAGCCGTCGCCGCGGCCGATAATGAAGACGTTAAATTCATATTCAACGCGCCCGGATTTAAAAGGCGCCTCGAAAAAAAGGTCGGCGTCTCAAACGATAAATTCACGCTCTGCGGCGTCTGCGATATGCTTATGACAGGCCCCGGCGGACAGGCCGTCATCGTCGATTTCAAAA
This sequence comes from uncultured bacterium, assembly GCA_964551445.1. GTDB lineage: Bacteria > Muiribacteriota > UBA9980 > UBA9980 > UBA9980 > DAOPXV01. Next base: position 15,442 of record CAZKCG010000079.1, on the reverse strand, counting down.
CTGGCGATATGAAAGCGCTGCTTTTAAAAAATCGCGACAAATACCGATCCCAGCTTGATTTTTATGAATATTGCGTCAGGCGCGGCGTTTCAGGCATACAAAGCGTTGAAAAATATATCGTTTTTTTAAATGACGGCCCGTCCGGCGTATCCGCCGAACTTTTTCAGGGTTTAACGAATCACGCTGAAATCGAGCTTCAAAAGCGGTGCGGCGGCTATTCGGAGGAACTTGAAAAAGAATATCTTGAGATGATCTCAAGGCAATAAAAAAAGGCGCCCGCAAGTTTTTTCGCGGCCGCCTCTTTAAGTTCTATTTTTAATTTTTCCGTGTTTTATGCTATTGGCGAAGAGCTTTGGCTGATAGCCTTTATTGATAAAAACAGCGTCTTTGGAACTAAAAACCCTATTAAAATTATTAAAAATTCCTTTAGTTCTAAACTATCCGTTCTCAACTCTCAACTTATAATGAACCGGTTTACTCGGCCATTCTCGCTATTCCCATCGCTTTTTCAAGTTTCGCGTAAGCGACCATGTAATCGTGCAGCGACTGGTAGTAGTTCGTTTTAGCCTGCGTCAGGGCGAGCTGCGCGTCCATGATCTCGAGGTTCGTGTTGAGGCCGTTATCGTATGAGACCTGGGCGATCGAAAGTGCTTCTCTTGCCTGTTCCACGTTTTTTTCAGAAGCCACGATGAGTTCGTCCGACTGAATGAGCTCCTGCTGCGCTATCTTGACCTCGAGTTTCACGTTCTCCAATATCTGCTCGAAGCGGATCTTTTTCTGTTCAAGGCTTTCCTGAGCGGTCTCTACCGAGTGTTTTCTAGCTTTGCCGTCGTATAGAGGCATCTGGGCGACCATGCTGACGTTCCATGATTCGTCGAATTTACTGACCGGGACTTTTTTGCCCTTGGCTTGTTCATAGGTTCCGGCGAGAGCCACGGTGGGCTTGTCCGAAGCTCTTGCGAGTCTGAGCGCGTATTCGGAAGCGTCCAGGTCGGCTTTGGCCGCCATTACGTCCTGCCTGCCGGCAAGCGCGGTTTTGATGGCGTTATCCAGATCGATGACCGGGAGGTCCGACTTATAGAGCTTGCCGCGGATCTCGATCTCATAAAATATCGGCATGGCCAGCACGTTGTTGAAAATATTCTTGGATATCGTCAGCCCGTGAACTGATTTGATAAGGTTCGGCTTGATGTTGGCTTCCTGGACCTCGACGCGCAAAAGGTCGAATTTCGAAGAAGTTCCTGCGTTGAAGCGATTGGTGACCGTCTGAACGTGGGCTTTTATAAGTTCGAACGATTCGGTGGCGACCTTTACGAATTCTTTCGCCAGCAGCAGATCATAAAAGCTTTTTCTTACGTTATAAACGAGATTTACTTTTGCCGAGTCGACCGAAAAGATCGCGGCGTCCTTGTATTTTTCCGCCATGGCCCGGCCGTATTCAATTTTTCTGCTTGTGTACAGCGGCTGCGAATAGGTTATGGTGTGGTCCTGTATTATTTTATCAGACATTACGATGCTTATGCCTGGCATGTTGATCGCCGAAGCCTCGTTAAGCCTTGTGAGCACGCCCTGGATATTTAATTTGGGCTCATATCCGCTTTTCGCTTCGCGCACTTTTACGTCCGCGAGGTTGATATTTTTTTCGGCAGCTTTAAGGTCGCGGTTCGATTCGATAGCTATATTAATGCTTTCGACGAGCGATAAGCCCGTTTCGTTGGTATTAAGCGCCTCTATGACCTCGCCTTTAAGTTTTATCTCGCCCGTTGAAAGAAGCGCGTCGGATGTGTTTGCGGGCGCAAGGATTGCCGGGACCTCGGGTTTGACTTTAGCGGCCGCGCTCTGATCGGTTTCGGGAGCTTTTTCCGCTGCCGTTTCTTTGCCGGGTTTATTTTTATCGGTCTGTTCCGCGGTCGATTTCACTTCCTGGGACCTTTTCAGCTTCGCCCTCATGTCTTCGATCGCCGTTTTGTTGAACGCGCATGCGTCCGTCATGCCTGACGAAAAAACGCATATCAGCGACGCGCCCGCGATAAGCCCCTTCAATGGCAGTGTAAATCCGTGAAGTTCTTTCATGGTATTCCCTTTCCTTCAGTATATTTTTTATGGTTATAACTAAATTTCTATGAAAATTATCGGCATAAAATTAAAGCTCCGAATAGTGTTTTAAATAATTTTGATAGTTTATTAAAAATGAACTGGTGTTCAACTATCCGCCCGGAAAGCGATAATTTGAAAGTTAATGACCGGTGACCGTCCGGAAACTCATGAAAACAAAAACCCGGGCGCCGATCCTTTATTGAGGTTCGATGTCCGGGTTATAGATTTTTAAAAATTTGTTTGAATTTCAGGCGGCTTTTTTATTTCGAATTATTTAAGTGATTGGCGGCTATTTTTTCCGCCAGATTGAATTTATGTAATGTTTCATAGGTTTATTTAACCATGCCGCTATTTATTTCAGTTAAAAGTTTTGGATATTTATTCGTTAAAAGCTGGTCGATATCGTTTTCGAGTTCGGGATACGCCGATCTTACGGCTGCCGTTATGCGCGATACAGCCTTTGGATCATATTTTTGAGCCGCGGCATAAATGTTTTCGCCGAGTTTGGGCCATGATACATCCAGCATTTTCGCGATACTCGAACCGAGTCCCGGATATTTTGAATTCATGAATTCACGCGTTGCTTTTTTGGCGTCGATCCTGTGCCTTGCGATAGCAAAAAATATATCGGGCGAGTTCTCATTTAATTTTGAAGCGGCGTCCCGCCTTAACTCGAAAAAGTTTATTTTTTCCGATATCAGATCGCTTATGACCGCTGATAAGTATTTAAATATCTCGCTTCTATATTTACCGTCTATTATCTTTGCCGCTCCGATGACGAAATCGGGATTTTTAAGAGCGGCCGCAAAAAATACTCCGGGCTTTTTCATTTTCGGGTGTTTTTCGGATATTTCGGCGCAAACGGTTTTGATGTCGGGATATTTTTCCGACACAAGCTTTTTCATATCCGCCGCGAAGGCAAAGAGAGTAGCCTGCGGTATTTTTTTAGCATTTTCAATAAAAGCGTTCCTTACTTTTTTTATAAGTTCGCCGTGCTTTCCTTCCACGAGGCTTTTCATTTCAGTTTTAAGTTTTTCCGGATCTATTTTTCCTGCGAATTTTGACAATGCGTTTTCACGGTTTTCGTCCGCTTTTTTTAAAAGTTCATCGACGATGCCGGGATTTTTCCGCAAAACTTCTTCGGCGAATCTTTCGGCGAATTTCGAGAGTGAGCCGTCATAGTTTTTATTGATCATTTCAATTTCGATGGCTAAAAGTTTAAGCGGCGCCTGAGGGTCGTCTTCGCAGAACGCTTCGTGAACTATCGCGGGTAATTTTTCCTGCGCGCTTTTATATTTATTTTCGATCAGATTTAAAACATCGGCGGCGATGTCTGGATATTTATTTGAAACGAGTTCCTGCGCGGCGTGTTTTTGTTCGAAATTTTTCGTGAAGAACCCCGGCAGTATGTCTAAACTGAAATTTGATGCCAGCGCGTTCGAATAAGTGAAAATGATGACGATGAGAATTTTAACCGCGGCGATAGTAACGAAAGTTTTTTTTGTCATAATGATCCCTCCCTTTAAATTAAAGCATTTTCCGTGCTCTAACCTCATTATAACCTTTAATTGTTAAGTTATGATTAAGGCCCGTGGAAAGTTTTGTTAAATTTGCGTTAATTTTTGCCGCGTTTCGATCGCAGGTTTCATTCCGGTTGTGCATGGTATTAGAAGAGGCCGCGCATCATTGGCGGAAGGTTAGGCGGGACGGCGCCAGGCGGTCTTCGCATGGGCGTTTGCGGTGACAAAAAGCGTCAACAACAAAGTTATTTGTTTTAATTTGAGGGAGGTTAAGCGGCCAAAAGTTCGAATATAATTGTGCAATTATATCCGGGCTCGGGCTCGGAGAAACTTATTTTTCCGCCGAGGGCGTCTATGGTCTTGCGGCAGATCGAAAGGCCGAGCCCCGTTCCGCCAGAAGTTTTGGACCGGGAATGATCGAGGCGGTAGAACCTTTCAAACACGCGCTCGCGGAATTCAACGGGCACTCCGACGCCAGTGTCGCTGACGCTTATAACCCAGTTCTTACCGCTTTTGAGGGCGCTTATTTTAACGGCCGATTCATTCGGCGAGTGTCTTATCGCGTTCTCGATAACGTTTCTTATAACCCGCGTGAGCCTCTGATCTTCGCCCATAACTAAAACAGGCTCGTTAGAAGGTATATCAAATATCAGTTTTATATTATGCTTTTTAATTTCAAGGTCCATGCTTTCAAATACTTTTTTGAAGATCGTTCCAAGATCGAGCGAGTAAGGTTGGATCTTTACCGTTCCCGATTCGAACCTTGATATTTCAAGCAGATCGCTGACCAACGCCGAAAGACTTTGCGCTTCTGTTTGAATTCTGCCGCAGTAATTTTTCAGTTCTTCCGGTTCGCTTACGATCCCGTCGATAACGGCCTCGGCGCAGCCGCGGATAGCGGTAAGCGGCGTTTTGAATTCATGCGAGACATCGGCGATGAAATCCCTCTGCGTTTTGATGAGGGCGTCTATGCGTTCCGCCATTTCGTTTAAAACTTTTGCCGTCCGGCCGATCTCGTCGTCGGTGTTGATGTCTATACGCTTCGTGAAATCCCCGTTCGAAAAGGCGAGAGTGGCAGCATATATTGACCGCAGCGGTTTCGTAAGCCACCCGGCGATGAAAAATCCGAAGACCGAGGAGATGACGAAAGCTATGACGAGCGCGATAAGGACCTGTACAAGCATCTTCACACGCCTCTTTTCATTGGAAAGAAAGTTCGCGGCCGCCAGGACGCCGCCTGAAAAACCGCTTCCGGACGGAAACGCCACCGCGCAATAAACACGCCTTCGTGCTGGTATGGGATCGTACCATACGCCGTTTACGGGATTTCCAGCGGCAAGTTTTTCTTTTTCGGCGGCTGTCAGTTTTTCAAGCGAATTTTCAGCCGTGTCAGAGTTTTTAGCTGTTGCTTTAAAATTTGCGCTGAACATGACCACTTCGGAATTAACGAGCGGCGGGCTGTCCATTAATACGCGCGCCTTTTTTTCAATAGAGGCGTTTTCGTCTAACGATAAAAGCCGGGCGAGTTTTTCCGTTTGAAAAAGAAGGTCTTCGTTGAGATAACCGAGAAAAAAGCCGCTGACCGAGGCGATAATAATTCCGCCTGATATCACCATGCAGAATAAGGCCGTTAAAATAGTCGTTATTATTACTTTATTGCGGAACAATTCATTCCTCTTCAAATTTATATCCGACGGAGCGGATCGAAATTATGGGGTTATAACCTTCGAGCGTTTTGTTTAAGGCTTCTCTCAAATGTTTTATGTGAACGTCAACGGTGCGTGAGAATCCGTCGCCGCTCTCGCCCCACACCGCGTCGTAAAGTTCGTCGCGCGAAAAGACCCGTCCGGCGCTTCCGGCGAGTTTTTTTAGTAATTCAAATTGAGTATAGGTAAGTTCGACCGGTTTCCCGGCCAGTTTAACCTCGCGCCTTGACGGATCTATAGAAATGTTTTTTGTCGTTATGTTTTTTTTCAGATCATCGGGTTCCGTGATCTTTTTTGCTTCAGTCTGTTCCGTTCCAATTTTTAATTTATTTTCGGAAGTGCGCCTTAAAACGGCTTTTATGCGGGCGAAAAGTTCGCGCGGCGAGAACGGTTTCGTTATATAATCGTCCGCGCCCATTTCAAGCCCCAGCACTCTGTCAATTTCTTCATCCCGTGAGGTCAGAAATATCACGGGAACGCCTGAAACTTTTCTCAATTCGCGGCATATCTCATTTCCATTCATACCGGGAAGCATTATGTCGAGAAGCACTATATCGAATTTGAACGCGAGCGCCATTGAAAGGCCGGCCTTGCCGTTTGACGCCGTTTCTATTTCGAAGTTCTCATTTTTTGCGTATTTGATTATGAAGTCGGAAATATTTTCGTCGTCTTCTATCAAAAGTATTTTTTCCATAATGTATGCAGGCCGCTCCGTTTTTTATATGTAAGATTATCATATCGCGACGGCTATGTCAACTTTAATAGTTGAGGAGCTATAGTTCATTCAGCTAAGCAAAAGGCAATTAACATATGCATTATTATTTTTGAAGATGAGTTGAAATTTTAATTTTAATATTTGTAAACATTTGATATAATAGATATCAAAAATTCATATTAGAAAAAGCGTAAAAGTCCCAGATGAAATATCGGAGGAAAAATGAGAACAATGAGAAGCGCCAATATATGCGGTTTTTCAAAAAAACTATTGAAAGTTAACGCCGGGCCGTGTGCGATGATATTTACGGCCGCGTCTATTTTAATTCTTCTTGCGTCTATGTTTGGATCGGTTGAAATTTCTTTCGCCGGAACGACTCTCGAAATTGAACTTGAGAAGAAGCTCGAACGGCTGGAACTGAAAAAAAGCGGAGACGCCTCTATCGAAACATTATTAAAACCCGTCCTGACAACCTCGGCCGTAGAGTTAAATAAAAAATTCGCCATGCCGCGTAACGATATTGACGGGCTTTTAAATTTCGCGAAAGTCTCAGATGAGCTCTATCGCGGCCAGCAGCCGGAACGCAAGGGCTTCGAAGCTCTGAAAAAAATGGGCATAAAAACCGTGGTCAGCCTGCGCGCTTTCCATTCGGACCGCTCCATGTTAAAAGGCCTCGGCCTTAATTATTACAGGGTCTCGTTCAATACATGGCATGCCGAGGACGAGGACGTTCTGGCGTTTTTAAAGATAATCAAAGATCCGAAGTATCATCCCGTATTCGTTCACTGCCAGCACGGCGCCGACAGGACCGGAACGATGTGCGCCATATACCGGGTCGCGCTCCAGGGATGGAGTATGGAAGACGCCATAGCAGAAATGAAAAATTTCGGCTTCCACGAGATATGGACGAACCTTCCGAAATATTTAAAGGCCTTCGACACGAAAAAAATACTTGAAGAACTCAATAAAACGGCAGAACCAAAGATTGACCTGGTCGAATAGCAGAATATTATTAATTACGAATGCGCTCCTGTGCCGCTGATATATGCTTATGAAAAGCCTTGAATAGAGGGCGGGACAGTATTAAAAATATGTTATCGCGTTAAGAAGATATTGAAGGATAGATGAATGCAAGAGATCTATTATAAATCTAAAACGATCCTCATTGTTGAAGATGAAGCTATTATCGCGGCAGTCACGGCTGAGATCGTTCGAAAATTCGGTTTCAGCGTGATCACTGCGAATTCCGGCGAGGCTGCTTTTGAGATCGCTTTGAGTAATGAAAACATAGATCTCATTCTCATGGACATCGATCTCGGCAGCGGTATCGACGGCCCGGAAACCGCGAGGCGGATACTTGAAAAACGGACCCTTCCAATTGTCTTTCTGACCTCGCATTCAGAAAAAGAATATGTCGACCGGGTAAAAGAGATAACCCGCTACGGCTATATCATCAAGAACTCCGGCGATTTTGTTCTGCGTTCTTCAATAGATATGGCGTTTGAATTATTCGAGGCCCGCAAAAAAACTCAGGAGCGCGAGGAGCGGCTTCAGCGGGCGGAAATGATCTCCGGATTCGGAAGCTTGGAACTCGATCTGACGAAAAAATTCTTTGCCGCTTCAGAAGGGGCCAGAATGATCTATGGCCTTGGCGAGGAAGAGCTGGATCTGGCAACCGTTCAGAAATTAGCTCTTCCCAAATATCGTCCGATGCTGGACGCCGCGCTGAAGGAGCATTTAACCAATGGAACGCCGTATGACGTTGAATTCGAGATAAAGCGGCCGACCGATGAAAAAATCATCTTTATTCATTCGATCGCGAAATATGACGCGGGGCGAAATGTCCTGATCGGTACGATCCATGATATCACCAAACAAAAGCTGGCCGAAGATGCACGCAATGAAAGCAATCTCAAACTTATGAGTCTGGCTTCGAACATTCCGGCCTTTATTGCTTACGTCAATGCCGATACTTTGAAGTATGAATTCGTAAATGACGCGTTTGAAAGATCATTTGGAATTCCCCGTGAAAAGATCATAGGCAGTCACATAAAAGATATCATAAGCGAAAAGAATTATCAGTTCGCCTTAAAATATATCAATGAAGCGAGAGCCGGAAACCCGTCATCTTATGAAAATTCATTCGATCTGGTTTCCGGAAAACATTGGCTGAGCGTAAATTATACTCCCGTTATCGACGCTTCAGGGCATGTCGTGTCGATAGTTGTGCTGACCTATGACATCACTGAACGCAAGCTGGCTGAGGAAGATGGCGTTCGAAATGAATCCAGGCTGAGAAAGCTTATCGATATATTGCAGCGTCCTTCCGATACCGTGCAGGGCTTTCTTGATTACGCTCTGGATCAAGCCATTCTGCTTACAGAGAGTAAAATAGGCTATATTTATCATTATGATGAGCAACGCCGTGAATTTGTTCTCAACACATGGTCTAAAGAAGTAATGGCGGAATGTTCTGTGGTTGAACCGTCAACCTGTTATGAGCTGGACAAAACCGGGATCTGGGGCGAGGCGGTCAGGCAGAAAAGGCCGATCATCATAAATGATTACCAGTCTGCCGATCCTTTGAAAAAAGGTTATCCCGAAGGCCATGTCCGCCTTTCAAAATTCATGACGGTACCCGTCTTCAGAGGCGATGAGATCGTCGGAGTGGTAGGGCTGGCAAATAAAAAAACCGATTATAATGAAACCGATATACTTCAGATCTCTTTGCTGACGGATGCGGTCTGGAAGGTCATCGGGCAAATGAGAGCGGAAGAGGCGCTTCGTGAGAGCGAAGAAAAATTCAGGCTTTTATATACCGGCATGGATCAGGGATTGGCCCTTCACGAAATAATAACCGACGCGGACGGCAAACCCGTTGATTACGTGTTTCTTGACATCAACGACAGTTATACGAGGCTTCTTGGCGTCACACGGGAAATGTCGATAGGTAAAAGGATCAGGGAGGTCATGCCGGAAGTAGAACAATACTGGATCGATATCTTTGGCAGGGTCGCTCTGACGGGCGAGTCGAGTTATTACGAAAATTATCTGAAAACGACCGGTAAATATTATTCAACCTACACATATTGCCCGAAGAAAAACCATTTTGCGGTGCTTGTCACTGACATAACCGATCGCAAGGTCGCCGAAGAAAAGATCAAAACGCTGCTGGCCGAAAAAGAGCTTTTACTCAAGGAAGTACATCACCGCATAAAAAATAATATGAATACCGTCGCCGGTCTTATGTCCCTGCAGCTGGACACTTTGAAAGAGCCTTCGGCCGTCGCCGCCTTGAAAGACGCCAGAAGCCGCGTCGTCAGCATGATGCTGCTCTATGATAAATTATACCGTTCCGACGATTTCAAAGAGACGTCGTTCAAAGAATATCTCTCTCCGCTCGTGGACGAGATCGTAGATAATTTTCCTAATAAAGAAATAGTGAAGGTCGAAAAAAACATTGAAGATTTTATGATCGATCCAAAAAGAACTTATTATCTTGGTATTTTAATAAATGAGCTGCTGACCAATATCATGAAATACGCTTTTACCGGCCGGGATAACGGTTTAATAACGATATCCGCCATGGCTTTCGATAATCGCGCCGCCATCGTCGTCAGGGATAACGGGGTCGGAATTCCGGAAACGCTTGATATCGCATCTTCCGCCGGATTTGGACTTCAGCTTGTAGATATGATGACTCGGCAGCTGCATGGAGCGATGAAGATAGAGCGTGACGCAGGAACTAAATTCACTCTGGAATTTAAGTTGTGAAGGTTTTACGCTTCTGAGAAATCATGCCCGCCGGATTGTTTATTCACCGCCCTTTAATGCGCTTTTTTCCGGCTGAAGCCTTTTCGTCAGGCTATATAACCGTCGGCTCTTTCCATATAGTATCAATAATACATATTCGTATCCGGGGCTTATCCGCTTCGCCATTTTTGGGGCTATAAAGTGTTGACAAATAAGTCGAATAGTGGTATGATAAAAATGAATGAACGTTCATTCATGATTCGCGCTAAATCATTTCGTTTTTTTTCCGATATAATAAAACAGCGTATAAAATTTTTACGGGCGGTTTTGATCGACGATGACTAAAAAAACGGCTGCATTAGAAAAACAGGATAAAAGAACGGCTATACTTACGGCCGCGCTTGAAATATTTTCAAAGAATGGTTTTCACAAATCGACCATTCGCCAGATAGCTGAATACGCGGATATGGCCGTAGGCACGATTTATCTTTATTTTAAGAGCAAGAACGACATATTGCAGGAGATCTTCCGGCGCGATATCGACGAACATCTCGACGCGCTCTTTAAAAAAGCCGAAACCATGAATGAGGTAGAGGCTCTGCGCATGTTTTTTGAGGACCGCTTCGCGCACGTCTCGAAAAATTTTAAAAGAATGGCTCTTTTTATGCACGAAGCCAGGTGTAACGGGAAACTTTCCGGCCTTTTATACAAAAAGATCCACGAAGTAATGATAGGGCATATCAGTAAATTCCTCAACGCGAAGATCGCTGAAGGCAAGTTTCGAAACATTGACGCCGAGGAAGTCGCGATCGTAATGTTAAGCTCCATAATGACCCTCGTTATCTGGAAGGAAGAATTGTTCCCGAAACAGTTCAAGACGAAGACATATAAACATTTTACGGATACGATTTCAAATCTTCTTACATACGGCCTTTTGACTGAAAAATCCAGGAGGGAAAATTAAGAATATGAAAATTGAGATAGTTGGAGATCCGGCTGAAAAAATATTCGACATACTCAGAACTACCGATAAAATAAGCAATCTCCGGTATTATTCCGGCAGGATCAATATCACCTTGAATGACAACATAAGCGCCGAGGCGCTCAGAAGCATCAAACAGTCAATAATCTATAATCTTTCCGGCGTCGTTAAAAAATATATGATGAAGATAGTTTCGTGAAAAACGACGCGGTTTTACTAATTGTAAGTTAAGTTAATTATCCGGTTTTTTAAGAAATTATAAATATAAATTAAGAAACGAAGGTGGTTGCAAGTGAACTTTAGAAAAAATCTGTACGCGGTATTAGCTCTCTCTCTTCTGACGATATCCGCCGGCGAAGCGTCGGCCCAGTCCACTCTGGAAAATACTCTTTTGAAGATCCGCCAGACGAAGTCGATGACGGGAAGCGAACTCCAGTCAGCGGGCGCTGGAAGGACGGGATCCGTCGCCAGAATAAATGAACTTAAATCGAAACTAGAAGCTTTAAAAAAAGCGGAAAAAGAAGCGCTGGAAGCTAAATTGAAAGCGGCGGAAGAAAAGAAATCCAGGGCGAAAGAGGCCGCGTCGATAAATAAATTTAATGACGCGTCAGGCGATACCGCTTCGGCGGGTCTTGAAAGTTCTCGGTTTCCCGGCGTTTCTCAAAAAGATTATATGGATATGCTCGGGTCTGACGCTAAAAACAACGGCACCGCTGAGATCGATTTTAAAGCTTTGATAACTTCTTCGACCGAGGTAGACCCGAAACATGGCGAACCGCTTAAATTGATCGAATGCATAAACACCGCTAAAGAAAAAAGCCCCGCGATACTCGAGTCTTTTTATAACCTGAGTTCACAGGCCAATAAGATCGAACAGTCAAAAGCGCCTCTCAAACCGCAGGTTAATTTAAGCGGCCAGGAATCATGGCAGAGTTCCGACACCAAAACGGGCGCCGGCGTTTCGACAAACTCCAACGCATCTTCCGGAAGCCTCAGCGTTTCGGCCAACAAGGTCGTTTATGACGGAAACAAGCTCAGATCAGGCGTGGCCATCGCCGAAAAAAACGAGCAGGTCGCGGATCTCAATCACAAAAAACTGATACTCGATACCCTGCTTAAGGTCACTGAAAATTATTATAACGCGATAATCAACATAAAACTCGAGATCGTCCAGAAGGAAAATTACAGAAGCGCGGTTATGCACGAAGAGCTGGCGGACGCCAACTTCAACGTCGGGATCTCGCCGAAGACAGATCTTATAAGAGCGCAGGCAAATACCTACAACAATAAATATAACCTGATAACCGCGAAAAACAATATAAAAAAATCCAAGCTCGCGCTGGAACTTTCCATGGGGATCATGGCCACCGAGGAGATCTGGCTTCTGGACTCGCTCGTATGCGATACTTTCGACATAGAGCTTAAAGCTTCGGTCGAAAAAGCCATGGGCGTAAGACAGGAGATCGCGGCCCAGAAAGAGGCCATCGAAATATTAAAGATCCAGAAAAAACAGATCGCCGCCGAGCGCGCTCCGCAGTTCTCTATAGGAACATCGGCCGGAAAATCTTTTGAAAATTCACAAAAGACCGACCGCGGCTCGTTTTCGGTGTACGGCAATGTAAGCCTTTCTTTATATAACGGCGGCCTGACCGCGAATAAACTCGCGGAGATAGACCAGAAATTAAAAGCCGAGGAACAGAAATTCAACTCACTCTCTCTTTCAGTTAAATATGACGTTACGCAGGCATATCTGACCCTTACGGAAGCCTTTGAAAAAATAGAAGTGGCTAAAAAAAGCGTTGAAGCCGCGGAACTTTCGAAAAAACTCACGGAGGAACAATATAAGGTCGGGCTCGCCACGATGATAGATCTTCTTGACGCCGAGGTCGCTTTTTCGACCGCGTTGACGAATATGATCCAGGCGCAGGGATCGTTTCTTATAGCAAGATGCCGCTTCAAAAGAAGCATTGGAGAAGATGAATTTTACAAATGAGAAAATATTTCGGGTTTAAAACAATAGCCGTTCTGATAGTGATAGCGGGTATCGCTTACTATTATATGTACGGCGGCGCCGCGAAGATTGAAAGCGCCGCATCGAAGCGCGCAAGTTACGAACGCGTGAGCGAAGGAACCTTCGAGCTGCTTGTTTCATGCAGCGGCGTCGTATCGGCCTTATCAAGCGTCGACGTTAAATCGCGCGTCGGAGGAACGGTGGAGTATCTGAAACTTATGGAAGGCGATATCGTAAAAAAAGGAAGCCTGGTCGCCTACATAGATAAGCGCAACGTCGAGCTCAAATTAAAACAGTCCGAGGCGGATCTCAATTCCGCCAAGACCTCTCTTGAAAAAGCTAAAATAAGTTTAGAGATCGATAAAAAGACCTATCAGAACGATATGCGCCGCGCTCTTACGAATATCGAACTTTCCAACGCCAACCTGCAGCTTTTAAAGAAAGGCTCACGCCCCGAGGAAATATCGCAGGGCAGCGCCCAGCTCGATCTGGCCCGCGCTAATTTTGAGAACAGCCGCAAAAATTTCGAGCGCAACAAAGAACTTTTCGCTAAAAATCTCATATCACAGTCGGCGCTTGATACCGCGCGTGCGGGTCTTGACGTGAACGAAGCGCAGGTGCGTACGGCGCAGGAAAAGCTTTCGCTTTTGAAACAGGGCTTTCAGAGTGAAGAAATTCAAAAGGCTATTTCTCAATATGAGGTTTCCGTCTATGCAATCGAGGATACCAAGATAAAGATCGATTCGCTCCGCCTTCGCGATGAAGAAATTAAAAATCTCGAAACCACCGTAAAAAAAGCCGAAATAATTTATCAGGATGTCGTTGAACAGGTTAACGATACGACTATTAACGCGCCGATAGAAGGCATCATAACTCAAAAATGGGTCGATGAAGGCGGAATAATCACTTCCGGAATTTCATCCGTGACATCCGGCACCAATATAATAACCATATCCGATATGAGCGAGGTCTGGATCAAAGCCAACGTGGATGAGACCGATATACATAAGTTGGTCAATAATTTAGACGCCCGCGTCAGGCTCGACGCTTTTCCGAAAAGAACTTTCAAAGCGCTCCTTTCAAGCATAGGCCCGCGCGTATATCTCAAAGACAACGTGCCGGTCGTCGACGTAACACTCAGGCTTTTAGAGGGAACTGGCGAGGTAAAGGTCGGAATGACGGCTGACGCCGATATAATAGTTCATTCGAAACCCGCCGTTAAAATGATATCGTCCGATTCGATAATTGAAAAGGACAGAAAATTTTTCGTTAAACTCTCGGGCGGAAAATCGAACGGAACCGGCGCCGGACAGCTTCGTGAAATAGAGATCGGTGAAACCAACGGAGATAAAACGGTACTTTTGAAAGGCCTTGACGATAAAGAAACTTTTTTGAGCGGCGAGGCGTTGAAGGCTGAAAAAGCCTCTCAGCAGAAGGCGGCGGCGGGAATGCCGATCGTGGGACAACCGCCAAGAAGCGGCGGGAGACAACGTTAATAATAAAAGGTCCGTTTAGCATATAAAATGCGGCTTTAAGAATGAGGTAATTTTATGCCACCGGAAACAAAAGAAATAATTTCCATAAAAAATCTGACCAAGGTTTATGATACCGGAAAAATAAAGGTTCACGCCTTAAATGGAGCTAACTTTTCAATTCGCGCCGGCGAACTTGTCGCCATCATGGGGCCTTCCGGATCCGGAAAAACCACGATGATGAACATTCTCGGCTGTCTCGACAGACCGACGTCAGGCGAATACTTTTTAGATGACGCCGACGTAGCGACAATTCCTGAAGAAAAACTAGCGGCCATAAGAAATCAGAAAATAGGATTCGTTTTTCAAACTTTCAATCTGCTCGCGAGAACGAGCGCGTTAAAAAACGTTGAACTGCCAATGGTTTATGCGAAAGTTCCAGCGGCGGAACGCGAGGCACGCGCCATGGAAGCGTTAAGGTCCGTGGGACTTGGCGAACGCGTCCATCATATGCCGAACGAACTTTCCGGCGGCCAGCAGCAGCGTGTCGCGATCGCGCGCTCTCTCGTTAATAACCCGTCGCTTATACTCGCGGACGAACCGACCGGCAATCTCGACTCGAGATCCTCGGAAGAGATACTTTTGATATTTCAGGACCTGAACCGGCAGGGCAAAACTATCGTCATAGTTACCCATGAACCCGACGTGGCACAGCATTGCGGGCGAAACGTCATATTCAAGGACGGAAGGATCGTACAGGATAAAAAAGTGGAACCCGTCCTCGATGCGCGCGAGGTCATAAAGACCATGCCTCTCCCGTTTGAAAACATTTGCGCTATCTAACTTTAGGTGTTGATATAAATGGAAATAATGGAACTTTTCAGGATATCCTTCATAAGCCTTAACGCTAATAAAATGCGTTCGGCTTTAACCATGCTCGGCGTTATTATCGGCGTCGCGGCGGTAGTGTCCATGATCTCCATCGGAGAGGGCGCGAAGGACCTCATAACCAGCTCGATCGAAGGCATGGGGACCAACCTTTTATTCGTAATGCCCGGCCAGCTTAAGATCGGCATGGGCGGCCACGGCATGGGCTCTATCCAGACGCTCGTGAACGAGGACGCCATTGCGATACAAAACGAATGCAATCTGGTCAAGCTTTCCGCTCCTGAGACGTCGAAACAGG
>CAZKCG010000078.1:0-24208 GCA_964551445.1 uncultured bacterium | reverse complement strand
CAGGCGTTGAAACTTCAGGAACCGGTATCGAAGGCGTCGGAGGCGCAACCGGAGCAGCCGGTTCTGAAGGGGTCGTATCATGTGACGGAAGAGTTACGCTCGGCTGGGGAGGAGTCGTCGTATCAGGAGCCGGAGTGTAAGGAACCGATGCTGCATCCGCGGGATTTGTGGAACCGGCTACGACAGGCGATGCATTGGAAGCGACAACCTGCTCGGCGGGCTGTGAAACCGGCGGAACAGCGTTTGTAGCGCTTGCGGGAGCCGCTGCGGGAGCGGACTCAGCAACAACGGCTGCAGTGGCAGTGGCAGGCGCGGGAGCCGCAACTGGAGCGGGAGCCGCTAACGCCGGTGTATTGGCGGGAACGAGTTCGGTGCTTGCGGGATTTGAAGGATTCGAAGGCGTGCCGACGTTACCGGACGCCGAGTCAGCTGAAGGTCCGGATACCGGAGCCGTTGCGGGAGCTGAAGCGACGGCGGGCGTTGAATTAGATGAGGCAGCGGGCGAAGACGGAGTGACCGCGGCGGCAGCCGGTGCAGCTGTTTGCGTGGTTCCGGCCGAAGTTGCGGCGGTCGCGGCAGCGGCGGTGGTCGTAGACGCGGCGCCGGTAGATGCCGTATCGGTCGTGGCGGCGGCAGTTGCGCCGGCAGCCGCAGCCGCAGCCGCAGCCGTAGCCGTAGCTCCT
The DNA here is from genome assembly GCA_964551445.1 of uncultured bacterium. Classification (GTDB taxonomy): domain Bacteria; phylum Muiribacteriota; class UBA9980; order UBA9980; family UBA9980; genus DAOPXV01. The sequence continues at coordinate 23,525 of CAZKCG010000078.1, read as the reverse complement.
CCGGTTACGCCGGAAGCAGCCGTGGCGGTCGCAGCGGTTCCCGTGCTTGAAGCCAGTATAGCCATTTTAACCTGTTCTTTTGTGAGAACGCCTTTATCCATGGCGCTCGCTAAAAAAGCGAGGATCTTGAGGTCGGGTTCGGAGTTTGTGAGCTGTTTATAAAGGGCTATTACCGCGAGCATGTTCTCCATATGTTTTTTAACGTCGCCTGAAGCGTCAAGAGTGCCCATGACCTTGGTAAGATCGCCTTCGGCGGAAGCTTCAGCGGTCTGAGCCATTATACGGCATGGAGACAGCGCCAGAAAAGCCAGAATAAACGCGAATATCAGTAATCTCTTCATGTTAGTTCTCCCCCTTTAATTTTTTTATAGTTTATAAATTAATAACTTTAATAAAAAACGAACAAATTTCAAGCTTCGTATATTGTTATACTGAAGAAAAAATCAAAAAGTTTCATTTTTTTTATTTTTTTATAGTGCGCGGCTTATATTCTTCATTTTTTTCTTTTTCCGGCTGATATTTTGTAAGCATCTGCATAAGTTCGGCTATTTTAACCCTTACTTTGTTGAGCGCGAACTGACTTAAAGCGATCTCGGTCTTTTTAGCGCGCGCCGCTTCTATGATAACGGCGGTGCCGGCAAGCTCGGTCTTGAGTCCTTTTTCGATACCCGCCTTGCTTTTTTTATCGATCGCCGAGAGAGAGAGAGCGTGTTCTATTTCATCGAGGGTTATATTAGCGAGGTAAAATTTTTCCGCCGTTTCATTTTCAAATTCCGGCGCTTTCGCGGGAACGAATTTCGATGCTCCCTTTTGTATCTTTGCTTTGTGCGCGATATAGGACGCGAACTTTTTTAACAGCGAATTTATGCGCGAACCGAGTTTTTCACAGTTTGATATCTGAGCGTCTATCTGTGTCTGGATGTTCTGGATCTCGCCGGCGCCAAAATTGGCCTTTTCAAGTTCGACCTCGAGTATATCAAGCAGGTAGGCTTTGGTTTTTTCATCGATCTTTTTTTCCTTCATCTGTTTCTGGATATTTTCGGCCATTTTTTCAAAATGAAGCATGGCCTGTGAGGGATCTTTGTATTCGACGTTATTTAGACCGTAAGCCGGCAAAGCGGCGGGAATGCGACCCGAAACTGCGGCGGTACTTTCCGCGCCATGCGCCGGGACGACCGCAAGAACCATTAAAAATACAAATACCGCAATCGATCTTGAAAATTTCATGATAAACTCCTGTTATTTATTATTTTATGTACTGAGTAATCATATCATAAAATTTTGCTGAAATCAATTTTTCTCCTGCATAAATTTTACGCTTGTATAATGAATAAAAGTGTGATAAAATCTTTTAAATTGACTAAAAAGGTAATAAATAAAGGGGACTGTTATGTCTGCATATTTATTTATCTCTTACGACAAGATACTGCTTTTCATATACACCGGTTACGCTGTCAAGGCTTTTACGAGCGATTATTTTTACATGTCGCGCATTTCGGAACTGTTTCTCAAAAATTATCCTTCAGCCGAGATAGGCCGGCCTATAATTAACGAGATCGTCGAGAATGCTTTTAATCTGGTTAAATTCAATGTCACTGAAGCTCATAATATCGAGATCACGGGATTTCTTGACGATACGCTTAACGTGTCGGTCGCGGATGAACTTTCGCGCCGTCTTTCTTCGAAAGGATATGAAAAGATAACCGTTTCCAGCCAGGCCGATTTCATAAAAAGATACGCCGAAAGCGTTCCCGGTTACGACAATATACTGGTGATAAACCTCGGCTATTGCGGAGTGAAGCTTTTCAACAAAAAATCAGGCTTTGTCCCATGCGAGATACCTGAAGGGTTGTTTAATATAATTACCCGCGCCAGGGAAATCATGTTTCAGTCAACCGGCCTTGCGGAAGTTGATTATTCCAAAATGGCCAGTATGATGGAGGCTCTCGGCAGGGACGCCGAAACCGGAATAGATCACGCCAAGGTAATGGGCGCGCCCATCCGCATCCCCGCATATAACTTCATCAGCGGAATCAACCCCGAAAAGATCCTTGTGGTCGGTCTTTTTCACGACATAGTGCTCAAGGTTGAATTTTTGAAAGCAAGGCAATGCAGTCTTTTAGACGAGAACTTCGTCAGGAAATATCTGGACGGCATATGTGAACGCGACAGATCCAGGCTGCGCGACGAAGAGAACGAAGCTAAGAAGATCGAGGCAAGGGTCCTTTTTGAAAACGCCGCCCGCGCCTTGTCCTGCTTCGATATCAAAGAAGCCGAACGGCTCGCCGGCGAGATATCTTCCTGCGCGGACGAACAGGCCGCCAAAAACTCCTCCTGGGCTTCTTACTATAAAGACCTTTTCGCAAGGATCAGCGCGGACATCGAAACGGCGAAAAATAAAAGCTGCAAGGTTCCTGAACCTGTCTCCGAAAGCGGCCCGTCAGAAGAACTGCCTCGCGAAGCCGGCGATGAAATACTTTTTCAGAAGAACGCCGTGGACGCCGGCAATAAACCGGACGGCTCCAAGCCCTTGAAACTCATCTTCGTCGAAATTTTTCTCATGTTATTTCTCGCGCTGACATACTTCGGGTTTCTCAATTCGGCGATCGGTCCCGATGAGTTCGCGTCTTTCAAGAGATACTGGTATCTTCTTCCGGCTGCCGGAGCGTATGTTTTTTTCATAGACAGTTTCCCGGTCATAAGTTTTCCCGCCCTTCTGGTTTTCGTTTATCTCGTGTTAAGCGGCGGCGGAACGGGCCGTTTCACACCGACGTTCGTGCTGGCTCTGATACCTTTCATCTGTCACCTGTTGTCGCTCTTCTTCCTGCATTTGAAAGCTCCGCGCAATGAAACGAATTCTCATTCCGCGAATATCGCATATCTATCAATGGTTTCCGTTTTCATGGCAGTTTTGACGGTATGCGGCATTGTAACTTTTTCGTTTTCCGGGTATATGAATACAATGGCTGCAGAATACGCCAGCGGTAACGGGATGGAAAACACAGTGAAAAAAATATGCGGCACAATCGGCGACGGATGGAATCCGTTGATCGGCGACCGGATCGGACTTTCAAATCACGCCGTCGAATTCTATGCCGGCCGGTTCGCTCAAAAGGGGACGCCGCCCGCTTCAGACCTTAATAAATGCCGCGAAACCGCCGAACATTATTACACTGCTCTTAATCATACTGGCGGCGCGGCCGATCTGGTTTCGTCGTACCTTGGAGGTTTGACAAGCAAGTCCATGGCCGAAGAGATAGCCGCGTTCAGTAAAACCCTATATGACAAAAAGATCGAACTCGCCGAAAAGATATGCGCCGGAAATGTCATGGCCAGCGAAAAAGCGGCAGCGTCCTACTGGCTTAAAGAGCCGGAAAAACTGCAAAAACTGAAAGACGACGTTTCCGCGGCCTTATCAGCGCGAAAGAAAACGATCGATGAACGCGAAGACGCTTATAAACTGATCGAGACGGTCCGGGATTTTTCTCAAAAAACGTCAGGAGAAAAAACCTTCTCATTGAACGACGCCGAACTTGATAAACTATTCAAAGACGCTGCCGAGACGGCGGAAAAAGCGGCAAAAGACGAAGCCGCAGTCCTGGCAAACCGGACGAACGAAACAGCGGTCCTGACGGGCGTGACCGGTGAAGCGGCTATTACCCAGATCCCGTCCATAACAACTCCGGTTCCGCGATCTTTTCCGGTAACAGAAGAAATAATGCTCGCCATAAAAAGCTCCGAGATATCTCTGGTTAAAAAATGTCTTGAGTCGATCGAGAACATCAACTTTACGGACAGGGAAGGCTGGTCGCCTCTTTCGGCGGCCGTAAAGGCGGCCGTTTCAACCAGGGACAGCCGTATATTGGTTCTTCTTCTCGAAAAACCCGGAACCGATCCTGATATTAAAAACAGGAACGGCTGGACCCCTCTCACCATCGCCGTAGCATACCGTCAGCTCGACTCAGCGCTGCTTCTATTACAGCACAAGGCCGGCATAGATCTGAAGATAGTTATAAAAGGCGGCCGGCCCCAGGACGAGCTTCAGGAATGGACGCCGCTTATGCTTGCGGTCCAATCCTCAAACGAAGAAATGATAAGAGCGCTTCTCGAAAAAAACGCGAATGCCGGCATATTCAATAATAAGAATGTGACCGCGCTGGAAATGGCAAAGCGGAACAAAAAGATCACGCGTGCAACTATAAAACTGATGGAAAAAAATCTCAGATAAGTTTTCGAAAATATCGAACACGCCTATTGCGCTTCGCTGACCCGCGGCAAGCCCGACCGAAATTAGGTTTTATGACGAACCGCGCTCCCTTTCCGATAAATCCCCATTTATTCCCGATCTTTACCTTCGCCAGACCGCCTTTGAATTTTCCGGCGCCGTCGAACTGCGGTTTGATCACAGCGCGCCGTCGTGGCCGATATACCCGCGCTTTCCGTTGACCCTGACGGCTGCGAGCACTTCGGAGAAGCTCCTTGCGGCTTCATACTCATTTGCCGAAAGCATTTTCCCGGATGTATCGATAAAACCGTAAGACCCGTCCGCGCATATTTTCGCCCGGTTCTCCGAAAAATCGTCGGCGTCATCATATCTGAGGTTGACAACAAGCCGGCCGGAAAGATTTATAAATCCAAAATTCTTTTTAGCTGATTCGACATTTTGGACCTTTCTTACCGTTGCCGATTTACTTGAACTTATTAAGTTTATCGAGTTTATCAATCCCGTGTTTCTGACGCCCTTCAAATTTATATCGCTTCCGGCCGCGCTTCAGTGTTTCATTGATCAAAAAACTGATCCGGGGCGAATAAAACGATCTTTTGCAATTCAAAACACAAGAAAACTGAATTGATCAGGATTCCCGTTCCCTTGATGAACGCTATATTTTATAACTATTATTGTCGAGCCGGTTTCGCACGCGTTCATACAGGCACCTAATTGATCGTAACACAAATGCGCCTTATTTTTCAATATTTATGTCGTTTGTAAAATTTTATGTTGACAAATGGACCGGTTTGGAATAAAATTTTTCTCAACTTTAATAGGGAGTGATTCGAAAATGAATATACTTGTTCTAAACTGCGGTTCATCATCGGTAAAATTCCAGCTTATAGATTCAGAAAAAGGCCATTTCATAGCCAAGGGCCTCTGCGAAAAGATCGGCTCGGCTGAAGGCATCTCAAATTACGAAGTGCCCGGCAAGGACAAATTAAAAGAATTCCTTCCCTTAAAAGATCACGAAGTCGCCATCAACAAGATCATAGAAAATCTCCTGCATCCTGAACGCGGCGTAATAAAAAACAAAAGCGAGATCCACGCTATCGGCCACCGCATGGTCCACGGAGCCGAAATATTCTCGCAGCCCGTCATTATAACCGACGCCGTGATCGAACAGACGCAGAAATGCTGCGAACTCGCTCCCCTTCATAACCCCGCAAACCTCGTCGGCATAGCAAGCGCCACCAAACTCATGCCCGGAGTTCCGCAGGCCGGCATATACGACACTGCGTTTCACCAGACGATGCCTAAAAAAGCCTTTTTATACGCCATCCCGATGGAATATTACACCAAATACGGCTTCAGGCGCTACGGTTTCCACGGCACTTCCCACCAGTACGTCGCCGAACAGGCGTCGAAGATACTCAACAAGCCTTTGACCGAACTCAAGCTCATCACCTGCCACCTCGGCAACGGATCTTCCATTACCGCTATTTTGAACGGAAAATCCGTCGACACCTCGATGGGGCTCACTCCGCTTGAAGGCCTTATGATGGGAACCCGCTCGGGCGATATCGATCCCGCTCTTATCCAGCTTATAGCCGACAAAGAAAATATATCCGCATCCGAGGTCATCAGCAACATCCTCAACAAAAAGAGCGGCATGCTCGGCGTGACCAAGATCTCCAACGATATGCGCGAGGTCCACACGGCAGTCGAAAACGGCGATGAGAACGCGAAAGCCGGCGTCCAGCTTTACTGCTACCGCCTCAAAAAATATATAGGCGCATACGCCGCGGCAATGAACGGCGTCGACGCGATAATCTTCACCGGCGGCATCGGCGAACTCGACGACATCATCCGCGAAGGCACTATGACGAACATGGAATATCTCGGCGTCAAGATCGACGTAAAAGTGAACGAAGGCAGAAAATTCGCCTACACCATGATCTCAACCGACGATTCAAAAGTAAAAGTAATGGTAATACCCACCAATGAAGAGTACATGATCGCCCGTGAAACTGAAAAACTCGTCAAAGCGATTAAAAAATAAGTTCATATCAATAAATTAACCCAATAAATAAAAACAAGGCGCTTTTCAAAGGGGCCTTGTTTTTATTTTCTTTCTATAATATTTCGTATCAGCAGTATATATCAGCGAAGGGTTATTATGATCGCCTCTATGCCCTTCGGCGCCGATTTGCCGCTGATTTTCAAAAAAACGGGCGGAGCCCGCCACATCAACTATTCTCTATCCTTTATTCTCTATTTTCTATTCTCTGTTTCCCATCATCACTTTAAGCCATCAACTAATAGCGGATTTTTTACTCGCCCGGGTGCCGGAAAAAATATTGACGGCAGGCACCGGCCGAAAAGAGGCTGGCGTCCGGCAAACGCTTCTAAGCAGGGCTTTTCCTGTCATAATATAACTCTATCTTTCCTTCTTTTCCGGCTGTGACATAAAGCGCGGATTCCGGAGGGCATGCCGCGAATCCTCTTAAGGTAGCGGTCGCTATCCCGAGCGCCTTATCGTACATCAGCTGGTATGAATCAGCCTTCATATCGCAAAGATCGACGATCTTCGCGTCGGTCCTGACCGCGACCACCTTGTATTCCCACCAGGAGCTGTTCTTGCTCCTCTTCTTTTCGCCGGTGACGGCTATGGAATGAATGTCCTCCTGCTTCAAAAAAACGCTAACTGCGACCTTGCTGAATTGCTTGCGGTAAAAATATATGTTTTTTTCAACGGTATCGAGAATATAATACTCATTCGTAAAATAGTAGCTGACCCAGTAATATATGCATGCAAAAAGGAAAATATAACCCAGATAATAAAGAAACGATGAAGGCCCCATTATAAGACGATGGTGTTTATCGGTGCAGCCGTTAGCTCCTACGAAAAGAGCCCATATCGCGATAACGCTGAAACATCCGGCGCATCCGAAAAGCTGGCCTTCATCATCCGTGGTTATTTCAAGTTTTATTCTCTGCGGCATTTCGTTTTCGGTTGATATTTCAGGCACTGCCGGATCTATCCGGACCATTTCCGGGGTTATCTGATCGGGATCAATGGTGTTTCGGGAATTACTGGACATATGATCATCTCCTTCCCTTCAGAGCGTCCATTATGACATCCGGTTTATTCGAGGTTATCGCATCCATGCCGAAACTTTCAAGGAGCCTTGCGGTTTCCGGATGATCCACCGTCCAGCAATAAGCCTTCATTCCAACCGCGTGGATGCAGTTTATGAACTTCGAGGACGCCATTTTGCGGTCCATATCTATGCCGTCAAGTCCGGCGCCGCGCGCGGCGGCGATCATCGAATCTTTGGTGACCGGGGCGCCGTTCGAAGTTTTTAGAAGGTCTTTAGATTCGACTATCCAGAAAGCTCCGGCTTCCGGCATCATTTTTTTGACCTTTTTTACCACTTCGAACTTAAAGCTTATGAAAACGACCTGTTTAGTTTTTCCGCTTGTTTTCACGATATCGACGATATTTGCGAGCGCCTCGCTGCCGCATTTTATCTCGATGAGAAATTTCTTTCCGGCCGGAACAATAGCGAGCGCTTCCTCGAGGAAAGGTATCTTTTCATTTGAAAATTTCGCGGCTTTCCAGGAACCCGCGTCAAGCTTTCGAAGTTCGGACGAATCCGCGTCCGCTATCTTGAGCCCGGCGCCGGCGGTCCGCAACGCGTTATCGTCATGGATCACCATTATTTTCCCGTCGCGGCTCATGTGAACGTCGATCTCCGCACCGTCCGCGCCCATTTTCCAGGCAGTTTCAAGAGAGGCGAGAGTGTTTTCGGGAGCGTAAAAAGCCGCGCCGCGGTGGCCGATGACCTCGGAAGCCATGGCGCATAACGAAGTAATAAAAATCAATGACAGGGCTAGAACGAAAACACAAGATAATTTCATGGTGAAACCTCCGCAAATATAAATGTTATTAAACAAAAGCAAACTGAAAACCCAAAAATATAAATAGTCCCTTCTCATTTCCGCCGTTGCTCCGGCCGCGTCACGGTACCCGGATCAAAGTTCCAGAGAGGTTTTATGATGCCGGATCCCGGGATGATGATTTTTTTACTTCCGTCAATTATTTTTCTCAAAAGTGCGCGGCTTCATTCTAACGAGAAGTTCCGGCGGTTCGGACGGCTTTTCATAAAAAGACCGTTTCACCCATTCTTTTTCGCCGCCTTTTTCCCAGTAAAAAGTCCCGGTGTCGCCGCTATAAACCCAGACGGAATCGTTATTTCCCCATAAAAAAAAGAGGGCGTCCCGCGTCCTGAATTTGTCGCCGGAACTGAAAACGACCGTCTCCGTGGTAGAAGAGCCTGACACTGAGGCTATGCTGAACTTATTATACTCCACGGTCCCGTCATTCCCGTCCGTCACGATGAGCGAGTATTTTTCGGAAGGCGAAAGAACCGGATTGCCGGGGCTCGCGCATTTGCTTTTTATTTCATCATAAATACCAACGTTCTCGACTTTTTCGTTGACCACGAAAAGAAAGTAGAAGAGAACGGCAAATATTATAAATACCATATATTTTTTATTATTTCGCATGGGTATAATGATAACACCGAAAAAAATTTTTTTCAACTGCCTTAAATAAAAATATGAACTTAAATAAGGAATGGGCAACACGGTAATTTTTGCTGATTTATTGTTAATGGCCATATAAAAATTTGACAAAACCGGTCCCGGCGTTTATAATTGATGTATCAATGGAAATTTGCGTAAAATTTCATTAAATCGGAGTTGGAAATGAAATCAAGAACTATAAAAACTCTCGCGGCGGCTATCTTCATGGTCCTTTGCCTTTGCGCTTTTACTTACGCGCAGGGCTCTTCAATTTCCGCGCTCAAACAGAACTACGAATCGCGATACCAGAATTATCTGTCGCTTTTAACGGCCGGGGCCGACGATAAAACCCTTGAGATCTCATGCGACGCTCTGATAGAAGCAAAAAACCGCTACCTTGCGGCTCTCAAAACCGAAGCAGAAAGGCCCGGAAATAATGACGGCCAAACCAGAAACGAAATATTAAAGCTCGAAAAAGATCAGCTTATAAACAATAAAACCGTAAAAACTGATCTTTCCGCGGGCGTTCCGGCTCTTAAAAATTCTAACGCTGCTTCATCGAAAGTTTCTTCAAAAGCCTCAAGGATCAAAGACGGAGGGGCTTTAAAAAACGCCGGCGTATCTTCGAAAGCCGCTTCAACCGCTTCCAACTCGACCGGCGGCGGATTCTGGTCTAAAGTATCCGCGGGCGCATCGAAAGTTAAAAACTTTTTCGCAAGAGCCGCTGCGTCAGTAAAAGGATTTTTCTCATCGGCTCAAAAATTCGTTTCGGATACGGTCGAGGGCGTCACATCCGATAAATATGACGAAACCGATATCGAAAAAACAGTTCCGCCCATCGCGGAGATCAGGGCCCGTTCCAAAGATTTCTCGATAGGCGTTAATTTCCCATGGCTTCCGGGCGGTTACGGCTGGGACATCGGATCTCACGATTCGTGGGGAACTAAATTCAACGAAAAGATAACCGATGAAACATTCGCTAAAATGGCCGGACTGAAATTGAGCGTGGTCAGATGGTTCTTATACTGCGACGGCCGGGCCAACCCGAAATTCGATAATAATTCGGGCCTTTTTAAATACCCGGACGAAAGATTCTCGGCGGACTTCGATAAGATAATGGAGCTTGCCAGAAAACACCATATCAAGATAGTCTGGAGCTTTTTAGATTTCCACTGGTTCAAAAAAGACGCCCCGAATTTTGAAAAATATTCAAAAATAGCCAGAGACCAAGACCTTCAAAAAGACTTCATCGAAAAAGCCATAATGCCGATCGTAAAAAAATACGCCGATGACGAAGCTATATTCGCGTGGGAGGTCATAAACGAACCGGAATGGATAACGGCTAACGTTACCGCGCCCGGAGCGCCCGGCCAGATAAGCGTATCCGAGCTTCAGGGACTTGTGAAAAACGCGACAGCCGCAATTCATTCGGTCAGCAAAAAACCGGTCACGGTCGGTTCGGCCAATCCCAAATGGATGTATCTTTATGTGAACACGGGCATCGACATGTTCCAGGCCCATTACTACGATAAAGGCTCGAAGATCGCAAAAAAAACATTCTCAGCGGATGAGTTCAAAAGAAGATATAAGATCGATAAACCAGTCATACTCGGCGAATTCGCGTCCAAAGGCTCGCGCTACACCATCGGCCAGTATATCAATATGGCCGTCGATTCCGGCTACGACGGGGCGTGGGTGTGGGGTTATCATTCCGAGGACGAAGCGACGGCGAAGAATAATATCGACGCTATGGGTTCTATTTTCCGGTCAAGATAACAAGCCTGTGCCGACGGCTTTTCATCTATGGCGCAAATAAAGTTTTCAGGGCGAAGCCGAAAAGAAATAACGAAATAACGGACGCCGCCATATAATTTATAAGTTACAAACTAAAAGGACGCCCGCACGGCGTCTTTTTAAATTGAATGCGGTCATTTTCATCAGCCTGTAGATTCCTAGCCGGCCTCTGAAAACGGAACGGCTAAATAAACAATTAATGTTTGATTTTTAAATTTTTATGTAGTAAAATGAAAAAAGATCATTGAGCTTGATCACGAAAAAATCACTTGCCGCAGGCGGAGTAAAATATGCCGGATAATTTTTTTTGCCATAATGTTGATTTTTTCCATTTGCTTTGCGGCTTCGGTTTTTTACTGCTTTCGATCATATCCTACAGGCTGGATCAAAAAACCGGCAGGCGGGCTTCGACATTCTGGCTTGTCTATTTCGGCATTTTTTCTTCCGCGGTTGAATTTCTGGAGCTATTCGCCACGGCGTTCTCCGAAACGAGATTTATTCCGCTGAAATTCTTTTTAGTCGCCATTTCGTGTTTTTCATTGTTTCAATTCGCGCGCGACGCTTTTTCAGACCTGAGATCGCGAGGCCCCGGGGCCTGGATATATTTTCCGGTCTTCGCGCCGCCGTTTTACATTGCGGTATCATATTCCGCTGAAGCCGCCCTTTCAGTTATGGCCGCGGAATATCTGGCTGCCGGCTTTTTTGCATCGCTTGCACTATACCTTCTTTTCAAAAAAACGCGAAGTTCGGCATTAAAACCCCTGATATCATATTTTTTCATTCTTTTATCAGTGATGGCGCTCGATATTTTCACGCCGGTAATTTTATTGCCGGATGTTTTAGGCCTTCGCGCCGCGTTCAAAAATCCCGTTATTCCGACAGCCGTACTTTTATTCGCAGTCGGTTTTTTAACGCTTTTCTCGCTCGGCAGATACTATGTTTCGCAAAGAAATATAAGTGAAAAGGTACTGGAATTAATTCCGCGCTGGAACTCAAAATATTTTTTTCTCTTCGTCTCAACGCTCATAATTTTCGCGGGCTGGCTTTCAACGGATTTCATAGAGAAGAATTTCAAGGCCAACGAATCCGAGAACCTTATGAAACGGGCTCGCCTTGTGGCGTCTTCCATATCGGATGAGGGCCTTAGATCTCTTAAATGGGCGGCGGAAGACATTCAAAACGTTCATTACGGATATATAAAAAATATGCTGATAGCCTTCAGAAGCGCCAACAACGACTGCCGCTTCATATCGATCATGGGTTACCGGGACGGAAAAGTTTATTTTCTGGCGGATTCAGAACCTTCCGATTCAAAGGATTATTCACCTCCCGGCCAGATTTATGAAGAAATAAATGAAGAAGACCTCTCTTTTTTCAGGGAAAGAAAGAATGAGACGCTCACGGGTCCGGCGGCTGACCGTTGGGGCGAATGGGTTTCTGCCTTCGTCCCGGTCCCGCTTTTCTCGGAAAAAAAAGAGAGTATAGCGGTGGTAATGGACCTGGACGCGAAAAACTGGCGCTTCGCTATCGCCAAAAGAAGGCTCATGCCGATCTCCATCGTCGCCCTTCTTCTGTTTTTGACCCTGTTCTTTTATACCGACCGCGAAAGACAGGCCTCGCGCGCCGCCCGCCTTGTAAGCTTCCGGCGGGCCCAGTACGAGATAATAAGCGGTTCCGAAGCGGATCTCAACGGGGCCTTTGAAAAAATAACCCGGATAACGGCTGCCACGCTTAACGTCGAACGCGCAAGCGTCTGGATGTATAACGCTGAACGCTCCTCTATAATATGCGAAAAACTTTATATTAAAGCCGGCGGAACTTACGAGCGCGGCTTAAAATTGAACGCGTGTGACTTCCCGTCTTATTTCGACGCCATGCAGCGGCAAAGAAATTTGATCGCCGACGATATCAGGACCCATGAAAGTTTCAAGGAATTCGCGGCGGATTATTGCGGGCCGCTCGGAATAACCTCCATGCTTGATTCACCCATATGGCTTCATGGAAAGATAATCGGAGTATTCTGCATGGAGCATGTCGGCTATCGAAGACGGTGGACGGACGACGAGATCGCTTTCGCGAGCGTCGTTTCAGACGCCGCGGCCATAGCGGTCGAAACCTCCGAACGGGCGGCCGCCGAAAGAATAAAACTTGAAAGCGACCGCAAATACAAGTTGCTTTTCGACAACTCCCCTCTCGCCATAATGTACGCCGATGAAAAAGGCAATGTCGTCGATATAAACAACGCACTGACCGCCCTGCTCGGCCCCGAAGCGGCCGGCGAGCTCAAAAACACCGGCGTTCAATCGTTCCCGCCGTTCGCGTCGGATGTCTCACACAGGTTCAAAGAATGTTCCTCGGCGCTAAAAGAAGATTCGGGCGGGTTTGAATATATCTGGAAGGACGGCGAAAGCCTCTTTTTAGAATATCATATCAAGCCCGTCAAAGAAGCGGATGAAAAAATTTCAATGCAGGTCGTCATAGAGGACGTCACAAAAAAAAAACGCATGGAAAGCGAGATGTCCAAGGTCTCAAAACTCGAGTCGCTCGGGATACTGGCCGGGGGTATAGCGCATGACTTTAATAATTATCTCACCGCCATCGTCGGCAACATCTCTTACGCCAAACTTATGAAGGGCGGCCAGGACGGCGCGCTTTGCGAGGTGCTGGACAAGGCCGAAAGCATATCTTTCGACGCCAAGAACCTCGCTCTTCAGCTTCTGACCTTTTCAAAAGGGAACCGGCCCGTAAAAAAAAATTTTCATATAATTGACACGATCCGCGAAACGGTCGATTTCGTTCTCCGGGGAACCAACATCGATTGCTCTTTTGCGGCGAACGAAGACGCGTGGCCGGTCGAAGCCGACGAGGGGCAGATAAAACAGGCGGTCACAAACGTCGTCGTCAACGCCGTCCAGGCTATGCCGGGCGGAGGAAAGATCATCGTCGGCATCGAAAACCTAAAAAACACGGTGGAGGACGCCGCCGGCCTTAAGCGCGGCAATTTCGTGAAAATATCCATAAAAGATACGGGATCGGGCATAAACGAAAAAAATATATCGAAAATATTCGACCCATATTACACGACCAAGCCTCACGGAAGCGGACTCGGGCTCGCGGTCGTCTTTTCGATCATAAAAAATCATGAAGGCGCGGTATTCGCGGAATCGGACGGAGTTTCGGGCGCGACATTTAAAATATTTCTTCCGGCCATCCCGGAAGCCTTGATAGAGCGCGCTTCATCCCCAAATACGGCTTCAGAAGTGAATTTAAGCGGAAAGGTCCTTTTGATGGACGATGAGGACGAGATCCGTTCCATAACCGGCCAGCTTCTGACCCATTACGGCTTCCAGGTGGAATCCGCCCGTAACGGCGAAGAGGCGATAGAGCTTTTCGCCAAAGCGGAAAAAGAAGGCAGGCCATTCGACGCTCTGGTCATGGACCTTACCGTTCCCGGAGGCATGGGCGGCGCCGAGGCGCTGAAAAAAATCCTCGAGATGGACCCGGCCGTAAAAGCGATAGCCGCAAGCGGTTACTTCAGCGAGAACACTCCCGAGCTCGATTACAAGCATTTCGGATTCAAGGTTTTCATACCGAAACCATATAAGATAAAGGAACTTTGCATGGTGTTGAAAAACATCATAGCCGAAGAATAATATCGACGCCGTTAATTCTGTTTTCCGGTCCAGGTAAGAGAATGGTCATCAGCGGCCTCTTATCTTTACGCGAATAAACTTTTCATCAGGCCGGATATCCATTTTTGCCGCGCCGTCTGTATTTCAAAAACGCAGACAGTTTTTTGCCTTTTCACAATGATTTTTTCACCTGGACTTAAATTATTGAATCGTTGCTTCACGGCGGTTTTCACGGCAAAAAAATACGCGACGATTCCGGTTGACTTTTCATTTTTTTGCTGATATAATTTATAAAAAAGTTTTTACAAAAACAAAAAATTATGGAGGCAGTTCACAATGAAAAAATTCTCGTTCCTGCTCATCGCGGTTCTCGTATTGGTTCTCTCATTCGGCCAGGCTTTCGCCGCCACCTACAAACACGCCGACGCTAAAGTCGAATTCTCGGTTCCCGACTCATGGAAAGTAACCCCCGCGGATGGGGTTTTCACGATCGAAGCTAAGGGCGAAACGGAAGCCGACAATATCTCCATGCAGTTTGAAGCCATAAAAGCCGAAGACATCACCAAAACAATGGACGAAGCCGAAAAAGAGATCGCGAAATGGCTCGAAGCTCAGTTCGGCAAAGAAAAAAGCGTTCTTAAAGAAGAAGGCAAATTAGCCGAGCTCAAGATCAACGGCATGGATGCCATCTCCCAGCTTTTCACATGCAATGACGGAAAATTCGCCGTCGAGATCACGATCATCGTGACTCCCGCTAATAAATTCATGGCTCTCTACTACTACGCAAGCGTCGAAGCCGAAAAGAAACACTCGAAAGAGATCGGCGAGATCGTAAACAGCATCAAGCCTCTTGCTGAAGCTGAAGGTTTCGAAAAGAAATAACAGGCCGCGAACATAGCCGTTTAATTTCCGGCATATAACAGAAAAGGCGCCCGCGCGGCGTCTTTTCTGTTTATCGCGATATTTCACGAATGCTTTTCGAGAGTTTTTAACACATTCGATTTTCTTTATAACCCTTTTGATTTTTCGGGAAGAAGCATCTCCTGGATGCCGGTCGGGTCCTTGAATTCAAACTCCGGTTTGAAATTAAGTTTTTTGCTTCCGCGGTTATTTATATATTTTGCGAGCTCGAGATTTATCACCGCGGGAACTTCCACGCCGGCTTTTGTCAGGCCCTGCCTCAGAAGAGCTTCGGCCTTCGTAGCGATGGCGGCGGCGTCTCCCGCTATCCGCATAGCTTCGGTGGGATTATGAAATCCCATCGAGTTCTCCGCGCCTAAAAATACCACGCGGTAAAAAGCTTCAAGATAAAGGTCTTTCGCCTGATCATAAAGCGCCGTTTCCATTGTCTTTCCCATCGCCTGTTCGTTGTGCGCGAGCTCAAAAAGTTTCGCGACGGTGGCGACGGCGTACCCGGAGCGGTTCATCATGGCGAGAGTCCGGTCCTGCGTCGTATTGACTCGCTCCTTCAGCCACTCGGCCGATTCGGCGTGACACTGAATGCAGGCGCGCATATCGTCTTTAAGCGGGCTCATGATATTGTGGTCCGAGATCTTGTTGGCCCCGACCTTTTTATATGGCATGTGGCAGTCGGCGCAAGCGGCGCCGGCTTTGAAGTGAACGCTGTTTCTGGTGAAAAGCTCGAATTCCGGATGTCTTATAAATCCCACTTTAAATCCGGTCACGGCCTGTTTCCATTCGTTGTGCGCCGGATCGCGCCTGATGTTTTTAATGATGGTCTCGACCGAAATGTCGCCCCAGCTGCCGCCCTGCCAGGGAAAATGCACGCCGGTGGAATGCATTTCGGCGTCCTTGGGAATGATATATGTGACATGGCACTGGCCGCAGGCGACCGAGCGCATTTCCTGCCGCGTCGGCTCTTTATGTCCGATAACGGCGAGCGCTTCCTTCGCGGTCCATTTGCCGGGACGAAGGTCCATCGTTTTATTGTCGTGGCAGTCGATACAGGCTACGCCCATGTCGCGGTGATTCTCGGGTATCAGCCCGACCGCGTCCTTATACGGCATCGAAAAAACCTTGCCGTTCGTATCCTTCACGAGCTTATCCATATAAGGAGATTTGCATGTAAGGCACACTCCGCCGGCTTTTACGCGCGACTGGTCGATCTCTTTCTGGTCTATCATCATATAATGGTGACCGCGCGGTTCGTTGTATTCGATACCGAAGCCCCAGCCGTTAAAAAGAAGCGCCATATAGGGAAATTCGCTTATCTTATCGTATATCACGCCGTCGAGATCGTACCCTTTTTTATATTTGCTTTTACCGGCGGGGCGCATTTCCTTCGTCTTCGCCCACGAATCGTACTCGAGAGGAAAATTAACGGCCCATTTCGACGGCTCGTATTCGTTATCCGCAATGGTACCCGCCCTCACCGGTTCAGGTTTCGGCGGCGTCATCTGAAAAACGACCAGCGCGACCGTAAGAGCAAGAGCGACGCAAATAACGGCGATGTAGAAAAACATCTTCTGCATTTTTAATTTTCTCCTTTTATTTTTTTATTACTTTTATTTCGGCCAGGAAAAGAATTCAATATTCGTTATATTATATATTTGACGGTTTTTAAAAATTCGCGGCCCATTCAAAAAGCCCCGCTCGTCTTATGCGCCATGGAACGGTGGCATTCCCAGCAATTGCGGGACGAGTTGTCGATCCTCGACACGAGTTCCTCGTGGCATCTTATGCAGTTTTTCTGCGTCACGGTTTTCGCGTGCGCCGTGAGTTTCGTGTTATCCGAAAAAGATCCGCTGAAAAAAAGCGAAACGTCTTTCACTCCGTCGATACTCTTCCACAAAAAATGATTGGCGATATTATCGTTCGGCAGATGGCAGTCGACGCACTTTTTGCTTCTGTGCGCCCCGTTATGGGCCCATGTTTCATAGTGGTTTTCGTGCAGATGGCACTTCGCGCAGAATTCGGGCGATTCCGTGAGAAGTATCATGTGCGGCGGCCCGAAAAGAGCGTAAACGGCGGACGCCGCGAAAATGGCGCCGATGATCCCGAGCAGTATGATATGCCCGCGGTATAAAATGATAAGTTCCTTCAGGTACTGCATAACTCACTCCATATCTATTTTCTGAACCTGTCCAATAAATGAAGAACAGCCGTCAGCGGATGTTTCCATATCATTTTCGGCCCGGAAAAACGCATCACTTCTATTATCCTGTCGCGCATTTCTTTTTTATAACAGTGAACCGGGCATTTCGAACAGACCGGCTTTTCTTCGCCGAACCTGCATTTGTCGATTCGCTCCGACGCGTATTCGAAAAGTTCCCCGCAGCCCTCGCAAAGACCGCTGCCTTTATGAACGCCGCGGCAGAATATTTCGATCATCTTCAATATGGTTGCCTTATCACGGGCGGCCTTATTTCCGAAAAACATTTCCCACGCTTTTTCATTCGATATTTAAAAGGTCTTATTGTGAATTGTATCACGATTCCGTCGGAAAATAAATTGATTTAAGTCAATTATTTCTAAAATCAAGGCGGTTTTATAACGAATGATCTTCAGTTCATATTTTTTATTGAATTTTAAGCCTTGATTCTGATATAATCTTTTAAAAAATTGAAACGCGCGGGCGCCGTCGCAAACAAGATCCGCGATAAAAAATAAGGGGCCACGGATAATGAGCGAGAATAACATGGAACTCACCTTCGGACAGGATCCTCAAAAACGCATCGAAGAACTTACGGAACTTATAAACCGCAGCGATCACGCGTATTATATCCTCCACCAGCCCTTTATTCCGGATTTTGAATATGATAAATTACTCAAGGAACTGGAAGAACTGGAAGAGCGCTGCCCTGAATTTAAAAGAGCGGATTCGCCGACTTGCCGCGTGGCCGGGGAAACGCAGAAACTTTTCAAGGATGTCGCGCACGCGGTCCCTATGTTATCTCTCGCTAACTCCTACAACATCGGCGATCTTTATGATTTTGAAACGCGCGTGATGAAAGATCTTTCCATAACCGATCCCAAAGAGATCGAATATTGCGTCGAGCTCAAATTTGACGGCCTTTCGATGTCACTGATATATGAAAAAGGAATCTTCTTAAAAGCCGCGACCCGAGGCAACGGCAAGGTAGGCGAGGACGTTACGCATAATATCGTCACCATAAAAACCATACCCTTCAAACTCGCCGAAAACATAGACATAACAGTCCGAGGCGAAGTTTATATGCCTCATAAAGTTTTCGCGGAATTAAACGAAGCCCGGGAAACCATGGGTGAGGCAGTTTTCGCCAATCCAAGGAACGCCGCCGCCGGTTCGGTCAGACAGCTCGACCCCAAAATAACCGAATCGAGAAAACTCGACATCTTTCTCTATAATGTCGCGGCAGCTCCTAAAATTTATGACGGTTTGGGCACGGCGCTCGAAAAAAAATTCTCGAAACATTCAGAGAGCCTTGAATATATAGCCGCTCTGGGCTTTCCCGTCTGCGAACACTACAAAGTTATCTGCGGCATGGAAGATGTAATAAAACATATAAACGCCTGGGATGAAAAGCGGCACAAGCTCGCGTACGACACTGACGGCATGGTAGTAAAGGTAAATAACCTCGAATTTTATGAACGCCTCGGATTCACCGCGAAATCCCCGAAATTCGCCGTCGCCTATAAGTTCGCCCCCGAAAGGGCCGAAACGATAGTCGAAAGCATCGACATACAGGTCGGAAAAATGGGAAATCTCACGCCGGTCGCAAACCTTAAGCCCGTCATGCTTTCAGGCACTAAAATATCGAGAGCGTCGCTTCATAACGCCGACGAGATAGCAGCGAAGGACATAAGGATCGGCGATCATGTCTTAATAGAAAAAGCCGGCGAAATAATTCCGCAGGTCATAGAGGTGGTCATGGCCAAACGCAAGGCCGGCTCGGTCCCTTTCAAAATGCCTGAAAAATGTCCCGTGTGCGGCTCCGACGCCGTGAAGAACGAGGGCGAGGTCGCGTTGAAATGTGTATCCATATCTTGTAAGGCTCAGTTGATCAGAAAAATAAGTTATTTCGTTTCCAAACACGCCCTCGACATGGAAGGATTCGGCGAAAAAATAGTAGAATTGATAGTTTCGCAGGGCGCGGCGGAAGACATGGCCGACGCTTTAAAACTTACCGCCGAAGATCTTTTAAAACTTCCGCGGTTCGCCGAAAGATCTGCGGCTAAACTCGCCGCGGAGATCGCGTCCAAGAAAAAAACCTCCCTCGCCCGCTTCATCACTTCTCTTCAAATACCCTTCGTCGGCGAAACGACGGCGAGCGCGCTGGCCGCTCATTTTAAAAGTTTTGAAAAATTCAGCTCCGCGACGGAAGAAGATTACCTTCTCGTCAATGAGGTCGGCGGGAAGATAGCCGCGTCGATCCGGAAATTTTTAAATAACGGGATCAATTTGAAAGTAATCGACAAAATGTTCGCGAACGGCCTTGAAATAATAACCGCCGAAAAGGTCGCCGCGGTCTCAGAAAAACTCGCCGGCAAAACATTTGTGCTCACCGGAACCCTTCCCGTCGGGCGCGACGAGGCCGAAAAACTGATCGAAGCCAACGGCGGGCATAGTTCGGCGTCCATTTCTAAAAAAACTTCTTATCTTCTATGCGGCGAAAGCGCCGGCTCAAAACTTGAAAAGGCTGAAAAACTCGGCGTGCCGGTTATAAATTATGAAGAATTCCTGAAACTTATCGTTTAACAAGGCTTATTACCTTTAATATTAAACGCTTAATATAACTTTACAAAACATTACACGAGCTTGACACGAAAATCGCTCACTATTGACGATAACTAAAGCGGAAGAATTAAAAATTCTTAAATTTATTCGTCGAAAAAGGAGTTGGTTTTTATGACGAGTTCAATTAGCGGCAGCGGTTTTAATGCGGCATCCATGAATGAAATGCGTGAAAAAATGTTCCAAAAAATGGACGCTAACGGCGACGGAAAAGTTGAAAAAAGTGAAATGAAGACTTTCCAGGCGGAAGAGCAAAAGAAAACCGGAAGAACCGGGCCGGATGTCGACAAAATATTTGAAAAGGTCGATACCGACAAGGACGGGGCGATAAGCGAAGCCGAAGACAAAGCGCAGTTTGAAAAAATGAAAGAAGCTATGAAGAACGGGCCTCGCGGAATGGGCGGAAAACCGCCTATGGGACCGCCGCCGCCAAATATGCAGGGCGCCGGAGGGACGGGCGGCACTGAAGAGACCGATGACGAGGACAGCGAAACGACGACCGCGCAAAAGATCCTGAAAATGCTCAAAGAGCTTGAAAAAACGGTAGCGGCGAAAATCGACGAGGCTGGCAAAACAAGCAGTTCGAAAGTTGCCGGCAGCGCCGCGGACGCGGCCGCCGCTGCGGAATCCGCAACCTCTGCGGAAACGGGCGGCACGGACGATTCGACGATGAAAACGCTTCTTAACATGATCAAAAAGCTTGAAGCGTCGGAAGCGGCAAAAATGGAAAAGGCGGCGGACGCAACGAATGAGGCGGATCGATCAGGGGATATCAACTATGTCATCAAATCGGCGATAAGCGCTTACATGAATAATAACTCGATCGACTCAAAAACTTTTTCCGGCACCATAAACATTCAGATCAGTTCGACCTACGCATAGAGCTTTCTACTATATCCTAAATAATAAAAAAAGAGGCCATATTTAAATTAAGAGGCCTCTTTTTTTATTATGCTTTTCAGACCTTTTCGCTTAAAGGCAATATCAGCGTAACGATCAAACCTCCGGTTTCAGCGTTGGCTGCCGTCACTTTTCCGTGATGAAGCATGACCGCCCTGTCAGTTATCGCAAGGCCGAGTCCGATTCCACCGGTCTGCCTGTCACGGGCGCCCGATACTCTATAAAAAGGCCTGAATAAATGAGCGAGATCGGCATCGGGAACTCCCGCGCCGCCGTCTTTTACCGTTATTTCGGCCACCGGCGCCTGAGATAGCGTTTTTCGCCGCAGGCTGATCTCTACCATAGTGTTTTCAGCCGTGTATTTTATGGCGTTTCGAACGACGTTTTCTATCGCCCGTCTAAGCAGCTCTTCGTTTCCATTGATCACGCATTCATCGCACACAATAAGTTTGACGCCGCGTTTGCGCCCAAGGGCTTCGAAATCAGCGTCGGAGGTTATTTCTTTTACAAGCCCATCCAGATCTACCGGCGCCATTTTCACTCCTTCTATGCCGCTTTCAAAGCGCGTCAGTTCCAGTACCTGTCCAATAAGGCCATTGAGCGCATCGGCTTCCTGTCCGATCCTGTCCAGCGACCTTTGCGCGCCATCACCCGCGAGCCTGCGGGATAGTTCAAGAGCGACGTTAAGCCTTGCGAGCGGCGAACGCAGTTCGTGTGAAATATCTCCAAGCAGCTGTTTTTGAAGCGTCATAAGCGACTCGATGCGTTCCGCCATTTTGTCGAACGCTTCAGCAAGTTCGGATAACTCGTCTTTACGGTTGCCGATCGTTCTGGCTATTCTCACGTCAAGTTCGCCGGCGGCGAATCTTTTCGTCGCCTCTCTTAAAGCGACGACGGGCGAAGTCATGTAGCGCGCGAGCCCGTAACAAACTACGCCGGATGTCGCGATCATCAAAATTATATGCATGACCGCCTGACTGGCGTTTCCCGGCGGCGGCCCCATATTTTTCCGCGACGCTTCGCTTATAAGAATATATTGCCTGCCGTTCCTGCCTTTTACCGGCACAGCCATAAGTTCCATTTCGTTTTCAAAAGCGACCGCGCGCATTCCGCTGCGCGAAACTTTTATTGAAAGATCCAATGCGTTTTTGGAAACCGGACGGTTTTCTATCTCATGACCGGTATCGTCGAGCAGGTAAGTATCTATACCGTTTGACTTTTTAAAATCTTCAGCCACTCTCGCTATCTCGGCATGATCGCCGCGTGAATGAAGATCGGCCAGTATTTTGGCGTACATAGAAAATACGCTCGCGTGCATATCGTGCCTGAATCTGTCGAACGGTCCCGAATCGGTAAGCCTGTCAAAGCTTAGCTGGGTAAATATTATAAATGCCGTAGCGATCCAGAACCAAAGATATATTTTCATGAAAATGCTTCTTTTAAACATAAACTTATTTTTCCTTCTCTGAAACCGGCGCGTAAAGGTACCCGACGCTTCTGACGGTCTTGATCCGTTCAACTCCGCTATCATTATTACCGAGTTTTTTTCTGAGTTTGCTTACATGAACGTCAATGCTTCGATCATATGGCGAAATTTCCCGTCCGAGAGCATTTTTAAATAGTTCTTCACGCGGCACAAGCCGTCCGGCGTTTTTCAACAGACTTTCCAGAAGACTGAACTCGACCGAGGTCAGCTCAACGCGTTCGCCCGCGCAAACTACGGTCCGCGTTGAAACATCCATCTCAATGTCGCCTGCGATAATTCTTGAAAAATTCACGCTCTTCGCTCCGTCATCGCCCTCCGTTCTGCTTCTTCTGAGTATCGCGCGAACGCGGGCTATGAGTTCTCTCGGATTAAAAGGCTTGGGCAGATAATCATCCGCTCCCATTTCAAGGCCGACGATCCTGTCAACTTCGCTGTCCCGGGCGGTAAGCATTATTACAGGCGTTTTAATGGTTCTTTCACGCAGGGAGCGCAAAACTTCAAAACCGTTCATTTCAGGAAGCATAACGTCGAGTATTATAAGGTCATATTTGCCGGCCTCCGCCTTTTGCGCGCCGGAAACGCCGTCATTGACAAATTCTATTTGAAAACCTTCGCCCGCGAGATATTCTTCAAGCAGCTCGCAGAGTTTAAGATCATCGTCTACCACAAGTATTCGTTCCATGGCGCTTCTCCTTTTTTCAGGTTGATTAAGAACTTATGATTATATACTATATTCACACGCGTGTAAATAAGTCCGGGCATACATTTACAATTCTTTACAAAATGTCACACTTACTTGACAAAAGCCATATTGTTTCGTATAATTGAAGAAATAGCATTTTGATTGATTCTTTTTCGTGAAATGTCTTCCATTTCACTACTCTAATGTGGATTTTTGAATATTTTAAAAGGACGGTGATTCACCGGGTAATGCGAAAGCGTTAACATAAAAGACGCTTTGCAACTTATGTCCAATTTCTTTAAATGGAGGGAATGACTATGAATATGTTTAATTTAGTACGAAACAAAAAGATCACCCGCATCTCATTGATCGGCGTATGCGCTTTCTTTATGGCTTCCTATGTCCTGCTTTTCAACTTCGAAACACAGGCGTTCGCTCAGAATTTCGGAACTTCCACGGGAGTTACGACAAGCTTTACCGGCATCAACGCCCTGACC
>CAZKCG010000077.1:0-24228 GCA_964551445.1 uncultured bacterium | reverse complement strand
GGCCATGCCGATCACAATAACACTAAGATCGCCGGCGGCGCATATACCCTTAAAAACACCGAAGGCTCCTTGAATATCCACGGCATCAATATCATCCAGATAAAGACCTTCCATGACAAAAAGAATGGAAAAGACCGCGGACCGAACCTTATAAGCATATTCGAATACGATAATTTCCGTATGGCTCACATGGGCGATATCGGAACGCTTTTAAGCGACGAAGACATAAAAAAGATCGGCAGGCTCGACGCGATAATGATACCTGTCGGCGGCTATTATACCGTTGACGCTTACGACGCGTGGGAGATCATCCGCCGCCTTTCGCCGAAAATAATAATTCCGATGCATTACAAAACGCCGCAGCTGGATCCGAAAAACCCTATCGATACGATCGATAAGTTCGCGTCAGGCCATTCAAACATAACGAAACTTTCGGGGTCCACTTATGAGATAGATATTTTAAACCTTCCGAAAGAAGACACTATAGTTCAGTTCGCGCCGCCGTCCGAATAAAATGACAAGGAAGTTAACAATGACAAACAACCCCGGCATCAAGATAAAAAAAGGTTTTATCGAGGTCATGGTCATTCTGATACTCGCCGTATCTCTGGCCGTAGGATCGATATATTTCAAATATTCAGTACAGGCTTTCGACAACACTATAGTGCAGGCCCACAGAATAAAGGCCAGAAACCTTGCTTCAGCGGCATATCAGAAGGCGCTTCTTACGATCAAGCGCCAGTACGCGATGGGAAATTCAAGCTGGTATTACCCCGAACAGAAGGTCCTTCCCGTCGAACAGTTTGAAAGAACGCTCGGAGACGGAAATTACAAGATCTTAAAGGTTGAGATAGTTAAAACGCTTAAAACGCCGTATGAAACGATCAACAGGGCCTATCACGGGGCGAAATACGTCGTCGGCAACGCCGACTATGGGACCTATGACGTTTACAGGATCGTGACGGCCGGGGAAGTGCCTTCGTCGGGCACGCGCGTAAAAATGACCTCCATGGTCAAGGTCATTCGCGAAAAGGTCAGATACTAGATTTTTTACCGTCAGGAGGACATCATGAAAGAACGAAACACGGCTCGAATTTTAATATCCGCGCTTCTTATCATCGC
Organism: uncultured bacterium; assembly: GCA_964551445.1. GTDB lineage: Bacteria > Muiribacteriota > UBA9980 > UBA9980 > UBA9980 > DAOPXV01. The sequence continues at coordinate 23,106 of CAZKCG010000077.1, read as the reverse complement.
CGCCTTGTCGATGCCGCATAACGCATACGGCGAGGCCGCCGAGTATCAGAAAGGGTTCCCGACCTCGGTCTCGGGCGACGTTCAGAGCCAGATAAAGGTCGCGGACATAGACGGCGACGGCAAAAAAGAGCTCGTCGTCGGTTCCTCGGACGGCATGATACATATCATGGGCAACGACGGCCGCGAGAAAAGATTCGGCCTCTGGCCCAAACAGACGGGCGGGCCTATAATTTCGCCCGTGGCCATAGGCGATACTAAAAACGATGGAAAACTCAGGATCGTCACTGGCAGCATGGATGGAAAAGTATACTGCGTCGACAGGTACGGAAAGACCGAATGGTCATACGACACCAAGGGCAGCATAAAACATTCGGCGCCTCAGTTATATGATTCCGGCGGCGACAATAAACTCAAAACCTTCATCGGCTCGACCTCGGGGCGCGTCGTGCGCTTAGACGAGGACGGAAATGTCGAATGGCAGACCAATATGGGCGCGGGCGTCATCTCGACTGTCCGCGTTATGGATATGGACAATAAAAACAAAACGGACCTCGTTGTCCGGGATAAGAACGGCCAGGTCTCAATATTCACGGACGGCCAGATGAAGCCGGGCTGGCCCCAGACGATAGGCCCTAAAAGCGGCGACTGGGCCTTCGAATTGAACGTAATGGACATAAATAAAGACGGCCACTCCGAGGTCGTCGGACAGACGCCGCTTCCATACGCGCTGAAGGTCTACGATTCCGCCGGCAACGTGAAAAGCAGCATGCCGCTCCCTGGAAAATCTTATGCCCAGGTCAGAATGGCCGATATCGATAAGGACGGCGAGCTGGATATGGTCATAACATACAATAAGCCGGAAGATAACGAGGCTTTTATCGATATAAGGAACCAGAAGGGCGAATCCCTTTCCGGATGGCCTAAAAAGGTCGGAACCTACATGGCCGACACCCCTCAGGTGGCCGATGTCAACGGAGACGGCGATCCGGAGATAATTTTTACCGCGTGGACCGATGACGCCCGTGAAAAGGCCGGATATGTAAATGTCCTTAATACGCGCGGCGAGCCCATTCCGGGTTTTCCGAAATTCGTCGGAAAAAGTTACGCGCCCGTTACGCTGTCTGACATAGACGACGACGGCCGGGTCGAACTTATAGTGGCCGGGGGCGTCGCGCTCACATCTCCCGGGATACATGTTTTCAAAGTACCGGCCGCGCCGCCTGTAAAGATAGTAGTGCTTGGAAGCCAGTTTGAAAACTTTTAATTGACAAACAGTTCTATTTTTACTATAATTACATGATTTTAGAAATAACTTATTTGATATAATAAAATAATTTCACGGACCAGAGGTGGGAGATCAATGACTGAAGTTAAAAACAGGCTTTTATTCATAGAAGACGGGTTTATCTTATCCGAATCTTTGATGGCCGGCTTTTCAAAAAATGATGAGACCTATGAGATGGTTTCCGTCAGGACCGTTTCCGAAGCGTTATTAAAGATCGCGGCTGAAAATTTTACCGCCGTTATTTTAAGCTCATGCAATAATTCCATCGACCCGGTTTCCGCGTGCGCCGAGATAGTTTTGAAAAAAGCTGACGCCGCCCTGATCGTGGTTTGCGAACCGGCTGGAGAAAAAGCCGCTTCCGACTCGCTGGACGCCGGAGCCGCGTCTTATGTCATAAAGACTGAAAATTGCGAAAAACTTCTGCTGAAATTCCTCAAACACATATCCAGCGTGAAAAGATACAGCGACTCTCAAAAGAGCAACACTTCCGAGATAGAGCTCATAAAAAAAGAGATAAAAAAGGTCGATCACATAAAGAACGAGCTGACCGAAAACCTATGCCACGAGCTTCGCACGCCGCTTTCTTCGATCCGCGGATATACAGAGCTTATCTTAAAAGACAAAATGGGCGAGATAAGCCCTAAACAGCGCAACGCCCTCACCGTGGTCCTTAAGAACGCCGATAAGCTGCTCGTTCTCATCGACGAACTTTCCGAATTCTCGAAGATCCAGCATTACAAAAACAGCTCGAACATCAGAAAGATAGACCTGATCAATGTCATTCAGGAATCGGTCGCGGCGCTCGCTTCAAAGTCCATCGAAAAAAAGGTTTCCATCGACTTCATGCAGCCCGGCCGCGCTTTTTATATCAACGGCGATTATTCGCAGATGTCATATGTTTTTTCAACCCTTATAAACAGCGCCATAAAATTAAATACTGAAAATTCGAAGATCGGCGTAAGCGTGGAACATACCGATACCGACATTTCCATAACTGTTCCAGGGACCTCCATCGTCGCTGAAACTTCAGATATAAAAACTGTTCTCGAGCATTTTTTCGCCAACGAGGTCCCGAGCCAGAGACAGCTCGCCGGATTAAGCATGGAATTTGCCATGGCCGCCGAGATAATAAGGCTTCACGGGGGATCGGTGGCCGTTACCGAAGATGGCGGGCTGGTAAACGCTTTAAAAGTGCGCCTGCCTCTTTATCTCGAGGTCGACATCTCGCACCTGAACCAGCCGGCTAAAACAAGCGGCAGCGGCAAGAAGAAGATACTTATAACCGACGATGACGCCGACTGCGTCAACCTTCTTTCCGCCATACTCGAGAACGACTACAACCTGGTAGTTACCAACTCGGCCTTCTCGATGTTCAAGGCGCTCGAGGAACACAAAGATTTCGCCATGATACTGCTCGATATAAACATGGTCGATCTCGACGGCATATCCATATGCAGGGCCTTGAAGGAAAAACCCGAATATTCGGCTATTCCTATATTAATGGTGTCCGCGTCGATGCAGGAATCGAAAAAACGCATGTCGCTCGAAGCCGGCGCAATGGGCTTTCTTGAAAAACCATTCGAGGCCGAAACGATATCCGGTTTCATAAAAAGCGTCATATAAACGATCACGCCAAAGATCAAATTAAATTAATAGACCAATAAAAAAAGCGCCGTCAAAAGCGCTTTTTTTTATTTGGGCGAATCGGCTTATCGCGCTTACGAAGCTTTGAACCGGCGCGTTGCATGCCGTCAGCGGACCCGTTGAAGGCCTCTGCCGGGATGGGGATTAAAAACTCTGATAAAGTATTTCGCATAACTTTGATATCGTGTTGATATCGTCGAAGCTTTTTTCGAGCAGCTTTTCGGCCGGAGTTTTCGATGAGGAGTCGTTGAATTTATCGAGCGTCGTCATGATATATTTCGCTCTCGGAATATTTCTGAGTTCATAATATTTTTGAAGGTTCCTCAGGCAGTTCTTAACGACCTGTTTGACAGATATGGGATATCCGTCTATGCTTATTATGGCGTTCTCATTTTTATTAAGGGCGAGCGCCGAGCCCATGTCGATGATCTTTAAAAATATCGACTGTCTTTCGCGCAGGCCGAGTTTCGCCGAAAGTACCGGCAGCGAAAGCATTTCGATATATGTGGTGAAGCCGAGTTTTATCGCTTCGTTGAATTTTAAAATGAACGAATTCGTAACGGCCGCGCCGGTAGCGAGGTCCTTTTTTCTTAAAAGCCCTATGTTCTCTTTTATTTTTAAAACGCAGGCGGGATTCGAGTTTAGAAACCCCTCTATTTTGAAGTTCCCGGCCTTCATCTGTTTGAGTATCCGCGAGGCCGGATATCTCAGATAATTGAGCGTTTCCATCAGCACGACCGATTTTTTCTCGTAGAGGCGCGCGAGGTTCACCCTGGCGTAAAGATCCATCGTCGTTGAGTTTTTGAGCGTTTCTATGTTCACGTCAGCTTCGTGCTCGACCCTTTTCATATATTCGATTATTATCGAAAGCAGCGAAAGGTTATATAAGGACGAATAATCGTCGCCGAGGTTCTGGGCCAGCGTTTTAATGTCGCCTGTCGCGCCCAGAGCGGTTTTCATGTCTTCTATCATCTGCGGGGTTATGGTCGCGTCGAAATTGATCTCGGACTGTTCGAACGGCGCGGGATATCCGGAATATGAGGCGGAAAGCGAATAATCTTTTTTTGCGGCCCCGTCCATCCACATAACGCTGACCTTGACGGACGCGATAAGATCGGAATAAGAGGCGCAGTCCGTGACCGGCGAAATGGTTATCTTATATTCGTAGCCTTCTAGTTTTCTAAGGTCGAAGCCGCCCTTGAAGTCGAAGAAGTCCTCGTTGAGCTTGCCGTCGAGGTTGAAATCCTCGAGCGCATTGAAAAAAGGCGAGTCGTGGTCGATCACTTTGTAAGTTCTGTCGTAGAATTTGAGCTCTGAAAGGTAGAAAGGGTTCTCGCGGATGTTGTTATCTATATCCTCGAGGACCTTTCCGGCGATGAACATCGCGATATAGTGGCGCATGGATTTTTGAGCTTCATTGGTCCTGGCGTTGAAAATGGTGAGGATGAATGAAGCCGAAAAAACAAGTATGGTTATGGCTATCAAAAGCTCCACGTAGGAAAATGCTTTTTTTTGAATATTCTTTTTTTTAAGCTTTTTAAAAATTCGCGGCATGATCGTTTCGGTTCCCGTCCTCGAAGTTTACTGATCTTTTTACTTGGTTCCGGCTTTGGGCTGGCTTTTGTTATAGTTGGTGTTGATCGCTGAATTATAGCCTTTCAGAAGCGTTGAAGTGAGGCTTCCCGGCGTGGCGATGCTCAGATAATTATTTGTCGCGTCATTCGCTTTCTGCTGATCTTTCGCGCTGGCCGTTCCAAAAAATCTTTTAATTCCAAATCCCAGATTCGAGAAAAAAGCGTTGGTTGCAGCGGCCAGCCTCTGGTTGTAAGGCGCTTTCGGCTGCGGCGGAGGATTCGTTACCGCGGTATTTGGCGCAGTCGTGCCCGCAGGCTTGGGTTGAGCGGGTGACGGCGGTTGCTGGCCGGGGCCCCCTGGCTGAGCCGGATTCTGAGGCTGCTGAGCGTTAGGCGCAGTGGGATTAGGATTTTGAGGCTGCTGGTTGTTCGGGGCGGGCTGATTAGGAGTTTGCGGCTGGGCCGGACCGCCGCCGCCGTTATTTCCCATGCCTTGTGAAGCATCGTTGATATCGCCGTTCTGGGCGATATTTGTAGCCGCCGCCAGCTGCATCGCATTATCGGTCTTTTTAAGCGAATTTATGGAAAGAAGGTCGTTAAGCTGATTAGAATTCGGGCCGGATGAGGAAGTTTGAGAGTTCTGGCCGCCGTTGCTCTGTGAAACGTGGTTTAATATTCCGGGGCCGGCGGGAGCGTTTATTTTTTGAAGAATTTCGTTGATATCATTAGCGTTTTCAAGTGATTTAACTACGGCGGACTTGTTTTTCATGTTGTCACGCTGTTTTTTGAGAATGTCGAGGATCTTCTGAGGAGTTTTCGGAGAATTTTTCGAGGTCGGAAAATCGTCCACGGAATAAAACGAAGCGAATATAGTGAGGACCGAATTATATTTATTAACAAGGCTTTCCATGTATTTTAGCCGGTAAAAGATAGCCCGGGTGGCGTTCGGGGATTTTACCATTATCCAAAGGTCTAAGGCCTGATCCTCGTCCTCGGAATCATAGCATAAAAGTTCACAGTTGAAGCCGTCGACGACGGATGATTCGTTCAAAGCCTTATCTTTGCAGGGCCGTTGTTCGAATCCGGCGCTTTTGAGTTTCCAGGCGAATTTCTGAAAGGTGGAACGGGTTATCAGGTCCGCCTTTAAGAGAGCCTCGCTTTTGGCCAGCTGGTTGATCTCGCCGGTATTTAATATGGAGATGTTTGAAAGCGAAAGCGCGATAAATGAAACGAGGATGATGACTATATAAACGGCCATGCCTTTCCGGTTCAAGTTGTATGAATTTTCTTTTTTCATATCGGTACCCGCCTTTTTCAGTTTATGAATTCGCCGGCGTAATAATTTTTGAGCGTGACCTGCGTCAACACGCTTATTTCTTCATTTTTATTGAATACGGTCAGATTGATTCCGACCGAGCCTTCCGATACGGAAGTAAATACGAGCCTTTTTATGTTGGATGCGACCTCGCGCTCGGCTTCGACCGATCCGGTGGTCGGATTTTTCGTTACGGCATAAAGCTTGAAGCCTTTTATGACGCTTCCGTCCTCCTGCGTGAAATCCTCATTTTTCTGATAATAGACTGCTATTTTGCCTTCTTTGTCAACGACCGCGAGAAAAGGCGCGGATGAACCTATTCCGGGTTTTATTACTTCGGATGCGCAGGATAATTCATCCATGAGTTTTATCTGTGTCCGCCTCGCGTCTTTCTGAACCTCTACCTTGTTCTTAAGCGACGATTTATTGGTTCCGGCGGTAAGCTGTAAAATGCCGTAAAAACCGGATATTACAAGCGAGAATATTATCAGCGAGATTATAAGCTCTATCGCGGTAAACCCTTTTTTACGCAAAATACTCACCTACTTATAATTTTACAAAATAAAAGCGTTCGAGTCAAATTTAAAGTTTTCCGGGTCAGCTCTTTTTATCGAATTTATGCCTGTTGAAATATAATCCGAGCGCGAAGAAGATCACCGCGAAAATATATGAATCGGCGTCCATCCAGTTTAGAAATCTCATCAGATATTTTAAGAACTTTAATTTAAGTTTGAAAACGAAACGGACGGCCAGGAAAGCAAGTTTAAAGGCCGGTTTCAATATAAAAAAAATAAGATTTAAAATGAATTTGAACACGATATTCATTATATCAGAATGCCGTTATTAAATCAAATGATTAATTTTAAAAAGTCATGTTTTTACTAAAAACAAATTATTTATGAAAACTGACCCATGGAGATATCAGGTCCAAAAACATTCTGAACAGCCAGCCTACGAAGAAGGCGTAAGGCGTTATCAAGAGAAGTATCAGGGTCGCCACCTTGTAACCGCGCTCCTTGACCATCATAAAAAAGGTCGCTATGCATGGGACGAAAAGGGTAATGACCACAAGCGAGACCATGATCTGGGCCGGGTTCAAAAGCCCTTTTTCGGATAGCATATAAAGGCCGGCCGCGCCGTAATCACGCCTTAAAAAGCCCATTATGAAGGCGAAGGTCGCTTCCTTCGGAAGTCCGAGCATTCCGGATATCACCGGCGAGAAAAATGTTTCCAGTGTCTTTAAAAAGCCTGTTTCGGAAAGGATAAAGAGCATAAATGTCCCGATGAGAAAAAGCGGGACGACCTCTTCGAGAAACCACAGTACGCGGTTGTATGTTTTTTTTATTATATTCCATATCTGCGGAAAGCGCATGGGCGGAAGTTCCATTATAAAGGGGGATGCGTCGCCGGGGATATAATATGCCGAAACCTTGCTCACTATAACGACCTGCAGAAGCACCACGAGAAATATCAAAGCGGTGGCGTACCAGGCGATCTTGGCGGTCAGGCCCATCATCACTCCGAGCTGGGCGGAACATGGGATTCCGAGCGCCAGAACTATGGTCGCGATAAGCCTCTCTTTTTTCGAGTCGAGGATGCGCGTCGTAAGTATCGCCATCGTTCCGCAGCCCAACCCTAGTACGACCGGCAGTATTGCTTTTCCGTTCAATCCGATATATTTAAAAATGAGGTCCGATAAAACCGTGAGACGCGGAAGGTATCCGGAATCCTCGAGGAAACTGAAAGAGAAAAAGAAGGTGAACATGATCGGAAGAACTATCGCGATGGCGTAGGTCATCCCCATCGTTAAAAGCCCGTATTCGCCTACGAACATGCGAGTTATGATGTTTTTTTGGCCGAACGCCGCGTCGAAGAATTTTATGAAGAAAGGGTTGATATAGCCGCCCTGAGCGACGCCGTTTTCCACACGGCCGAAAATTTCCGTCTGAAGATAATCGACGCATGTTCCGGCACCGAAGATGCCGACGAACAGGTAGAGAAGGTATAGGACCGCCAGAAATATTAAAAATCCGATTTTCATATCGGTGAGCCAAAGCCCGAGATTGTGGCGGAAAGTGCTTTTTTTATCCGGCGCGTTCACCGTGTATACCGAACCTATTATATTTTCTATCAATTTTTCACGGGATGAAAAGATCGATGAAGCGAGCGCGGAGATTTTTTCCGGTTCGGCCGTTTCAAGAATTTTTTCGAGCGCGCCGCCGCATGCTTCGTCAAAATGCTTCAATACCGAACGGTCTCCCGATATCAGCATAAGCGCCGCGGACCTTTTAAACCGGAACTTTTCAGGCATCTCGCCGCATAATTTTAAGCAGAGATCTTCTACACTGTCTTCGTAGCTTATCGTCAGAGCGCTTCTCGAGAATTCGTTCATGCTTTTTTTCAGTTCGCCGAGACCTTTTTTTATTATAGCCGTAGTACAGACCACCGCTATATCGCCGAGCATGGATGAGAGTTTTGATCTATTTATGAATACCCCGCGTTCTTCGGCTTCGTCCTCCATATTGAGGTTGAGTATAAGCGGTATCTTCATTTCGATGAGTTCGAAAGTGACCAGAAGCGAGCGCCTTAGATTTTTATAATCGGCGACCTGCACGGCGAAATTGATGTCTTCGCGCCATAGTACGTCGCGCGTCACTTCTTCGTCCTCACTTTTGGGAATGAGCGAGTTGGTGCCGGGAGTGTCTATTATTTCAACGCTTGTGCCCGAATTTAGAGGCATTTTGCCCGAACTTATATCAACGGTAGTGCCGGGATAATTCGATACGACAACGTACTGGCCGGTCAGAAGATTGAAAGTGACCGACTTACCCACGTTAGGATTTCCTACGAGGGCTATCTTCGAGCCGGCGCCGGCGGCAAAACACTGTATGTGGTTGTTTTCCAGTTCTAAATTAAGCTCGCTCATTTTTAACCGTCTTTCTATCCGCATTCCGCGCGGCAGTTTTTACAGATCCCGTAGATCTCCATTCTGTGTCTGGATATTTTAAATCCGTTGTCGGCCGCGACCTTTTCCTGCAGCTTTTCGAGTTTTTCGGAGTAGAACTCGACTATCCTTCCGCATTTTTCGCAGAGAAGATGGTCGTGATGGCCTTCGGCGGCGCCCGCCTTTTGAAGCTGGTAATATGACTTGTTGTCGCCAAGCTTCATTTTACTTATCAGGCCTGATCGTTCGAGGAACACGATGTTGCGGAATACCGTGGCGCCGGAGACCGCCGGGTTTTTAAGGCGCGCTTCATCGAGGATCCGCTCCAGGTTGATATGTTCCCGCGAATGTTTCAAAAGAACTTCAATGATAACAAGGCGCTGAACGGTCATTTTAAGGCCGGCCGTTTTAAAATGGGCCGCCATATACTTTTTATCCATGCCGCCATCCTTTGTAAATGAAAGTCATTTTCGTTTAGATTTTTATTTTAACATGGAGCCGTTTAAAAGTCAACTGGTTTTTCAAACGGCTGAAATTCAGCAGCGGTTTTTTCGGGAAGCACTAAGCAGCTTCCGTGTATGATTCGGCGCTAATGGAACATGTGATCTGAGTTCATCCATGAAAGGCATACAGTCAGTGAAAAAGTGAGAAGTTGAATTATTTTCTTATGTTGATGGCTTAATTTATGAGGCCTATAAAAAAGTCGTTAGCGTTATGCCCCGTGGGTCCGGTTTTAATCAGACCGCCGTATCTTTCAAAAAAGTCGCGGCTCGCGAAATTTGCCGTGTATTCGTTTATTATGTCCGGGCCGATCTTTAAAGCGTCTTCCGCGTTAAAAACAGCCCCGGCGAAGTCGGTGAAGCCGTCGACGCCGTCGCTCGCGAAGGCGATGACGGTTATTTTCCCGGCATCTTCAAATTTAAGTTTTGAAAGTATCGACGAGCAGAGAAGAACGAAATGCTGGCATCTTCCGCCATCTTTTTTTCCGGTCACTTTTACGGTCACCTCGCCCCCTGCGATAAGGACGGCAGGCCGTGAGGCGTTGCCGGCTAACTTTAAAAGGCCGTCGACGAAAGAGCCCGATTCGTTTTCAGCAGGCCCGGTTAATTGCCGTTCATGATCGAAGACGGTAAATCCTGACGCGGCAAGGCAGGCGGAAACGGCCTTCTTCATTTTTGAATTGCCGCCGATAACGAAGTAATCCGGGTTCGTGGATTCCACGGCGCAGGCCGCTTTTTTCGTTTCGATCTCAGCCGCCGCATTTAAATGTGCCGCCACGCTTTCCGGACAAAGTGAAAGAGCATTATATTTTTCTAATATATTTATTGCTTCGCGTGCGCAGGCCGTCTGACGCCATGTCGGTCCGGAGGCTATATCGCCGGGCCCGCCGCCGATAACGTCTGAAATCGCGAGCGTTATCAACCGCGCTTTCGTCATTTCAAGAAGCTTTCCGCCTTTGACGCTCGACAGGGCCTTGCGCACAACGTTGATTTCCGGAACGGGGGCGCCGGAAGACAGAAGCAGGCGGTTGACCGATATCAGGTCTTTAAGCGTGATCCCTTCGCAGGGTATTTCAAAAAAAGAAGATCCTCCTCCTGAAACCAGGCACAGCAGCGTATCGTTTTCCGCCGCCGAGCGATGGAGATCGACGAGATGTTGAGAAGCGGGAACTGTCGAGCGATCCGGCAGCGGATGTGATGAGGCGATAACTCTTATATTGCCGTTTATTTTTTTATCTTTATAGCTTATAAGGAGCCCTTTTTCGATCCTGGCCCCGAAGATCTCCGATATTCCATCAGCCATCGCCCCGGCGCATTTTCCAAATCCGGAAATGAAAAGTTTTCCGCCGCCGAGGTTGAATCTTTGTCCTCGGATGAGCGCGGAATCGGTTCCGGCATCGAACGAAACCGTGTTTTTTATCCATTCCGAGGGCGATTGAGTAACGAGGACATTTTTTATCGCGGAAATCAACTCCGCGTGTTTAATTTCAGTGTTCATCGCCTCAAATGATAACATAACGCGTTGATATTTTCAACGCGCGGCCTTAAAAATAGTTAAATAAGTAATTGAAATATGAAAAAACATGTGATATAATAAGCCCATTAGTTTTATACCATTCAAAAAATTTAAGGGGGATACACATGAAGGTATTTCAAACTGACAAAGTAAGGAATTTATGCACGCTGGGCCATTCGGGCTCAGGCAAGACCTGCCTCACTGAAGCTATGCTTTTTACGACCGGTACGGTAACAAGGCTCGGACAGTCAGATAACGGAACGCTTACATGCGATTTCGACGACAGCGAAATAAAAAGAAAATCTTCTATTATGACGGCTATGGCTCCTTTCGAATACAAAGACCACAAAATAAACATGCTCGACACCCCCGGTTATGATGAATATATCGGCGAAGTTTTAAAGACCGTGCGCGCGGCCGACGCCGCTATCCTAACCCTTGCCGCCGACTCAGGCGTCGAGGTCGGCACCGAAAAGGCTTTCGACTACGTCGAAAACGCGAAACTTCCCAGAATATTTTTTATAAATAAAATGGACAAGGAAAACGCTGATTTCGATAAAGTTTTCAATGATATAAAGACCAGACTCACTTCCAAGATACTCGCTGTTACCATCCCTATCGGAAAATCCACCGGATTTAAAGGCGTGGTCGATGTAATAAAGATGAAGGCGTTCATGTTCTCCGGCGACGGAAAGACCATGAAAGAAGAAGCAATTCCAGCCGATATGAACGATATGGCAAAATTATACCGCGAGATCATGCTCGAAGCCGCCGCGGAAGTCGACGATGAACTTGGCATGAAATATCTCGAAGGCGGAGAAATATCGGACGCTGAAGTTCAGAAAGCTCTTTCCACCGGTATTCGCGATGGTAAAGTTTTCCCCGTTCTCGCCGGATGCGCTACTATCAACTTCGGCATTCAGCCCCTCCTGGATTTCATCATAAACTATATGCCAAATCCCGCGCAGCGCCCTTCGCTTGAATGCAAAAACATAAAAACCGACGCGGTAGAAACCCGTTCATTCAAAGATTCCGAACATCTTTCGCTCTTCGTATTCAAAGTGTTCAGCGAACCCGGCCTCGGCGAATTATATTACACCAAGGTTATGTCCGGCGTTCTCCACTCGGGCATAGATCTTATAAACACCCATTCCGAACAGTCGGAACGCATCGGAACGCTCTATACGCTCCGCGGCAAGAACCGCGAGGACGTTGCCGAACTTCACGCCGGCGATATCGGCGTTATTGTTAAGCTTAAAGCCACCAAGACATCCGATACGCTCGCTGACCCGGGCTTCAGGGTAGCTTTCGACAGGATAGAATTTCCCGAACCGTTATACAGCCTCGCGATAGTTCCGAAAACGAAGGACGATTCTCAGAAAATGTCGACCTCGCTTTCAAAGATCGCGGACGAAGATCCTACGTTCAAAGTTCCGCCTCCGAACGAATTCGGCCAGACCATCATTTCCGGCATGGGCGAGATACACGTAGAAATGGTCCTCGATAAGATCCGCAGAAAATTCAACGTCGGCTGCGACATCCAGCCCATCAAGATAGCTTATCGCGAAACGATAAGAAAATCCTCAAAAGCCCAGGGTAAATTCAAAAGACAGTCGGGCGGCCGCGGCCAGTTCGGCGATTGCCACCTCGCTCTCGCGCCTAACGTCGGAAAAGGCTTCGAATTCCTCGACAAGATAGTCGGCGGATCCGTTCCGAAACAGTTCATAGGGCCCGTTGAAAAAGGCGTCGTCGGCAAAATGGTTGAAGGCGTTATCGCCGGATATCCCGTTATCGACGTATCGGTAACCATTTATGACGGCTCATATCACGATGTCGATTCGTCGGCTCAGGCGTTTGAAATTGCCGGTTCCATGGGTTTCAAGAACGCGTTCGTGGACGCGGCTCCCTATATTCTCGAACCGATATACATGATCGAAGTAGTAGTTCCGGACGAATACATGGGCGCCATCATGGGCGATCTTAACTCGCGCCGCGGCAAGATCATGGGTATGGAAGCCAAGGGCAAGAAACAGGAGATCAAGGCTCAGGTGCCTTATTCGGAACTCATCACATACGTGACCAACCTCCGCTCGCTCACTCAGGGCCGCGGTATCTTCAAAATGACGTTCGATCATTATGAACAGGCTCCTGAAAACGTAGCTCAGAATCTTATCACCGAATATGAAAAGGCCAGAGAAGCCGGCGCGACCAAGTAATCACGGCTCAATAACAAATAATTGAATAAATAAAAAGGCGTTACCGTTAAAAGTAGCGCCTTTTTATTTTTAAGTGAAAAAGGATTTTATTTTTTTGCGGCGGAATAATCGCCGGAGCTGCCGGGAAAATAAAATTTGTGTGAACCGTACTTCGATGTTTAAGCCGTCCGCCGCTTTAATTAAGATCATTTTCTTTGAGGGGGCGAGGTTTCTCCGCGATTGATAAAGTTTTTTCATAATTTGCCAATCTCTTGAATCGTATAATTAGTGTTCATATCGTAAAAAAGACGGAACGCAGCATTGAGGGCGGCGTTCCGTTTTAAAATTAAATATAATTAACTGTTTTAAAGCTTATTATTTTACGTGCTTTTCATCCGGGAATATTCTTTCGAGCTCTTTTTCGTGGTATTCCTTCATTTCCTCATAATCCGACATGCCGTCGAGGAACGTGCGTTTCATCGGGAAGTAGCGCGGATTGAAATGCGTCATGTAAATGTGGAATACCATTGTGGCGACGAGTTCGAGGATGGCTTCGAAGCCGTGGAGCGTTTTGGCTATATCGACGGTTATCATGGGCATGAATGATACTATTATATTGTGGCCCCACATGATGGCGCCCGTCACTATCATAAGTACGCATCCCCAGTAAGCGGCGAAGTAGTCGAATTTTTCAAGATACGTGTATCGGTCGAACTTGCATTTTTTAGGGCGGCCGCAGAAAAGCGATACCCAGTCTTCTATGCCGGCATAGAGATCGTGCAGGTTCGGGATGAAGTGCTCTATTTCAAACCGGCCGTTGCGTGTGAAAACGATGAAAAGAAGGTGCCATACGCAGAAGGTTATAAGGCCTACGGCGGCGACCCTGTGAATTATGGCGTTTGTCGGAACGCTTAAAATGTATTTAAAGTAGAATTCGGAGATGAAAAGCTTATTGAACATCTGCACCATGCCGGTTATGGAAAGCACTATTGAAGAAGTCAATAACAATACATGCTGATATCTGAAATTTTCGCTCCAGCGGAGGAATTTAACTTTGTGATGTAAATGTTTTGGAATGGTTCTGTTGTATTCGGCGAATAATTCCGGCTTCATCGTATCGACGATTATTTCATGCGCGTCGAACAATTCTGACGGGCCGGTCTTTTCGTCCACTATCGCGTTGACCTCTTTCGAATTATCAGCGGTTATTAAAGCCACGCCGGGCGCGGATCCGCCGGCGGAGTTATCCGCAAGGGCTTTTTTGGCCTTATTCGAATGCGATTTTTTCGGCTCATGTTTCGGCTCGTTTCCATGGCCGTCTTTTTCTTTTTTCTCTTCGAGCTTTTTCGCCTTATACCATCTGTTGACGTCAAGAACTATGTAAAAAGCGAACATCGCGAAGGTCAGTATGGTGATCAATATGAAAAAGTATGATATCCATTTTATCATCCAGTAATCAGGATCTTCCTTGTTCCAGTGGACCTTGCTCATATTCGTCATGACCCTGTGGTTTCCGGCATGACATTTCCCGCATGTTTTATCGATGTTGCCGGTGTGTATGGATGATTTAGGATCATTAGAGGAGCGGATGTTGTGTGAGCCGTGGCATGAATCGCAGGTCGCGGCGCTGAGAAAATTCTGGCCGGTGGCGAAACCATGGAAGCTGTTCTTGTAATCCTGCACCTTCGTCGAGTCGACGTTATATTTTGCCATCATCTTCACCGAGGCGTGGCATGATGAGCAGGTCTTGACGATATTGCCTTTTGAAACCGACGATTCGGTGCTCTTCGTCGACGCTATAAGGTGGGTCCCGTGGCACACCGTGCATGTCGGGGCGTCTCCGCGGTGCTTGCTGGCTGATTCGCCGTGGACGCTGCCCTCGTATTCGAGTTTTTGCTTGTTGTGGCAGAGACCGCATGTTTTATCGATGTTGGCGTAATTAGACTTCGACACTGGATTAGAGGATGGGAATATGTCATGAGTTCCGTGGCATGTTTTGCATGTCGGTCCGCCGCCGCCCTTTTGAATACTTTTGTAATGGACGCTCATTTTCCATTCAGCGAATTTTGCGCTGGGTTGTTTTCCGCCTGTTTTCTGGTCGTTTTGATGGCACGATTCGCAATCCACCTTTTTAACTTCCTCGGGCTTATGCGGGATGCTGGAAAGCCCCTTGTGGCAGTCGTTGCAGTTGAGTTTGCCGTGCACGGAATTTCGCAGGATAATTTTATCTATGTGAAGATCTTTTTCGCCGAGGCCGTATTTAACGCTGAAGCCTTTATTTCCATGACACATCATGCATTTATTGTCGCTCATGTGGATCTTTTTGTTTTCGTAGGTTTTATCCATCGATGGGTGGCATGACTTACACTGGTTGGTGATAAGATCTGTGCCGTGAAGCGAAACGGGAAGCGTTCCCGGTTCGATATCGCGGCTGAGAAGTTCATTGGTATTATGGGATTTGTGGCAGCTCGAACATTTAGAAACGCTTTCGTGTTCGTTGTCGGTTGTTATTCCATGAAAATCCTTGTTGGTTGAAATTGTTTCGATATTTTTAGACTTCGAGTAAGGAAGACTTTGATGACATCTTGCGCAATCGCCCTTCATAGGAAGGTTCGTTTTGAGCCCTGCCGCTTCAACTTTTACTTCTCCGGTGTGTTCTCCATGGCACGTAGGGCAGTATGGAATATCGCCTTTTGAAATTCTGTCTTCATTGAAGTGAACGCATTTTTTAAATTCGACGCTTTCCGTTTCATGGCATCCCGAGCATTTTTTGGAAATAAGATATTCGTTGTTATATTCCAGATTCTTTTTAAAGGCTGTGTGGACCTTGTGACAGTCGTTGCAGTTGAGCTTATGGTCCTTAAATTTTGTGTGCGTTCCTGAAATGGTTTTTTCATGGCATTTTATGCACAGCGAGTTGATATCGTTCGCGGAAACCTTAGCCTGAGGATGAGGGCCCGAGAATTTGGTTTCCTCATGGCATCCGAGGCAGCTGAGGTTTTTATGCGCGAGTTCGGTGACGTCGTTGAAATTGAAAAGCTGCGTTTCCACCGTGGACATGACGCCCTTAGGCACGAAACTATGGCATGTCAGACACCTCTGATTGTCGATATATTCCGCTTGCGCCACCCTGGCCTGGAATATTAAAGCCGCAGTCAGAAAAAACAGAAAGATCGAAACGATGATTAGTTTGCGCTCATTTTTTTTCAATTTACAACCCTCGCGAATTTATTTTTTTATGAATATCAAACCAGCTCGACAAAAGTAACTAAATAAAAGTTAATATAGAAATCAGACAGCATGCCATGATCCGTGACGGATACCCGTTTTGTTTTATGCCGTTTACCGCCCGAAGCCCCGTCCGCGAACGATGCGGAATATAAAGTTCCGGCGGAGTTGTTGCCTGCGCAAAGTCACAGGCTGAAAATACCTGAAAAAGGCTGCCGTCACTAGGCGGTAACGCTTTGGGACAGCGGCGCCAGCGGATCGGACCGTTAATTTTTAACGAAGCCATTCGTAGTCGTAAACTTCATTTTTATTCGCAAGTTCCGCCCTGATATCATCAGTGAGTCCTATTTCCTTGTCGGTGAGGTAACATGCGGGATCCGGCGCCCATGTGTCATTGAAAAGCGCTTCGGCCCTTACCCTGAAGTTTCCGTTACAAATATTAAGAAATTTGCATATTCTGCAGCGTCCTTTCAAATGCCGCTTACGGTCTTTCAGTTTTCCCATGAGTTCTTCCGACGTGTCAAGCCAGATCTCGGAAAGAGGCCTTTTTTTTACGTTTCCAAATGAGTGATGGCGCCAGAACTGATCAGCGTGGACGTTTCCAAACTGATCGACGCATGAGATAGCGATCCCGGAATTATTTCCGCCGTTATATTCGAGAAGAGTGAGTATTTCCTTAGCTCTTTCAGGTTCCTCTTTAAGTATTTTCTTATATAGAAGAACTCCGTCGACGTGGTTATCTACCGTCAGAACTTCCACCTGGTGGCCCTCGTTGTGCATTTGCCTGGTGCGGTCGAATATATATTCAACCGTCTTACGGGATTCGGCGAGCGGAACGGCTTCGCTGACGAGCTTGGTGCCGCGGCCGGCGTAAACGAGATGGTAGAAACAAACGCGCGGTATTTTTTCTTCTTTGAGTATGTCAAAAATATGGGGTATTTCGGTATAATTACTTTTGTTTATCGTAAAGCGAAGCCCCACGCGGATGCCGAGTTCCATACAGTTTTTTATTCCGGCGATCGCCATGTCGTAGGCTCCGCCGACGCCCCTGAAATGATCGTTCGTTTCGCGGACGCCGTCAAGCGATATTCCAACGTATGAAAACCCTATGTCCTTTATTTTTTTCGCTGCTTCGCGGTCGATGAGCGTTCCGTTCGTGGATATGACCACTCTTATGTTTTTAGATTTAGCGTATGCTCCGAGTTCGAAGAGGTCGTGGCGCATAAGCGGCTCTCCGCCTGAAAATAGAAGTGTGGGAGCGCCGAATTGAGCGAGGTCGTCGATCATAGTTTTAGCTTCCGCCGTAGTTAGTTCGTGTTCGGAAGCGTTACACTGGGCGTTGGCATAGCAGTGGACGCATTTGAGGTTACACGCCATTGTGGAATTCCATACGACTATGGGTTTTTTATCCAGCGAAAACTGAAGCATGTTCGACGGGAGTTCCGATGATTTTCTTCCATATCTCAGCACGTCATGCGGAGAAACAAGGCCACATAATAATTTTGATACACCTATCATAAAAATCAGATATCCTTTTTATAAAGTATTTATTCCATTCAAAACTTTTGATTAAATAAATTTATCTCATTTTATCACAAAGTGCTTTATTCTGTAAATAAATATATATAACTTTTTTAATCAGGAATAATTTAAAGACCGCATACCAAAGCAAAACCTTTTATAATTTAAACCGGGCCGTTAATTAACAAATGAATAAAAAAAGAAAAAAGCTTTAAATTTTATAAAGCGTTTAATTATGATAATACTTATTTACAAATCATGAGAAAAATGGTAAGATTTTTTTGTGAACGGAGGAAGCAATGGAAAATAAACCGCTAAGCTATTATTTCAGCGTTAAAGGCTTAATAGAACTTATAACTTTTTACAGAAAATACCTGATCCTTCTCGTCCTGCTGGGCTTTGTATTCGCCGGCGGTCTTACATATGCCATGTTCGGCCCTCCCAAACTTTTTAAAAAATCCGAAGAACCAACCTTTTGCGCGAGCTGTCATCTGCTTCAGCGCTATTACGACACATGGCGTCATTCGGGCATACATCGAACCAATAAATGCGTCGACTGCCATCTTACGAATGAAAACAAGATAGAGCACTTCATAGCCAAGGGGGTCGACGGTTTCTGGGACGTTTCCAGATTTTATTTAGGGGCCTTTTCCTATGACATACATTTAAGTAAGGGCGGCAAAAAGATCCTTCAGCAAAATTGTATAAGATGTCATAAAGGCATAGTCAGGGACATAGTCAAAGACAACAGGTATTGCTGGGAATGTCACAGGCGCACCGTGCATAAGCTTGTCGGAGCTTTCTAAGATTTTATCGGGGCCCCGGTCATCGATCAATAATTTAATTATAAAAAGAAGGTAAGTCGTTATGAAAAAAGCCGTGATTTTTTTAGTGATCTTAGCCGTTGTCGGCACGGGAGTCACCCTTTTCTTCCTTGGCAATACCGGCGGAAGGCTTCCCGAGCCTCCAAGGGCGGGACAAATTTCAGACAATGAGCTCGATCCGGAAGTATGGGGAAAGTATTATCCGATCGAATATGATTCATGGCTCGAAACTAAAAACGAGCGGCCGGCCGGTAAAACCGTATATAAAAAGGGCGGCGACAAGGGCGTCGGAACCGTTGACAAACTCAGTGAATTTCCATACATGGCGCTGCTTTTTAATGGAATGGGATTCGGAGTCGAATATAACGAGCCGCGCGGCCACCATTACATGATGACCGACCAGCGCGAGATCGATCAGTCGAGAACTAAAGCGGGCGGAGCATGCCTCGCGTGCAAGACGCCTTATGCTGACAGGCTCGTAAAAGAAACCAAAGGCGAAATATTTAAAATGTCGTACGCCGACGCCGTTAATAAGATCCCTGAAAAACACAGGGAACTTGGCGTCGCGTGCGCCGACTGCCATGACAATTCAACTATGAATTTAAAGCTTTCAAAATGGACGATCAACGAGGCGCTCAAGGACATCAACCACCAGACGCTTCAGAGGCAGGAACTCCGGTCGGCCGTTTGCGCGCAGTGCCACGTTACATACGTTATTCCCAAAGACTCCGAAATGAGATCGACGGGTGTTATATTTCCGTGGAAAGGCAGCAAATGGGGAGACATTTCCATCGAAAACATAATAAAGCAATTGAAGAGCGATCCGGCGTATCTGGAATGGAAACAGGCCGTGACCGGTTTTAAAATGGCGCTTATCCGCCATCCTGAATTCGAATTCTTTACCCGCGGAAGCACTCATTTTAACGCCAATGTCAGCTGCGCGGACTGCCACATGCCGTATAAACTTTTCGGATACGTCAAAGCGTCGGAACATAACGTTATGAGCCCGCTAAAAAACGACATGCGCCCGTGCATCCAGTGCCACACGCAATCATCCGACTGGCTCAAGGACAGGGTCGTAAAAACTCAGCAGCGCACAATAGGTCTTATAAACAGGGCCGGGTACGCGACGGCCGTCGTGGCTAAGTTATTCGAAATGGCCAATAACGAACAATTGAAGGGCAAAACTATGGAGGTCGCGTTATATGACCAGGCGAAAGAATTTTATACCGAGGCTTTTTACAGGATCGTATTTCTCGGCGCCGAAAATTCACTTGGGTTCCATAATCCGCCCGAGGCTTTAAGGATCGCCGGCGACTCCGTGGCTTTCGCTACGAAAGCCGAAGCGCTTCTCCGCCAGGGTCTTACTAAGGTCGGGGTGGAAGTTCCTATTCATGTCAATCTTGAGCTTTCAAAATACATAAACGGCCGCGGAGCGAAGAAGCTCAATTTTAAGCCTGAGCTTGAATTAAAGGACGACACGGGGATCCAGGAAATGATGTTTCCCGATAAAATGAAGGGATTGTAAGCAGAGGAGAGGTTTTAACCTGATGAAAAAAATAATATTTTATCTTTTCATAATTTTTTTAACCGTGGTTGCCACTCTTGCGATAGTTGATTTCAGATATATCGCATATATTTTCCCGCCTTTAAAGCCTGAAAAAGTAAAAGTGAGCACGATCGCGGATGACGAATACGACCCTTATAAATGGGGGCAGGTATTTCCTCATGAATACGACGCATGGACCATGACCATAGAAAAACGCCCTTCGGCCAAAAGTAAATATAAAAAGGGCGGAGAGGATACCGTTTACGACAGGTTAAGCGAATTCCCATACATGGCACTGCTTTTAAGTGGTTACAGCTACGGCGTTGAATACAATGAAACCCGCGGCCATCGCAATATGATGATCGACCAGTCGCAGATAGACCCGGCCAGAACGCAGGAAGGCGGCGGAGCGTGCCTCGTATGCAAATCGCCGTACGCCGATAAGCTTGTCCGCGACACCAATAAACAGTTCCTCAAGATGCCTTATCAGCAGGCGGCCGCTATGATCCCCGAACAGTACCGCCAACTCGGCGTGGCCTGTATCGACTGCCACGACAATAAGTCGATGAATTTGAGGGCCTCGAAGTGGATGCTGAAGGACGGCCTCGAAACGGTCGGCCATTCTTCTCCCAATATACAGGAAATGAGGACGCTCGTCTGCGCGCAGTGCCACTCAACCTACGTTTTTCCAAAAGACGCCGAAAACAAGGTCACCGATATCGTTTTTCCCTGGGAAGGCAGCAAATGGGGAGATATTTCCATCGAGAACATAATCAAACAGATAAAGAACAAGCCCGAATATCTTGAGTGGAAGCAGTCGGTCACGGGCTTTAAGCTCGGATACATCAGACATCCGGATTTCGAATTTTTCTCTCGCGGAAGTATCCATTTCAGAGCGAACACGGGGTGCGCCGATTGTCATATGCGTTATAAACGCGTGGGCGCCGACAGGATATCGAGCCACAACCAGATGAGCCCGCTTAAAGATGACGTGAAATCATGCGTTCAGTGCCACACACAGACGGTAGAATGGCTGCGTGAGAGCGTTATAAAGGTTCAGGACAGGACGGTCGAACTTTCCAATAAAGCAGGCTATGCCACAGCCGTCGTCGCAAAACTTTTTGAGCTTACGCATAACGAACAGGCCGGCGGGAAAAAGATCGACACTGCGGTTTATGATAAAGCTAAAGATCTTTACACTGAAGCGTTTTATCGCATTATATATCTATGCTCAGAAAATTCGATCGGATTTCACAACCCGGCCGAATCGGAACGCATAGCTAAAGATGCCGCGGATTTTGCGGCGAAAGCAGAATCTTCTCTTCGCCAGGGGCTTTTAACGGCAGGAGTGAAGGTTCCCGAAAAGATCGAGCTCGATCTGGCGAAATACGTGAACGATCGCGGGTCTAAGAAACTTAAATTCAAACCTGAGCAGGAGTTCAGATCGCCTTCGAGTTCGGAAAACTCCCTGAATAAATAGTCAGGCATATTGACTTTCTGCTTCGTTGCTGTTATCATATCACGGATGAAACGGAAGCGTTTCGGTCAACTTTTGAAAAGCATGGTTTTGATTGATGAATACGAATGAAAAACTCAGCGGGCTTGAAAAGGATATCTTAAATATCGTTCAAAAAGATTTTCCTGTTTGCGTTCGTCCATTTGAAGATATCGCGAGAAAAATAGGCGGCGTTTCAGAATCCGAAGTAGTGGATTCGTTGAGGCGTTTAAACGAGAACGGATATTTGAGAAGGCTTGGCCCCATATTTGACGCAGGGCGCCTGGGTTACGCGAGTACGCTCGCGGCGGTCGGCGTTTCCAATGAAAAAGTTGAACTTGCTTCCGCCGTTATTAATTCGTATCCGGAGGTCACGCATAATTACCTTCGTGACGATACGGAATTTAACGTGTGGTTCACCGTCACCGCGAGTTCCCAGCAGCGCCTTTTATCCATACTCGAAGAGATAAGAGAAAAACTGGGCGTTTCTGAGGTCATTAATCTGCCGGTAAAAAAAATGTTCAAGATCAAAGTAGAGTTCAGCGTTTAGAGGATGCTATGGATCTGAAAATAAAAAAGCTCATAAATATACTTTCCGGCGGAATAGAAATTACGGCCCGCCCTTTCTCTGATATCGCCGCGAAGGTTGAAATGACCGAAGACGCGGTTGTTGAAGAGATCCGTGAACTTATCGCGGAAAAGAAGATAAGGCGCTTCGCCGCCGTTATCCGCCAGGGCAAGGTCGGCTATGGCGCAAATGCCATGTGCGCTTTCAATGTCGAAGATCGTTTCGTCACGGCCGCGGGTGAAATGGCTGCGAAGCTTTCCGAGGTCAGCCACTGCTATGAGCGGGCGCGGGCGGGGTCCTGGAATTATAATATATACGCCATGGTGCACGCGAAGGACGCGGATGAATGCCGCGCGATAGCTGAAAAAATAGCGGAATTCGCGCAGACTTCCGATTACAGGGTGATTTTCAGTTCACGAGAACTGAAAAAACAAAACGCGGTTTATTTTGACGATATAAATGAAACAGGACCGGTGGAGAAACAATGAACGGACACGGATGCAATCAGAACCATCACAATCAAATGAGATCTGCTCATACCGACAGGCTCGACACAAGCAAATGCCCCCGCCTCATAGCGTGGGAAATGACGGCGACTTGCAATTTAAAATGCGTTCACTGCCGCGCCTGCGCCCCGAGCGAAAGGCCGCCGGGAGAACTCACTCTCGCTCAGAGCAAGGCTTTTTTAGACGACGTCTCGACGATGGAAGGAAAACCAATCATGATCCTCACGGGCGGAGAACCGCTCATACATCCTGATTTTTTCCAGATACTCGAACACGAGCATTCGCTTAAAATGAATACGGTGCTTGCCACCAACGGAACGCTCATAAACGAAGAAACCGCCGCCCGCCTGTTTTCGCTCGGCATTTCACGGGCGAGCATCAGTATCGACGGCATGGACGCCCGCGAACAGGAGGCGATCGACAAGCTGATGGGCGACCTCGA
>CAZKCG010000076.1:0-24243 GCA_964551445.1 uncultured bacterium | reverse complement strand
TTTTTGGCCGGCTCCCGGTCAAGGATTGCGTGTGTTTTTTTACGGGCCGTTTCGGGGAGCAATCTGGGTTTTTCCGCGGGCAGTCCAAAAGTATCGCTTTCCTGCGGCTGGGCCTTTGCCGTCTGCATTCCGCGCGACTCGAGTTTTTTTATGGTTTCTTTTACCTGCTCCGTCCGTTCGTCGTTTCCGGTGGGGCTGTATTTAAGGAAATTCCTGTATGATTCGGCCGCTTCGCCCGGCTTTGATAACTTTTCAAGCGAAACCGCCCGCTTTATCCAGAGATCGGGCTGTTCAGGCTTCATATCGATAGCTCTGTCGTATAACGCTATGGCGTCGGACGGGCGGCCCATGTCGCAAAGAAGCGTGCCCTTGTTTATGATGGCCGAAACGTCTTTCGGGTCAAGCTTTATGGCCTCGTCAAGGCAGGCGAGGGAATCCTGTTTTTTTCCGATATTGGAAAGCGCGAGGCCTTTTCCGGCCCATGCCGCGGCCGATCTGGGATTTAAAGAGATGACCTTATTGAAGCAGAGGACCGCCTCGGGATAATTTCCGCCCTTCATATTCGCAAGGCCCTTGCTGTGCCAGGCCTGAGAGTTATCAGGGGCGAGCGTGGTGACCTTATCGAAACACGCTACAGCCTCGAAAAGATGCCCGGCGGCAAGAAGGCTCTCGCCGCGGCCGAGCCATGCGTCTGAATATTCGGGATCTATATCTAAAGCCTTGAGATAACATTCAAGTTCAAGCGCCGCTTCGCCGCGTTCCTTAAGCGTGACGCCTTTTAAATGCCAGGCCTTTGAATACTTGGGATCTAATTCGATCGCCTTGTCGTAATATTGAAGAGCGTCGGCGTGTTTTTTCTGGAACGCAAGTATCATCGCCCGCAGGCACCAGGAGCGAGGATCGTTCTCGCCAAGCCTTGCGAAACATGTCATGGCGTCATCGTGTTTTCCCATTTTGAAAAGGATATTTCCGCGATTTATAAAAGCTTCCGAATACGCGGCGTCCGCTTCCGACGCTTTAGAATAAAATTCGAGGGCGTCGTGAAGCCGGCCGATCTTTTCAAGCACGAGGCCTTTAGCCATCATTATCTTCGGATCGGCCGGGCTCGCCTGAAGGGCTTTTTCGATAGCCGCCAGCGCCTCGGAATTCTTATTCAGTGAAAGAAGCGCGAGGCCTTTTTCGTGAAGGGCGCCGGAATGAGCGGGGATTATCATAATGGCCTTATCGAAGCAATAGACCGCCTCGGCTGTTTTCCGCAAAATATTTTTGAGAAGGATACCTTTCATGTACCATGCTTCCGCGTTGCGCGGATTTATCAGGATCGTTTTTTCATAACTTTTTATCGCTTCCTCGGCTTTTCCAAGGTCCGCGAGCGTTATGGATTTATAGAACCACGCGTCTGAATTTTCAGCGTCGATGGCTATTATTTTTTCGTAACACTCCAGCGCCTGATCGAAATTACGAGCAGACGCGTGCACAAGGCCCGCGTTTATTAATTCTTCGATTTCTTTATTGCCCCGGCCGCCGCCGAATATCTTAAAACCGCTTTTCCAATCCATGAACTAACCCTTTCATTATTTAATTAAAGAATACGGGTAAAGATTCTATAACATTAATCGCTTAAAATCAATAGGTAAAATGTTTTTATTTTCAATTATCAAAAATTGATTTTTCGGCGTTTATGTGGTATAATATAACAAATAAGTTTTAAATGCATATATTCATTTTGTTATAAATAGCGGGAGGAAATTTGTATGAAGAAAAGATTATTAGTTTTAACGGTCCTTTTCGCGTTAGTTTTCAGCGCCGGCACGGTTTTCGCGCAGGATAACTTCAAAGCCCCCAGGAACCTGAACGAAGCCTATAACATGATGCAGGCCTCATATAAAGACTGCATGAAGGCGATAGCGGACTTTCAGAACGGTTCGGCCACAGGCGCCGAATCCGATAACAAGCTGAAAGCCTATATCTTCTACAAGGCACAGTATGAAAAACTGCTTAAAAATAAACCCGAAGCTGCTCAGACACAGGCGCCGAAGCCTAATACTGCGCAAGCGCCCGCGACTCAGACCGCGACAGCTGTTTCATCGAATTATGAAAAACTCGCTGCCGATCTGAAAAAATATGACGCGAAGATCGCGGAAGCTCCGAAAGATCCGGGCAACAACTTTTTCCGCAAACTTTTCGGAACCAAGACCATTGCCGACTTCATGTTCGAAGGTTATAAAGAACTTCAGGCCGGAAATTTCGCGAAGGCCGAAGAAAATTTTCAGACCGCTTTAAAGAAAGATCCCGCTAATAAACAGGCTTTATTCTTCCTCGCCTAAGCGCAGGCTAAGAACGGCAAGGGCGCCGAAGCCGAAAAAATACTCGCGGCGCTCAATTCCAAGTACAAAGAGGACGCGTGGACGAAAGCTTTTAAAAACGCTACCGATCCCTGGGTCGGAGCCGAAGTGGCCTTTAAAATAGGCGGATTCGACTCGCTCGAAGATTATAAAAAGAAAGTGGCCGCCGGAAACCGCAAGGAGCTCCACGGCGACGAATATTACGAAAAATTCGTGAATCCAAGAACTTATAACTACTACTCGAAAGCTGCTCAGAAAGAATTCGAAAGCATCGCCGGCATCGACTGCGGCGGTTTAGTACAGAGGGTCTACATGGACCTTTGCAAACAGAACGGAATAAAACCGCCTTTCAATTCGAAAGTTCCCGGCCGCGATCTGAAAAAATACGCGACGGCCGTCCCCGAAGACGGAATGGTCCCGCCGATGACCGCGAAACCCGGCGATTTCATTCTTTTAAAAGAACATGACGGCTGGGGCCACGCGTTCTATTTCGCCGGCCGTGATAAAGACGGCAGGCCTCTGATAGTCGAAGCTTCAGGCGAAGGAAAAGTTCTCGCAAGACCCATGCCAGACAGATACTACGCTTATTACGGCGGAACTTATAAATTCAAGGACATGGATAAAATTCGCGAAAAAATGAGCGCGGCCCAGTAGGCCAACCGTCGCCCCTATAAAAGTATGAAGAATTTTCAGGCATTATCGTTCTACAAGGAAGCCCGAAAAAATGAATAAATATAAAAACGGATTTTTTTTACTCAAAGTCCTGGCTTCAGGACTTATTTTCTTTTTGACGGCCGCCTGCGCGGCTTCAGATCCCGCGTTCGCCAAACGGGCACGGGAAGATAATAAGCGGATAAATGAAAGCCGTATCGCCGAAGGAACCGGGACCGGGTCGTGGATAAAACGGTTCGAGATCGGCACCGGCACCGAAGAAGCCAAGGTCGGAGTGGTTAATGCCGCTGGAAATATAGTGCCTTACGGAATGTTCTACGGGCCTTCATCTTTTTTCGTGAGCGCAGACCGCATGCTCTACATAATCGATTGCAGAAATTTCCGGGTCGCGGTCTTCGATATCGCAAATAACTTTAAATTCGTTAGATCCATGAGTTATTTCACCGATGAAGAACATCTTTCGCTTATGAGCGACATCTTCGTTTCAAAAGACGGTTCGATATATCTGGGCGATCTGAAGAACCGGTCGATCGTGAAATTCACCAAAGATTTTTCACCGGAAAAGGTTTTTGGAAAACCCCAGAAACCAGATTTCTCAGGCCTTACGCAGGTCGACGAAATAGCCGCCGACAGGAATGGAAATCTTTATATCCGCGACCACTCAGGGCCGTTCATCCATAAATTCAAACCTGACGGCGGTTTTTCAGGAAGCTTGAAATCAGGGGCGGGCCTTTATTTCACGGAGGCGAATCTTCATCCGGCGCTTGAATTCCACCAGGACGGATCAACCTGGAAGATCTATCTTGAAGACGAGAACGGACGCACCGTAAAGTTTTTATACGAAATAGCCAGAGAATCCAAAGAACAGAATATACAGTTCGTCGGCGTCGATTCCAAAGACAATATATACGTGAAATCCTTCAAATTCGGCGGGATAAAGATCTTCGCCATATCGCCGGACGGAAAGGTCGCCGCCACATATAACGCATACAGCGACCCGGGCTTTGACACGACCCGCTGCTTCTTCGTAGATCCGGCGGCTTGCGGGCTCTATGCCGTAAGATATCAGGGCGGGGTCCTGGAAATAAACGAACTGAAGGCGTCCTCTGAAAAAGCTGAAAATTAAAGAAAACAGTCAATAAATAATAAAATAAAATTGAAAAGGAAGATCGTTCAGCATGGAACAGTCACAGAAAGAAAAACCTCTCGATTCGGAACTTTTGAAAAATTTCGCGGAATCGTATAAAAAACTTCAGACCGAGATAGGAAAGGTCATAGTCGGACAGCGCGAGGTTATAGACAAAGTGCTCATATCGCTATTTTCGAAAGGGCACGTGCTCATAGTAGGCGTCCCGGGCCTCGCCAAAACCCTTCTTATATCGACGATAGCACGGGCGCTGGACCTGTCGTTCAACCGCGTGCAGTTCACGCCGGATCTCATGCCTTCGGACATCACCGGAACCGATATAATCGAGGAAGACCAGAAAACCGGCGCAAGATCCTTTAAATTCATCAAAGGACCGATATTTTCAAATATAGTCCTGGCCGACGAAATAAACAGGACGCCTCCGAAAACGCAGGCAGCGCTTCTTCAGGCAATGCAGGAATCCCGCGTCACGGTAAGCGGAAATACTTACGACCTTCCTCTGCCGTTCTTCGTCCTGGCCACGCAGAACCCGATCGAACAGGAAGGCACATACCCGCTGCCGGAAGCTCAGCTCGACAGGTTCATGTTCAACATACACATCGATTATCCGACCTTTTCGGAAGAGGTCGAAATAACGAAGAACTATACTTCATCCGTTTCCCACGACATAAAGCCGGTTCTGAGCGCGAAGGATATTCTGAGGCTTCAGGACCTGGTCAGAAACGTGCCCGTTTCGGATTCACTCGTGAAATACGCCGTTAAATTAGCCACGATGTCTCGGCCGAAAGAGAGCGACAGCCCCGCTATGACAAAAAAATACGTCTCATGGGGCGCGGGTCCGAGAGCTTCTCTCTATCTCATACTCGGCGCGAAAGCAAGCGCCCTTTTAGCCGGAAGGACCGCCGTTTCAAAGGACGATATCAAATTCGTCGCGCAGCCGGTGTTAAGGCACAGGATAATAACGAACTTCCAGGCCGAAGCGGACGGCGTGAATTCGCTTGCCATAATCGACGAAATAATCAAGACCGTTTCAGAATAGGTTGATGCAATAAATGCCGGAATCAGGACAAAAATATAAATATTTCGACCCGGTAACGCTGGCGCGCGTCCAGAACATGAAACTCGCGGCGAAACTCATCGTCGACGGCTTCATGACGGGTCAGCATAAATCCCATTTCAGGGGCTTCAACGTCGAATTCTCGCAGCACCGCCAGTATATGCCGGGCGACGAGATCAGAAACATCGACTGGAAGATATACGCCAAGACCGACAGATATTTCGTAAAAGAATTCGAAGAGGATACGAACCTTAAAGCGTATATACTGGTCGACTGCTCGAAATCCATGATGTTCAAACCCGAAGGCGCGCATCTCTCGAAATTCGACTACGCGTGTTTTCTGACCATAGCGCTTGCGTATATCGTTTTAAAACAGCAGGACTCCGCGGGGCTCGTCACTTTCGCGGACAGCGTCATGAATTTCATACCGCCGTCGTCGCACACGAGCCACTTCAAGGTCATGCTCGAAGAACTCGAAAGCGTTAAACTTGGCGCGAAAACAAATATCAGCGAAAGCTTTCATGAACTGGCCACGCGCATAAAACGGCGCGGCCTCATAATCGTTCTGACCGACCTTTACGACGATGAGAACGAGGTCATAAAAAGCCTGAAGCACTTCAGGCATAAGCACCACGAGGTCGCTATTTTCCACCTTCTTTCAAAATTCGAGCTGGAGCTTCCCGTCTCGGGCGAGACCGAATTCGTCGGGCTCGAGAACGACGGCAGGCTTATCACCAACGTGGAAATGCTCAGAAACGACTACAAGGCCGTTCTGAACGGGTTCATCGAAAATTTCAAACAGCGCTGCCTGGAATCTTATATCGATTATAATCTAGTTTCCATCGATACACCTATCGACACGGCGCTTTCAAATTATCTGGTAAAGAGGGCGAGACGCTGATATGCCTTCATTCTCATTTTTAAACGCTTCGTTCTTATATTATCTGCCGCTTCTGGGGCTTCCGGTGCTCATACACCTTATTTCCCGAAAAAAGCGCAAGCTCATTGATTTTCCAAGCCTTAAATTTTTAAAGACGGCTTACATGAAGCGCGTCAAATATATCAAACTCAATGAAATGCTTCTGTTGATAGTGCGAATGCTTATCGCGGCCTTTCTGATACTGGCGTTCTCGCGCTTCTGCGCATTTATGCCGGATCCGGCGCCGGCCACGGGTTTAAAGTACGCCGTCATCATCGACGATTCGTATTCGCTTCAATACGCCGCGGGCGGCGTGAAAATGATCGACAGGCTGAAAAAGGACGCTTCTGAGTTCGTCATGAAGTTCAAACATTCGCCCGAATTCATGCTGATCCGAACATCGGATCATTCGGTCAATTCGAAATTTCTCGCTCAGGAAGCCGCCGCGGCCGAAATAAACTCGCTTAAGACCTCCTCCGTTCCGAGATCGCTCGCAAACACGATGACGGCGCTCGTTAAATCCGAGCGCTACAAAGAATTCGCGGCCGTATTCGTTTTTTCGGATTTTATAGCCGCCGACTCCGGCGACGCGGCAAAACTTTCTGCGCTTCTCGCGGCGGACCAGACCATTCGCCAGGGGCCGCGGGTGGAAGTTTTCAATATCGGGCCCGCGGACGCGGCCGAACTTTCTAAAAATAAAAATCTTTCGATATTTTCAGTGACTCTTCCGGAGGAAAAAATAATAGCCGGAAAGACATTTCAGATCAAAGGGATCGTAAAGAACCATTCGATATATCCCGCGACGGCGGAAATTAGCCTCTGGCAGGACGAATCGCTTATCGACCAGATACAGGTCAGGGCCGATTCCAGATCTGAAGCGGAATTTACAATGAAACACTCGTTCGCGAACTTCGGCCAGCACTCGATGCGCCTATCGCTTCAGCAGGACGCGGTTTTGGAAGACAACGACTTCAATTTCGTTTTAAACCCCATCTCTTCCCTTTACGTTATGATGTTATATAAAGATAATGAAAAAAGGTCCGAGACAGGCGATTTTAAATTCGTTTCAACCGCATTGAACCCGCTTAATTCGATCTCGCTGAAGGACGGGCTTGTTATCCAGCCGGTGCTGGTCAACACCGCTTTTCAGGCGCCCGCTGATTTTTCAAATTATGACGCGGTCGTCGTGTCCGGATTGGACGCGTTAGACGAAAGCGTGGCGGCGCGGCTTGAAAAATTCGTCAGGGAAGGCGGAGGCGTCCTCATACTGCCGCCGCAGGATATCAACCACAAGAACTTCAGCCGCTCATTCGCCAGGATATCGCCGGTCATATTCAACGAAGCCGCGGCGCCTATAGCGGCGCCTAACGAGGCCAGCTTCTTTGGCTTCACGGACGTCGCCTACGATCATCCGGTTTTCTCGCTTTTTAAAAACAAGGCTTCGGGAGATATCGAAAAACCCAAATTCTTCCGTATCATCCCGGTGGATGAAAAAGCGATAGCGGCACCCGGATCATCCTCCATACTTGCCCGGTTCGAACGCAGCGTCCCCGCCCTTATCGAACGCAGGGTCGGAAAAGGCGTCTCGATCATATTCACCGGTTTCTTAGACTCCGTGAACTCGAATATTTCCGCGTCGCCGCTTTTCGTGCCGTTCATCCATCAGATCATCCATTACATAAATAAGAACAGGCTTTCCAACAAGAGGCCGCTTGTTATAAACGATACGATAACCGAGGTTTTTCAGTCAACGGATAAGGTCACGAGCGTCGTCTGCCACACTCCGGGCGAAAGCCGCGAACAAAAACTCGATATAAAAAATTCGCCCGAGGGCCTTTCGGCCTCTTTCGCCGCGACATCGAAACCAGGCATTTATACAATATTTAAAAAGACCGAGGACCGGATCGAAACCATAAAATACGCGGTGAACAAAGACCCGCGCGAATCTTTCATCGACCGCTCCGACCATCAGGACATTTCAAACGCTTTCAATAGCGGGGCAATATTAAAAACAGGCGCCGCCGGAGAAACGATATATTCCGAAAAAAGAATAGACACCACTCCGTATATATTTCTCATCGTCCTTCTTCTCATGATGGCTGAAAATTTCATCATGCTGAAACAGAACGAATAAGCGGAAAGGAAATAAAGTAATTTGAATTTCAACACGATGACGGGAACATATGAATCCATTATACTTGGCGTTTCGGCGCTTTTTGCGTTATACGCCATAGCCCGTTTTTACGCCCGGCGCCATTCCGGCCCGGAAGGCTCGAAACCGGCGGTCAGGCTGCTGAAATTCTTAAGGGGCGCCGCCGCGCTTTCAATAGCGCTTCTTATATTCGGCCCCATGGTCTCGTACGACCGCTCCGAATACGAAAAAGGCCGGATAATGTTTCTGATGGATTCAAGCGCATCGATGGGATTTTCAACCGAGACCAACGGTTCGCTCTTCGGAACAAAAACAACGGACAGATTCTCGGCCGCCATAACTGAGATCAAAAACAGCAGGCTGCTTGAAAAAGCAGGCGTCCAAAATCAGCTGACGCTTGCGTCTTTTTCATCCGCTGTAAAACCGGCCGCTGAATTTTCCGAGATAGCGGGCGCGATTCCCGCCGGAAATACGGATATTTCAAACGCGCTATCGGAGATAATGAACCGGCGGAACCTGTCATCGGCGGTCATAATATCCGACGGACAGAACGCGTCCGACCACGATCCGGCCCAGATAGCCAGATTTTTAAAGGTCCCCGTATTTACCGTCGGCGCAGGTTCCAATTCAAGTCTCAAAGATATCTCGGTATTGAACGCAGCGCACCCGAAAACCTGTTACCTGAAAGAAAAGACCGAAATAACTCTGGATCTGGGCCAGGTCGGCCTTGCCGGGACAAGAACGGTTCTTACGCTTCGCGAGAACGGCGCCATACGCAGCCAGACGCCGGTCACGCTCGACCGCGACCAGAACCCGGCAAAAATAACCTTCGAACCTGAAAAGAGCGGCCTTGTGCGGTTCGATCTCGAAGCGGCGGCGGTCTCCGGAGAGGTCACGCTCGAAAATAACCGTTATCCATTTTATATGAACGTTACCGCGCACAAGGTAAGGATACTTCATATTGAAAGTTATCCGCGGCAGGATTTTTCCGCCATGCAGCGCCTATACGCTCAAAACCGCGACATCTCCTTCGTATCCCGTTTCATTGACTCGCCGAACCCCAGATTTAAATTAAAAGACGCGGACCTTAATAAATTCGACATCATCGTGCTCGGAAATATAAATTTTACCTCTCTCGCGCCGGAACTCGAAAGATCCATCAATGACGCCATAACGAAGAATCAGGCCGCTGTATTATTCACGGGCGGGCCTAACTTTAATATCACGGCGAAAAATATCCTCGCCGGAAGGTTCCCCGCAGAAATAAACGGCGAGATGTGTTATGAGGAACTTGCTTACAAACCAACGCTTACTCCTTCAGGCGTCAATAATCAAATAACGCGCCTCTCGCCGGTCGCAAAGATCGCAAACTATATGTGGAGCGATATCCCGGAACTCGCCGGCGTTAATTACATCGATTCCAAAGCCGGACCGAAAACGGCGTTCGCCGCGTCGGATATACTGCTGGAAACGCGTTTCAGCTCCAGATCGGCCCAACGCTTCATGGCGGCGCCGGTGCTCATAATTAAAAACATCGTCGGAAAAAAAAGCGCCGCGATACTCGGAAACTCTTTCTGGTTCCTTAAAATGGGACAGCTTTCATCTAAAAATTCACAGCTCTACGATAAATTCATGGCCAACCTTCTGCTCTGGCTTTATTCCCGCGACGACTCGGCCGCCTTCAAGATAGAGACCGACAGGACCAATTATTTCGCCGGCGATATCGTATACGCCTCCATAACAGCCAGGAACCAGGATTTTTCACCTATGGTAAACCCGTCATTTCTGATAAGCTTAAAAGACGACAACCAGATTAAAACCGGCCAAAAGATAACTCCAACGCAGGTTGACGCGGGCTATTATGAATTTTCATTTAAAACGGAAAAGCCCGGCCAATATGAGATCATTGCGGATGCGACCGATGAAAAGGGAAAAACCCAAACCGGCTCGTCAAAATTCATAACCAACAATTCCTCGCGGGAATTTTTAAAACTCGGCACCAATTTTGAAACGCTTAAGGATATCTCTCAAAAAACCGGCGGAAAATTCTATGAGCTTTCAAATATTTCAAATCTCGCGGACGATCTTCCGGAACGCGGCCATGAGAATATAGTGAAAGCGGAGTTCAAACCATTTGAAAGCGCGCCGGTTCTGTGGCTTCTTCTATCGTTATTAGCCCTCGAATGGGCGATTAGGAGGTTTATAGGATTCGAATGATAAAAAATATTAAAACCAAAATATATATTAATATCCTTATATTCACCGCGTGCCTTATGACCGTTATTTTTCTTGAGATCGCCGCATGCCCGGGCATCGTCCACGCTCTCGATAACTCCGGTTTTTCCATCGGCCGCGTCAAATATCAGGGCGGAGGCGACTGGTACAACGACGCCGAGGCAGTTCCGAATATGCTCGCTGAATTCGAGAAACGCGCGAAAATTCCAGCCATGAAAAAAGAGGTGGTCGTAACGCCCGATCAGCCCAGAATTTTCGAACTCAATATGCTATATCTTACGGGCCACGGGAACATGAAATTCTCGGACGGCGATATTGAAAATCTCCGCAAGTACCTCTTTAACGGCGGCTTTTTATATGTGGACGACGATTACGGCTTAGACGAGGCCTTCCGGCGCGAGGTAAAAAAACTGTTCCCCGAATATAAGCTCACTGAGATACCTTTCGACCATCCGCTGTACGACTGCTTTTACAAACTCGAAAAAGGCATGCCGAAGATCCACGAACACGACCCCGGCCCGCCCAGATCCTTCGGTATATTCCATGAGAACCGCCTCGTGCTTCTCTACACTTTTAACACCAATATCTCGGACGGCTGGGCCGATCCGAGGACGCATGACGATCCCGCCGCGATCCGCGAAAAGGCTTTTTGCGCCGGAACCAACATACTCTACTACTCGCTGCTATCCAACCAGGCAGAACTTTCGGATAAGAACGCGGCGCCCGCGACGGAGGAAATTAATGCCAAATAACGAAAAGCACCGGTTTTTAATATCGCTGCTCACCTCCCTCGGCGGCCTCGAAAGAAAAGCTTCAGCCCTCAAGGCCGGCGCTATAGCGCTTATAACTTTTCTGGCCGGCACACTGTGCTTTATAATACTCGATACGCTTTTTTTCATAAGCGCTAAATTCGTTTTTTACTACCGCGTATCGCTTATCACGGCGATAGTTTTGATACTCGCTTATTATTTTTTCTTCAGAATAATATCGACACACTCGAATTCATCCATCGCGCGCTACATCGAAAAAAAGGACTGCATAAATAATTACCTTACAACGGCCGTTGAGATAACTCCGGACGAGATATCTCAATACGGCTTTTCACCCGAACTTTATGAACTGACCGTCGAGCGCGCCCACGAACACTATAAGGCCAGGACCGCCGCCGATTATATCGACCGCGCCATAATAAAAAAACTCGCGATAACTTCCTTCATTCTCTTATTTTCGCTCAGCCTTTCGGTCGCCGTTTGCGGACTGCGCCCGCTCAATAAGTTCTGGCCGCAGCTTATCTCCGTATTCCTGCCGAAACCGCTCGAAATAACCTCCGTGAACCGCGACTTTTCAACCTTCTCCGGCGAAGCGATAGATCTTAAATTCAAATTCGCCAGAAGCGAAAAACTTATTCTTTTCGTTCATTACGCGGACGACAAACAGAAATCAATTTTCCATGAATTCCCGAAGGACTCCGAAACCTCCGATTTCGACCTGCGCACCTACGCGATGAAGCTCGAGGCGGACACTCCCGAGAACGGCCTTTATAATTATCACTGCTCTTTTAACGGCACCGGCCGGAATTTTTATTACATGGCCGCATCGATCGGCAGCGACTCTAAAAGCCGCGCCTGCTTCGTCACGATGAAACGCAGGCCCGAAATAACCAGAATGAACGCCGTCTATGAATTCCCGAAATACACCGGCATCGCTCCCATGTCGGAAGAGAACGTAACCGACATAAACGGACTTTTCGGAACGATCGTTAAAATTACCGCATATTCGAACATCCCGGTCAAAAAAGCCGAAATAGCGTTCGCCGGAGGGATCACCCTGCCGATGGATGTTTCAAGCGGCGCAAGATCGTTCTCAGGATACATGAGGCTTTCCGAAAAGGGCGGATACAGGCTTTCGGCCGAGGACGCCGACGGCAACCGCAACCGCGAAGGCAGGTTCCACGACATCAACGTCTACCCCGACAAAATGCCGACATGCGAGATAATCGAGCCGCAGTCGGAGATCAACGCGCCGGCTGATAAAACAGTAAATATAACAGCGAAGGCGGGCGACGATTTCGGCATATCGAAGATGGCCCTTTTTTATTATAAGAACGAGCAAGATCAGAACTCGGCCGAAATAACCCTCCACGAAAAGAACGCGGCTGAAATAATCCAGAAAACCGCCCTTTCGCTTGATGATATAACCGTAAAACCGGGCGAAGCGGTTTATTATTTCGTGGCCGCCTGGGATAACGACACGATTTCCGGCCCGAAGATGACGAAAAGCGCCGTCAATAAGATCAACTTCCCGACGCAATACGACGAAGCGCTGGAAATAGAAAAACTTCAGGAATCAATTGAGGCGCGCCTGGAAAAACTCGGAGCCGAACAAAAAGCGATAGCTGAAAAAGCTGCTGAAATGGGCGAACTTCAAAAACAGAAAGTAATGAGCGACTACGAGATACGCAAGAACTTCGAAAACATCGCGCGCAGGCAGGAAAACCTTGTTAAAGAGGCGAAAGAGATATCGAGCGACCTCAAGGACGCCATTAAAAAAATGGAGAACAACATCTACATAAAGCCCGAAACGCTCGCGAAGATAAGCGAGATACAGGAAAACCTCAGCAAGATCATAAACGAGGACATGAAAAGGCTTATGTCCGAAATAAATCAGGGCGTTGAAAAAACCAAGCTGACGGGCGAAGACGTGAAAAAACTCGCCGGAAGTTTCGACGAGAAGAAACTGCTTGAAAAATTCGAGCGCCTCAAGGAACTATTCGCCAAAGCCGAGCGCGAACAAAAGCTTTCGACCTTCGTCAAGGAACTCGAGAACGCTCTGAACCGCCAGGAGGTCGTCAACGAGAACACCGAGAAGTCGTCGCCTGAAGTTAAAGATCTGAATAAAGAGCTCGCGAATGAGCAGAAAGCGATAAAGGAAATTTTCGACAAAGCTTTCGCCGACTTTAAAAAAGACCTCGAAAAGATAGGCGAAATCGCCCCTGAAATAAAACAGGCGACGCAGGAAGCCGCGGAAAGCCTTAAAAACGACGGCGTCAGCGAAAGCATGCAGAAGGCCGGGGATGAACTTTCAAAGATGAACCCGAAGGACGCTTTCGCCGAACAGAAAAAAGCCGCCGCCTCGCTTAAAAAGAACATAGACAAACTCAAGAACGCGTTCGAGGATTTTAAAAAGAAAAATAAAAAAGACCTGCTGGACGAGCTCGCTAAACTCATCGAAAAAACCATCAGAATGTCGCGCCTGCAGGAAGAGATCGCTTCCGAATTCGCGTTCGTCGCAACCCTCAACCGGCCAGGAACGCTCGAAAAATATATCAGCTCGCTCGACGGCGTTTCCGAAAAGTGCATAGAGCTTTCAAACGTCTCGCGAAACGTGATATCCGAACTTATGGACCTTTCGAAAAAAACCATGCTGATAGACCCGAACCACGTGGCGATGGCCGGAATGATATACCGCCTCTTCGGCGCCATGAAGCCGCATCTGGCCGAACACGAACTCAATAACGCGATGAATCTCGCCAACCAGCTGCGCGCCGGGATAAATATGCTCAACGTGGCGCTCTTAGATATCTTCGACATAGTCAATAGCGCGAAAAGCGGCTCCAATATGGACCAGCTGATGGAAATGCTGAAAAAACAGGCCGAGGCGCAGGCTCGGCTCAATGCCAAAACTAAACAGATGGGCGAGAAGCTCGGCCCCGACGGAATGCCCCAGCTGTCGCCGGAAGGCATGAAGATGCTCGCGTTCGAACAGCAGATGATAAGGCGGTCGATGGAGCGCATAATGGACGGCATGGAACCCAACAGCGAAATGGCGAAGAGAATGAAGGAAATAAGGAACGAAATGAGAAGCCTCGAATCGGAATACCTCCGCAAACAGGTCGATTCGAAGATCCAGAACCGCCAGAAGATACTTCAGGAGCGGCTTCTTGAAATGCAGAAAGCGCTTTTCAAGGAAAAAGAGACCACCGAGCGGAAGGCCGAAACGGCGAAGACATACGAGATGGCGGCGCCGAAGGACGGCATAAAAAAAGACGATATGAAAAAGATACAGAAAAACGAGCTGCGGCTCGAGGACGCCATCAAAAACGAAAAATATCCGAAATCCTACGAAAAAATAATCGAATTATATCTCAACGCGATCCAGAAGATCTAGAGGTGTGAAATTGAATACTCGAAAATCATTATATTCTTTTTTTATAACATTCGCCGTGGTCTGGGCCGTTTGCGGTTCATCCGCGGCACCCTTCGTCCCGGCGGACGCCTTCGCGCAGTTCGACGGCTCAGGCATCGATAAAGACCCGATGGCGCTTTTCGACAGGGCTAACCGCGCCATGCGCGACGGGGATCACGAGAGCGCGGCGGGGCTTCTCATCACGATATGTAAAAACCATCCGGATTCGCAGATAACGCCTCAGGCGGGCTATTATCTCGGCCGGACGCTTTTAAAGCTCGGGCGCGACGCCGAGGCCCTCGAGGTCTGGGATTCCTATGCATCGAAGAACCAGTTCATAGGGAACCGGTCCGAATTATTCCGGCTCTACCAGCAATTCAACCTCGTGGATAAAAAACTCGCCGATTTCAAGGCGAAGGTCGAAAAAAACCCGGGAAACTATAACGCCAGAATGGAATATATAGATTTTTTAATATTCATCAACAGGCCGGACGACGCGGTCGCCCAGTACAAGGAACTTATCGCAAAAAACAGCGGAGACCATTACCTTAACAAGAACATAGCCGATCTCTACGTTCGTTTCCAGAGATATTCCGACGCCGTTGCGTATTATGAAAAACTCGTTCTGCGCGACCCTTTCAACGAAATATATCTGGAGGGCCTCGGGAACTGCCACTATCAGCTCGGAGACAGGAAAAAAGCGGCCGGATACTGGAGCCGAATTATTGAGAACACCGTTGAATGGAACCGTTATAATTTCCTGGCGGGTATATATCAGAGCCACAACATGTACGGCGAAGCGATAGCCGTCTATCTGAAATGCCAGAAGTTATCCGCAAGTCCTTCGCTCTACTTCGTGGAACTTGCTGAATTGTATGAAATATCAGGCGATTTTGAAGGCCTTTTAAAATTATATTTTTCGGTAGCGGAACATTCCCCTTCGTCCGTCCCGATAATCGAGAGCCGCCTTGCCGAAACTATAAAACGCAACGACGAAGCTCCGGCCCCGCTATGTTCGCTCGTCACCGGAAAACTCAAGGGCGATATAGGCAGAAACGCGACGCGCATGAAGATCGCCGCCGCCATTCTTACTTCGTGTAAAAAATTCGAGATGGCGTATGAAATAACCTCGAAAATAGCTGAAATAACTAACGCCCCCACCCAGCTCGAAGAAATGGCGGACAACCTTTCAGCGTTAGGCGCAAATGATCTGGCGCTGAAATGCTTCGCGAGGATCGCTTCTTTGTTCCCGAACACCGAAAGCGAATGCAGGGCGGGCTTGAAAAGCGCCATGATACTTAAAAATATGAAAAAATATGACGAGGCCGTCAAAAAATTCGCGGCCGTTAGAGACGATAAAAACTTCACGCAATATTATAATGAAGCCAATTTTCAGATAGCCAGGATCTATTTCGACGATCTGGCCGAACCTGAAAAAGCCGCGCTTATCTTCGACGAGCTCGCCGGCGTCCCCGAGTGGAAGGACCGCGGCATTTATTATAAAGGCGTTCACGCCATGTACCGCGGAGAATTCGAAAAGGCCCGCGAAAGATTCGAAGCTATCAAAAGCCTTAAAGGACGGCACGAAAAAGACGCCGAGATCATGCTCGGCTACCTCGATATATATAGCGGCACGACGGAAGCGGGTATCACGAGACTTTCCGACGCCATAAGGGAAAATCCGGCTACGGCCGGCGCGGCGGATGTTTTCAGTTTCATACTGGCGCTTCGGAAATCATCGGGCAAACCGGAGCTTTTAAATAACTTCGTCGAGGCCGACAGATATCTTAAAGGCGGCGCAGTTTCATCAGCCGAGGTCGCTCTCGAAAGATTTTTCGCCGCGGCGGCCGCCCTGCCGACGGAAGAGGTCAAGATCATGCCTGACGCGGCCCGGCTTAAAATGAAACTTTTCCGTAAAATGAAAAAAATGGATAAATATAAAAAGACGGCGGAGGAAATAATCGATAAATGGCCGGTATCGGCAGCGGCGCCGGACGCCATGTACGATCTGGCTTTACTTTACGCCGACGATGAAAAAAATATTTCCATAGCGAGGCAATATCTGGAAGGCATCCTCAAAATTTATCCGCAGAGCCTTTTGAATAAAAAAGCCCGCGAAAAGATAGCTCAGATATCGGGAGGCAAAGATGATACGAAGAAACGCGTTTCTTTTTTTGGTTATATTTAATTTAATATCGTTAGCGGCTTTCACGGCCCCGCGCGAAGCCGCCGCGCAAAAGATCCTCATCTATATGGACAAAATGCAGAACGACCATCTGAAGGCGTACGGCGTCGTTTATAAGAGCGTCGCTAAAGGCGTATCGGCCGAATGGCTCTTAAACTACCGCGGCGGCTCGTTCCTTTTAGACGACGCTCAGTCGGTCCGCGAGACAGCCAATATCATGGGCGTCTCATTCGAGGCCATCGACGACGCCCGCGCAGCTTCGATATACGGCGTCATCAAAGAAAACAACATGGACGCGGTCAAGATAGAAAAAGCCCCGAAGATAGCGATATACACGCCGCCCGACAAGAGGCCGTGGGACGACGCCGTCACGCTCGCGCTGGTTTACGCCGAGATACCTTACGACACGCTCTGGGACAAAGAGGTCCTGGCTCAGGCGCTCTCTAAATACGACTGGCTGCATCTCCACCACGAGGATTTCTCGGGACAGTACGGAAAATTTTACGGCGGATACAAGAACGCGGTATGGTATCAGAAACAGGTCCAGATGTACACGCAAAACGCCACGGAAGCCGGTTTCAAATCCGTTCAGCAGCACAAATGCTCGGTCGCGAAGACCATTAAAAAATACGTTGAGAACGGCGGATTTCTATTCATGATGTGTTCGGCGTGCGACTCGATAGACTTAACCCTCGCGGCCGACGGAGTGGATATTATCCCGCAGGAAATAGACGGAACGCCCGCCGATCCCGGCTGCCAGCAGAAGCTCGACTATTCAAGGACCTTCGCGTTCAAGGATTTCACGCTTGAAATGGACCCTTACGTCTATGAATTTTCCGACATAGACGTGGACGCGAACCAGTATCTTCACAATCCTTCCAAACGCGGCGATTTCACTCTATTTGAATTTTCGGCCAAACTCGACCGGGCTCCGACGATACTCACGCAATCGCACGAGGCATGCGTAAAAGGATTCCTGGGCCAGACCACGGCGTTTAAAAAGAAACGCATAAAGGACAGCGTCATAATCCTCGGCC
This sequence comes from uncultured bacterium, assembly GCA_964551445.1. Classification (GTDB taxonomy): domain Bacteria; phylum Muiribacteriota; class UBA9980; order UBA9980; family UBA9980; genus DAOPXV01. Next base: position 6,309 of record CAZKCG010000076.1, on the reverse strand, counting down.
AGATAAACGAGGACGAGGTCAAATACATCTACGGCGGCTTAAAGGAAGGATCGTTCACATTCTATGGCGGCCACGACCCAGAGGATTTCGCGCACGAGGTCGGATCGCCTTCGACCAACGTTACGCTCCATAAAAATTCGGCAGGATACAGGCTCATTTTAAATAATATTTTATTTCCGGCTATCAAGAAGAAAAAACTTAAAACTTAACCTGACTTTAAAATGACATCTTAATAAAAAAACCGCCTGATCCGATTCAAGCGGTTTTTTTTATTTATTATGATATTTTTAATTGGTAAATTTATTTGGCTTTTTTTCTCTTCGAAGGCTGATAGTCTTCGTCGTCCTGCGGCTGGGCGGGTTCGGCTTCCTCGTCGAATTCGCTGTCGACCGCTTCTTCGTCGTAGCTGAAATCGTCGGAACTTTCTTCCTCGACCTCTTCTACTTCTTCTTCGGCGCCGGCCACTTCTTCATCGTCGTCTTTTTCTTCCTCGAAGCTTTCCTTCTCGATAGATATCTCGCCGTAGCTGTCTTCGCGGATAACGCCTTCGGCTATTATGGCGCCTTCTTTCACGACGGCGCCGTTGGCTACCTTTATTAAAAAATCGTCCGGCATCTCATACGCGACGGCGTTTTTGAGGATCTCAACGGATTCGACCTTTTTAATTCTGTCTTTTTCGTTCTCTGAAACGGCGAAATTATATTTGACTATGCCGTAAAAAGTCGATCTGACGCGGGCGAGCTGCTGGCCTATTTTAACGGTGGCCCCGTCCTCAACCAATATCTCGAAACATTTATCGGGCTCATATTCTTTGACTATGCTTTTTTTCGTGACAACGATCTTGTTCTTTTTTAATGAAACGACGCCTTCGATCTCCGAATAAATGGAAACGAGGTCGCCGCCTTCTTCTATTTCGTCGCCGTGCTGATAGTGAAAAGCGGTGGCGAGTTTTGATTTAAGGACATATTTGACCGGTTTCGCGAAAGAGACCTTAACCGAATTGTCTTTATTGTCGCGGTTGGTGATGAAAATCATTCCGCCCGGCAGCATGACTTTTTTGATTTTATTAAGCTTTATTTGAAAGAATTCAACTTTGCCGCCGATATCCGCGCGTATTGAAATCAGGTCTTTCATCTTGTGACCTCCTGACTTTATTTTGGCTTATAATACATAAACATCGGGATGATGTCAAGTGTTTTTTTATTGTTTGACAAAAAAATGATTTTATAGTAATATGGACAATTGTTAACCTATATTAAAATTCGGGAGGGATCATTATCAACACTAAATTACGCACCGCGTTAAATAAACAGATGAATTTCGAATTCTACTCGGAATATTTATACCGCTCCATGTCAGCCTACTGCTATTCAAAGAACTTTAAAGGGTTCGGAACATGGCTTGAACTTCAGGCTTCGGAAGAACATTCACACGCTATGAAGATATTCCGCTATCTCATTGAAAGAGGCGAAAAAGTTGAGATATCGGAAATGAAACAGCCGCCGGCCGCCTTCAAATCGGTTCTTGAACTGTTCGAAATGGTTTATGACCATGAAAAAAATCACGTTACCGCCGGCATTCACAAACTCTACAAAATGTCTCTTGACGAGAACGATTATCCCACGCAGATATTTTTACAGTGGTTCGTGAACGAACAGGTCGAGGAAGAGGCTAATTCCCTCGAGATCGTCGAAAATCTCAAAATGATAGGCGATAAATCGAGCGGTATTTTCATGCTCGACCACCAGTTAGGAAAACGCAAAGCAAACTAAGATCAAATAGAAAATTTCATTTTAGGAGAGAGAAATAATGAGCAAATGGAGATGCACGATCTGCGATTACGTTTATGACCCCGCTATAGGCGATCCGGACGGCGGAATAGCCGCGGGAACCTCTTTTGAATCGATCCCCGCCGACTGGGTATGCCCCGCGTGCGGCGTCGGCAAAGACCAGTTCGAAAAAATATCGTAATTTCAAAGTAATTAATTACACGAAAAACCCCGGCATAGTTTGTCCGGGGTTTTTTATGAGAATGATCTTTATGAAAATAAAATATAATTACAGGGTCACCGCCTGCTACATGATAATATTCATATTATCGTTCTACGCCGGCATTTCCTCCGGAAATTTCAAGCGGATCATATCGCTTGAAAATAAATTCCGGACATACTTTTACAGCTCGTCCGTCAAAAGTTCGAAGGATTATCAGACGGTGATAGTCGCCATCGACGAGCGCTCTTTCCAGGCGCTGAAAACCGAGACCGAACTTTCGGCCTATAAAAATTTCAGCTGGCCATGGCCTCAGGCTCTGCACGCCGCGCTTCTCGAAAAACTTCTGCAGAACGGGGCTGAACGGATCGGCTTTGACCTTATCTTTTCCGAATCGTTAGAAAAAACTAATCTTGCCGAATATTCATCGCCGCAAAAACTCATTTCAGTAAAAAAAAGATTTGATGTCCCCGTTGTCTTAGCGTCGCGCGACAATGAAGGAAATATCACAATGCCGCCTGACGCGTATCGTCAAAACGGTTTTGTTACAGGGCTTATAAACATACCCGAAACCTGCCCCGCCGGAACTTTCAAATATAATTTCACCCAGAAGAACGGCGATTCATTAGCGCTCGCCGTCGCCAGGTGCCGGGGCGGAGACATGGAACTTATCCGGCGCGGATGGACGCCCGACACCCTTAAACGGCCTAGGTTGATGGCGTTCGGAAATTCTCAGGGGCTTAATTTTCCCGTTATTTCATATACCGATGCGCTTTTAGACAGGGTGCCGAGGGATGTCCAGATGATCTGGGGGAAAAAAACGCTCAACGAGCTTTTGAACGGGAAGGCCGTACTTATAGGCCTTACATCTCATGAGGAATGCGACATGGTCTCAACTCCGGTCGGCCGTATGCCCGGGGTCGAGGTGCACGCGAACGCGCTTTCCATGCTATATAAAAAAGAAGCTTACGCTATATCCGAAACCGGAAAAATAACTAATATCGCGATACTCATCGCCGCCCTTTTGACCGGCCTTCTGATAATCGCGTCTTTTTCAAGCTTCGCGGTCTGCGTCCTCGCGGGATTATCGCTTTCGGCGATATACGTTTACTCGGCGGCGTTCATATTCAACGAATATTCCCTTCTCATACCCGTCACGAATATCCTGATCGCGTTTTTATTTTTCATCATTGCCTCAAAGGCACTGGCGTCCATCGTTGAGCGCAAAGGCAAATTGTTTTTAAACGGCGCTTTCGGAAGGTACGTCTCGGCCGAAGTATCCGAAATGATGCTCGAAAACCCTGAATTGGTATCACTTGGCGGGGACAGAAAAGAGGTCACCATATTTTTCGCCGATATCGCGGACTTCACTGAAACAGCCGAAAAAATGAAGGCGGAAGAAGTGATAACGCTTTTGAGCGGATATCTGCACATGATGTCAAACGAGATAATATCCCGCAACGGAACGCTCGATAAATACCTGGGTGACGCCGTTATGGCCTTCTGGGGAGCGCCGGTCGAGATAACCAACCATCAGGAAATGGCCTGCGTCACAGCTATCGAAGCGCAGAAGAAACTCGCCGAATTCAACGGCTCGGATATAGGGTTCGTCAAACCGGAATTAAAATGCAGGATCGGTATCAACACCGGAAGCGCGGTTGTCGGAAACGCCGGAAGCGAAGAGCGGTTCGATTATACAGCGATCGGAGAATCGGTTAACATCGCTTCGCGGCTCGAAGGCCTCAACAAGGTTTACGGAACCTCCATAATAATCAGCGGATCGACCCTGGAAAAGGTCGGAAATTCTTTTGAAACAAGGCTTTTAGACAAGATTTCCGTAACGGGAAGAACGGATGTCACCGAAATTTATGAACTTATCGGATACAAACAGCTCGAAGAAAGCGGTTTCATAAAACTCAATAATGAGGCCATGAGCGCTTATTTCGCGAAGGACTGGGCAAAGGCGCTGGAACTTTTCGAAAAAAAGAAAAATGAGCACAATGACAAACATTCGCAGGTATTCATAGAGCGCATAAATAAAATAATGAAGGACCCCGGGCTGATGCAAAAACACGACGGCGTATGGACTTTGCACAGGAAATAGCCCGACGCCGGCGTTCAAATTCAAAAAACGCCGCGGCTTGCGCGAGCCTTAAGCCAACCGTAAACGAGCGCGCAGCCTGGAAAAAATATCGCGATCCTCTGAAATTAATAAATGCCAATAAAAAGATCCCCGGCTAACCTGTCCGGAGATCTTTATTTTTATGATGAACTAAAATTTAAAAGGCAGGTTATTTCTTTTCAACTTCGGCTTCAGCTAAAGGTTTTATGCTCTGAATGATCCCGGTTATAACTTTTTCGTGTTTCTTTTCGGCTTCGGGAGTAGCGAAATAATAGAGGCAGAGGAATTTGTTGGCTGGAGTGAGTATCAGGGCTATCGAAACGGCCATTTTGCCTTCCTGGGCCGTGAAATCCTCGACATACGTTTTCATGCCGTTAAGCTCTATCTCGGCCGTCTTTTCGGATTTTATAACGCCGAGTTCCTTGGTGATCCATTTTTCGGCTTCAACGAGTGATTTTTCAAGATCGTCGGCTTTAACCAGTTCAAAATCGATGGTGAGATTGTCCGCGTCGGTATCGCCTTTAACTTCAGCGCGCATTCCGTCGCCTTCGGCGGTCACTTTCCATGAATCCGGTATCGTGATCTCGACCTTTCCTTCCTTGTGGGGATAGGTAGCGGCAAAAGCGCTTCCGAAAGTTAAAGCGAGAACAAATAACATGATGACTAAACCCGTGATCTTTTTCATTAGATGAGCCTCCAGCAAATTTTTTTATTGCCTAAATTTATCATAAATATTTTTTTAAGTCAATTGATTTCCGCACGGCGAGAATTTTTTTTATTAAATTTACTGCCTGTTTCAATTTTTTATAATTTGGAAGCTAAAAGACCCGCTTTTATGGCTTCGATCTTATAACGGTCAAACTCCGGTCCGAGCTTTTCGAATATTTCCGGGGCGTCGTCAGTCCGGCCTGATCTCCCGATATTTTCAAGCGAAAGCAGCATGGCCGAGATAACCTGCGCGGACGCGTTCAGCGCCGTTCCCTTGAGCTTATGGGCGCTCATTTTGAGAGCCGGAGCATCCATGGCGTCTATCGCTCTTTTTATCTCCGCGCAATATTTAGGATAATATTCAATGAACATTTCAACGGCGTCAGACATCAGTTCGGTTTTTCCAGCCATGTTCCGGCGAAGTTTTTCGACGTCAAGCGGAAGCGTTTCAACTGAACTTTCCTGGATCTTTTTCACGGGCGGCGGCGTTTTTTTTATGGAACTCGCGGCCTTTTTTTCCATGGCGCCCCTTACCACGCCTTCAAGAAGGTCTATGTCAACGGGCTTTGTAAGATAGGCGTCCATCCCCGCGTTAATGCAATTTTGTTCGTCGCCGCCCATCGCGCTCGCCGTCATGGCTATTATAACGCCTTCAAACCCCGAATCTCTCGATATCTTCGCGGCGGTGACGCCATCCATGACGGGCATCTGAACGTCCATAAGAACGACGTCATATTTCACTTTTGCGATAAGTTCGACCGCTCGCGCTCCGTTATCGGCGTAATCGATCTCATGGCCGAAACTTTTCAATATCTTTCCGAGCAGCCTCTGGTTGGCTATATTATCTTCAACGACGAGAAAATTGATCGGGGCATTCCTTCCGGCAGCGGTTGGCTCTTCGCCCGCGATCTTTTCCGGGGAATGTTTTAATATCGAAGAACCTTTTGAAAAACCCAGCGCGAAATAAAATTTACTGCCGCAGTTCTCGGAACTTTCAAATAAAATATCGCCGCCGCCCATAAGCTTTACAAGCCGGTTCGATATCGCGAGGCCAAGACCCGTTCCGCCAAAACGCCTTGTGGTCGAAGAGTCGGCCTGAGTGAACGGCTTGAAAATAGAAGCGGTCTTGTCCGCCGGGATGCCCGCGCCTTCGTCGGTAACTACAAATTCGACGAAAACATCGGCATCTTTTACTGACAGTATCTTCGTCGAAATAGATATGCTGCCTTTTTCGGTGAATTTCACGGCGTTCCCGAGAAGATTCAAAAGGACCTGCCGCAGCCGTGACGGATCTCCGAAAACTTTGAAATCTATATCAAAATCATTGGATATGATAAAGTTCAAAGATTTCTGTTTAACGACCGGCGTTACGATACCGGCCACTTCCCATATTATCCTGTTGATGTCGAATTCGACGCGTTCGATGTCGAGCTTGCCGGCCTCGATCTTAGAAAGATCCAAAACGTCGTTTATAAGGGTTAAAAGCGCAT
>CAZKCG010000075.1:0-24532 GCA_964551445.1 uncultured bacterium | reverse complement strand
TTCTCCTGCATGCATTCTCCTGACAATAAGGGCGACTGTGAGGTATTAATGATCTCCGTTAAAGTCGTGGTTGTCTTGATTGATATCTATATTTATGTATTTCAGGCGTGTCAGCGTGAGATCGGCCGCTTGTGGCAGACAAACGCCATTAGCGTGGCGAAGGAACATTACTGTACTGCTTCGACGCAGTTTATCATGTCCGAACTATATCCATACATATTTCAGATCGGAAAAGCGAACAAAAAGATCGATCGCAGAATGGTCGCCACATGTGTTTCGGGCGAGCTTCACGAGATCGGAATAAGAATGGTCGCCGATTTCCTTGAAATGGACGGCTGGGATACCCTTTATCTGGGTTCAAATACTCCCTCCGGGTCCGTCGTTGAAACCATTGTTGAATATAAACCACAGCTGCTCGCTATATCCGCCACGATGACCTTTCATGTGAACAACGTGAAAAAGCTTATAGATACGGTCCGTTCGAGGAAGGAAACCGGAGCCGTAAAAATTATCGTCGGTGGATTTCCGTTTAATATCGATGACCAGTTATGGCGAACTACGGGCGCGGACGGTTATTGTGCCGACGCCGATAGCATATCCGGTCTGGCCGGGCAGCTTATTTCTTAGAAAGGCGGTTTTAGCATAGATGGAAAACAACGTTAAGGGCATTGCTCTCATATGCGATCTTAAAGGAATTATAATCGAAATAGTAAGAAATGATATTCTTCCCTCTGAGATAGCCGTCGCCGGAAAGATGCTCACTTCTATCATCGACGGAGAAAGTTTTTCGAAAGCGCTTGATTTTTTAAAGGATATCCGTCTCAAGAACGCTTCTTTCGACTGGGAGCTCAATGTAAGATTTTACGATGAGATCGTCACGCTGAACTTCGCAGGAACGCTCAGCGAAGATAAGATTTTTATAATCGCGTCGTTTTCTTCGCTTGACACCAAAGAGCTGCTGGATGAACTTATGAAACTTAATAACGAAAATATAAACCGTTTCAGAATGCTTACGAAGGAACAATTTAAATACATCATAAAAGAGCCGGCTGTCGACGGCAATATCTATAACGAGATGATAAGATTAAATAACGAACTGACCGGCGCCAAGCGGGAGCTCACTAAAAAGAACCTTCAGCTTATGGATCTCGGCGAAGAGAAGAATCGCTTTCTGGGAATGGCGGCCCACGATCTCCGGAATCCGCTTCACATAATCTCGTCCTACGGCGAATTGCTGAATATGGAGCTGACCGGAAAGGTCGGGGCCGATTACATTGAAATGATAGACACGATAAGGCAGACCAGTAAATTTATGCTCGATCTTGTCAATAACCTTCTGGATATTTCCAAAATGGAATCGGGGAAGGTCGTCCTCGAGATCTGCGCTTTCGATCTTGTTGAATTTATCACTCGAAATATAAAACTTAACAGGATGCTTTCGGCAAAAAAAATATCGGCATAAAATTCTCGCATGACGATGACATTCCAATAATCAAGGCCGACCCGAACAAGATAACCCAGGTGCTCAATAATCTTCTGACTAACGCGATCAAATTTTCCAATCCCGGAAGCGGCATCGAGGTAAAAGCGTTAAGGTCCGGGGACAATATTGAAATTTCGGTTAAAGATAACGGCCTGGGAATACCGTTGAATGAAATGATGAAACTTTTTAAACCTTTTTCTAAAATAAGCGTAAGAAGCACTGACGGAGAGTCGAATTCCGGATTGGGACTGGCTATCGCCAAGAGGATAGTCGAGGAGCACAAAGGGAAGATCTGGGTTGAAAGTGAAGTGAATAAAGGCTCCACTTTCTATTTCACGCTTCCGGTTTAACTTTTCTTAAATATTTTATTGCGGCCGCTAAAACGGTCCGAAGCGATATACAAGGGATGCGGGCGTTTTGGAAACAGTAAATGTCGTTTGATCCAACCAAAAAAGACCGCCGAACGCATCGACGGTCTTTTGTATATCAGATAACAGTAATATTCTTTTGATCTGTTATTTTATTTTTTTCAGGGCTTCGAGAACCGCTTCGTATTTGGGGTGTTCGGTCACTTCGGGAACATATTCGGCGTAAACGACCTTGTCGTCTTTGTCGATTATGAAGATCGAACGCGAGAGAAGCCTTAATTCGGCTATGAAAACGCCGTAAGCCATGCCGAAATTTCCCATTTTGTGGTCGGAAAGCGTTTCGACGTTCTTGATGCCGGCGGCTCCGCACCAGCGGGCCTGGGCGAAAGGAAGGTCCATGGATATGGTGAGGACCACTACGTCTTTGTTGAATTTTACGGCTTCTTCGTTGAATCTTCTGGTCTGGGCGTCACAAACGGGCGTGTCGAGGGATGGGACGACCGATATGACCTTTATTTTTCCGGCGTAGTTTGAAAGTTTGACGGGCGCGAGGCCGTTGGTCAATACTTCGAAGTCCGGAGCTTTCTGTCCTGGTTTAACTTCGTTTCCGATGAGTGTGAGGGGATTTCCTTTGAAATTAACGGTGCGTTTGGTTTCAGCGCCGCATTCACAATTGGCTTTGCATGTCTGCATTTGAATACCTCCATTATAGATTACTTTTACATGGTTTAATATTACCACAAAAAAGAGGATAAAACAAGTCAAGATTAAAGTTTTTTTGATCTTTTTTATCATAATATTCACTATGCCTTTAAAACGGTAATTTTTTATTACATTATACTAAAAAAAACAAATTAATACAACGGTTGAAAAAGGTTTCGGGTCAAATCCTACGTCCTGGCTAACGAGCGTGTTTCGTAAAAGAACACTCGATGAGACCGGACATCATTCCTACGATATAAAAGCTTCTATCTCTTTTATGAAAGCGTCTTTAGGAAGCGCTCCAGCCATAGATTTGGACACTTTTCCATCTTTAAAGAACATGAGCGTGGGAACCGAAAAAATACCCATTTTTGAAGCTATTTCAGGGCTTTCATCGACGTTTACCTTCACGAATTTAACTTTGCCGGAATAAGCCGGCGCGACCTCCGTTAAAACATTCGCGAAATATTTGCACGGTCCGCACCATGTGGCGTAAAAATCGACGAAAACGGGGATACTGGCTTCGATGACCTCTTTTTTGAATTCCCGGTCTCCTACCTGAGCGATATTGTTCTGTTTGTTTTCCATAAAACTCACTCCTTATATTAATTTTGGGGATATTTTTCATTGATTTTTTTGTGGTTGTAGTATATATTTATTAAATTATTGGTCAAATTCATATCAGAAGCAAAACAATTAAATTTTTAGTTAACCTGCAATCTTTTCATATTTAGAACCCGGCGGATAAAACCGGCTTGTCTTTATTAATAACAATTTGCGTGCCAAAACGGAATTTAACTGTAAATGGCTCAGGGACTGGTGTTTTAGATAACAGGTTCATGGTTGTATTGAAAAACCGCGCAAAAAATTCATAGCAAATTTTGCGCGGCGGCGCGGATGAAACGACGAAAACCACCTTTTAAAATGGGGTTTTGGTTGATTTAAAGATTTGGTATGTTAATTGCGATATAAAAAAACGAATAAAATATTTTGGAGGGGATCTTATGAAAAGAGATCAAAAATTTTTAAAATCATTATTTTCCATTTCATTGGCATTATTTGCGGGGGCTATGTTAAATTTTAGTTATACCGCATTTTTAAAAAGCCCGGCCGCCAAAGGCGCCGAAGCTGCGGCAAACGCCGCTAATACCTATACCGTTAAATACGAACAGACGCCGGTCCATTTCGAAGCCGTTGGAAACCTGGTTCCAAGGACCGTCACCACGCTCGCGTCCAAGATAATGGGCACTATAACCGGCGTTAATAAAAGAGAGGGAGACGAGGTAACTTCGTCGGAAGTCGTAGTAACGATAGACGAAACGGATATCCAGGCCGATCTCGCGGCGTTAGACGCCTCTCTGGCCGAGATAGAGAGCAACAAGGTCGAGCTCGAAAAAAATCTGACATTAGCGTCCGCTGGAAGGAGTTCGGCCGAGGCGAACCGCAATCTGGCGTCGGTCACATATGAACGCTTCAAAAAATTAAACGAATCAAAATCCATTTCGGTCCAGGACTTCGATAAGGCTGAAGCGGAATATAAAATGGCTTCCTCTAAATTAAACGAGGCTATCGCGCAGTTCGAGGTCATAAATTCCAAAAAAGCCCAGATCGCCGCGAAACAAAAACAGATCATGGCCAACATTGAAAAAGTGAATACCATGAAAAAATACGCGCGCATGACGGCCCCGACCGACGGGCGGGTAACTTCGAGGCTTGCCGAGGTGGGGGCGCTTGCGTCTCCCGGTATGCCGCTTATGACGATAGAAGATTATAAAAATATGCAGTTTCAGGCTATCGTCCCGGAACAGATAATAAACAGGGTTAAAATAGGCGATCAGGTCAAGGTCATCGTCGACGTCATAGAGGATCAGGTCTTTTTGGGCGACGTGGCGGAAATAGCCCCGACGGGAGATATAATGACGCACACTTTCACGGTCAAGATAGCGCTTAAATACGACTCGCGTTTGAAGAGCGGAATGTACGCGCGCGGCCTCATCTTCAAGGAAACGGTTAAAACTATTTATATTCCAAGCGATTTCATAGTTAAGCGCGGCCAGCTTTATCTGGTCTTTTCGCCTGACGGCGGCTTCAAATTTATAAGGCCGGGCGCCGTTTACGAGAATATGACGGAAGTTCTTTCAGGCCTGGATCCGGGCGAGGTCATAGTTAAAAAGTAAGAACGCGAAAAGCTCCGTTATTCGAAAAAGATCGAGGAAGTGATTTATATGTCGAAGAAAATAAAGAAAGATACAAACCCGGACGCGGTCGGGCATGCTCCGGAAGCGAAAGACGATATAAAGTTAGACGCTATAGCTCATGATCCGGAAGCTAAAGAGATCCATAGCGGGTTCGCGGGCTCTCTGGCCGGAGGTTTCATAAATTCGAAGCTTACTCCGCTTTTAATTTTGCTGTCTCTGCTTCTGGGCCTGTTCGCGGTTATAATGACGCCCCGCGAGGAAGAGCCGCAGATATCCGTACCTATGATAGACGTTTTCGTAATGATGCCGGGCGCCGCGAGCGGCGAGATAGAAAAACGCGTGGTCAACCCCATGGAAAAACTTTTGTGGGAGATACCGGGCGTCGAATATATCTATTCGACCGCGCAGAATGAAAAGGCTATGTCTATAATCCGGTTCAAGGTCGGGGAGGACGCGGAGAAAAGCATAGTCAAGGTCATGGAGAAGCTCGAGCACCACAAGGACCGTATTCCGCCTAACGTTATGGGTCCGTTCGTCAAGAACCGATCGATAGACGACGTTCCGATACTCGCGCTGACGCTTCACAGCGTAAAATATGACCACTATCAGCTCAGGCGCGTCGCCGCTCAGATAATGGACGAGGTAAAATCCGTGAACGACGTTTCGGAAGTAAATATCATCGGAGGCACGAAGCGCGAGATAAGGATCGAATTCGACCCCAATAAGCTCGCGGCTTACAAGATATCGCCGATGGAGATAATCGGCGTCATATCGGATTCCAACCAGAGGACGATGGGCGATAGTTTCAGAAATCAAAATGTCGAATATAAGGTTACCGTCGGTCAATTTTTTAAATCGATCGCCGAGATAAAAAAACTAGTCGTGAGATCCGTCGAAAAACGCGCGGTATATCTGGAAGAACTGGCGAAGATCACGGACGACGCTTCGCAGCCCGATAATTACGTTTTATTCAAGGAAGGCCCGTCAGCCGGCAAAAAGCCTGATTCGGCCGTCGGGGAATTCGAGAACGCCGTGACGCTCGCGCTTTCCAAGCGCAAAGGCACCAACGCCATCGTTATAGCCAACGAGGTATTGGATAAGATCAATAAGATAAAGTCGAAGTATCTTCCGAAAGAGATAGAGTTGACGGTTACCAGAAACTACGGCGAGACAGCCAAGGAAAAATCCGACGAACTTTTATACCACATGGCGCTCGCGACGGTATCGGTAGCTTTTTTGATATGGATGTTCCTCGGGTTCAGGGCTTCGGTAATAGTCGCCATAGCGATACCAGTGACGCTCGCGCTGACGCTTCTGACGTTTTATCTTTACGGCTATACGCTAAACCGCATAACTCTTTTCGCGCTCATCTTTTCAATAGGTATTCTCGTCGATGACGCCATCGTCGTGGTCGAGAACATGGTGAGGCATTTCGCGATGGCCCATAACAAGGGGCGCAATAAGTACAAGGTCGCCATAGAATCGGTGGCCGAGGTCGGAAATCCGACGGTTTTAGCTACCATAGCGGTGATCGTGGCTATACTTCCGATGGCTTTCGTTTCAGGGCTTATGGGGCCTTATATGAGGCCGATACCGGTCGGAGCGTCATCCGCCATGGTGTTTTCTCTTCTGGTCGCCTTCATGGTGACCCCGTGGGCGGCTATGAAAATATTGAATTTTAAAGAAGGCGGGCACGGCGCCGGCGGTCATGACGAGCGCCCGGACGACCCTCTGACAAGGCTATACAGAAAGATAATGGGGCCGATGCTCCATGATAAAAAACACAGGTACATATTCCTTGCAAGCGTGACCTTTCTGCTTTTGCTTTCGATGGTGCTTGTCGCCGTCGGTTTCGTGAAGGTAAAGATGCTTCCGTTCGACAATAAGTCTGAATTTCAGATCATAGTGGATATGCCGGAAGGCACCACTCTCGAACAGACCTCGGCCGCGACCCAGGAGATAGCGAAATTCGTCGCAACCATCCCGGAGGTCGAAAATCTCACGATGCACGCGGGGACCTCGGCGCCTTATAATTTCAACGGCCTCGTGCGTCACTATTTTATGAGATCCGACGCCAACATGAGCGATATCCAGGTCAATCTCAGCGCGAAGCACGCCCGGACCAGAAGTTCGCATCAGATAGCATCCGCCGCCCGGCCCGAGATACAGAAGATAGCTAAAAAATTCAACGCCAACGTGAAAGTTGCCGAAGTACCGCCCGGTCCGCCGGTCCTGCAAACTCTCGTAGCCGAGATATACGGCCCCGATTATGAAAAAGTTAAACAGATAACGCGCGATATCGCGAAAAAATTCGCTGAAACCGAAGGTGTAGTGGATGTAGATACATATATCGAGGATACGAGCGAGCGATATATATTTAATATCGATCAGGAAAAGGCATCGCTGAACGGCCTTTCGGTAAGCGAAGTTCTGGGCTCCGCGAAACTCGCGATGAGCGGCCAGAAATTCTCGCTCATGCATTCAAACGACGAGATCGAGGATGTTTTTATAAACGTTACGCCGCCCGAAAAGCAGCGCTCGTCGATTAATTCGATATTGAACGTGCACGCTTTTTCACGGCAGACGGGCCGCGCTACGCCTCTGGATGAACTCATGAAGATCGAAAAGACGACCGACAGCCAGAGCATTTATCATAAGAATCTCAAGCCCGTGACATATGTCGTCGCTGACGTCGCCGGGTCCGAAGAAAGTCCGGTGTATCCTATATTAAAACTTTTGAATACTCTTAAAACCTACGATACGCCGAGCGGCCCGATCAACCAATATACATTCACGACGAAAACTCCGGAAGACACTTCGCTCGGCTACTTTTTGAAATGGGACGGCGAATGGCACATAACGGTAGAAGTTTTCCGCGACCTCGGAATGTCCTTCGTGATAGCGATGATAATGATATATATCCTCGTCGTCGGGTGGTTCCAGTCGTTTAAAACGCCGCTCGTGATAATGGCTCCGATACCTCTTACTCTTGTCGGGATACTTCCCGCGCACTGGGCGATGGGGGCGTTCTTTACGGCCACATCCATGATCGGTTTCATCGCCGGAGCCGGAATAATAGTTCGAAATTCCATAATCCTGGTTGATTTCATAAACCTGAAAGTGTCCGAAGGATTAAGTCTTGACGAAGCGGTCATCGAGGCCGGCGCGATAAGGTTCCGCCCGATGCTTTTAACCGCGTCCGCGGTCGTCGTAGGTTCGTTCGTGATACTCTTCGATCCTATATTTCAGGGCCTGGCTATATCATTAATGGCCGGCGAGATAGCTTCGACGCTGCTTTCGCGTTTTACCGTGCCGGTGCTCTATTATATGGCCGAGGCTCGGACCGCTGAAAAAAAAGCTGAATAATACGATACGAAAAACCGGATATTCATCCCGGAAATTGTTTTCAGTTTCAGGACGAATGTCCGGTTTTTAAATACTCTAAATGAAAACTTCTCTGTTTTCAAGTGTTTCGCTGTTGGCACGCCTCTTGCTTTTGAAAATGGCATAACAAAATTTAAAAAAGAGGTGGTCCATCATGAAATTTAAAGTAAGTTTATCCATCCTGGTAGTTTTTATGGTAGTTTTATTCGCGGGTTTCGTTCAGGCTCAGGTCAGCGTTGAAAATACGGCGACGACAACGGTTACGGCGGATCAGGTCAAGGCGGCTAACGATAAGTTCATCGCAGCGAGAACCGAATATCAGACGGTCGCCCGAAGCGGCGCTGAAAAAAGCGTTATCGATGCCGCTTATGCTAAATACATATCGGCCCGCGATGAATATCAGAAATTAAATCAGGCCGCCGGTAATTGCACTCCCGGAAGCGGACAGGGCGCTAAAAATAACGGTGGAAAAGGCCAGGGCGGTAATGGTTCGGGCCTGCGCGACGGTTCGTGCGGAAATAGTTCGGCGACGCCCGGCGCGGCAACGGGCTCTTCAGGCCAGGGTAAAGGCAAGGGGAACAGGGGCGGCCGCCGTTAATATAAATAAAGTTATGTGACATGGCGATCAGATAAACGGCAAATTTTTCAATTCATGGATCTTTCGGAGTAATAATTCCGGAAGGTCTGTGAGTTTTAGAAAAGGCAGGGGAAATGGACTTTAAAAAGCAGAAAATTTTTATAATTCTTGTTTTCGCGCTGATGTTTTTCGTCGTTCTTTTTATGGGTTCGGAACCTCAGCAGCGTTCAAAGCCTGGACAAAGATATATTATAGACAACATCGTTTCCCCGGCGGTCGAAGAGCTGAAAAAAAATCCGGTTCCCGGAAGATATGAAAAACATGAATATGCCTGTACGGTTTTAGATACAGCGGAATTGCCGGCATTTTTTAAAAAAATTATTTTGGATAACGACTCTTATTATGATAACGATATAGATTCTTATGTTTTTATAAGAAACATAAATGCGTCCGGCTCGGGCGAGGTTTACGCTAAAATAGAGATCAAGCGCGGCTATGAAACAAATTTTTATAGTTTCATATATTCTAAAAAATTAATAGTGTTATCCATATTAATGGCGATCGCGGGTATCGCTGTTTTTTTTATTTTTACTTCGTATCGTCACGCGCTGGAGGCCCGTTCGGAAAACGAAAAATATACCGCCGTTCAACGCATGTCCCGCGGCCTCGCGCATGAAATAAGAAATCCGCTGAACGCGATGTATCTTTCCGTCGATCTGATATCGCGGGACCATAAGTGCTCGGCATGCGATAATAATGAGGAATTTTCAGAATATCTCGGGATAATTAAATCAGAAGTGCGCCGGCTTGACGATCTTGTAAAAAGATTCATGGATTATTCCAAAGATATCAAAGTAAAGCGCCAGAAAGAATCTTTGAAAGAACTTGTTTACATGGTATCATCGGTTCTCGCGCCCCTCGCGGCCGAAAAAAAAGCCGTCATCGATTTGAAATGTCCCGAGCTCGAACTGGAAATCGATCATGATCTTATTTATCAGAGCCTTTTAAATGTTTTTAAAAACGCCATTGAAGCCCTGCGGCCCGGCGGAATGGTCCGCTTTTATTACGAGGTGAAGGGGGCTTTCGTCGATATATTCGTCGAAGACGACGGCGAAGGGATAAAACCGGCCAATATGATCAAAATATTTGATTTTTATTTTTCTACCAAGGTTGAAGGGTCTGGAATAGGTCTTGCGCTTACGAAGAAATTCATAGAGGCTCATGGCGGAAACATAAGCGCTACAAGTGAAAATAACGGGACATGTTTTAAAATAACGCTGCCGCTTCGGTGAGAGGTGTATATGAAATACAATATTTTGATCGTGGAAGACGAAAAAAATCAGGCGCTTTTGATCTCGAGAGTTTTAAACCGTAAAGGTTTTGATACGGTTGTCGCCGGGTCCGTCGAGGACGCTTTGCGGGCGGTTGCAAACGCAAGGATAGACCTTGTTCTCACCGATTTCAAGCTTCCTGACGGCGACGGTTTTGAAGTTATATCAGGCGTAAAAGCTATAAATCCCGATATCATATTCGTCGTAATGACCGCTTTCGGCGACGTTGAAACGGCCGTCAAATGCCTGAAAGGCGGAGCGGGCGATTTTTTGACGAAGCCGGTGGAACCGGACGAACTCGAGAGAATAATTTTCAGGCTGCTTCAAAATAAGATACTTGTCGAGGAAGTGGCGAAGCTTCGGCGCGACGCAGCTACCCGCTACAGCGCCGAAAATATTTGCGGGACGAGCGGCCGCATTTCGGCTGAAATAAAAAAGGCCATAAAAGTAGCGCCGACCGATTCCAACGTTTTGATATACGGTGAAAGCGGAACCGGAAAGGAGCTTTTTGCCAACCTCATTCATTATAACAGCGAACGAAAGGATAAGCCTTTTATCAAGGTGAACTGTTCGGCTATTCCGGCCGATCTTTTGGAAAGCGAATTTTTTGGCCATATGAAAGGCTCCTTTACCGGGGCTTACGCCGATAAGATCGGGAAATTCGAAGCGGCTAACGGCGGAACGCTTTTTTTAGACGAGATAGGCGAACTTCCTATGAATCTTCAGGCGAAACTTTTAAGGGTGATCCAGGAGCGCGAGATAGAACCCGTAGGATCGAACATTTCCCGAAAGATAGACGCAAGGCTTTTATTCGCCACAAACCGCGACCTGAAAAAGGCTATTGGCGAAAGGCAGTTCCGTGAGGATCTATATTACCGCGTAAACACGATATCGCTTAACCTTCCGGCGCTGCGCGAAAGAAAAGAGGATATTTCCCTTCTTTTAAAATATTTTATAAAAAAATATAACGCATCGCTGAATCGCAAAATATCCGATATATCAAGCGACGCGCTGGACCGGCTCGTGAAATATTCGTGGCCCGGAAATATAAGGGAACTTCAAAATATAGTCGAGAACACTATGGTTCTGATGAATGAAGCTGAAACCACCATCTATATGAGGAATATTCCGGAGAGCGTCGTATCTATTGCGGATAACTTTTCACCTGATGGTTTGAAAAGCGGTGACGGTATGCCCGTTGATTCGGCGATATGTCTTGAACTTGAAAAAGCTTATTCTGAAGGTAAAAAGGTCAATCTTATCGATTTCGTGGACGGCCTTGAAAAAATAGCGGTGGCCTGGGCCGATAAAAAAATGAACGGCAAAAAAGCGGAGCTGGCTAGATTTTTTGATATAGACGAAAAAAGCGTTAGAAATAAGATCAAAAAATATGATCTCTGACCCTTTATTTTGCTCCTGAAGAGGCAGTTTTAAATTCGAGCTCCTGATTGCAATATTGCAATTCGATGATATTTATGTTATATTAGAAATATGAAAAATAATGCCGTGAATATAAACCAGGCTTTGGATTATCTCGAGGACGGCGTATTTACCGTCGGAACCGATTTCAAGATAACTTCCTTTAACAGGCAGGCCGAGATAATAACCGGCGTAAAAGCCCGCAGCGCGATAGGAAAGTTTTGCTCAAAAGTTTTTAACACCGAACTTTGCGCCGCGGCGTGTCCTTTGAAACAGGCCATGAGTGAAGGCCGCCGCCTGTCCGATATAAGCGTCACGATCAAGAATTCAAAAGGCGTCAGCGTTCCGGTCAAAATTACCGCGGGGCCCTTGTTTGACGCGGACAAAAAAATATCCGGCGGCATAGAAATATTTAAAAACGTTTCCGAGATAGAGAGTTTAAAGAAAGAACTGTCCGGAAAATATTCTCATTTCGACATCGTTGGTAAAAGCCCATTTATGTTGACTCTTTTTGATATACTTCCGGACATCGCTGAAAGCGATTGCAACGTTCTGATAGAAGGCCCTTCAGGGACCGGAAAAACCCTTATAGCAAAAGCTATTCACAATATTTCAGCCAGAAAAAACAAGCCTTTCGTAAGCGTCAATTGCGGCGCGCTTCCCGATCAGCTTCTTGAATCGGAACTTTTCGGTTATTCGAAAGGTGCTTTTACCGGGGCGGTTTCAGATAGAAAAGGCCGCTTCGCAACAGCCGAGGGCGGAAGCGTATTTCTCGACGAGATCGCTGAAATGCCCGTGAATCTTCAGGTCAAGCTCTTACATGTCATCGAATCCAAAACTTATGAGCCTCTCGGCTCGTCAAAAACCCTTAACGCGGACGTGCGCATCATTGCCGCGACCAATAGCGACGTAGCGAAGATGTGCCGCGCTCAAAAATTCCGCGAAGATCTCTATTACAGGCTGAGAGTGGTGAGTATCAAGATACCGCCTCTGAAAGACAGGCGCGAGGATGTAATGGCGCTCGCCGAAAGCTTCAGGGAACGCTTGAATGTTAAATATTCGAAGAACATAACCGGTTTCGCGGACGATCTTATGGAACTTTTCGCGTTATATGATTTCCCGGGAAACGTGAGGGAGCTTCAAAATATGATCGAGAGCGCTTTTGTTTTCTGTAAAATTTCAAAGCTTACGGCGGCTCTTTTACCCGAAGAATATCGCCCTGCCGCTAAAAGAAGAGAAACGCAAAATGGCGAAAAAGATCCCGGCCGTTATTGCGGTCCGCTTCAAAAGCAGCTGGATCATATCGAGAAAAAGATCATCGAGACGGCGATGGAAAAATATCATGGCGACAGGGGAAAAATTTCCACTCATCTTAAGATCGACAAAGCGACGCTCTGGCGCAAGATGAAAAAACATAACATGCTATGAGGAAAAAGCGCTATATAACCGTCCGCGAAATGATCGGGTATCTCGAAAAATACACGAAATCAGACGCGATGCGGCTGGTCTCACTTGTTGATCGCTTTTCAATATTCCGATATATAAAGAACATATTCTATATCCATTTCAGGCGGCCGATAAAGTTCGCCTGTTTTTTTATCCTTGACAAGCCGGCGCCGATCTGATAAAATAGTAGTATATAGTGGTAGTAAATAGTTGAGTACTTATCGTTGGTGACCCGTTTTTAGAGGGTTTTAAAAGCAATGCAGTGCGGTATAACCGTTGCCGAAAAAAGACGCCGGATAATTTAAGACCCGGTTCAGATCTTTCGAATGCGGACTCAAAAAACAATGAAATATTCTGTAATATTCTGAAAAGGCAATGTTTTTTAATTTCGCGAAAATCCGGATAATTTAATGGAGGAAATATGAAAAACACTTTCCGGGCAGTAATTTTAATGGTAATTTTAAATTTAATCGTTTGTTTTAACCTGTTGGCCGCGGAAAGCGATAAATTTGACGGCGGCAAAATTAAAGGTCTGCAGCCTGATTCGACGACATCCGTGGAAGTTGGCGGGTCAAAACCGCCAAAACCATTCAAAAAAATCGCGAAGGTCGCAATAGAGGAACGCCTGAGATTTGAAAATCGGACATATCCGTTTTTTGATGCGAAAAAGGCGGGCAAATCAAATTACGGGGTCAACCGTTTCCGTTACTCCGTCGAAGAATCGCTCAATCCCGACTTTAAGATGAATATTACATGGCAGGATTACAGGTTCTTTTCACGCGACCCCGTGAGCGATCCGGCCACATCGCGAACGGATTTTGACGTTTACAACGCGAATTTCGCGTTCGATAAATTCTTCGGATGCGATGAGCTGAAACTGACCCTCGGCAGGCAGGAATTTTTTTACGGCAATGAACGCGTTTTTGGAAAAGGGAACTGGACCGCCGGGCGCGCCTGGGACGGCGCCAAATTCAGCTATAAAACAAAAAGCGGGACTTTCGATATTTTCGATCTGGAATTGAAAAGAGCCGAAGTGAATCCGCCAGTTCAGGTCCGCGGACTTTATTATTTAAGCGACGCCATAAAAGGCCTTGAAATATATCTGGTAAAGAAGGTCGACAGAAATACCACGGCCGGCGAGATCGTTAAAACAAAAACGAACAGGGATATAAATACATACGGTTTTAATTATACAAAAAAATATAATAAACGCTGGGAAAGTAATTCCGAAGCGGCTTTTCAAACCGGGAGCTGGGGCCCTGACAGTCACGCGGCTTACGCGTTTCATCAGGAGGTAAGATATAACACGCTTTCGAAGATGAAACATTCGATTATTCTTGAATACAATCAGGCCGCGGGCGACGACGACCCGGCCGACGGCGAACATAAGACATTCGATAATTTATATCCGATGAACCATCAGAAATACGGATATATGGACTATGTTTCGTGGCAGAATATGCGCGAATTATGTTTAAGGAATATTTTCACGGTTTGTAAAGGCGTAGAAGTGAAACTTAATTTCCATAAGTTTGAGCTCGACTCGTCAAAAGATTCCTGGTATGATTCGAGTCAAAAGGCTATAACGGCCAGGCGTGACGTCACCGGCGCGGCGGGAACGGACCTTGGCCGCGAGGTAGATCTTGTTTTAACGAAAAAACTTAAAAACAATTTCACGATCGAAGCGGGAACATCAAAATTTTACGCAGGCGACTTCATAAAGCGCACGAATCCGGCAAATACCACGGCCAAAGATCCGGCATGGACCTACTTGCAAATACTGAAAAAATGGTAATAAAACCGAAACGCGCTTTTGGATTTTAAAATTAAATGGAGGGGATATGAAAAAAACTTTATTAACGATCGTTCTAATAGTTTTTATTTTGATTTCACCGACTGGTTTTTGCCTCGCGGCGGAGCGGGAATTACTTCTTTTTGCCGCCGTTGCTTCTAAAATACCGGTCGAGGAACTTGTTAAAAATTTTGAAGAAAAGACTAAGATCAAGGTGAACCCTAATTTCGGCGCGTCCGGGATGATGCTGTCTCAGATAGAAATGGCGAAAAAAGGCGACGTGTTTTTCCCGGCTTCGAGCGATTTTATGGTCAAGGCTAAAAATAAAGGCGTCATTTTAGAAACTACCGAGACGAGGATCGTGTATATAGTTCCTTCAATTATCGTGAGAAAAGGGAACCCTCGCAAAATAACTTCTATAAAAGATCTTTGCAAGCCGGGATTGAAGGTCATCCTCGCAAATCCTGAATCGGCAGCTATCGGGCTTCTTTCGGTAGAGCTGCTTGAAAAGTCACTTGGCACTGACGAAATTAAAGCGTTCCGAAGCAACCTTGTCACTTATGCTGAAAATGTCGAGAAAATGGCGAATTTTATAGCGCTGAATAACGCGGATGCCGGGATAGGCTGGCATACGACGCCGAATAATTCGCCGGATAAAATAGAAAGCGTGAAGATCTCCGTTGAAAACATCGCGCGCGCCGGATATCTTTCAGCGGCCGTTACTAAATGTTCCGCCGACCCCGCGGGAGCGCAACGATTTATCGATTACATGAGATCGCCGGAAGGCATGGCCGTGTTTAAAAAGTATAATTATTTTGAAACCAAAGAAGAAGCATTCAAATACATAGGCGCTGAAAAAACCGTAGAGCCTATTGAATACAAACTTTCCGGAGAATGGACCTCGCGAATGAAATAGAACGATATGCGCGATATTATTGTAACGCGCGTTAAAAAAACCTTGTGATACAGGTTCCGATGACCTCGGTTTTAAGCCGGCCCTTCACGCCTCCGTGTTCGGCCGGTATTTCTTTGATCGTTTTTGGAGTGCGTAGCGGCGTGAGTATCTTAAACTTCGTGACGGAATTTTTCCCTTTTATCGTCAGATAATCTATATACTTTTCTTTTTTCAGAATAAGAAGGACCTTGTGAAGCGTTTGCCTCGTAAGGCCCGTTATTTCGTGCAGTTCGTCTATCTTGAATTCGAAGAAGACGCCCGCGGTTTCGTTTTCAAGGCAGTCGAGCTCGATTATTTTTTTCATTACAAGCCATGTGGCGATACCGTATTTCTGGCTTAAATAACCCGGCAGGCCGCTGTATTCGATCCATCTTGGAAAGCGGCTGCAGTTTTCGGAACTTTTGGTTTCGGCCACACGGGAATGTTTTGAAAGATTGTCGGCGTGGTTGATGTAATCGATCACGCTCGATTCGGGGATCTTCCACATCTTCGGCGTGAGTTTTATCCCGAATATAATGCCTGAACGAAGTTTCCGGCGCAGGACCTCGGCGTTCATCTGAAGCCGGTCGGCGGTTTCCTCGACGGTAAAGAGCGTATCCATATTATTATTATCATTTTTTCTCATTTATGTATCACCCGATCAGTTATGTTTGTCAGTGAATGATACAACATTTATTCATTTTTATCAATATGCGGCAGGAATAATTTCTGTTATTGTGCCGTTGATAAATAAGTTCGGTATTGCAATATTGCAATCAGCTTATATTTGTGTTATATTAAAGATGCTGAAAACAGTGCCGCAAATATTAAACTCACGGCTTAAGATCGTCTTGATCGCTACATAATGGCTGTCAGGACTAAATTTGAAAAATTCAGCGGCCGGCACCGCGATGAAAAAACACGGCACAAATTTTGCTTTAAAATAACATGCTATGAATATAGGTTTTTTTTCCGACGACCTCGATACAATTTCTTTTCATCCCGGCAAAAGCCGCTACTTTCTGGTGGCAGCGATCGACGATGCCGGGAAGATTTCCGGCGTTAAAAAAACAGCGTTATGCGACATGCCTGAAGTCCCGGCGACCCGCACTGATAAGCCTTCCGATTCTTCATCTGGAAAAGGCTTCTGCAAAAGGTTTCGCGGCGGACACATCGAAGTTTCCGGCGGTACGCTCTGGTGCGAAAAAAAAACTTTGTTTGAAGGCGTGGATCTCATCGTCTGCCGCGGCATAGGGTTTAAACTTGAAAATATTATTAAAAATTCAGGAGCCGGGCTCGATTTAACCGGCCACGAAACGATCGCCGGCTACCTTCAAAACCATGTAAAATTAGGTATTGAGCGGATAACGGCTATTATTCGAAAAACTTGAAAAACAATAAAGGCCTGACTGCGCTTCAAATCACCGAAGAAGAAAAACAGGCGGAAATAGTGAAATTATTACGGCAAGCTCTGAATAAAAAATAGCATATCCGAACAATACCCCCGATGCGCCTGCATTTGAGATAATATTCGGATATACGCATATTATAGCATAAATAGACTAAGCCGGGAATGAGCGCTGTTTATTTTAATGGTGCCCGCCGCATACGTGGCCGGCCGAGATCGCGGAAACTTTTCCGTTCTCATAGTTTTCTTTAACGTCTTTAACGCGGCTGCCGTCGGAAACCAGGACCTCTATTCCGGCGCTCTGAAATCCCGCGAGCGGCCTTCCGCCTATTCCCACGACGACTATGGCGTTTACTTTTTTAGACGCGAGAATATTTACCGGCGCGAGGCATCCGCCTTCTACATGCGGCGGGTTTTCGATCATTTCTACGCCTTTGAATTTTTTATCTTTGTCGTATATAAGGACGGTGAAACAGTCGCAGCGTCCGAAATGGCCGGAGCGTTCGGCTTCGAGGCCGCCTTTTTCCATGGATGGGACGGCGATTCTGATATCTTTACTCATAATAGATCAACCCTTTTCGATAATTATTCAGCCGTTTTGGCCGTATTTCAATGTTGTATCTGGACTCGATATTAAAGTAAAGCAAGTTTAATGCCAGTGAGTTTCTTTTGTTCCGGCTTTACTTATCGACAGGCTTTTTATTTGTTCGGTTCGAGGTTTTATAATTCAGCGGTTTTAAAAATCGTTTTATCATTTCATACAATTTCACCGGCTTTTCGGGGCGGCGAAAAGATCTCGTTAAGTTAATTTCTTTGAATTTTTGGCCGGCGTTTCGGCCTTCCGCTTAAGGCGACAGGTATATTTTTCCATCAGCGATATTATTGTTAAAATTGCAATATTGCAATTAAATTTCGGGTGCATTGCTGTATACTCCTCATTATTAAGCTTTTTGATGTTTTGAATTCAGTAATTTTATTATTTATCATTGTGGCCTTCTTGCAAATCCTTATAAAAGGGGATTTTTAAATCTTGGAATGATACTTGCTTTATAATTTTGTGCGAATGCTTATCTGAATTTAACAGGAATTTAAGGAATCAATGCTGCCAAAACACGAAATCGCGGAACATGATGTTAAAAGCGTAAAGTTTTATTAAGAATATCTTGGAAAAATATTAACCGGGCGCTATAACTGTGAGGGGGACTTATGATAAATTTCGAACCGATAGGGATTATTTATACTCCTTTTAAAACCATTGAAAATATGCCGATACAGCCTGCGGCGGCGAAAGGCGTCCGCGGAAGGATCGTCATCGATGAAAAATTCGCGGACGGATTGAAAGATATAGATGGGTTTTCACATCTTTACCTTATTTATAATTTTCACAGGTGCAACGGGCATTTGCTCGAGGTTAAGCCGTTTTTAGACGATAAAACGCACGGCATATTCGCCACGCGCTCGCCAAAGCGGCCCTGTTCAATAGGTATTTCAATAGTAAAACTGGAAGGCGTGAACGGGCGCGAACTGACGGTGGAAAACGTCGATATACTCGATGAAACGCCTCTTTTAGACATCAAGCCGTATGTCCCCGAATTCGATGTCGTGGACGGCGATGTTAAAACGGGCTGGTATATGAATAAACCGAAAAAACTTCATGAGACAAGATCGGATGATAGATTTAAATAAAGTTGAATATTATAAAGCGGGCCGCGAGATATTTTCTTATCAGAATGTGATAGTTGATTTTTATTCTGTGAATGCCGAATTAATTTTTGAGACCAGATCGCTAATATCCACGGGTTTTATTAAAAAAGCGAGAGGTTTTAAAGTCTGAGCCTCGTCAAAAATTTCTTTGCCCGCGTATCCCGTGATAAATATGACAGGGGTCTTATTGTTTTGACATATCCGTCCGGCGGCCTCTATTCCGTTTATTTCACCTGCAAGGCGGATATCCATGAGAATTATATCCGGTTTTTTATCGTTTGCGGCCGTAACGGCTTCTTCGCCAGTTGCGACCATATCACAGATAATAAAATTATGCAGTAAAAGGATCTCCTTTAAATACATCGCGGAATATAACTCGTCTTCAACGATCAATACCGATATATTTTTTTTCATATCATACCCTCGGTTTATATAAATTATCGGTAAATTTTATTACGCATACGAATCCGCCTTCGTGTTTAAATTCGATATTTCCGCGAAGCTGATATTCAACAAGTGAGATCATGGTTTTAAGCCCGTGATTTTTTGGCGCGTTTAAATCGAAGTCTTCGGCCAAACCGCATCCGTCGTCGGAAAAAACAAGTTCCAGGACGCCTTCGGAATTCTTTGAAAGGCTTATGTTTATGGTTCCTTCTTCGCTTTCTGTAAAGGCATGCCGTAAAGAATTGGATATTAATTCACTTATTATCAACCCGCATGGAATGGCGGTATCTATAAGAACGTTTATATTATCGATTTTTTCATTTACCGATATTCTGGTTTTTTTATGTTCGCGGATTTGAATGAATAGCTGTATAAGTTCGCTGATATATTCCTTAAGATTGATACTCGAAAGATCCTTCGATTGATATAGTTTATCATGAACGAGGGACATGGCTTTTATTTTATCGGTCGTGTCTTTAAAAACGCTTTTGACCTTCTCGCTGCCGCTGCCGATCGCCTGAAGCGCGAGCATTGAAGAAATGACCTGCATATTATTTTTCGTTCTGTGATAAAGTTCGCGGAGAAGAGTTTCTTTTTCTTTAAGAGATATTTTTAACGCGTCCTCCGCCAGTTTGCGTTCGGTTATATTTCGTCCGACGACCAGAAGACCCTGCCGCTCGCCGGTTTCCGAAAAAGAAGGGATCTTTATAACGTCGAATACCTGTCTGGAACCATCGGGGGTCGGTATTATCTCGTCATTTCGGCTGACTGCGCCTTCGAGCCAGGTTTTTTCATCCGTTTCTTCACACGTCATAAATGCGTCATAATAAAACTTGCTGAATTCAGCCAGTTCGGAGTCTTTTTTGCCGCGGTAATCGACTCCTTCAAGCTGGAAAAGTTTCAGATCGAAAGCGTTGGCTTCGAGCCAGCGCCCCGAGCCGTCCTTAAAACAGACTATGTCGGGCATGGCGTTTAAAAGCGCTCTAAGGCGTTTTTCGCTTTCGCCAAGGGTTTCCATTATTTTTTTACATGGAGTCGTATCACGAACGCTCGCGATAATATGAGCTTTATCGAATAAGATAATTGGACGGGTGTTTATTTCGACCCAGAATAATTCGCCGTTTTTTTTCCTGGCGCGCCATTCAAATTTTTGACGGCCTTCGTTTAATGTTTTTTCGAAAAGTAAACGGGCTTCGGACGGGTTGTATGTGTTATCGTTCGAACTCAATTGACCGATGCATAAATGAAGAATTTCTTCGCGGCCGTAACCATACATCTGGTATGCGGCTTCATTAGCGTCGATAATATCGAAGCTCGTGCCGTCAAGGATAATGATAGCGTCGTTCATCGAATTAAAAATAATTTTGAAATAATCATGGTTTTCTTTGAATGGCGGTGTGTTCATAACGCATCACTTCGCTTGTAAATTGATTTATCAACGACCAAAGTTTATTACATAAATATTATACTTGACTCAGAATATATTCTAAGCTATCGGATAAAAAAAATCAAGTAATTTTATGATTTTAAAAGCGCAAATCGAATGCTAGACCGGTAACCCTCGATTTGATTCAAGCTATCGTTCATAAATACATATTCGTTTTATTATGATATTTTCAGAACCCGGACTTTCATCCGGTTATCAATAGATAATCAAGGATAGAAGTCCGGTTTTTTATTTTTAAAATATAAAACTCTTGTTTGACAAGTGTTTTGATTTTGGCACGCCTCTTGCTTTTGAAGATGGCATAACGAAATTTTTATTGAAGAGGCGGTGTTGAATAAAATGAAGTATTATCTAAAAAATCAGGAGGAAGTTATGATGAATTTTTTCAAAGCAACGAAAATTTTAGTCGCTATAGCAGTTTCAGCAGTTATATTTACCGGCTGCACCGGCGGCGAATCCGGCAGTTCGCAGGGCGGGACCGAGGTATTGGAAGGCACGCTTACGAGTTCAGGCGTTTATTTCGCGCCTCTCGCACCCGAAGCTTCGGAAACGCCTCTTGCCAATGAAACGGTTACGATCTCCACAGCGGATGAAACCATCGGGGTCACGACCGACCAGACCGGAAAATTCAAGATGCAGCTTAGAAAACGCGACGGCTCATGCAGCGTAAGCGGCGGCGGCCAGAAAAAAAGGTACGGCGGCAATGGAAATCATGGCGCCGGACAAAAGATCAACTGGAACTTCGTCGATAACGACGGCGACGGCGTTTGTGACAATACAATCGAAGTAATCCTTAAATAGCGGTTCGATAATACTTTTAAAGAAAAGATCTTCCGGGGCGTTAAAAGTCCGGAAGATTTTTTTATTGGGTCGGATATATATTTTTATTGGCGTCCGGCATGAAGTTTTGTTGCCGTTAAATATGACCGCGTTTAAAAAGATCAAGGGTAAAAAATCGCTTCAGAAAAATTATACTTCTGGAAATATTGACATTATTTTTTTATAATGTTAGAATCATCTTATCGGTTTTGATCAGGATCTTTTAGTTTCAGGGATTATTATGGGTTCTAGCGTTATTTTTAATAACCTTATAGAACACTTTCAAAAGGTTGCCGTAACCCAAACGGTTTCCGGTTGGTTCAACATTTTAAAAATGAATAAAATTAAAAATACATGGCGGCGTCTGAAAAAAGGCGCCGCTTTAACGATTTTAAGCGAAGTTTCCAAGCCGCGTTTCTCATTTTTTATGTTCCTGCGTTCAAATAGTGTTGACAAACCGTTTGCGTTATGTTAAGATTTTATTAATAATGATTCTTATTATTAACAGGAAAGTTGAAATGAAAACCAGAAGAAAAAGCTCACAGCGCGAGAAGATATACGAAATAATACTGTCCGACAAGTCTCATCCTACGGCTATTTGCATATATGAAAAATTAAAGAGAAAAATGCCGGCCGTAAGTCTCGGAAATCTGTATAGAAACCTTGGCATTCTTGTAGAGGAAGGCCGCGTAATTAAACGAAAATTTGCCGATGATACCGAACATTATGACGCCATAACATCCGCCCATTATCACTTTGTCTGTGAAAAATGCGGAAAAATAACGGATTTTGAAATGCCCGTCCAGAAGAATATTACCGTCAAAGCTCAAAAGTTATGCGGACACGAATTAACAGGGCACACGATACAGTTTTTTGGAATATGCGAAAATTGTAATAAGAAAAAGACCAAAAAATAAATGCCAGATCATAATGCGTCTGGATATTTAATAATTAAGGAGGGTAATAATGAGCGAAACGAAAAACGAATGCAAGTGCCCCGTGACCGGAGCCATGGGACCGAAGGCCGGCGGCCGTGGAACTTCGAACCGCGACTGGTGGCCCAACCAGCTGAACCTTGGCATCCTTCATCAGCACACGCCCGCGTCCAGTCCCATGGACGGGGATTTCAACTACGCCGAAGAGTTCAAGAAACTCGACCTGGCCGAACTGAAGAAAGACCTTTATAAATTTATGACCGATTCGAAGGAGTGGTGGCCCGCCGACTGGGGGCACTATGGCGGCCTCATGATCCGCATGGCGTGGCACAGCGCCGGCACTTATCGTAATAATGACGGGCGCGGCGGCGGCGGTACCGGCAATCAGCGATTCGCTCCGCTCAACAGCTGGCCCGACAACGTCAACCTCGACAAGGCCCGCCGCCTTCTGTGGCCTCTCAAGAAAAAATACGGAAAGAAGATCTCCTGGGCCGACCTCATGATACTTGCAGGTAATTGCGCCCTCGAATCGATGGGGTTCAAGACCTTCGGCTTCGGCGGCGGCCGCGTTGACATCTGGGAGCCCGAGGAAGACGTTTATTGGGGCACCGAAACCACATGGCTCGGCGACAAGCGTTACAGCAGCGAACGCGACCTCGAAAATCCCCTGGCCGCGGTGCAGATGGGTCTTATTTATGTCAATCCCGAAGGCCCTAACGGCCAGCCGATACCCGCCGAATCCGCGCACGACGTCCGCCAGACCTTCGCGCGCATGAGCATGAACGATGAAGAGACCGTCGCGCTCGTCGCGGGCGGGCACACTTTCGGCAAGGCGCACGGCGCCGGAAATCCCAAGCTGGTCGGATCCGAGCCCGAAGGCGCCCCTATAGAGGAACAGGGCCTTGGCTGGAAAAGCTCCTATAAGAGCGGCAAGGGCATCGACACCATTTCGAGCGGCATCGAGGGCGCATGGAAACCCAATCCCACGAAATGGGATGTCGGATATCTCAGAGTATTGTTCAAATATGAATGGGAACTTCTCAAAAGCCCCGCGGGAGCTTATATATGGTTGTCCAAAGACACGGCCGACGAAGATATGATCGTCGACGCGCACGATCCTTCGATCAAGCACCGTCCCATGATGACCACCGCCGATCTTTCGCTCAAATTCGACCCCGCCTATGAAAAGATCGCGCGCCGTTATCTGACGAATCCGGACGAATTCGCGGATGCCTTCGCCCGCGCGTGGTTCAAGCTGACCCACCGCGACATGGGCCCGCGCTCGCGTTATCTCGGACCGGAAGTGCCCGCCGAAGAACTGATCTGGCAGGACCCCATTCCGGCTGTCGATCACGAGTTGATCGGCGCCGCCGATATCGCCGGACTCAAGCGCGGTATCCTCGGTTCGGGCCTTTCAATACCCGAACTCGTTTCGACCGCGTGGGCTTCGGCTTCCACATTCCGCGGCTCGGACAAGCGCGGCGGGGCCAATGGCGCCCGGGTGCGTCTCGCGCCGCAGATAGACTGGGAGGTAAACCAGCCGGAGCGTTTGAAAAAGGCTCTGCAGGTTCTGGAGGCTATACAGGCTAAGTTTAATAAAGAACAGGCGGGCAAAAAGAAGGTCTCGCTCGCGGATCTTATTGTCCTCGGCGGCTGCGCCGCGATCGAAAAGGCGGCTAAAGACGCCGGCTTCGAACTTGCGGTTCCTTTCACGCCCGGTCGTATGGACGCATCAGCGGAACAGACCGACGCTCGTTCGTTCGCCGTTCTCGAGCCGGCCGCGGACGGATTCCGCAACTACCAGAAGGCTAAGTTCGCCGTAAGGGTGGAGGAGCTTTTGATCGACCGCGCTCAGCTTTTGACGCTGACCGCGCCCGAGATGACCGTTCTTATAGGTGGAATGCGCGTTTTGAACGCCAATTACGGCGGATCCAAACATGGCGTTTTCACCAGCCGTCCGGAAAAACTCACGAATGACTTCTTCGTCAATCTGCTTGACATGAGCACCGCGTGGAAGCCGACGGCAGACGACGCGGATGTGTTCGAAGGGCGCGACCGTAAAACCGGCGAGCTGAAATGGACCGGCACGCGCGTCGATCTCGTATTCGGCTCCAACTCGCAGCTGCGCGCGATCGCCGAGG
>CAZKCG010000074.1:0-24814 GCA_964551445.1 uncultured bacterium | reverse complement strand
CGAACTGCTGCTGCTGTGGTGGATAGCCGCCCTGCTGGCCGAACTGCTGCTGCTGTGGTGGATAGCCGCCCTGCTGGCCGAACTGCTGCTGCTGAGGCGGAAAGCCGCCCTGCTGTGCCGGAGCCTGCTGAACGGGCTCGTGAACCTTGGGCTGCTCGGCCGGCTGTGTAGCTGCCTGTTTTAAAATCGCGTCTATTTCATCCTGGTTCGTTATTAAAAGCGATTGTGACGCGGTAGGCGTCATCTGATCGAATTTGGGAACATCGGGCTGTTTCGAACTTAACATAACCTGTCCCACGAGAGAAATGAGGTCCTGGGCGAGGCTGATCGACATGAGAAGGAATGATCCTACGCTCAGTCTGTCCTTATCCTGGTTATATGATAATTCGTAATTTATTTTCGAATAAATGAGATCGGCGCCGAGGCCTGGATCGTATCCGTCAGCGAATTCAAAAATGCCCGAAACGGCGGGAATTATCGTAAACGGCATGCCGCCGGCGAGATCGGTTAATTTGCCTTTGAAATGAGCGTCACAAAGGCGTTTCAGAAATTCTTCGATGGCCTTGTCGTAATGTTCGCGGTTACCCTTGTCGGCTGACGATACGTCGCCTCCTAAAAGCAGTTCCCCGAAACCGAGAGCGTCCGTTTCAGGCAGATATAAAACGCTTCGGCCCTTGACCGCGCCTTCAAAATCCATATAAAAAGCGTGCATCTTCTGGCCCTGATATTTAGAGGCCACGCCGCCTTTTTTCACTTCGGCTATTTCGGCTAACTTTATTTTCGTGTTAGCGCTGGTTATATTCGTAATCGCATCATGGCCGCTTATGAATAAGTCTTCGATGAATTTTTGAAAAGTTTCATTTTCGCCGGAATTTAGTATGACATTTACTGCGTCCTGTTGGGGAGTGCCGCCTGCAACCGACTGAGTCTGAACGCCCAGAAGTTGATCTATCTCGTCCTGGGTCAAAATATTGTCAGCCATTCTATTCCCCACCTCCTTCTTCGTTTTCGCGTATGACCTGTGCGATAGCTACAGCGAGTTTATTATCTACAAGGCCCGGATACCCTTTGAATTTTATTCTGCCTCCGGCATGGACTTCCAGAAGATCGCTCGTCGACTTGTTGAGCATTATAACGTCGTTCAAATTAAGGTTGAGGAAATCATTCACCGTTATTTCAGCCCGTCCGAGTTCAGCCACGAGCGGTATCTTGGCTTTTTTCAGCGAGTCCTCGAGTTTACTCGCGGTGCTTTCCGAATCGCTTTTTCCGACCCCTGAATAAAGGAACTGAACGTTAAGTTTTTCAAGTATCGGTTCGAGAACTATATGCGGAAAACATAAATTAGATGTGCCTTCAGTATCGTGTATCCTCACCTCGAAAGTTATCAGAAGTACCATCGCCGTAGGCGGGGCTATCTGAGTGAACTGCGGGTTGGCTTCCATTATTTCTATCTTTGGCTCTATGCTCACGAACTGCTGCCACGCCTCGGTAAGATCGTTCAAAAGTCTAGCTATGATCTTTTTCATGACAGTTTCTTCAATGGTCGTAAGCGACCGTGATTTCGGAAGGGTTTTCCCGATGCCGCCGAAAAGCCTGTCTATCATGGAGAGCGCCAGACTTGGATTTATTTCAAATATCGCGTTTCCCTTCAGGTCGCCGCCTACGTCAAAAACGGATATTACGGAAGGGTTCGGAACCGATCTGATGTATTCCTCGTAGGTTATCTGATCGACCGATATTACCTGCACGTTGACGATGGTCCTGAGCATCGTTGAAAGGCTCGTGGTTACAGTACGCGAAAAGTTTTCGTGTATCTTGTTGATCGTTCTTAACTGTTCTTTGACGAATTTATCGGGCCTTCTGAAATCATAAGGCTTCGTTTTCTTCTGTTTTTTTTCGGCTTTAGCCTTTTGTATGGCGAGCTGCTGGGCTTTTTCCTGTTCGTCAGCGCCTGTAGTACCCAGAAAACCGGGCTGAACCGGCGCCTGGCCAAAGAACTGCGTCTGCTGAGGCTGCTGAAATGGCATCTGCTGCTGGGGTTGAAATTGTTGAAATTGAGGCATCTGCTGCTGAACGGGCTGCTGCTGCATCGGATTCTGTCCGAACATAGGCTGCGCCTGTGCCGGCGTTTCCGTTTGAGCCGCGCCTGGCGCCTCAATGGAGCCGCCTGTCGCTAAAGCGCTCAGCAGCTCATCTATTTCATTTTGGGACATTATATTATCAGCCACTTCATTCACCTCCCCTTCGCGTAACTAAGTTACTTTATTCCAATACCATCGCTGAAAAATCAAATATATTCACGTTAACGACCATGAATTTCTTTTTCTTTCCGCCGCCGAGCATGGGCTTCTCAACTTTAATGTTGTTTTCGCCGACGATCTTATTGAGTTCATCAACGATAGCCTTATGAAGTCTTCCGTCCTGATAGGACTGCATGGCGTCTTTTACAAGAAAAAGCATTACCACTCTTGTGATAGTGTCTTTTATAGCGGCCTTTTTCGTGGCCAGATAATCCTTGACCTTTACGTCGTTAACTTCGGCGTTGATCTTGAATTTTATTATCCCTTTTTCAACTATGCCTTTGATCTTATCTATATCTTTGACCGTATAAGCGACTATCTCGTCAAGATCCACGCTGTCGACCACCACTCTGTCGGTCACTTCCTCCACGTCCTTGCTTTCCATCAGCATTTTATAAGTGCTTATGGAAACGACCGCGGATAGAACCATAGCGGCTAAAAAAGCTATGCCTATGAGTAAAAATTTTATGATCGAACTGGAAGGTTTCTTTTCTTCATCTGACATTTTGAAACACCATCTTTATCAAAAAAATATTATGATTTGTATTAAAATATCGGCCAAATGATGCCGGAATTAAATTATATTTTAAAGATAATTAATTTTTTAACCTGGATTCCTCAAAGCCCGGCGGTATCTCAGCAAAATATCGGCCCTGAATTTAACTATTTTTTCATAGACCTCATCGACAGGATCGGAAACGATATACTTCGTTCCGTCCGTAAGCACGATAAGCGTATCCGGCGTGGACTCCACGAGAAGTATTACATCCGAGTTAAGCATGAATTCTCTTCCGTTTATCCGTTTGAGTTTTATCATTTTCCCTGCTTTTTAGATCAATATTAAAAAATTATAATATACTCCATATTACATTGTATCAGAAAACCCATGTAAAGTCAAATATGAGCGGCCGGGAAACACCCGCGCCGCCCATATTTTAAAGTTTATCCCGAATTATCTGCGACATCATTTTGATTAACGCTTCAGCGCAAGTATATCCTGAAGCATCTGATCGGCGGTAGTTATCGATTTAGAATTGGCCTGAAAGCCTCTCTGCGAAGTTATCATATCGGTAAATTCCTTCGCGAGATCGACGTTCGCCATTTCAAGGTTCTGCGAAGCCAGTTTTCCGCGCCCGTCGGCTGATGCCGCTCCAATAGCGGCTTTTCCTGAATTCGAACCTTCCGCGTAAAGGTTGTCGGAAAATTTTTCGAGTCCGGCGTTATTCACGAACTTGGCTATTCCGAGCTGCGCTACGGCTATTTTCTGGCCGTTCGTATATGAGCCTTTTATTACTCCCGAATCCTCGATCAAAAATCCGTCAAGCTTGCCCATCGCGTATCCGTCGCTGCTTTTGACCGCGGTCGAAAAAGCTCCGTCATATTGCGTAACGAGATCGAAATTAGGTTTGAACTCAACTTTGTTGGCGTTTTTAGGGGTAAAACTTATCGGCTTGATATAATCCGGAAGTATCACTCCGTTCGCGAATGCCGTCGCCGTAGAATCTACCTTGCCAACGTTATTAAAAGCCAGAAGCCCTGTTCCCGATCCGACTATCGTTTCATTGGCGAGTTTTAATTCGGTGTCGGTAGGCGTCGATCCGGCCGGCGGATTATTGACGAAGTATTCTTTTATAAGCGGATCGGTTTGATCGAGCGAGGCCCTGTATATCCATTTTCCAGCCTCGACCTTTTCGAACTGCATATTCATTTTATGCGCCTGGCCGCCGCTGTCATAAACGTTCATCGGAATATTGTGCACGGCGCCGGGCATAAGAGTGACCGATACGTCGGAGCCGGAAACGCCTCCCGAATTTACGCTGAAATTAGCGCTGTATGAATTGACCGTCGGAACGTTTATTTTTACGCTGTTCGCGTTTCTCTCATTGGTCGTCGTGATCGTCGCGGTGCCCGACTGAAAGTTGGCGCTGTTAAGTATTATTTCACCTATATTTGAATTTCCAATTATCTGTCCGTCCCTTATGTTGTTGTATTTAAGTTCGACGGATGCTCCGCCTGCCGCCGGAGTGAAAACGTCAAGCAGGTTAAAAGCCTGTTCGCTTCCAAGAACGGTAACCGGCGTGGAAGTTCCGAATATCGCGTCATTTATCGTAAATGTCGAGGAACCGAAAACAGCGGCCGGATCGGTTTGAGCCCCAGGGGCCGCGGGATAGGTCGTCGCCGAGCCCGCAACAGTAGGAATTATGCTTATATTAGCCGCGGAACCCGTGATACTTCTTTTCACTGCAACCCGGTCGCCCTGCATTTCAGCCGTTATGCCGCCGACCTGGCTGTTTATCGCGTCTATAAAATCCGATATAGTCGAACCGTTCGTGCCATAAGCTACGGATTGGGTCGAATCAAATCCTAGCACCGCGTCAACGTTCTGAATACTAACCTTATATGCGGATCCCCGATGCGTCTGCGCTATCGAAAGTTTGTTGGTAACGGAATCAAAAGTCGAATATGCCGTATTCGGGTTGGTCGGATCTGCGCCCTGTATTCCGCGAAAAAGCGTATTTATTCTATTGGCCACGAAATTTCCCATCTGCCCCTGAGTAAATCCCGAAACTTCCGCGGTGTTCCACGAAACAAGGTTTCCGTTCACTATAACGCTTCCGCCTATGTATCCTCCGGCTGGAGGAGCCGATAAAGCGTTCGCTCCAACAAGTGTTCCGTAATTTCCGGCGCTTAACCCGGAAAGCTGAACCGGCGCCTGGTTATCAATGGATATCTTGAAATTGGATACGTCGCCGATATCAAGATCGCCGAATGTAGTGAACCTTGAAAGTCCCGTTTTAGCCCCGGTTATATTTGACGAAGTGGCGGCGACCTTCGTAACCGTTATCGAATGAACCCCTGATTGAACCGTTCCTGCTGCCGCGCTCAACTCTGTGAAACCTCCGGCCTGCGCCAGCGTAGGCGTCGTAGTTGTGGTCAACCCGGGAAAAGTCGCGGGGATCGCCGCATCATTAGGGTTGACGAAATTGAATTTAATGTCCTTTAAAATATCCTTGGTTCCGGGTGAAGCGTCAGTGATCTGGATCTTTCCCGTCGTCGAGTTATAGGTCGGGACAGCGTTCGGAAAGATGATTTTCAGATTATCGATCAGCGAAGTCATCGTCATATTCGGGCCTATCGGAATAGTTTTTTCCGCTATAGGAATTCCGTTGCCGTCAACGCCCGACACGACCAGCGACTCGTCGCCGTCAAGGCCGCGAAGGTCGAACTGGGCGGCCGCTGCGCTGGTATTATCAAAAAGTTCCGACATTTTAGTGTTCATATCGGTCACCGGTATGCCGTTTTTGGAAAGCGCGAAAGACGAAGCCCATGTCGAGGGTTCCAGCGATTTTAACTGGGCCGCGGTAAGATTGGCGCTGTTATTGGGTTGAAGCGTAAGCGTCGGCGGCGTTCCCGTCGCGCCGTCCGGGTCGAAAGTGAGCACCGGCCCGCCCGTCGAAGTGGTTATCTTTCCGTTCTCGTCGAAGACCAGTTTTCCCGTGCCTACCTGCCCCTGCGTATCGTCGATGGCGGTCCAGAGCCAGTTGCTTTTATCGAGTTTGGTGAATCTTATTTTCAGCGACTGCTGAGCCCCGGTATCGTCATAATATACCATAAGGCGTTCTTCCGGCAGGTTTCTTTCCGCGGCCGAATTCTGGAGATTAGAGGCGAATTCCACGAACGCGGTGGAAGCTGCGGGAAGCTTATTGTACTGCG
Source organism: uncultured bacterium (assembly GCA_964551445.1). Classification (GTDB taxonomy): domain Bacteria; phylum Muiribacteriota; class UBA9980; order UBA9980; family UBA9980; genus DAOPXV01. Next base: position 18,800 of record CAZKCG010000074.1, on the reverse strand, counting down.
CGAAATTTATAGCCTCGAGCTTGTCGCTGGTATTGATCTTAAGCGCATGAGTGGTAGAGTCTTCCTTGGCTGTCCATCCCATTATCTTATTAGCCGAGCCGGAATGGATAAGATTTGAAGTACTGTCCAGATCCAGCGTTCCGGTCCTTGTATAATACTGATTGGTCCCGTCGGTCGTCACGAAAAATCCGTCGCCCTGTATGGCTATATCAAGCTCGCGGCCGGTATTTTGCAGCGCGCCCTGCGTGAAGACGTTGTCGATCGATCCGATCTTGGTGCCGAGTCCGACCTGCATCGGGTTGATACCGCCCAGGGTTCCTATCGGCGCCTGGCCGTTCGCTATGGTCTGACTCAATATATCCTTGAATATTACTCTTCCCTTTTTAAAACCGTAATTGTTAACGTTGGCTATGTTGTTTGAGATTACATCCATTTGCGTCTGATGTGTCTGGAGGCCCAGAACGCCAGAACTAAATGTCCTCATCATAATGTTACCCTCCCTTGGGTTTTTTAAAATTACTTCAGCTTATATCCGTAACTCATGCCGCGTCAGTCAGTCGGCGGCGGGAGGGGCCCCCTTTTCACGGTGAAAGTTATGCGCCATCGCATTCGCCTCTCACCGGATATCGGTCCGGCCCGTTATTCGTCTTATGCTAATACAGCGCTGTCAATGTTCGTAAATACGTTGTTTTTCATATCATTTTTATCAAGGACTGTAACAATGGTCTTATTTTTTACCGACATCAGGAACGCCCGGTCGTCGAGCATCACCAGCGAATCGCGCGCGCCTTTTTCCGAAAGTTTGTCATAAGCCGCGTTAAGTCTCTGGTAGTCGGCCGCATCAAGATTTATTCCCCTGCTTTGAAGCCGTTTCGACGCATGCGAGGAGAATTCAAGCTTCGAATCCTTTTTCAGGACTCCCGACAGTATCTCGCCGAAACTTTTCGAATTCGTCCCGGCGGCCGCGCCGCTTCCCGGGTTCAAATTCTGAGTCCCGCTTCTTATGCCTGAAACGGCGCCCGCGAAGTTTCTGTCAAAGTTCGCCATCTTTATATTTTCGGCAGAAATCGAATTATTCATTAGAGGTCACCGCCTAACCGGCAGCGCTATTTGAAACGCTGGTAATGTCGCTCATCTTAACTTCGCTTCCGCCGACGGTGAAAACGTATTGATTATCGGCGAATTTAACGGATGTGACCTTTCCTTCCACGAATGAACTGCCGTCCTCGCTTGCAGGAACGATCGTCGTTACGTTCTTGCCTATAAAACCGACGGCGCTCATCTGCGAGCTCATCGACTGATTGGTCAGGAAATTTTCAAACGACTTGTTGAGGTTGGTCATCTGTTCGAGCGTCGAAAAGTTCGCCTGCTGCGATACGAGTTCTTTATTGTCCATAGGCTGCGTGGGATCCTGATATTTAAGCTGCGCCATGAGAAGCTTTAAAAATTCATCCTTGCCCATCTGATCGTTCGCCTTGCGGTTAACTTCGGGTTTGGCGTATTTACTTACGAGATCGCTCGTGATCTGCTGCGCCGTATAGTCGTTAGCGTTTATAGTAGCCATTTTTGCTCCTCCTTTTTTTAACAGGTATTTTTTAAGTTTTTCCTTCATAACCGTCATATCCTCATATTGACAGCCGTGTCATTCAGATCCGCGGCCCGCGCCTGCGATATTGCCTCGCCGCTTTTTTTTGAAGCCCGCTCATTTTCAATAGCGCCGTTTCTCGAATGTTCACTGAAACCATTGCGGCCTCGGTCGCCGGACGAGTTCTGATCGAAATTCTGCCTGCCGCCGTTCAAATTTTCGCCGCCCGAAAAAAGCGAAGCGTCCTTTGAAAATTCGATCTTGGCGACCTTTATGCCTTTTTCTCCGAGCATTTCCTTGAGCTGGTCTGAAGCCGCTAAGAGCATTTCATGGGTCTGAGCATTCTCCGAACCGAATTTGGCCGTTATGCCGCCGTCGCTTAAAACGACCTCCAGGCTTATTCTTCCAAGCGCCTCGGGGTTAAGTGACATTTTTATCGCGTATGTGTTTTCCGCCGCGCCAGGCTTCATATTTCCCATGTTATTTTTTATCTGTTCGATTATCGAGGCCTGATCTATCTTGACAGGAGCTTTGACCTCGAAAACTTTTCCGGCCGCATCGGCCTGCTGGTTCTTAGCGTTCAGGGAAGTTCCGGCGTGGCCGTTCTCATTCGTTTTTTTCTGATCGCCCTTGTTCAGCATGGTTTTCGCCGCGTTCCCGTCCGCTCCGATCTTTATCGCGCCCTCGCCTTCTACGGCATTTTTAACGCCATTTGATTGATTGTTTAAAAGAGATATCTCTGCGTGTTTTCCTTTTTTTCCATCAACACGCGTATTATCCTTCGCGCTCAAATTACTGCTCTTTTGAAATGATTCAAGTTCGATCTTGAAATCCGCCAGATTTACGGCCGGAAACTCTTTTTTCATTATGTTCTCGATTTTAGCCATAAATTTTTCGATATTTAAATTGCCCGCGTTCTTAAGTTTAAGGTCGATCTCGACCTTCTTAACGGCTTCGGGCGCCGTCTTTTTGTCCTGCGGCGTAACTTTGAAGCTCACCTGTGACGAAAATGTTTTTCCAAGAAAAGCGGCCATCATGGCTGCTTCATTTTGTTTTTTCGCCGTTTCTTCTTCTTTTTTTTCGACTTCATTTTCCGTTACGGTTTCAGTCTCATCTACCGGCTCTTTTAATGATGCTGGTTCTTCCGTTGAGTCGGCCACGGTGTCCTTTTCTTGTTCAACTGGATACTTTTCCTCCGGAGCCGATTTAACGGCGTCATCGATCTTTAATGCCAGGTCGGTCTTATAATTCTCCCTCGAATAAAGGTTAAGAGCGCGCGGCTGAATGTTCAACGGCTCCGATTGAACCTGCGGCGTTCTGATCTGATTATTCATTTCAGGCTGGCCCATTTTTCCTATCAGAAGTTCCATGAAATCCCTGCCGCCTTTTTCGGACGCCTTTGATGAACCGTTCAAAAGCTGCGCCAGCGTTGAAACGGACTTTGATTCATCGAATTTGGTCATGTTTACCATAAATCACCTCGCTTTTTGTGTTTTTTTAAATTATATCCCTAACTGTTTTATCGGCACTTTGCTGATAAAACTTGATGTTTTTTTATTGAGTCTAACAAAAACAACCATTGTAAAATAAAAAAATTCTTTTATAAAGATTATAAAAGAATTTTTTGTTTAAATATTTTATTTTCAGGGTTCGTTTCGCTTGCTAATGCCTGCATTATTTATAACTTGCCTATCCGTAACCGGCTGAACATGGTTCTATGGTCTATTCGCTCCTACTTCATTCGTGGATGCGTTGGCCGTTTCAACCTCGGAAGTGTCGGATCTTTTCGGAAGGGCCTGTATCTGCCGGGTTAATTCAGTGATCTTATCAGCCGGCATTTTTTCGAGTATCGCCGCGCTCTTTTTGTCTTTCATTTTCGTGAAAATTTTAATGAGCATATCATCATCGATCTTTGAAAGCGCATCGGCGGCAAATTGTGGATCCATTCTTTCATACACCCTTGAAAACTGTTCAAGAGCCTGGTCAGAGCCTATTTTGAGTTTCTTCTGTTCTTCGAATTCACTTAGTTTTTTCGCGAGAACCGTTTCTTTCGCAATTACGTCGAGCTCCCTGTCACGAAGTTCTTTTTCCCACATCGACAGTTTAACTATTTTTTCTTCAACGGTTATTTCTTTGTGTTTTAATTTGTCCGAAAGTTCTTTATATGATGAATCCTGTTCCTTGATAAGATACTTCAGCTGGGTTTTCTCGGATGACTTTATCATGTTGGCATCTCGAATATAATCTTTAACATAAGGATTTTCAACAACTGATTTAGGAAGAAGATCGCGGATGTTAATTATTCCGAGAAAGTCGAACAGAATAACGATAACAACCAGCAAGGATGTGAATATGAACGATAAAAAAGCGATAAGTATCCATGTAAAGAATGTCTGGGTAAGTCCGGGACGCGGAACCTTGACCTGCTTTGGTATCGGGGATGCCTTCGGCTTTCCCTCTTCTTTTTTGGGCGGAGCCTGCGCTTCTGCCTGTTTTTTTTCAGTAGCCATAATTTATCCTTTATGCCCCTGACGGCTGTTATTTATTTCGTCCATTGTAAAATTATCGTTTTTATTAAATTCGTCACGATACTGCTCAAATTTGTTTTCTTTCAATTTTTCAATAATTTTTCTTTTTTTCATCGCGTCGGCAAGCCGTTCTTTTATTTTTAAGATCTCTTCGTCCTTTTTTTGGATTTCTTCTTCCGCCGCCGATTTTCTGGTTTTAAGCGATTTGAGATATTGCGTGGCCAGCCTTATCACGTTGATATCTATTGAATTGGCATATGTATCCTTGATTATAAGATACTGGGTCTGTATCTCGCTATCGATGCTTTCGATGAGTTTGAAAATTTTCAGCCTCTGAGCCTGAACTATCGCGAGTTCCTGGGCGACAGCCTCTTCTTCCTTTTTCCTCAGGTTAAGCACGGGATCTAGTTTAAATTTAAATTTTTTCATAAATTATTAAGCCTTCAGGCGCCGGCGCCTCATGCACGCCCCGCAAAAAAAGGCGGGCGATAAAATACATCGAGTTATCTTTGCAGCCTTGCGGCCTCAATAATAACTGCCGGTATCAAGACTCTTCAAACAGTTTTTCAAGATCTTCGATCGCGCTGTCCAGGCTTGTTTTTTCCCGGACGGTCTGTTTCATATATTCGCACATTTTCGGGTACAGCCGTTTGGCGTAATCTATGGCCGGGTTCGACCCGTCCACGTAAGCTCCTATGTTGATCAATTCCTGCGCCTCGGTATATACCGCGAGGTTGTTCTTAAATTTGCCCGCCAGCGCCAGATGGTCTTTATCTATGATTTCGGTCATAAGCCTCGATATCGAATCGAGTATGGATATCGCCGGATAATGGTTCTGGGCCGCCAGTTTTCGTGTTAAAACAATGTGCCCGTCAAGGATGCCGCGCACGGTATCCGAGATCGGTTCGTCCATATCGTCGCCGTCGACAAGCACGGTATAAAGGCCTGTTATGCTGCCTTTTTTAGAAGTTCCCGCGCGCTCTAAAAGCTTCGGCAGCATCGCGAAAACCGAAGGAGTGTATCCGCGCTGCGCCGCCGGCTCCCCTACCGCGAGGCCTATTTCGCGCTGCGCTTTAGCGAACCGGGTCACGGAATCCATCATGAGTAATACGTCAAGGCCCTGATCGCGGAAATATTCCGCGATGGATGTCGCGACGAGCGCGCCTTTTAAACGCACCAGCGACGACTGATCCGATGTCGCGACGACGACAACCGATCTTTTAAGCCCTTCCGGCCCGAGATCGCGCTCGATGAATTCAACGACCTCGCGGCCGCGCTCTCCGACGAGCGAAATTACGTTGACGTCGGCCTTTGTGTTTCTGGCTATCATGCCCAGAAGCGTAGATTTTCCGACGCCGGAACCCGCGAATATGCCGACGCGCTGGCCTTTGCCTATGGTCGCGAGGCCGTCCAGACAGCGGATACCGGTAACGAGAGGTTTAACGATACGCGGGCGGCTGAGCGGATTTGGAGGCTGGTTATAGGTCGAATAATATGCTTCGGGGTTTAATATGGGCGGAAGTGAATCCAGCGGCTCCCCCAGTCCGTCTATTATGCGGCCTAAAAGTCTTCTGTCAACCGCTATCTTAAGAGGGGCGCCGGTGGCTATAACATCGCATCCGGGGCCTATACCGCTCGATTCGCCAAGAGGCATAAGCTGCACCTTGGAATCTTTGAATCCTACCACTTCAGCGACTATCGCCGGTGAATTTCCACGCGGCTTGATAATGCACATTTCACCCATACATACGTTCGGGCCAAGCGATTCTATGACAAGCCCGACAACCTGGGTCACGCTTCCGTTAATCTTTATCGGATTGGCCCGGTCGATTATCTGAAGGTATTTATTAAAATTAAACTCCATCTTCCTGCCTCATGGACTCTTCTAAAAGTTTTTCAATTTCAAGCATCTGGCTGGAGATGGTGGCATCGATATTTCCCATGTTGGTGACTATAACGCAGCCGCCCGCCTCGATATTGTTGTCCTCAATTATCTTAACGTGCGAGCCGATCGGAAGGGATTTCAAGATCTCATCTTTTTTCTGAGTGAAAGCGTTTATGTCGCGAAGGCTCATATAAATATTTATGGTATCTTTATCCACTATCTTGGAGATAGCTTCGTTCACCGAATAAAAAATTATGTCGCGGTTCATCGTAACTTCGCATTTGGTAACCTTTTTAGATATCGCCATGGCCAGCTGAACGATCTGCTGCTCGGCCTTTCTTATTATATCGTCTTTTTGGGTCAAGGCCTGCTGAAGGACCTGTTCCAGACTCTGCAGAATGGCTTTCGAACGGATCGCCGCGTCTTCCTTGCCTTCAGCATAACCTTTGTCAAAAGCCTCACGGCGGGTATCTTCCTTTATCTCTTCGCAGATCACCTTGGTTTTTTCGATCTCTTCGTTTTTGAACTGCTCGACCTCGTTCCTTATTTGTTCTTCCTGGGCGCGGGCGTTCTTTATAACTTCCTCAGCGTCTTTTTTCGCCTTTTTCATTTCATTGTTAAGGCGGTCCACGTCCTGCTGAAGCTTTACGAGCACGTTAGTAGTTTCGACCTTTTCCAGCGTGCGGGAAGTGTCGATTATGATGGGTTTATTGTCGAATCTGAAACTTTTTACGACACTACACAACCGTTTCTTCAGCTCCTCCGCGTGAAACTATGATCTCGCCGGCGTCTTCGAGCTTCCTGATGGCGTTGACTATTTTCTGCTGGGCGTCTTCGACGTCGCGCAATCTTACCGGCCCGAGAAGGTCTATATCTTCCGCGAGCATCTGTCCGGCGCGCTTGGACATATTCTTCAGGAACTTATCCTTGACCTCGTCGGTCGAGCCTTTGAGGGCGAGCGCAAGGTCCTTGATCTCGATCTCGCGAATGACGCGCTGTATTCCGCGGTCGTCGATAAGTATAACGTCCTCGAAGAGGAACATTCTCTTTTTGATCTCTTCCGCGAGTTCGGGCGCTGTAGTTTCGAGATTTTCCGTGATCTGTTTTTCAGTGCTTCTATCGACTAAGTTCAATATGGAAACCGCCGCGTCTATGCCGCCGACAGTCGCGCTTCCTTCGTCGACGACGAGGGATATCTTTTTCTCGAGTATGGCTTCGACCTCGCGGACGTTTTCCGGCGAAGTGCGTTCCATCTGGGCGATCCTTTTTAAAACTTCAGGCTGGATGTCGGGCTGGAGCATTTTTAAAATGATGGAGGCCTTTTCTGCCTGAAGGTAACCCATGATCATGGCGATGGTCTGAGGATGCTCGTTCTGTATAAGGTTGAAAAGCTGAACCGGATCGGCGGTCCTGGCGGTACTGAACGGACGGATATACTGAGTCGAAGTGAGACGCGCCATAGCTTCTTTGGCTCTTTCGGGCCCTAAAGCGGATATGAGTATCTCTTCCGCGGTCTTTATACCGCCGGTTGCGAGGAACTGGTTCGCCCTTATCATTTCAAAATATTCGTTGACAACGTCGTCTATCGTTTCCTTATCGACGTTCTGCATTCGGGATATTTCGAGAGTGACGGAATCTATCTGTTCCTCGGTAAGATTCGGCAATATCTTGCCTGAAAAGTCCGATCCCAGAAATATAGTGAATATTGCTGCTTTTTGACGGCCCGTTAACGCTCTGGCTTTATCGCCCATAAATCGGTCTCCATGTAATTAATTTTTTTCAGCGAAAGTATAAATTTCAGCTTATTCCGCGGTAAGCCATATCTGAAGCAGAGAAGCTGCGTCTTTTGGAGAACGGTTGACAAAATCCTTGATGATATCGATCTTCTGAGTGCGCTCTCTGAGCTCTGCGGGAATCGATTCGTCCTGGCCGGATTCTTTTCTGACCTCGATAGGCTTGAAGTGCATGATGATAAGTTCTTTATTTCTCCAGACGAACCACAGAACGAAAAATATTGTCAGCGTGGGAATAATAACTAACAAAAGCTGGAATATCATTTCTTCGAACTTAGCTCTCTGCATCTGTTTTTCCTGCGAGGAGATTATCTCCTTGTTGAAGGCGATCTTTTCCACGACAAGCGTATCTCCGCGTTTCTTATCTATACCGCTGGCTGAAAATATTGCGCTTTCAACTTTAGTGAACTGTTCCTTGTTTATAACGTCATCTAAAACGACCGAGATATTAAGTTTTTTAACGTCGCCGACGGCGTATATGATCTTGGCTTTCTGTTTGTTGGTGTCATAATTTTTGCGTGTTTCATTGCGGGCGTATTCGTCTTTGCCGTCCTTGGCCTCCGGATAGGTAGGAATATTTGACTGGGTTCCGGGAACTCCGACGGGCTTTTTCCCGCTGCCGCTGAATTTTTCGGTCGAAAGTTCTTCGGAGATGATGATGCCGCCTTCTTCACCTTTTATAGGCGGTTCTATTTTCTCATCATAGACCTCTCTTTTATCAAAGTTGAGCTCCGCGTTGACGTATACGCCTGAAAGGTTTGGCGCTCCAAGTACTTTATCAAGCATTTCCTGGAGTTTGGCTTCTTTTTCAGTTTCAAACTTGCGCTGGAGCATGAACTGATCGGCGGCCAGTGTTTCATCCGTTCTACCGGTGCGTAAATGTTTTGTGAGATCTATGAATTTTTCATCAAAAACGCGGACGTTCTCGTCGGGTATATTGGCGCCGTTAGCCACGAGGTTTCTGATGCCCGTTATCTGTTCGTCCTCGAGCTTTTTACCGCCTTTCAAGACGAGACTCACGACGGCTTTGTCCTCTTTCTGGTCGTCTTTAAAAACGCGCTCCGGCGCATAACTTATGTGAACGCGAACGCTCGATACGATCCTTATTGATTTTTTTATCGTTGTTTCCAATTCGGCCTGAAGCCCGCGAACGATATTGAGATCTTCGATCTTTCTAGAATTTGAGAAGGGGCTCGTGCCCGTTCCGAATATATCGGCGTAACCTTTGCTTCTATCAGGAAGCACGTTATCCTTGGCCAGTTTCAAAAGCGCCACTTCTTTTTGAGAACTCTGAACCATTATAGAAGTTCCGCTATCGGTGATCTTGTATTGATAGCCGCCCTCGTCGAGCTTTTCTTTTATATTCGCGGCGGTTTCAAGATCGAGTCCCCGATACAGCAGCGTATAGCTTCCGGAGCTGTAAAAATAAGCTACGCCGATTATTCCGAAAAATACAAGCGCGGAGACGACGCCGATCGAAACCTTCTGCCACGTGGCAAGCCTTTGAAATTGTTCGTAGAGCATTCTTAAATATTCCATAAATAATCAACAACCGCCCCGATATTTTTTATAACTGCATTCTCATTATTTCTTTATAGCCTTCGATGAGTTTGTTTCTGACTTCTACGGCAAGCCCAAGGGCCAGCTTGGATTTTTCCATGGCTATCATAAGGTCGTGAACGTTTTCAAGTTTGCCGCTCGCAAGTTCGCTTACTTTCACGCTTGAATCTTTTTCAAGAGCGGTAAGATCCTGCATCGCTTTTTTAAGAGCGTCGCCAAATGTATTGCTCATCTGTTCGGCCTGATCGGATCCGGCCGGCGCCTTGACGGTCTTTTGTATCTGAGCGAAAGGCTTTACGCTCGAACTGAGATCGCTTATTTTCATTTTTCCCCCAAAGTACGCTTTTATTTTTTCATTAACTCAAATCAAGGTTCAGGGCCGTTATGCTTTTGCGCCTATTTCGAGAGCGCGAAGCATCATATTTTTAGCCGAGTTCATCGCCGTAACGTTAGCTTCATAAGCGCGGGAACAGGTTATCATGTCAACCATTTCACGCACAACGTTAACGTTTGGGTATGACACGTATCCTTCCGCGTTGGCGTCGGGATGCGCCGGATCATAAACGACCCGCGCTTCCGAATCGTCCTGGTCTATTCCGACGACCGAAACTCCCGACGGTATCGAATCGTTAAGGCTTTTTGACGCGAAAAATCTGGCGTTAACGTTTCTAACCGAAAAAACAGGCATCTGGCGTTTATAAGGGCCGCCATCCTCGGTCCTTGTCACGTTCGCGTTCGCGATGTTGTTGGATATGGTATCCATACGCAAGCGCTCGGCGGTGAGACCCGAACTCGATATATCGAGCGATCTTAAAAATCCTGCCATTTTTTATTATACCCTTCCGGCCTTGGTTATGGCCTGGCTTATCTTCGTCAGTTCGCCTTCCATGGCGCTCGAAAGCGCTCTGTAGGCGACGGTATTTTTGGAAAGCATCGACATTTCTTCGTCGATATCGATGTTATTACCGTCGTTTCTCATTGAGGTCCGTCCGTTCGTTATTAATTTGGGCTGAACCGATTTGATGGAACCGGCGCCTATAAGGATATGTTTTGGATTCGTAACGTGGCCTCTGAAACCGTCGCTTGACATGGCGCGGCAGAGCTCATCCTCGAAGGTCACTTCCTGTTTTTTGAAGTTGGGAGTATTGACGTTGGCTATATTATTGGAAATGGCGCCGTGACGAAGCATCGAGACGTCCAATGAGCGATGCACAAGGGACATCTTGGTGTTCGAAAATAAAAAATCGGATATCATTTTACCTCCCTGAATTTAATTTTTTTAGAATATTGTGTTTTAATTAAAGCTCTTATAAAAAATATTTGTGAAGGTCCTTGGCTTTTATCAGATCGCCGAGATGGCTGTTAACGTATTCGGCGTCTATCGTGACCTCTTTTATTTCAGGCGCCGGAACGCTGAATAAAAGCTCTTCCAGGACCTTTTCACACACCGTATAAAGTCTTCTCGCGCCTATGTTTTCAAGAGTGGAATTAAGCTCGAAAGCCGTATCCGCGATCTTTTCGATGGCGGAATCTTCAAAGGTCATGGTCACGCTCTCGGAAGCCAGAAGAGCCTCGTATTGTTTTATGAGGCTGTTCCGGGGCTCTTTCAGTATCCGCAAAAGATCGCCGGCCGTGAGTTTTTTCAGCTCCACCCTTATCGGGAACCGTCCCTGAAGCTCTGGAATGAGATCGGAAGGCTTTGAAACGTGAAAAGCGCCGGCTGCGATAAAAAGTATATGGTCGGTCTTTATCGGGCCATATTTCGTGGCGACGCCGGTGCCTTCTAAAATAGGCAGAATATCGCGCTGAACGCCTTCGCGTGAAACGTCGGGCCCGCGCGTTTCAGGGGCTCCGGCTATCTTGTCTATTTCGTCTATAAAAATTATTCCGTTGTTCTCGGTTCTGACGAGAGCCTCCGATATTACGGCGTCCATATCCATGAGCCGGGCAATTTCTTCGTTGTACAGAACCGTTCTGGCTTCCGATACCGGAACGGTCTTTCTTTTTTTCTTTTCCGGGAAGATATTTCCGAGCATGCTCTGCATGTTCAAGCCCATTTCTTCCATGCCCTGATTTGAAAAAACCTCCATGAAAGGGACCTGAGAATCTTTTACTTCAATCTCGATAAGCCTGGATTCAAGTTTTCCCTCATCCAGCATTTTTTTCAGCTTATCATACGCGGAATTATAATCGTCCGGGCCCGGCTGCGATGCCGTATAACTTTCGGCGGCATCCTTTCCATCCGGCGCGCCGCGGCCTTCCTGCCGTGCGTTAGCCGCTTCCCGGCCATCAGAGGCATCAGCGGCGCCGCGGTTCCCCTGCCTCGCGTCAGATTGTTCTCCGTCAAAACCTGGAATTCCTGCCGTTTTAGCGACTGCCTGAAAAATATTAGCCAGCGGATTGTACCTGGACTGTCTGGACTGTCCGGAGTTCGGAAGCAGAATATCGAGTATCTTTTTGCTCGCGTTCGTTTTAGCCTTTTCGTCGAAGCGCTGGGTGTGTTCCTTTTTAACCATGTTGACGGCCATTTCAACCAGTTCACGGATCATCGATTCAACGTCGCGCCCTACGTATCCGACCTCGGTATATTTCGAGGCTTCAACCTTCACGAAAGGCGCGTTCACGAGTTTAGCGAGGCGCCTGGCTATTTCGGTCTTGCCAACGCCGGTCGGCCCTATCATTATAATATTTTTAGGCGTGATCTCGTCCTTGAGCTCTCCTTTTACGAGCATTCTCCTGTAGCGGTTGCGCATGGCGACGGCCACGGCTTTTTTCGCGGCATCCTGTCCCACTATATATTTATCGAGATATTTTACTACCTCGGCCGGAGTTAATTTAGACTCATCCGCCAACTTATGTTTCCCCTTTATTTTTTTAAAGTTTCCACCGTTATTGAAGTATTAGTAAAAACGCATATTCGCGAAGCTATGCCGAGAGATAATTTCGCTATTTCAGGCGCTTCAAGCGCCGTGTTCTCAAGAAGGGCGAGCGACGCCGAATAGGCCATGGGAGCGCCCGAGCCTATCGCTATGGCGTCGTAGTCCGGCTCAATTACGTCTCCGGTGCCGCTTATCAGAAATATCTGGCTCGAATCGGCGACCAGAAGCAGCGCCTCGAGGCGCCTTAAATATTTATCCTGGCGCCATTCCTTCGCGAGCTCATAAGCGGCGCGTGATATGCCGCCCATATACTGTTCGAGCTTCTTTTCAAATTTCTCAAAAAGCGTGAACGCATCCGATGTCGCGCCGGCGAATCCGGCCAGAACCCGGTCCTCATACATACGGCGGACCTTTCTGGCCGTGGCTTTCAGGATAGTATTGTTAAAACTTACCTGACCGTCGCCGGCCATCGCGGTAACCCCGTTTCGTCTAACGGCAATGACCGTGGTGCCCCTGAAATTAAATTCGTTATTCGCCATAGTATCGTTATCGCTCATTTTTCACTTGATCCCATTTTTATTTTTTTCCGGGCGATAATCCAAAAATATTCAAGCCCGCGGATGGGCTTTGTTATAGACCATTTTCAGGCGTTCCTGAGTGACGTGGGTGTATATCTGGGTGGTCGAAAGGCTTGTGTGGCCTAAAAGCTCCTGCACCTGGCGTATATCGGCACCGTTCTCGAGAAGGTGCGTAGCGAAGCTGTGTCGCAGAACGTGCGGACTGACCTTCTTCTGGAAGCTGAGTTTGTCGAAGCAATCCGTAATTATGCGTCTGATGCTTCTGTCGGATAAGGCCTCGCCGGAAGGATTTATAAAAATATGAGAGCAGCCGGGGTATTTCACGCCATTCTCATCGATGAGGCGCCTGAGATAACCGAGGGCTATGTCGCCTATCGGAACCTGGCGGGGTTTCGATCCTTTTCCTATGAAAGTGAGTGTTTTTTCGGTAAAATCGATATTCGCCGCGGTCAAATTGCATGCTTCGGATATGCGAAGCCCCGAAGCGTAAATAACCTCAAAAAGGGTCCTGTTCCTTAAAGTTTCATAGTCCGCCGGCACTATGCTTTCAAGAAACTCGCGCACCTGGTTATAATAAAGGAATTTTGGAAGGTTCTTTTCCGTCTTCTGTCTGGAAACCGTTGAGAACGGGTTGATATTGAGATAGTCGTTCTTCAGGAAATACTGGAACATCGACGAAAGAGATGAAAGCTTCCTGTTTATGGTCGTTTTCTTCTTATTCTCTTTTGATTTTTCGGAAATATAGCGGCGGATAAGGAAAACGTCTATGTTTTTGATCTTTTCGAGAAGGTTTTCCTGATCGATGCCGTAATTTTTAAAAGTGAAAGCGAAAAAGTCCAAAATGTCTTCGGAATAAGACTTTTGAGTATTCTGTGAAAGATTGGACACAGAAGAAATATACATCAGATATTCACTGACAACGTTCATAAAATGTACACCGTTATTGCCTTTTGAGCTTTTTAAGACAATAAAAAATAATTACGCCCGAACAGGCGTATCCTTCGCTACAATTCTATTCTAACATAGAAAAAAGCATTTGACAATATTAAATTTATTTTTTTATTAAATTTTTAATATAAGATGTGAGGGATTCAATTTGAAGAGCTGATTCGATGGGGAGTTCTTCTCTCGATGTGATGGTCGTGTTCAAGATCCCGAAATTAGCGTTCATAGGAACGAATTTTTTCATTGAAATGATGCTTTTGGTAAGATATATCAAGAGTGATCCGATCATGGTCCTTTCATAATCAATATGCTTCAGAACTGATTCGTTATCGCCGGCTCTTAAACTCCTGATGATATTGAAAGCGGCTATTTTCCCGGTAGCTATAGCCTCGGTATAGCCTTCAGAACCAAGAAGCTGGCCCGCCGCGAATATCCGCGGATCTTTTTTCAGGCTGAGATTAAAATTAACGCGTTCCGGCGAAAAAATATAGTGATTTTTATGTATAACGCCGTGCCTTAAAATTTTAACGTTCGCGAGCGCCGGTATCAGTGAAAGAATTCTTTTCTGTTCGGGAAAGGTCATCTTCGTTTGAAATCCGACCAGATTATAAGACGAAAAAAGATTGTCCTCAGCTCGCAATTGAAGCACGGCGTAAGGCATCCTTCCGGTCCTTGGATCGTCGAACCCCTTAGGCTTCATCGGGCCGAATCTTAGCGTATGCCTTCCGCGCCTTGCGAGTTCTTCTACCGGCATGCAGCTCTCAAAAAAGATCTCCTTTTCATTATCAGCCGGCGGAACCGTTCCGGCGGTTATCAGCGCGTCATAGAAAATATCGTATTCTTCCTTGTTGAAAGCGATATTAAGATAGTCGGGGGTGCCTTTCGCATAACGGTCCTGCCAGAAAGCCCTGTCCATATCGACCGACGCGGCGTCAATTATAGGCGCCACCGCGTCGTAAAAATATAGCCTGGCCTCTAAAAGCTTTGAAAGTTCAGCGAAAAGCGACGGCGTCGTGAGCGGCCCGCTCGCCAGAAGTATGACCGAGTTCGCATCGAACTCCGACAAAACCTTAACCTCGCGGCGGATGATATTGATATTGGGATATTCCGCCATTTTTTCCGAGATAGCGGCCGTAAGGCGAGCGCGGTCAACGCATAATGCCTGGCCGCCCGGAACGGAACATTTCCCGGCCGCGGCAAGCACGAAAGAACCGAGCGCCGCGAGTTCGGACTTTAAAATTCCGGGCGCGCTCAGAGGGTTTTGAGACCCCAGTGAATTGGAGCATACGAGTTCGCAAAGGCCGTCGGTTTTGAATATGTCCATATTCAGAGCAGGCCGGCATTCAAAAAGATTTACTTCAAAACCGGAATCGGCGAGGGTCAGAGCGGCCTCACAGCCGCTCAACCCGCCGCCGATTATATTTATCACCGGATATTTAACATTGGCATCGGTCATTATATTATTCAGCCGCCGGAGCCGCGGCCGGTTCTCGCTTATATTCGCATTCCTTGTTCGAGCATAATACCTTGTCGCCTTTTTTAGAGACCTTTACGACGAGATAAGCGTTGCAGGTCGGACAAAGTTCGCCGTTCGGGCGATCCCATGAAACGAAGTCGCACTTGGGATATTCGGTGCAGGAATAAAATATCCTTCCCTTTTTTGATTTTTTAACGGTTATCTTGCCCTGACAGTTCTCTTTCGGGCACGGAATGCCGATGTCTTTTTTAATTGGCTTCGCGTTCTTGCAGGTCGGATAACCTGAACAAGCCATGAACTGTCCGAAACGGCCGTTCTTTAAAACCATGTCTTTTCCGCATTTTTCGCATGTGCCCATGATCTGCGGCGTCTGGCCTTCTTTGGTCGTCTGGTTCTCCGCCTCATAGGCGTCAAGGCGGTCCTTGAATTTTATATCGGTCGTCGTAGCCAGCTGGAACATGCCGGTGTTAAAAACGGGAAAGTCCTGGGGAATATTGCGGGTGCTCTTGCAGCGGGGATATTTCGAACAGGCCAGGAATTTTCCGTTAGCCGAAAAGATAAGCGACATGGGCGCCTTGCACTTTTCGCATATAAAGTCGGTCAGAAGGTTCATTCTTTTAAGCTTATCGTAAGCCTGTGAAAGCTTTTCATGAAAAGGAGAGTAGAACTCGGCAAGGACATCGCGCCAGTTCTTTTCGCCTTCCTCGATGGCGTCGAGTTTTTCTTCCATTTTAGCCGTAAATTCCACATTTATAAGATCGTCAAAATACGAGTTCAAAAGAACCGAAGTGGCTATTCCGATATCGGTCGCGTAGAACTTCTTTTCACGCAATTCGACGTAATTTCTGTCGAGGATCGTATTTACGATCGTAGCGTATGTCGAAGGCCTTCCGATCTTTAATTCTTCGAGCGTCTTGATAAGCGTGGCCGTGTTAAAACGCGGCGGCTCTTTGGTGAATTTCTGAAGCGGGGTTATCTCTTTAAGATTCAGCGGTTCGTTCTCGGTGAATTTCGGGAGCCTTCCGCCGACGAATTCATTTTCCGAATCGTCCTGGCCCTCTTTTTCTGAATCGGGCTCGGTCACTTCTATGTCGTAGAGCGTTAAAAATCCGGGGAATTTCAGAGTTTCGCCGACTGTCTTAAAAACTGCCCTTTCGCAGGCTATCTCGACTGAAACGCTGTCGAACACCGCGTCGGCTGACTGTGAAGCCACGAAACGCTTCCAGATCATGTTATAGACCTTGTGTTCGTCCGCGGTAAGGAACTTTTTAAGCTTTTCAGGCGTATTGGTGACGTCGGCCGGCCTTATGGCTTCATGTGCGTCCTGAGCCGCGTTCTTGGTCTTATAGACCCTTTCGCGCGCGGGAAGGAAGTTCTCACCGTAGGTCGTTTTTATAAAATTTCTGGCTTCGGTTATAGCTTCGGGAACGACGCGGTATGAATCGGTACGCATGTAAGTTATCAAACCTATGGTATTGCCTTTTTCGATCTCGATACCTTCATATAATTTCTGCGCCAGCTTCATGGTTTTTGAGGGCGGGAAATTAAATATTCTTGAAGCTTCCTGCTGAAGGGTGGAAGTTATGAAAGGGCCTGAAGGTTTTTTAAGCTTTTCCTTGTTGGTTATCTTCTGGACCGTATATGCCGCGTCACGGCAGGCCGCGACTATTTTTTCAGCTTCTTCCGCGTTTTTTATCTTAGTGGTCTTTCCATCAAATTTTGAAAGCCTGGATTTAAAGGCGTCAACGTTTCCAAGTTTCTGAAAAATGCTGTCGACAAGCCAATATTCTTCTTTTTTAAAGCTCGCTATCTCTTCGTCGCGTCTGCATATCAGAAGAAGCGCTACCGACTGAACGCGGCCCGCCGATAAACCTTTTTGAAGTTTGCGCCATAAAAGCGGCGACAATTCATAGCCGACAAGGCGGTCAAGCACGCGGCGTCCCTGCTGGGCGTTGACCTTGTCGATATTTATGGTCTTAGGATTTTGAAGTGCCTCTAAAACCACCTTTGGAGTGATGGAATTAAAAGTTATTCTCATCGGCGCGTTCATATCGAGCCCGAGCGCCCTGGCAAGATGCCATGAAATGGCTTCTCCTTCGCGATCAGGGTCCGGAGCCAGAAAGACGTGCGTCGCTTTAGCGGCTTCTTTCTTAAGTTCTTCTATGACCTTGTCTTTTTTTGGTATTATCTCGTATTTCGGCTCGAAATTATTTTTAACGTCGACGCCGATATCTTTTTCCGGCAGATCGATAACATGGCCCATTGAGGCCTTTACTTCATAATCGCTTCCGAGTATTTTCTTGATGGTTTTGATCTTACCCGGAGACTCAACTATTATAAGGTTTCTGTGGCTGTCTTTACTCACGCGTTATCCCCCAAACAAATATTATATATTTGATAAAATTACTGCAGATACCTGATCTTGAAATCTATGTTGTCTTCCGAACCGTCCCGCGACGATATCTCAACGGACCTGAATCCGATCATTATGCTGTGGACGTCTTCTACCGACGCGTCGTCGATAAGGTATTCGGCGAGGACCTCGAGTATCTCCTCGACCTCTTCAAGCGACACTGCGTTCACGTATAACATTTCCGTTATATAAGCGCGGGCTTCGGCCGATAATCGCCGCTGTTCCTCGAGCGTGAAAAAGCGAAAACTTTTCGGCGAAGGCTCGCGGAACGCATCGGCCTGTTCAACCGCTTTGCCGTTCTTGTGCATTTCACCAAAATACCACTCGAGCGTCGATTCTATCTCCTGAAGAGAATAGCCGTCGTTCAAAAGCTCGATCCTGGCCTTTTTAAAATCCCTGTTGTTCTCATGCATTATATTCATGAATTTTACAAATATTTCAGCAAGTCTATTCATTTTACGGTTTCGTACCTCTTTCCAAAAAATGTGTTTACGATTCCCTTTATTTCGAGTTCGCCAAGCGTTGAAAAGATCTCGCCCGGACCCGAAAATTTACCGATGCCGGCCTCGTCCCTGTTTATGAACTCGGCCACTTCGTCTATTGAAGGCTGCCCGCCTTCGACAATACTTTCAAGTTTTACGAGCGCGGAAAACACTATCTTCTCGCGATCGTTCAATCTGCTGAGAATAACTTCGCGCGCCGCGCTTTTTTTGCTTCTGCGGGCCTTTTTAATGTTCTCTGGCGCTTCGGCCTCCTCTTTAAAAAAGCCCATCTCTGATAATATATCGGCATCATTTACGGCAAGTTTCGCCTTACTTTTTTTAATAAGTTCGTGCGATCCTTCAAAATCGGATCTTGTCACGTCACCGCAAAGCGCGAAAACCTTACGGCCGTTCTCAAAAGCGTTCCTCGCAGTTATAAGCGATCCCGAACGGTCTCCCGCCGCAATAACCAGAGTGCCTGAAGAAAGCCCTGCTATTATGCGGTTTCTGGCGACGAAAGTAAAGGGTTCTCCGTGCGTTCCCGGCACATATTCAGACACGAGCGCCCCGTTTTCGACGATCTTATAATAAATGTCATCATTGGTCGGCGGATAACAAACGTCAACGCCCGTTCCAAGAACGGCATAGGTCCTCCCGCCGTTCTTTAAGGCGGTT
>CAZKCG010000073.1:0-25251 GCA_964551445.1 uncultured bacterium | reverse complement strand
CCGTGCTGGTCGGAACGATCTCGATCGAAAAATCCGAACTGCTAGGAGAAATGCTCAGAAAACGCGGAATAGCCTGCAATATCCTCAACGCTAAATATCACGAAAAAGAAGCCGAGATAGTTTCTCAGGCCGGAAGACGCGGCACCATCACAATAGCCACCAACATGGCGGGCCGCGGAACCGATATAGTGCTCGGCGGAAATCCCGAAATGCTCGCCAGGCAGCATATCGATAAAAATCCTGAAGGCACGGAAGAATACAAACATTTAGTCGAAAAATTCAGGAACGAGTGCGAAGCCGAAAAAAAACAGGTCATCGAATCGGGCGGCTTATACATCCTCGGCACGGAACGCCATGAAAGCCGGCGCATAGACAATCAGCTGCGAGGCCGTTCCGGCCGTCAGGGCGACCCGGGACTTTCAAGGTTCTTCCTCGCGCTCGACGACGATCTCTTAAGGCTCTTCGGCTCCGACAGGATCTCCGGGCTCATGGAAACTTTCGGAATGGAAGAGGACGTCCCCATCGAATCAGGCCTCGTCTCAAGAGCCATTGAAAGCGCCCAGAAGCGCGTTGAAGCCAGAAACTTCGACATACGAAAACACGTATTGAAATACGACGACGTAATGAACAGCCAGCGCGACGCGATCTACAAACAGCGCCAGGCGATACTTCGCGCAGAGGACGCGACCGACATAATCCTTGAAATGTTCGAGGAACTCGTCGAAAACCTCATAGTGGCGTTCATCGACTTCGAAAAACACGAAGAGGACAGGGATTATTCCAAACTCTGCGACCAGTTCGCGAATCTCTTCTGCGTCAGGACGGACCCAAAAAACCTCGAACAGCTCACTCCGATCGAACTATTCGATAATCTCCTCGAGGAAGCCAGAAAAGCCTACGAGGTGAAAGGCGGCCAGATCGGCCCGGAAGTATTCGTCAAGCTCCAGAAATTCATACTGCTGAAAATGATAGACGACGCGTGGAAAGAACATCTGACCGCCATGGACGATCTCGAGGAAGGCATAGGCCTTCGTGCATACGGCCAGAAAGATCCCCTCGTCGAATACAAGATCGAAGGAACGCAGATGTTCGAAGAAATGATCGACGGCATAAAACAAAGCGTCGTAGAGATGATCTTCAAGCTTCAGCCGGTCAAAAATGTCGAAGAGGATCTCGAACCCGAAAAGCCGGTTTATTTCACGAACAAAGATGATTCCATAAATGATAAAAAGACCGTCAAACGCGACGCGGCGAAGGTCGGAAGAAACGACGACTGCCCCTGCGGATCAGGAAAAAAATATAAAAAATGCTGCGGCAACAAGTAATTGGTACCGACGCCTTCGAATAAAAAATTCCGGGAGAAATAATATATATGCTGAAAAAACTTAGGCCAATGCTGTTTCCCGCTTCACTTTTAATGTCTCAGGCGCTTGCCGCCTCGTTTTTTTTAACGCCGGTCATGGCCGTAAACGAATCTTATAACCCGCGCGAAATGGAAAAGGCGAACGCCATAATAAGCCGCGCCGAAGCGGAGATAGCGAAGGGAAATACGAAGGCCGCAAACTACGAAGAACTCATATCAGGGCTTATGCTTCGCAAAAAAGCCTATTTCGCGGGCGGTGAAACAGGCGATATCGACACCAGGATCTACGAGGCCAATAAAAGCATAATAGCCGGCGATCCTAAAAACTACACGGCCGAGACCGAGATACTCGAACACGAGATAGGCATTGAAAAATTTGACGGCCAGCTCGAAAAAGCCGCCGCTATAGTCCGCGACAACCCGGGCGGCTATAAATGCCGGCTGCTTTACGGGCTTCTTCTCTATTACGGCGCCGAATTCGACGCTTCGATAATGGAAATAACCAGAGGAATATCTCTCGTCCCGGCCGGCGACGAAAGCGTCGTCGCAAGATATAAAAAAGTCCTCTCAGCCGCCAATAAATATTCCACGCTCATGAAAAAACTTCTTCCCGGGCCGTCGGGCGAACCTAAAACGGCCGAAGAATGTTTTCAGTTAGCTGAAATATACCTTTCCCGCGAAATGAGCGCCCACCCGCAAAACATCGCCCGGGGAATAAATATGCTGAAAAAAAGCATTGAAAAAAACGCGGATTTCGTCCAGGCTTACCTCCTTCTGGGCGAAACCCACGGCGATACGAAAAAAGACTACAAAAAGGCAATGAATATTTTACGCAAAATAGATAAAATAACCACATCCGGGCCTTACTCGAAAAAAGCGCGCAACCTTTCGCAAAAATATTACAAACTCAACATGGCTGCGCCATCCGGAAAAAAAGGAAAATAAACGGCGGCTTACATGATATCACTAAGACCTGGATATATCACAAAATTCTTATATTGCTTATTCGCCGCGGCGGCCTTTACCTTTTCAAATCAACTGTCTTTCGTCGGATACGCGCCGGCGCTGGCGGATGTTTCGCTTATAAATCAGCAGGACTCCTTCTACTGGTATCAGGAAGCCAAATATCAGGCCGTCAACCGCAAGAACTATGAAAAAGCGCTCGAACAATGTGAAAAAGCGCTGAAGTTAAATCCCGATAACCAGCACGCCAGGGCTTTGAAAACATGGCTTTCAGACCGCGTGGAAAAGATCGGCGCTGCCAAAAGAATGAAGGCGGAACTTTCGGCTCCAAAGCCGACCGCTGGAACGGCGGAAGTCGAAGCAAAAACCGAAGGTCCTGAAAAAACGGCGGATGCCCCCCCGAAACCGCCCTCGGACTCTGAAGAGCTGGAAAACAACATCAATTATTATCAGGGCCTCAAAAAACTCTCGGAAGGCGCATTCGACGAGGCTAACGATATGTTCAAGGCGGACCTGGTGGATAACCCTGAACGGCTTGAATCATGGTTCTACGTTTTCAAATATACCAAAGACAACGGGGACGAAAAAACGGCGCTGCACTTTCTGAAAAAGCTTCGCGAAAAGATCAGGAACGCCCCGAAAGACTCTATTCCAAAGGAACTTATGGCAAACATCTACAATCAGTGCCAGATGTACCAGGAAGAGGCTATACTTCAAAAGGGCATATACAGGCATAATTCCGACATCGATATCAAGAACGGGATCAAAGGGAACTTCGACTGGAAAGCGGTCTCGCTCATACCCGAGACCTCTGAAATATTTTTAAACCGTAAAATACTCGCGGCGGTGGATATCGCCAAACTCAAAGAAAGCCGGTCCATTCCCGGGAATTTTTCGGCGGACCCCAAAAATTTCAAGATCGACATGAACGGCCGGGTCGCCGCCGACCGCGACAGCTTCCGTAAAAAACCGAAGATCGAGATACCTCTATTCGTGTCCGACGCATCCCAAAAGATCCGAAATGACGTTGAAAAGCTTCTTACCGAAGGCGATTACTACGCATTCATAGGAGTTTATGAACGCGCGGAGGCCTTCTACAACGAGGCGCTGGTCCGCGACCCGAAATCGCCTATCGCAAACAACAATAAGGGCATCGTTTTAAAAGTTAAGGGCCACTATGAAGAAGCGATAAAGTATTTCAGACGCGCCATTTCCTATGACAGATCATACGTCGAGGCCTACAATAACCTCGCCACCGTCTACTCCGAGCGCGAAAACTACGAGGAAGCCCTGAAGCTGTTCCTTGTGGCGCTTAAATTGAACCCGCGCGAAGCCGGCATTCACTACAATATCGGCATAATGTACCACAAACTCGGCAGGCTGGACCAGGCCCGCGAATATCTTCTAAAGGCCATCGAGATAAGCCGGACGGCGGACCCGGCCTATTATTATCAGCTCGGACAGGTCAATTTGAAAAAAGGCAACAGGCGCGAAGCCTACAACAATCTGAAAAAAGTTTCCATGCTGGTGGATAAAAAATCAGAAATTTACCAGAAGGTCGTCGAAATTTTAAGAACTTTCGACCCCGAATAAAAAAGCCGCGAGGCTATAGACAGGAATAATCGATATGTTAACCAATAAGACCCAAACGACGAATAAGTACGGAAAAAGGGTTCCCAGCCTTACTCTGGCAAGATTAGGGCAATATCTTCATTTTTTAGATTCGATAGACGGCAGCGGCGCGTTCAATATTTCCTCGAAAGCTATAGGCGAAGCGCTTGACATAAAACCGACGCAGGTGCGCAAAGACCTTTCCTTTTTCGGCGAATTCGGCCAAAAAAGCAAGGGATACGACATATTCGACCTGAAAAAGGTCCTCATGGAAATTCTCGGCCTCAATCAGACATATAAAGCCGCAATAATCGGCGTGGGAAATCTGGGGTCCGCGCTTTTGAACTTCAAAAGCCTTACCCAGTATGGCTTTAAGATCGTCGCGGTCTTCGATAACGATAAGCATAAGATCGGCATGGTCCACTACGGCCATAAGATATATGACATAAGTTCGTTCAAGGATATAGTCGCGGACAATAGCATCGATATCGGAATAATCACGACGCCGGGTGCCGCCGCGCAAACCGTGGCCGATCTTATGTGCGAATCGACGATCCGCGGAATTATCAACTTCACCACAAAAAAAATAAAGGTCCCATCCTTCATAAGGCTTCAGGAAGTTGATCTTACGCTCGAATTTTTCGCGATATCGCACCATCTGAACTTAAAATAATTTTTTTTATTGCCGATAATATTTCACATGGACAATAAGATCAATATCAAGCCGCAAAAACACTTCTTGTTTTTAGCGGGTATTTTATTTTTACTGCTGTGTTTTCAGGCGCTCGGCTGGTCTTTTCAGCGCGAACTCTACGCCCAGAACTATGAGGAGGCCGGATCCTACGCTCCCGAGGACGAAAGCGTTTCGGGCGACGTCGATACAAGCCTCGCGGATGAAGAGCAAAGCGGTAAAACTTATGACATATACGTAAACATTCCTTCCTTCAGCCTGCGCCTGATATCTTCGGCCGTCGTCGAAAAAAAATACAGGATAAGGATCGGATCGCCGAAACATAAAACCGTTACCGGAGAAGGCGAAATAACGAGAAAATTCGCGCCTTCATATTTTCGTTATTCGGACGGGCCTCAAAAAGGCGAAATAATAAGGTATTCGAATATCAAAAACAAATATCAGGGCCGCGTTATAAAACGCATAAAAATACCTTATGAAAAAATGAAGGGACTCGAGATCGAGATCAACGGCGAAGTGACCGGCCAGATCTTTCACGCGACCACGAACCCTGAAACGCTGGGGCACGCATGCTCGACCGGCTGTATGGGGC
This sequence comes from uncultured bacterium, assembly GCA_964551445.1. Lineage (GTDB taxonomy): Bacteria > Muiribacteriota > UBA9980 > UBA9980 > UBA9980 > DAOPXV01. The sequence goes on along the minus strand of CAZKCG010000073.1, from coordinate 20,031 downwards.
TTTCGATAGAAGACATGCTCGACCTTTATAAACGGGTGGGCCCGGGAACGCGCGTCGTAGTGAGCTATAACACGGTCGAATTCATCGACGGAGTTTTTTATTTTTATGACGATATATACGGTTATAAACCGGACCTGGAAGAAACCGTAATGAGCGAACTTTCGGCCAACGGCATCTCGTACACGGATGAATTCGTAAAGACCATCGTAAAAAAAGGCAGGGCAAATAAAAAAGTCAGCATTTCAGACGTCTTCGTAGAAATAAAGGAAAAACTTGCGGTCGAGGACCTGAAATAATAACTACAGGAACGCCCGCGGCGGCGGCAGCGCAAAATATTGCACGAAAACAATAAAAATGTTATAATCATATCACTATGGATACAAGAAAGAAAAGAATAATACTCGCGGTCTTAGACTCGATACTCGTAGCTTCTTCGCTATTGGTAAGTCTTTTCATAACCTTTTATCTCGACCGCGGAATGATACCGCCTCAATATTCCGAATATTCGCTTTTCGCCACTTTTATCTTCATAAAGATCTCCACATTTTATTTTCTCGGAATGTATAACCGCATCTGGCGTTACGCCTCGATAAGCGATCTCATCATTATCTTCAAATCGATCGTCGCGAGTTCGCTGATAATCATAACCTATATCTATTTCCTGCAGGGGCGCCTCCCACGCTCGGTAATGGCGCTCGATATGTGCATAACCTTCTTTTTAATAGGGACGTCGCGCCTTCTCTTCAGGCTGCGCTATGAGTATTTCCAGAAAAAAACATCAACGGACAGCCTGAAAAAAATATTCATTTTCGGCGCGGGCGACGCGGGCGACATGATAATCCGCGAGATGCTGAAACATCCGGAACTTGGATACAGGCCCGTCGGCATACTCGACGACGACCGTGACAAACGAAATATGAAGATACACAGCCTGCCGGTCCTCGGCGGGCGGGACAACCTCGACAGCCTGGTGCTGGAATACGGCATAGACGAAATAGTAATAGCTATCCCTTCGGCCACCGGCGAAGAGATGAAAAGGATCATCGCGGCGTGTAACGGCGCCAACATAAAAATAAAGACCGTTCCGGGCGTTTATGAACTCATAGACGAGGACGTTTACGTCTCGCAGATCCGCGACGTAAAGATCGAGGACCTTTTAGGCCGCGAACAGGTAGATCTTGACATCCGCGAAATAAAAAATCAGTTGTCTTCGAAAACAATACTCGTAACCGGCGCCGGCGGCTCGATAGGCTCTCAGCTGGCCCGTGAAATAGCCCGTTTCAAGCCGAAAAAACTTTATCTTCTGGGACGCGGGGAATACAGCGTTTTTAATTTAAGCAACGAATTCAACTCTGAATTTCCGGACCTAAAAGCCGAATTCATTATAACCGACGTGCAGGACCGGACCAAGCTCGAGGACATTTTCTCGAAACGAAAGATCGACATGGTTTTTCACGCGGCTGCGCACAAACACGTTCCGCTCATGGAGAATAATCCCGACGAGGCTGTCAAAAATAACGTCATCGGAACGAAAAATCTCGCGGATATGGCTGAAAAATACGGCGCTTCGACCTTCGTGCTCATATCCACCGACAAGGCGGTCAATCCGACCTCGGTGATGGGTGCTACAAAGCGCGTGGCCGAAATGTATATACAGTCGAAGGCAAGCGTTTCGAAAACTAAATTCGTGGCCGTGCGGTTCGGCAACGTTCTCGGTTCGCGCGGTTCGGTGATCCCCCTTTTCAAGAAACAGATCGAGGCGGGCGGCCCGATAACGGTCACGCACCCTGAAATAACGAGATATTTCATGACGATACCAGAGGCGGCGAAACTCGTCCTTCAGGCGTCGGTCATGGCGGCGGGCGGAGAGATATTCATACTCGACATGGGCAAGCCGGTCAAAATAGTGGATCTGGCGAGCGACCTGATAAGGCTTTCCGGTCTCGAGCCGGGCGTCGACATCACTATCGAATTCACCGGCCTGCGACCCGGGGAGAAATTATATGAAGAGCTCCTCACGGCGGAGGAAGGGACCCGAAGAACGGTGCATAAAAAGATATTCGTGGCTCGAAAACAGGAAATAAACACTGATATACTCGAACGCGGGATACAGACGCTCGAGCGTTACGCGAAAGGCAATAATCCATACAAGATAAAGGAAACTCTCATCAGTATCGTCGGAAGCTATAAGCCGGAGGTCCTCGAACGCAGGAAAAAAGAGAGAAAAGAGGGCGGAACGGGAAATAAAAAGTCAGACGACAGGGTCATAAAATTCAGGGCTTCCTAAGCAAGGGCCCAGATGATCTTTTCGCACGCCGCGCCGACCGTCGGGCTGACGCCGACGCCGAACTCCACCGATAACGGCTGTATTCCGGCTATAACCACCTTCATTTCCGGCAGCCTGTCCTTCAATATGGCTATGAATACCGAAAGCGGTATCGAATGGGTCGAGGCCGTTTCGTTAGACGGAAGTGACCTTTCGTCGAATATCCTCACTTCGCCGGGCATGACGGTTCCATCGTTAAAATCGGCGCAATCGATAAAAATAAGCGTATCAGGAAAAAAATCCATGATCTCGCCGAGATAATTCTCAGGAACGGTCATGGCGTCTATTATCATAACGGCGCGGCCGCGTTCGCAATATTCGACGACGCTGCGCTCTTCCGCTGACTCTCCGCGTTTCTCAAATAAAGCCGCGACGACGACGGAACCGGCGGCGTCATCGCCCCTGTCGGGATTACCTATGCCGCATATCGCGCATTTTTTCGAGGCCGAAAAGGCCGCGCCAAGTTTTTCCATTTCCATAGCATTCTATATTCCGAATATATTTTTAACGGCGTTCACTATCTTAACCGCGGCGCTTCCGTCACCGAAGCAGTCGGACCCTTTTGACATCTTTTCATACTCTGTTTCAGAACCGAAAAGTCCGTTAGCGGCGGCGGTTATGCGGGCCGTATCGCTTCCGACCAGAAGCCCGCAGCCGCACTGTATTATTTCCGGACGCTCCGTCAGTTCGCGCATTACAAGGACCGGTTTCTTAAGAGTTACGGCTTCTTCCTGGATGCCGCCCGAATCCGTCAGAATGAAGAAACTTGAATTCATGAGCGTCACGAATTCAAGATACTGCATGGGCGCTTCGAGGATTATCCGATCATGCCCCGCTATCTTTTTTTCGACCACGCTTTTGACGTTAGGATTAAGATGAACGGGATAGACGATGACCGCGTCCTCGTTCTCCCTTACGATGCGAAGGAAAGCGTCGCACATGGATTCGAGAGGGCCGCCGAAATTTTCGCGGCGGTGAGCGGTAACGGCTACGATCTTTTTTCCGGCCGCCAGGGCTTCTTTGATCCTCGGCGACCTTATGTCCACGGCTTTTTTTTCAAGGATGTATTTGAGAGCGTCCACGATGGTGTTTCCGGTGACGAATATGTTTTTATCCGAAACGTTTTCGCGCAAAAGATTCTGACGAGCGGTCACGGTCGGCGCGAAATGATGTGACGCCAGAACGCCGCACAGCCTGCGGTTGATCTCTTCGGGATACGGCGAATATATATTTTCGGTCCGCAGCCCCGCTTCGATGTGGCCGACGGGAATTTTGTTATAGAACGCCGCGAGCGAAGCGGCCATGGCGGTCGCGGTATCGCCGTGGACCAGCACAAGATCAGGCTTTTCCGAAGCGAAAAGCGGCGCGGCGGAAGTTATTATTCGGGCCGTCAGTTCTTCAAGGCTCTGATTGCCGCTCATAAGGTTGAGGTCGAAGTCGGGCTTTATGCCGAATATTTCAAGCGCCTGATCGAGCATTTCACGGTGCTGGGCGGTGACGGCGACCTTCGCCGCGATATTTCCGCCGGACGCGGCGGCCGCGGAAGCGAGCTCCATGACGAGAGGCGCCATTTTTATAGCGTCCGGCCTCGTGCCGAAAACGCTTATTATCTTGAAAGGCTTCTTCATCTGTTCCAAATCGTTAAACGTTGAATTTAAAATTAATTATATCGCCGTCGGCTACCGGGTAATGTTTCTGTTCCAGCCTTGATTTTCCTTTATCTTTAGCCGCCTCGGCGGATCCGAACTCAAGAAAATCCTTGTAAGCCACAACCTCTGCTCTTATAAAGCCGCGCTGGATGTCGGAATGGATCTTGCCGGCCGCTTCATGAGCGTTATCATTTTTATTTATCGTCCACGCCTTTACCTCGTCTTCGCCGGCGGTGAAGAATGAGATCTTGCCGAGGGTCTCGTAAGCGAGCCTTATGAGCTTGTTTCTTCCGGGTTCGGAAAGGCCGTTCTCCGCGAGGAACATCGCTTCGTCTTCGCCGCCGAGCTGGGATATCTCCATCTCTAGCTTGGCGGATATAGACGCGTTAGGGACCGCGAGACTTTTCAGCTGCGCGGCATCTTCGGGATATTTACTTTCTACGCCGGCTTTTATATATTTTTCATCGATATTTAAAACGACCATCTGACGCTTCTGTGAAAGGAATTTATAACCGGAAAGAAGGAATTCTTCATCCTTTGACATCTCGAATGAAAAGATCATTTTTTCGGCTTCGAGGTGAAGCTTGAGTTTTTCCAGGATCTTTTCTTCGATCTCGGTCGTGTTCGTCTTTTTTTTGAGATTCATTCTGGAAAGCCTGTTCTCGATAAGCGCGAGGTCGGCGAGCAATAACTCGTCATTGATCTTTTTCATGTCGCCCGTTATATTTACGGGGTCGAGAAATGTTTCGCATTCCTCGTCAAAAACCCTTATAACATGGCAGATGACATCGACCGTCCTTATGTTGTTGAGAAGATTTCCGCCGTCGCTTGAAGCTCCGCTTCCGGGAATAACGCCGGCCACGTCGACGAATTCGACGTTAGCGTATGAAATTTTTTTAGGCTTGTAAACCGAAGCGAGTTTATCGATGCGTTCGTCCGGAACTTTTATGGTCGCAACATTCGGCTCGCCGGCGCGGCCGCCGCCTGAAGTAGCCGCCGAACTTTTGGTCAGCGCGTTAAAAAGCGTCGTTTTTCCGATCCCCGGAAGTCCTATTATACCTATTTTCATTGTAAGAATACCTCTTCTTCCATTATTTTTGTTTTAAAATAGAGACTAATTATACATAATAATCCTTTATTTAACAAGGATTAATTTTTACCGCACGCTAAAAAAAAATAAAAAAACACTTGACAGAATCCATGTTCTTAGGGTATAATCAGAGGATATTTTTTATGAAAATACTGAAAAGAAAAGGGGAGATAGTTTTACCATGAAACAGATTTCGATCAAAGCCGACATCAGGAAAGGCACAGGCACATCCGCCATCAACAAAATAAAAACCAAAGGCATCATTCCCGCCGTATTATACGGAAAGGGCAAAGAAAGCACATCGCTTTCGCTTCAGAAAATGGAGTTCGAGAACACATTCAGAAAAAACAGAATGAGAGCCATCTACTCCATCAATATCGAAGAGAACGGTAAAAACGTCGTCAGAAATACCCTCATCAAGGATATCCAGTACGATCCGATAAAAACCAGGATAATCCATGTCGATTTCTATGAATACGACGAACACAAAAAGATCAGAACGATGGTCCCCGTCATCACGACAGGCACTCCTATCGGCTGCAAAAACGGCGGAATCCTCACTCATAACAAATCACAGATCGAGATCGACTGTCTCCCTATAAACATCCCCGAGCATTTCGAACTCGATGTTACCAATCTTAACGTTCATGACGCTCTTCGCATTTCCGACATCCATGTCGGCAGCGAGATCCATATCCACGGCGACCCGCACGACGTTTTAGTGACCGTAGCTATGCCTCAGGCCGAAGAAGTGCCAGTAGCAGCTGAAGGCGCAGAGGGCGCAGAAGCCGTTGCCGGAACGACCCCCGGACAGCCGGAAGTAATCGCTAAGGGCAAAGCCGCCAAGGATGGCGCAGAAGCTCCCGCTAAAGACGCTAAAAAATAATTGAAAGCCGAAGCTAAATAAATTAAAAGAGGCGAACGTTGGGCTTTGACGGCCCGTATAAAATGGTTGATGATTGGCTGATATTAGTCCTCGCGGCTAATACACTATATAAACGAAGACATATTAATTTTTGCTGATATATTAAGGTCAGGCGGAATAATTTTATATTCCGTTTGACCTTTTTATTTTTAGGACGGATTCAAAACGCCCTTAAAGGGCTTAATTTGAAAGGTGAGTGGTTTATCGGAGGATTTTAAAAGGCCTTTAAGGCCTGGTCCAAAAACAAGTTCAGGTTAGAGTAAACGCGCACATGGTTTAACTTGAAAAAAAGTTAAATTCAAAATTTTTAGGAAGTGATTTGTATCAGTACCTCTCCGAACTTAATTTTAAGAAGCGGCCTCACTAAAATCGACCTGCAACATAAACCCTCTATCGAAAAGTATTTTAAAAAAGAAAACATCAACATCTCCGACTACACGTTTGCCAACAATTACATCTGGTTTGAAAACGCTGACGGATTCATGACCGAGATCAACGAGAATCTCTGCATGTTCATATATAACGACGAGGCCCTTACTCTCCTTCTGCCTCCCGTCGGAGGCCATTCAAAAAACGAAACGCTCCGCGAATGCTTTAAAATAATGAACAGGATCAACGCCAATCCCAACGATTCCAAAGCGGATTACGTTTACGCAGACTTCTTGAATAACGTCGATTTCGAATCTTTCGAGGTCGAACGCCAGAATCCCGATTACGTCTATATCTCGCAGGAAATAACCGAACTTCGCGGAAACAAGTACAAGACCAAAAGAAACGAAAACAACTACTTCATTAAAAATTACAACTTCAAATATATCCCGTATTCATTTATGTTCCGCGACGCGGCGATGGATCTTCTTTACCGCTGGGCCAATCTAAGGCTTATCTCCATGGGCAGCGTTCAAAACCTCGAACATTTCGTTGAACTTATGGAACTTGAAAGAAAGGCGATAACGAGGGCGCTCGATCACCACGAGGAACTCGGTCTGAAAGGCGCGGTCATAACGATAGACGACAGGGTCGAAGGCGTGACATTTGGCGAAAAGATACACGAAACGACCGCTTCCGTCCTTATCGAAAAAACTAATTTTCAGTTTTTCGGTATATCGCAGTTCTTGTTCAAGGAATTCTGCCGCAACGAATTCCCGGACTGCTCATACATAAACGTCGGAGACGATCTCGGATTCGAAAACCTCAGAAAGGTCAAGATGTCCTATCACCCGTTCGAATATATCCCGAAATACACCATAAGACAAAAACAGCTCATTTCATAGAACGCCGGAAAACGGCTCAAAAAAATACAATTTAAAAAGTTCATTACGGCTCGTTTTCGTTTGAGAACGGGCCGTAAAAATATCAGCGGAATATATTTTAAAAAATACGCCGAAATCATAAAAAAATATTGATAAAATGCGAGTTTTATGATAAAATTAAATGCTAAAAAGATTTTCGAATAATTTTTTTTACCAATATGCAATATATTTAAAACATAATAAATATATTATTTATTTTCTAAATGTTAAGGAGAGTCGTAAAAATGTCAGAAGAAAAAAGCACGAAAGTATTGAATGTTCAGGAAATAGCAAGAGACAAGGTTATGCTCGAGATAGAGATATCCACCGAGAAAGTTAAAAAAGCTATCGACCACGCCTACCGCGAAGTTATTAACAAGGTCAACATTCCCGGATTCAGAAAAGGCAAGGCGCCGCGCAAACTCGTGGAAAGCAAATTCGGAAAAGAATATTTCTACCATGAAGCGCAGAACGAGCTTGTAACACCCGCTTTCATAACCGCTTTGAACGAGACGAATATTAAGCCCATAGCTTCCGAATTAAAGGACATATTCATCGAAGAAGGCAAGCCCATGACCTTTAAGATAGAAGTTCAGAAAGAGCCCGTTTTCGATATAAAAGAAACCGCCGGAATAGCTCTCACGGGCGGGCCCGTCGAAGTAACGGAAAAAGAGATAGAAGGCCGCATGGACGAACTCAAGCAGCGCCACGCGAAACTCGAGATCGTAACGGACAGGCCGGCTCAGAGCGGCGATTTCGTAATAATAGACTACCAGGGCTATCTCAACGGCGAATTATCTAACGCCATCAAGGGCGCTGGCGCGATGTTCGAGATCGGCGCCAAGCGCGCGATCGAAGGTTTCGAAGACGGAATAATAGGTATGTCGCTTAACGAAGAAAAAGACCTCGACCTCAAATTCCCCGAAAACTATCACGGCGAGGACTTATCAGGTAAAGACGTACGCTTTCACATAACGCTCAAAGAGATCAAGATAAAAGTAGTTCCCGAATCCAACGATGATTTCGCGAAACTCCTCGGCGAATTCAACACTCTTTCGGAACTCCGCGACGACATAAGGCAAAAGCTTCTCGATTCCAAGGATGAACATCAGAAAGCCCACTATAAAGAACAGATATGCGCTCACCTGCTCGAGAAAAACCCCGAGGTCGAGGCTCCCGAAGCGATGGTCGAAAAAGAACTCGACGGCATAATCAAAAATTACGAGCTTGAATTCATCTACAGAAGAATGGACTTCAAACAATACCTCCAGTCGGTCGGACAGACCGTGGAAGATTTCAAAAAACGCCACCACGGCGACGCCATAAGAAACGTTAAGATATCGAACATACTCTCATCCATCGGCCAGCACGAAAAAATAAACGCTACCGAAGAAGAGGTCAAGGAAAAGATACAGAAACTCGCTCTTTCTGTCGGCAAAACCTATTCCGACGTCAGAAAACACGTCGAGGAAGAAGGAAACCTCGTTTATATAAAAGACGAGATAGTTCACCAGAAGGTCCACGAGCTGCTCATCAACAAGGCGAAGATAACGATCGACCCGAATTATAAATGCGGACACGAGAACGATCACGAACACGTGCACGGCGAATCATGCGATCACGGACACGATCACGAAGCATAAAACCATAAAATACGAGTCGGATAAATAAACTCATATAATCGTTTATTTATCCGATAACATCAGATGACGATAAATATCATCACATGAAAATCTAAGGGGGAATTAACAGTGCTTGTTCCAATGGTAATAGAAACCTCTTCAAGAGGCGAACGCGCTTATGACATTTATTCCAGGCTATTGAAAGACAGAATAATCTTCATAGGTTCCGAGGTTGAAGACTACAGCGCCAATCTCGTTATAGCCCAGATGCTCTTTCTTGAAGCCGAGGATCCGGACAAAGACATCAATATCTATATAAACAGCCCCGGAGGCGTAGTAACCTCAGGCCTTGCCATGTACGATACGATGCAGGTCATCCGCCCTGATATTTCAACCATCTGCTGCGGCCAGGCCGCTTCGATGGGCGCCGTTCTTCTTACCGCCGGCGCTAAAGGAAAAAGGCTTGCTCTTCCCAACGCCCGCGTCATGATCCATCAGCCCCTCGGCGGATCACACGGTCAGGCGACCGATATCGAGATACAGACCAAGGAAATCCTGGGCATCAAAGAAAAACTCAACAGAATTCTCGCCAAACACAGCGGCCAGACCTATGAAACGATATGCAGAGACACCGAACGCGACAATTTCATGTCGGCTCAGAAGGCTCTTGAATACGGACTAATCGACAGAATTCTCGAACAGCGCCCTAAAACGAAAAAAGAAGAATAATTTTTATCTTTAATTTCAGCGAACATTTCCCCAAGGAGGAATAATTTTTTATGGTTTTCGGCCCAAAGAACGCGGTTAAGTCATGTTCATTCTGCAACAAATCCCAGAACCTCGCGAAAAAGTTGATCGAGGGTCCAAACGTTTACATCTGTGATGAATGCGTCCGCCTGTGCAACCAGATTATCGCCGATCATGAAGACGATCACGGAGCGATGCCAAAAGACAAAAATATGCTGGCAAGGCCCCGCGAAATTCATTCGGTGCTAAATCAGTACCTCGTCGGACAGCAAAACCCGAAAAAGACCCTTTCAGTGGCCGTTTATAACCACTATAAACGAATAAGGAACAAGGCGCAGAACGCCGGCGACGAAATAGAGCTGCAGAAAAGCAATATCCTTCTCATTGGCCCTACCGGAACCGGAAAGACTCTGCTGGCCCAGACGCTTGCCAAGATACTCGACGTCCCGTTCGCTATAGCGGACGCTACTTCGCTGACCGAAGCGGGCTACGTAGGCGAGGACGTCGAGAACATACTGCTCAGGCTCATTCAGAACGCCGATTACGACGTCCAGAAAGCTCAGCAGGGCATAGTTTACATTGACGAAATAGATAAGATCGCCAGAAAGTCCGAAAACGTTTCGATAACCCGCGACGTATCGGGCGAAGGCGTACAACAGGCTCTTTTAAAGATCCTCGAAGGCACGGTCGCCAACGTTCCGCCCTACGGCGGTAGAAAGCACCCCAACCAGGACCTGATACAGATCGATACTTCCAATATACTCTTCATCTGCGGCGGGGCGTTCGAAGGCCTCGACAAAACCATAGAAGCGCGCGTTTCAAGCCGCGTTATGGGTTTCGGAGCAGAAGTAAAGAGTAAAAAACAGCGCGACGTCGGAAGCCTTCTGGCAAACCTGCTTCCGGAAGACCTTTTGAAATTCGGCCTTATCCCCGAGTTCATAGGCCGCCTGCCCATACTCACGACATTTCATTCGTTAGACGAAAGCGCCCTCGTGGAGATACTCACCAAGCCGAGGAACGCCATCTGCAAACAGTACCAGAAGATAGTGAAAATGGAAGGCGTAGACCTCGAGTTCACCGAGGACGCGCTTCACGCTATAGCCCGCGAGGCCATGAAACGCCAGACCGGCGCGCGCGGACTCCGCTCAATAATAGAGAACATAATGCTTGACGTTATGTATCATATCCCTTCCGACAACAATGAGATCAAAAAGATCATCATCAACCGCAACGTCGTCGAAAAGAAAGCCGAACCGGTCAAGCTCGGAGCAAACGAAGAACCTCGCGAATACGCGGCTTAAAAATTCACGGCGGGAATAAATTAATCACAAGTTAAAAATAAAAGGCGGAGCTTTCAGAAAGCCACGCCTTTTATTTTTTATTTTTTACGCCTATTTTTAATTTTATCATCATCATTGCCTTATTAATGCCGAAAATATGTTTTGGTGATGTATAATATGTTTAAAAAACTATATAAACTGGTTAAAATTTCCCTTCTCGCGGTGATATGGCTCGTGGTTATACTCTCAGGCACGGGTTATTTCGTATCTTCTAAATACATGAGCGCAAGGATCAGCGGCGGCATAACTGAAATGACGCAACGCGGGTCAAGCTCGGGCGCCATTTCAGGAGATATAATAAGAACGCTGTCGCTTTCAAATCTCGACATAAGAACTCTCGACGGCCTGGCGAGCGCCACGACGGTAGGTTCTATCAGAGCGTCATACTCTCTTCTTTCGATATTAAAAGGCCGGTTCCGCATTAACGAGATCAGTTTCAGCGACGGGCTTATAAATATTAAACGAAATACCAACAATACCTTTGATTTCGAGGACGCCCTCGCATCCATCAGGCAATATATGGCCCGGCCAGCATCCTTCAAGATCCCCGTCGATCTGGCCGTTTCAATGATCAACCTTAAAAATTTCAGGATAAATTTCAGCGACGCAGTCAACTCGCAAATGGACCGTTCAGCCCTTGGAATAAACAGCCTGAAGATCGTGCCGCAGGCCAACTTCATGGTTTTTGGAATAGAAGGCTTCGTGTCGCTATTGCAGAACGACGAAGTGATCGCCCCGAAAATAAAGTTAAAAGCCGATGTTAACGTTATCCGCCAGTCGTTGAAAGTTTCGATCGAGACCGATAAAATAAGCCTTAAAAAGCTCAATTATGTGATCGCTTTTTTCGCGCCTTCATTGAAAGTGGAGAATGGCTTCTTCGAAACGTCTTCCATTATTAATTATATGCCCGGCAAAATAGAAATATTCGGAAAAGCCAATATACGCGACCTCTCCGTCAAGCATTCAGCTCTGCCTGTTTCGATCGTCGCAAGCTCCATGAACTTCGACTTTGATGAAAACACGGTGCGGCTTTATGATACGAAAGCCGGAATACCAGGTTTCGAAGTCAAAATGGAAGGCGCTTTCTCAAACCTTCTGGATCCCACGGGTTTTGCCTTCATGCTCAAAACTACTCTCGCCGGCGCTCCATGCGAACAGATCTTTTCGCCTTTAAAAGCATTTTTAAATAATACGCTCCTCTCGTCTTATTATTCATCGGGCAGCATAGATCTGGCTTTAAGCATCAGCGGGATAGGCGCTGATTATAAAAAATGGGACATAGCCGCTATTCTCGGCTTGAAAAAGATCGGCTTTATATCGCGCAAAATACCCGTAACGCTGAAAGAGCTTAATGGAAAAATAGAGCTCTCCAAAGGCAATATAAACATATTGGAAGAAATCAATTTTAACCTTTCAGGAAGCCCCTTCGAGTTAAAAGGGTACTTAAAAAATATCCATTCGCCCGTGTTCGACTTTTCAGTGAGATCGAAGGCCGCCTCCATAAGAGAGGCCGCGACAATGATAAGCGAGGCGGCGTCTTCAGAAAACTTAAAGCTCGAAGGATTAAAAGCCGTAAAAGAAAATATGCCGAAAATTTCAGGAAGCGTAGGCATTTCAGCCCGCCTGTCGGGAAGCGCCTCGAAATTTTATTATTTGGCGTCTATGAACCTTAAAAGCGTTATAATAAGAGAAATGTGGGGTATCCCAGAAATGCTCTTAAGCGCAGATCTCGCGGTCAGAAACAACCAGTTCACCGCGAAAAACATTATTATATCGATTGAAAACACTCTTTTAACAGGCGCTTTAAACTGCATAGGATTCGATAAAAACGGAAGAATAAGCGTTGCCGCGAACGCTTCGGGGGCCGATCTCTCAAAACTTAAAAAGATATTTCCGGAGGTCACGAATATAGAAATTTCAGGGCTGGTTGACGCGTCCCTTAATTTAGCCGGAAAATACGACGCGCTTAGCGGAAATATAAAGGCCGCTTTCAGGCAGGGCGCTTACGCGCAAAAAACTTCCGGCGGATCGACGCTGAAAGTTCCGATAGAAACGCTCAATGTCAACGGAAAAATAAACAAAACTAAAATTTCGGCAAAATACGACGGCCTAATTCTTGCCGGAAAGGTCTCGGGAGACGCGAAATTCGATCTTTCGGGCGGCAAACCGTCATTTAACGCGTCGATAAACTCGGAGAAACTGAACATCGAAGAGTTCTTGTCGTTAAACGGCATAGCCCGCGTCGCTTCGGGAGCCATTAACCTTAAAGGCGTTCTGTCCGGATGTTTCGACGACGTCTTAACGACCGCCGAAGGCGGCGGAACCTTTTCCATCTCCGGCGCAAAAGTTTACGGAGACTGCCTCTTCGGCAAAATATTGAAAGAGGTTCCCGAATACAACGAGATGTGCTTCGACAGCGCGGGCGGCAATTATAAGATCGAAAAAGGAAAGTTAACGGCGCGAGATCTGATCATGGAAAACAATCTTTTCAAACTCGCTTCGCCGGAAACCGTAATAGGCCTCAAAGACCTCGGCCTTTCGTCATTATCGACATTCACGGCTTCCAACGGGTTTTCAGCCGAAATAAAAACCGCTGGAACGATATTAAAACCGGACCTCACACCGACCGTAACTTGTTTCACGGCAGCCGTCAAAGAAAAGATCGAAGCCGAAAAAACGAAGCTCGTTTCTGAAATATCGGCGGCGGCATACGAAAAAACCTCTGAAATAAAAGCCTCTGCGGCTGAAGAACTTTCCAAAAAAGCCGTCGGAACTGAAAAAATGATCGAGACCAAAGCAGCGGATATGCTCAAAAAACTTATAAAATAATAATCCCGGAAAACGGAGGGCCGCTTGAATATCTTCGCCTTCGGGCTGAATACTTCGGTGATCCCGAAAGAACTCATATTAAAAATAGTTTCATCCTATGAGGAGAACCTCGAAGCGTTCTCCTCGTTCTTTAACCGTTTCAGGATAAAAAATCCCGGGGCGGAGGCGGTCATTCTTTCGACCTGCCAGCGCTTTGAGGCGCTCATATTTCTTCCGGGGCCGCCTGAAAATTTCCTGAAAAATGACGGCATAACAAAAGAACTCGAAAGATATTTTTCGCGCCTTTTAAAAAAATGCGGCGGCGGATCGCGCACATCTTTTTTCCAGCTTTTCGGCTCTCCCGCGGTAGAACACGTTTTTTCAGTTATGGCCGGATTCGAATCAGAGGACATCGGCGAGATACAGGTTCTCGGCCAGATCAAAGACAGCTTCAAAAGATGTTCAGATATGAGCCTTTCAGGACCGCGCCTCAATAAACTCATGGGACGCGCCCTGTCATTCGTAATGAAACTGCGCGATAAGATACCCGCGTTTTCAGATCCGGCACATATAAAAAACGAAACGGTCAAAAAGCTGCACGCTCTGATACCGGAAGGTTCTGCGCCCGCCCTGACCGCAGCTATCCTGGGAAAAAACCGCCTTTGCAGGCTTATATCCGAAAAATTAAGGGCCAGCGGTTTCGAGCCTTATAAAATAACCGAAATGAGCCATGACGAGATCCCGGACGCCGGAATATTAATAAATTATGATGTTATTATATCCAACGTATCGGACGTCCTTTTCACCGTTCCGGCTTCGCTTTTCGCCGCCTCAAAAAAAAAGCACTATATTTTCGACATTTCGATATGCCGCAATTTCGAGATCGGCGTCCGCGAACTTGAGAACGTTGATTTTATAAGCATTGACGATGTTATAGCTTCGGCCGGGACCCCGGGGGAAAAAACGGCGGCCCGCAAAAATGACGGGAATTTCCTTAAAATAGCCCGAAACATCGTTTTAGAAGCTTCGACCGCGGCCTTCGAGGAAATGCGGGCGACGGCAAACAATCCAAAAGCTATGGGCATGATAAAAAAAATAACGGAAATAATAACCGCGGAATTTGAAAGATCGGAAAAAATCTTCTCGAAAAAACATGAATTTGATAACGCAAAATTAAAAAAACTAAGAGATTCGATAATAAAAAAAAGCTCTTCGCTTTTAGTCGAAGAGCTCATTATAAAACAATCTGATGAATTAAAGTTTTAGGAATCTTTTACAACATTGGTATCAGCAGCCGGCTTCGCCAGCGATTCGCCGATGACCTTTAACACCTCTGTATGGCGCTTTTCAAGGATCATTTCCAGGAAATAAGACAGGAATATCACGAAATAGACCGCCGTAACGGTGCTTCTCGATTCCGGAAATATGAACTGCCATATGAAAAGCCCGAGAGCGAGGATCGATTCGCGCACGGTGAATTTCAGGTCTAAAAACATCATTAAAGAAAATAACATCATCGCTATAACAAGCAGCAATTCGTGGCTCTGGACAGCGTCAAAAGTTATCCCCGTAAGTTCGCCCTTGTAATAACTGTAAACGGCCGGAACCATCGCGGTCAGAAGCGTAAGCTGCGACAGAATGGAACTTAAAAAATTAACCATCGCGGTATCTTCGCGGCCCTTCATAGCAAAACCTATAGCCACTATCTTTTCAGGAAATTCCGACATAAATGGCGCCACGTAGCCTATGAAAAAAAACGTTGAGATACCGGCCACGGTAGCTGCGTGAAGAAGGCATTCCAGGAACGGCTCGGCAAAACCCACAAGAAGTCCCCCGCCCAGCATAAGAAATAAAAGCGTGAAAAGATAAACGCGCGCGGGAACCAGAACGCCATGACGCCTGCACATGGCGTGGACGTTGCGCATTACAAAACCGTGCTCCGAATCTTTAAGTTCGTCGTTATCTTTGTCTTTTTTTATGCTCTGATATCTTACCTCCATCTTTCCTATGAAAGAGATCGAAGCCGCATATATGATGACGAGAAAAATACTGTCGTACCACATGAGAGAATTTTTCAGATAAAGCACGAAATTATATGCTATAGCGAAGAACATGACGAATATGCTGTATGATTTTATTTCGTGGAATACGATATTTTCGGTTTTTTTGAATCTGGAAAAAAAGTAATAAACGAAGAACACCAGCGGAGGGCCGAATCCGACCAGCAACTTATTAGCGCCATAAAGATTCGCCATGGCGTTGTGAACGAATTCCGGCTCGGCCGCGGCGCGCTTGACGGTGGCCCACTCGACGAAAAACTCGGGCGATATCTGAAGAAGGGCGACAACGGCTATGGCCACGCCGCTCGGAAGGACCATTTCGAGCATATCTGCGCCGAATCCGATCATGATAGCGCCGAATATTATCGCAAGGCTTATAAGAAACCCTGAAAATCCCAGATAAAAAGACAGGACGGCGAGAGCGCCAAAAAGTATCGAAAAACTTATTACTTTAAGCATATTTACAAACATGGGTTTATTCACTTTGACACCATCCGCCTTATTTTTTAAGTTCCCTGACCTCTTTTAAAATGTTTATGGCCTCGTCTAAAACTATGTCGTCTTTTTTCTTGAGTTCGGCTTCCTTCGTGTCATCTTCTTTCATTTCATCCTCGTCGGCCGCGCTTTTTTTCTTCGCTTTTTCGGCGATCTCCTTGAACTTCGGGTTGGCCTCGACGCGCTTGCGGCTGTCTGCTATAAGCGTCGGAAGTATCGAATCGATGGAATTATCGCGAACTTCGATCGAAGGATCGGCGGCGTTTTTTGGAATAGCGGAACTTATTATCTGCCAGTCGAGCGCGTAATCAACGGTAGCCTCGCCGTGCTTGAAATCTTCTGAAATGCTCGGAATTATAATGTCGACGGGAACGCCCTTTTTCTGCGTAGAAGCTCCGCCTGCCGTAAAATACATGGCGTTGGTAACTTTGATAGCGCCGATATTTCCGGGAAGGTTCGGGAGCATGGTCTGGACGCTTCCTTTGCCGAATGTCGCGGAATCGCCCGCGATAACCGCCCGGCCGTAATCCTTGAGCGCGCCGGCCACGATCTCCGAAGCAGAAGCTGAAAGCTTGTTGACGAGAACGACGAGCGGACCTGTGAAATGTGACTTTTCATCCTCGTCGGCAAGTTCCTGAACGTTTCCGGCCGAGTCCTTGACCATTACGACGACGCCTCTTTTTATGAAAAGACCGGCCATTTTCACGGCTTCGCCAAGCGAACCGCCGGTATTATTGCGCAGGTCCAATATGACGCCTTCGATCTCGCCCGTATCGTTGAAATATTTAAGCGCTTCTTTGACGTCGCCCGAGCATGTGGCGGCGCCGGCCACGTTCTTTCTGACGCCTTCCATGTCTTCATAAAACGAAGGCACCATTATAACGCCGTATTTTTTACCGTTAACGACCTTGACCTCTTTTTTCGTGGCCTGATCGACGAGTTTTATCTTGTCGCGCACTATCGTCACGAGGAACTGTTCGGCGGCCTTATCCTTGATCTCCCTGACCATGCTCAGGCGCACTTTCGTCCCTTTAGGCCCCCTTATCTTCTGAACCACCTTATTGATCTCAAGGCCTATAACATCGACCATATCGCCGTTCTCCTGGCCCACGGCGACTATCTTGTCGCCGGCCTTTATCTTTCCTGTGTTTTGCGCAGGGCTTCCGGGAACGAGCGATTCGACTATGGTATAGCCGTCGTCGCTTCGCAGAGTGGCGCCGATCCCTTCGAGAGAAAGCTTGAAGGATATGTTGAAGCTGTCTATCTCTTCCGGACTGAAATAGAGCGAATGCGGGTCTAACGCCATTGAAAAACTCTTCAATATAACGTCGGCGATCTTCGTCTCATCGAACTCATTGTAATGCTTATGAACGTCCTTATAGCGGGTGGCAAGTTTCGCGGCGGTTTCCTTCATGGTCTTTTTCGCCGATTTCATGCCTTCGAACTGAAGACTTAATATTTTTTTAAGGCGCATTTCTATTTCTTCAGTGTTTTTAGAAAATTTGACCTCCGGCGAATCCATATTTTCGGTCTCTTTCGCCGGCAATATTTTAAAATTCTCATTGATCATGGATTCTATGGTCTTATAGCGCTCCTCGAGCCTGATCTTAAAAACCGAATGAATTTTTATGAAAAAGCTCATATCGGCGGACTTGAACTGCGAAAGCAGAGCCGTCGCGTTTTTTTGCGCCTCGCTTTCGAACTGTTCGGCGTCGGACGCCATCAGAAACATCTTCGTCGGATCTAAAAGCTTTATAAAATTCTTGACGGTGCGGATGTATAATTCCTCGGTAAATTCGCGGTGCACGACATGGGTGTAAAAAAAATAAGACGCTATTCCGGGGATATCCTTATAAGAGAGGACCACGGCCGAATCCGCCGGAATTACCCAGCCGGCCGAAAAGATCGCGACGATGAAGAACATCAAAAAAGTTCTCTTTAATTTATAAAACATTACTAAACACTTCTCCTATTTTCAGTTATGTGGCCGATCAAACGGATCGAAAATATTTCAGTGTTAATTTTATCATAAATCAGCCCGCTTTGCAATATATTTGAAACAAATTTTTGATCGCGCGAACCCGATTTCACGGACCGCCGTGCTTTTAAAAAACGGCAAAATTCCGCGCGTGGATTAACCGGTTGACAAACGCCCGCTTTTTATATATAATCACAATATTGTAGGAATGGCGTTCTACAAGAAGGGCGCCCGATGTTTTTTTCATTTTCAACCAGGATGTGCCAATGACCGATAAATCAGCTGTCAGCGCTATCGAATGTTTCAACGTGAGCAAAGACTACTCGTCGAATTTGAACGACCGTGAAAAATCAGCCGTTTCAGGCCTTAACCTCGCGGTCGCGGCCGGCGAAGTGCACGGCTTTCTGGGCCACAACGGCGCAGGAAAGACCACGACGATCAAAATGATGATAAAACTCATAGCTCCGACCTCCGGAGAAATAAAATTCTTCGGGACCGGCGGCGCGTCTCAGGGATACCTCGAAGGCGTCTCATATCTGCCTGAAACCGTCAACTACTATCCTTTTCTGACCCCTCTCGAGATCTTAAGCTACCAGGTCTCTTTAAATCCTTATTCCTTCAAAGGAATGGCGCATAACGCTATCAAAAGCCTTAAAGAAGAGGTCCTCGACTCGACCGGCATTTCCAAATGGGCCGGGACGAAGATCGAAAAATTCTCCAAAGGTATGCGCCAGCGCCTGTCTTTAGCCGCGTGCCTCATGAAGAGGCCGAGGCTTCTGCTTCTCGACGAGCCCGCGTCCGGCCTCGATCCGGAGGGTATAGCAATGCTTCTGAACATGATCAAGGCATTCCGCTCCGAAGGCAGGACGGTTTTTTTCAGCTCGCACCACATATCGGAGATCGAGCGCGTCTGCGACCGGGTATCCATAATACGCTACGGAAAACTTCTCGAAACGGTCAGCCTCGAGACCATGCGCGCGAATAACATAAACATGGAAGATAGATATTTAAGCCTTATGGACAAAGGCGAAAGCGGGGCGGCGAAATGAAAGCGGTCTTTTCAATAGCTAAATATCTTTTCATAGAATCCGTCCGCAACAAGCTTTTCATGGCTCTTATACTGACGTCCATAATCATCGTGTCCGGGAATTTCGCCCTGGACTTTTATTCACAGGGTATACAGGACAGGATAATATTCGATTTCGGATCCTCGCTCGCCTCCATTCTCGGAGCCTTCCTCTGTGTTTATCTTCTGACCGTCCAGATCCGCGGCGAAATAGACAACAAGCTCGCCTATTTCATTCTGACATCCGAAACGCCAAGATCGCATTATATAATCGGCAAGCTCGCGGGTTCTATCGTTTTCGTGATCTTTAACCTGCTGATAATATTCTCCGAGATCTTCCTCATCATCTATTTCAATTCCGCGTCCTTAAGCTATATGAGCATAGCTTTTTTCTATATAATGTCCCTCAAGCTTTCCATACTCTGCTCCATGACGGCCTTCTTCGCCGTGATGTGCTCTTCCGTCATAACTCCGGCTCTCAGCATATTCTTCTATGTGGCCGGGCACTGGGGTTCCTACATCCACTTCGCGGCTAAGAAAAGCGGAGGAAGCGCCGTCGCCGGATTAATAGACGCCGTCACATGTTACCTGATCCCGAATTTCCGTTTTTTCACGGCGGAGCACGTAACGACC
>CAZKCG010000072.1:0-25680 GCA_964551445.1 uncultured bacterium | reverse complement strand
AACAATTCCAGAGAGATAGCAAAACTATTGATCGAAAACGGAGCGGACATACAAGCTAAGGATAACGGCGGAAAAACACCTATGCATCACGCAGTATGGAGTAATTCAAAAAAAATAGCGCAATTATTGATAGAACACGGAGCGGACATACACGCAAGGGATAATTACGGAAAAACGCCGCTGCATTACGCGGTCTGGATAAATTCCATAGAAATAGCGAAGTTATTGGTAGATAAAGGCGCGGATATTCACGCGATGGATAACTATGGAAAAACGCCGCTGCACATGATAGCTCTCACTAATTCACTTGAAATAGCGACACTTCTGATAGATCATGGCGCGGACATACAGGCTAAAGACAACGCCGGAAAGACGCCGCTGCATCACGCGGTATGGAGCGATTCTAAAGAGACGGCGGCGCTTCTGATAGAACGGGGGGCAGGCATTAACGGGTGCGATGACGAAGGAAACACGCCGCTGCATCACGCGGTATGGAATGATTCCAGAGAAGCCGCGATGCTTCTGATAGAACGCGGGGCGGACATTCACGCAAGGGATAATTATGGAAAAACGCCGCTGCATCATGCAGTGTGGAGTGATTCAATAGATTGCGTGCAGTTATTGATAGAGCGCGGGGCGGACATTAACGCATGCGACGACGAAGGCAACACGCCGCTGCATTACGCCGTCGGCAACAATTATACGGCGATATCACAGTTACTCATGGAACGCGGCGCGGATACGACCGTGAAAAACAAAACCGGAAAAACGCCGCTGCACAAAGAGGCGAATCCGTAAAAATTTTTACCTGAATAAGCCGTTAGATCATTTAACAATAACAAGGACAAATCCATATGAAAAATATTTATAAAATAGTCATTTTGTTTGTCATAGCTGCGCTTATGGTCGCGCTGGGGGCCGGAGTTTTGTTCCACGCTTTCGAACAGATCGAGAAAGGAGCCGAAGCGCGCAAACACGTAAACTTAGTATTAGACAGCGCTGAAAGTTTGCTCTCAGCGCTGAGAGACGCCGAAACCGGCCAGCGCGGCTATTCATTGACCGGCGATATGGCATTTCTGGAGCCCTATCTGGCGGTATGCGATAACATAGGAACCCGTCTCAAAGAACTCCGTAAAATAACAACTATCGCTGCCGCCGGTAAACACCTGGAAGCGCTGATCCCATTGGTGGATGCAAAAATGAAGGGATTGGAACGCATCATTTTATTACGCCGTAATAATGACATGGCTGCCGTAATATCGACCATCAAAAGCGGCCATGGCAATAAGTTAATGAATTCGATCCGATCTGAAATAAATAGTTTCAACATGATAGAGCATGAGGCGCTGATACAGCACGAAGAAAAGTTCAAATCAGACATGCACTACCTGTTCGTAGTACTCTTTTTGGCCAGCCTGTTTTCAATGTTGTTCGCCCTTTCATTCGCCTATTTGATATATCGGGAAACACAGCACAGGTTAAAAAATTTGGTCCATATAGAAACACAACACTCGCTCGAAATTCAGCAGGAAGCAAACATCAAACTTGAGATCGCCAAGAACATAGCTGAAAACGCCAATCACGCAAAATCTGATTTTCTTTCATCCATGAGCCACGAACTTCGCACCCCGCTCAATGCCATCATAGGGTTCGCCCAGTTGCTGGAGTCCGATGTTCCGCCGCCGAACAAAGAGCAGATGAACAGCATAGACCAGATCCTTAAAGCCGGATGGCATCTGCTGAAACTGATAAATGAGATCCTTGACCTGTCAAAAATAGAGTCAGGTAATTTACCTCTCTCACTGGAACCGGTTTCACTGTCAGAAATTATAACCGAATGCCGGAATATGGTTGAAAAACAGGCTCAGCGGCGCGGCATTAATATGATCTTTCCAAAATTCGATAAAATTTATTTTGTCAGAGCCGACCGGACAAGGTTGAATCAGGTTCTCATAAATCTGCTTTCCAACGCGATCAAATACAACTCGACCCCGGGAACGGTCGAAGTTAAATACGAAATAACGGGGCCCGAACGCATTCGACTTAGCGTCATCGATAGCGGCGCCGGACTGTCTCCCGAAAAGATAGCGCAGCTTTTCCAGCCGTTCAATCGCATCGGGCAGGAAACCATAGGCCCTGAAGGCACGGGTATCGGACTCGTAATAGCCAAAAAACTGGTCGAACTGATGGAAGGCTCTATAGGCGTGGAAAGCGCCGTCGGAACGGGCAGCACCTTCTGGTTTGAAATGGGCCTGGTTACAGAGCAGCAGCTGGAGCCGCATGATCAGAAAACAGGGGAAATTGAAAAGCAGGACGCGATCAACGGGTCACGGCAGCTCACAATGCTCTATATTGAGGACAATCTGGCAAATATGAATCTGATCGAAAAGATCATAGCGCGCATGCCGAATGTCCGAATGCTGTCATCGATGAGCGGAAACGGCGGGATAGAAATCGCGCTGACGCAGCTGCCGGATCTGATACTTTTAGATATAAATCTGCCGGACATAAATGGTTTCGAAGCTTTGAAAATCCTTAAAGCAAACAGGTTCACGATGCATATTCCGGTTATCGCCATCAGCGCCAACGCGATGGTGCACGACATCGAAAAGGGCAGAAAAGCAGGGTTTATTAACTATCTCACCAAGCCGATCATTTTGAATGAATTCACGGCGGCGATGAAAGCGGCGCTGGAATCCGCGGCCCGAAGAACCGAACCCGGCAAATGATCTGGCGGCGGGAACATGCAAATCGTATAAGAAAAACAGATAAAATGATATTAACAGCCGGCGCTTCATCGGACGCTTAAAAACCGGGCGCCACAGCCGAGGAGTATTTTTCATGAGCGACAACGAAGTGAAATCGGAAATTAAATACAAAGTATTGATAGTGGACGACAAACTCGAAAACCTGCAGGTGCTGGAAAAAAATTTGAGCAGAAGAGAGGTCGATGTCAGCTCCGCTACATCAGGCAGACAGGCTTTCGAATTAGTTGAGACCGATCTGCCCGACCTGATATTATTGGATATTTCAATGCCGGAAATGAACGGCTATGAAGTATGTAAAAAGTTGAAAGAAAATCCGGACACTAAAGATATTCCGATAATTTTCATAACGGCGCGGGCGCTGCCGGAAGACATTATCAAAGGCTTTGAAGCGGGCGCCGTGGATTACGTGACCAAGCCTTTCTACTCATCCGAATTGATCTCAAGGGTTTTCACTCACTTAGAGTTGAAGCGGTCGCGCGATATCATAAAAAAACAGAATGAAGAGTTAAAATATTTAAACGACAGCAAGGACAAATTCTTTTCGATCATAGCGCACGACATGATGAATCCGTTCACCATCCTCATGGGATTTTCAAATATTCTTCACATGAAATACGACGTAATGAGCGATGCCAAACGCAAAGAATCCATTTCCGTTTTAAAATCGACCTGCGAGCGGGTTGTTAATTTTCTTGAAAATCTTCTGAAGTGGGGAAGAGTTCAACTCAACAAGGTCGAATGCGATCCGCAAAAAATAAGTTTGGACAAAATATTCGATGACAACATTCTTCTTTTAAAGCAAAACGCTGATCAAAAAAATATTGCGATAAATTCTAAAATTTCCGGCGACTGCTATGCTTACGCGGATCACGAAATGGTAAGCCTGGTCGTTAGAAATTTGATCTCGAACGCATTAAAATTTACCAGGGCCGGCGGTGCGGTATCAGTTGAGGCGCAAACGAAGGAAAATGCCGTTGAAGTAAAGATATCCGACAATGGAATAGGCATTAATGAAACCGATATGAACAAAATTTTCAGGATCGACGGTCATCATACTACCGTCGGAACCGCTAATGAACGGGGGACAGGGCTCGGGCTGATACTCTGCCGCGAATTCATAGAAAAAAACGGCGGAAAAATAAGCGTGGAAAGCGAACAGGATAAGGGAAGCACGTTTACTTTCACGCTGCCCAGACAATAATGGTAATTTATTTAACAAACAAAAAGTAAAGAGGTTACGATGAAAAATACTTATAAAATTGTTGTTTCGCTTGTCGGAACCGCCCTTTTGATCGCTCTGGGGATAGGGGTATCGTTCCGGGCTTTTATGCAAATCGAGGAAGCGGCCGAGGCCCGGAAGAGTATCAGATCCGTAATAGAGAGCGCGAACATTTTTTTGTCCGCACTGAAAGACGCAGAAACCGGAACGCGCGGGTATTCGCTGACAGGTGACGAGACTTTTCTGGAACCTTATATCGCGGTGCGGGACAACATCAAGGCCGGATTTGAAAAATTGCGGCAAATCAATCCGATCAGCGACGCTCATAAACACCTGGACGCAATGGCTCCATTGGTAGACGCCGAAATGGCGAACCTTGAACAAATAGTGCAGCTGCGGCGCGCCAATGACATTTCCGCCGTAAAAGCCATTTCAGGCAGCGAACGCGGCAAGCGGCTGATGGATTCGATCCGCGCTGAAATGAAGGGGTTCAACCTGATAGCGGCAGGCTCGCTGGCGCATAAAGAGCTGCTTTTCCAATCCGACATGCGGCATCTATTCATGATCATGATCACAGCCAGCCTGTTTTTAGCGCTGATCGTGTTTTCATTCGCCTATCTGGTCCATCTGGAAGCCCGGCATCGGCTCAGTGATTCAATTCATATCAAAACACGGCATTTATTAGATATACAGGAGGAGGCCAATACCGAACTGCAGCAGGTCATCGCTATATTGCAGTTCAGCGAGGAAAAACTCGCGGTCACTCTCAACTCCATCGGCGACGCGGTAATGGCAACCGATGCCGAAGGCCGCGTGACGCTTATGAATCACCATGCTGAGAAGCTCACGGGCTGGAAGCGCGAGGAAGCCGTCGACAGGCCGATCGAGGAGATATTTCGAATCATAAAAAAAGAAAACCGGCAGCCTGCTGTTATACCAGTAAAGGAAACCCTGACGCACGGCACGATACAGGTTCTGACCAAACACACCGTGTTGATCTCGCGCGAAGGCGGCGAGTGCGATATCGCAGACAGCTGCGCGCCCATCCGCGACAAAAACGGCAAGGTGATAGGAGCAGTAATGGTCTTCCGCGACGTCACCATGGAATATTCGGTGAAGGAAGCCTTACACGACAGCAACTCTCTGATCAGGGCAATTCTCAACACCGTAGCGGACGGTATAATTACCATCCATGCCGGTGACGATCTCATCAAGACGGTCAATCCGGCCACCGAGCAAATGTTCGGCTATACCGCGGCGGAACTTATAGGGCAAAAATTCCGCCTGCTGATACCCGAAATTGAACAGGGCCATAGCAACAATTCTTTAGAGTTTTACCGCACAAGCGATAATGTGCACACCGTCGGCCTCGGGCGGGAGGTTTCCGGCCGGAGAAAGAATGGCTGTATTTTTCCTTTGGAAATAGCCGTAAGCGAAATGACGCTTGGCGGCCAGCATTATTTCACCGGCATTTTACGCGATATAACCGCGCGAAAAAGCGCGGAAGGGGCGCTGCTAAAGGCAGGTGCTCTGCAAAACGCTATTTTCAACAGCGCAAATTTCTCAAGTATCGCCACCGACGCAAAAGGCGTCATCCAGATATTCAACGTAGGCGCGGAACGAATGCTCGGATACGCCGCGGCTGACGTTATGAACAAGATCACGCCCGCAGATATTTCAGACCCGCAGGAAGTCATCGTGCGCGCCGACAAACTGAGCGCTGAACTTGGAACGACTATCACGCCGGGCTTTGAAGCGTTGGTGTTTAAAGCCACGCGCGGCATCGAAGACATATACGAGCTTACATACATCAGAAAGGATGGAAGCAGATTCCCCGCGGTCGTATCCGTCACGGCGCTGCGCGACGCTCAAAACGTCATCATCGGATATTTGCTGATAGGCACCGACAACACGGCGCGAAAACAGGCGGAAGAGGCCCTGCTAAAGGCGGGAGCGCTGCAGAGCGCCATTTTCAACAGCGCAAACTTCTCAAGTATCGCCACCGACGCAAAAGGCGTAATCCAAATATTCAACGTAGGCGCGGAACGAATGCTCGGGTACGCCGCGGCTGACGTTATGAACAAGATCACGCCCGCAGATATTTCAGACCCGCAGGAAGTCATCGTGCGCGCCGACAAACTGAGCGCTGAACTTGGAACGACTATCACGCCGGGCTTTGAAGCGTTGGTGTTTAAAGCCACGCGCGGCATCGAAGACATATACGAGCTTACATACATCAGAAAGGATGGAAGCAGATTCCCCGCGGTCGTATCCGTCACGGCGCTGCGCGACGCTCAAAACGTCATCATCGGATATCTGCTGATAGGCACCGACAACACGGCGCGAAAACAGGTTTAGGCAGAACAGAAGATCCTCGATCAGAAACTTCGCGACCAGCAATTTTATACTCGTTCACTCATTGAATCAAATATCGACGCGATAATGACCACCGATCTGTCAGGCTTCATCACCGACGTCAACAAGCAGATGGAGTCTCTCACTGACTGCACGCGCGACGAACTTATCGGCGCGCCGTTCAAAAATTACTTCACCGACCCGGAGCGGGCAGAGGCGAGCATAAGACTTGCGCTGATCGAAAAAAAGGTCACCAATTATGAACTCACCGCGCGCGCAAGGGACGGCAAGGAAACGGTGGTATCCTTCAACGCGATGACATTCTATGACCGTGACAGAAGGCTGCAGGGCGTGTTCGCGGCTGCGCGCGACGTCACCGAACGCAAACGGCTGGAAGAAGCTTTATGGGTTAGAAATACGGAGCTCGAGGTCGCCAGATCCGTCGCTGAAAAAGCCAACCTCGCCAAGTCGGATTTCCTTTCATCCATGAGCCACGAACTGCGCACACCGCTTAATGCCATTATCGGTTTCGCGCAGCTGATGGAGTCCGATTCGCCTGCGCCGACGTCCGAACAGAAGGAAAGCATAGCCCAGATACTCAAAGCCGGATGGCATCTGCTTAAATTGATCAATGAAGTTCTGGATCTGGCAAAGGTCGAATCCGGAAATATGGCGCTTTCGCTGGAACCCGTGTCACTGACCGAAGTTATGCTTGAATGTCAGGACATGGTCGAACCGCAGGCTCAAAAACATGGTATTCGTATGATCTTTCCAAAATTAGACATTCCTTATTACGTCATGGCGGATCTTACCAAGTTGAATCAGGTTCTTATCAACCTGCTTTCCAACGCTATCAAATACAATCTGCCGAATGAAACGGTAGAAGTGTCATACAGCGAAAACGGACCCGGCCGGATCCGTTTGTTCGTCAGGGATCACGGCGCCGGATTGCCGCCGGAAAAGATAGCGCAATTATTTCAGCCTTTCAATCGTCTGGGGCAGGAAGCGAGCGGCACTGAAGGCACGGGCATAGGCCTTGTGATAGCAAAGCAATTGGTTGAACTCATGGGCGGCGCGATCGGCGTGGAAAGCACCGTCGGAGCAGGAAGCACTTTCTGGTTTGAAATGAATCTGGTTGCCGCGCCGCAAAACTTTACCAAAGATGATGGCGCTCCTGAATTTGAAGAACCGCGCATGACACTGGGAACGCAGCAGCATACGATACTTTACGTAGAAGACAATCAGACGAACATGAATCTGGTAACGCAGATCGTCTCGCGCATCACAAACATTCAAATGCTATCAGCGGTGAACGGAAACAGCGGGATCGAGATCGCGCTCAAGTATATTCCGGATATAATCATTCTGGATATAAACCTTCCCGACATAAGCGGCTTTGAGGTCCTGAAATTTCTGCAGTTAAACAGGTCCACGATGCATATTCCGATTATCGCTCTCAGCGCAAACGCTATGCCGCGGGATATAATGAAGGGTATTAAAGCCGGATTTTTCCGTTATCTCACTAAACCGCTCATTATCAATGAATTTACGGACGCGCTAAGCGCCGCTCTTGAATTCACCGCGCAAAAAATCGATAAGGGCAAATGAATCAGAAAGGAATGCTAATGATAAGTTCACCAGATATACTTAACGCTAAGATCCTTATCGTTGATGATCTTGAAGCAAATATTATTCTGCTTACGCGAATGCTTGGCGGCGCCGGTTATACATCCATATCATCGACTCAAAATTCCAGTGAGGTCTGCGAGCTTCACAGAAAAAAACACTACGATCTGATAATGCTCGATCTTAAGATGCCCGTTATGAACGGATTCCAGGTGATGGAAGGACTCAAGGAAATTGAACGGGACGGTTATCTTCCGGTGCTTGTGATCACGGCCCAACCGGATCAGAAACTGCGCGCTCTGCAGGCCGGAGCGAAGGATTTCATCGGCAAACCTTTCGATCGTGCCGAAGTGATGGTGCGCGTCCATAATTTACTGGAAGTGCGTCTTTTGCACAAAGAGTCGCAAAGGCTGCTGCTAAACGTTCTGCCTCGTACGATCGCCGAGCGGCTGAAAGGACGCCGCAGCGTTATCGTTGACGGCTTCGCGGAGGTCATCGCCGACAGTTTTCCCGACGTTACGGTGCTGTTCGCGGATATCGTCGAATTCACAAAATTTTCCCAGAGCGTGAGCACCGAACAACTGGTGATACTGCTAAATGAAATTTTCACCGAATTTGATAACATTGCCGATAATCGCGGTCTCGAAAAGATCAAGACCATAGGCGACGCGTACATGGCCGCCGCGGGACTTCCCATCCCTGCCGCGGACCACGTTATAAGGGCCGCGCACATGGCGCTGGATATGATGGAAGCGCTGGCCGTCTTCAACGAACGAAAGGGCTATGATCTTAAAATGCGCATCGGGATCAACACCGGTTCCGTAGTAGCCGGGGTCATCGGCAAACGCAAGTTTATTTATGATCTGTGGGGCGATACTGTAAACATCGCAAGCCGGATGGAATCGCATGGCGTTGCGGGTCAAGTGCATCTTTCACAGGCTACACGGCAAATTCTCAACGAACCGTTCTTTTTTGAAGAGCGCGGCATCATCGATGTTAAAGGTAAAGGAAATATGCAGACATGGTTTCTCACTGGAAGAGACACCGCTGATTCACCCGGAGGACCCAAACATGATAATTGATATTAAAAAAATATTTAAAAAAAGAAGCGTATCGCATCTTATCGACGGCCTGGTCAAACTCTCAGGAAGAGCGGTGTATATAAAGAATGACGAAGACGAAGTGCTGTACGGTAAATCCAATGACCCGGCCGCCGAATATCGTCAGGTGCAGGTTTCCAACGAGGTCCGCTACCAGCTGTTCGCCGGCGAAAAAACGGATATTATCATGCCTATCGTGACAAGCATTATCAATTCGGAAATTGAAAAGATCAAACTTGCCGCCGAGACGCTCTATGGATACCAGGAAATAAACATGTTCTATAATTTATCCGAAAAGGTCGCGGTTTCGGTAGATCTCAAGGAAATATCCGATTATATTCTTGAAGAAGCCAGGAAGATAATAAAATGCACCAGCGCCGCGATGCTGCATTTCAGTGAAAATAACGCGGTGCTTAAATGCGTTTCCAAATACGGTACGGACCATGCATGGCAGGCTATGTTCAGTTACTATAAAGCATACGGCAAAAAGATATTCGGTAATTCTGAAATAATAAACAACGCCTCCGCCGATGACAGATTCGGCGAGACCCGATGCAACATCAAATCCATAATATACGCTCCGTTAAATTTTATCGATACCCCTCTTGGAATAATATCGCTTGCCAATTCGGCAAACACGGTTTATGACGCGGGCGATCTGAAACTTTTGAGGGCGCTCGCGCTCCAGGCTTCATCCGTCATTAAAAACGCTCAATTATTCGCGGATATGCATGATTCGTTCACGGAAACCGTCCACGCGCTTATTGAAACAGTTGAAAAGATGGAGCAGGGAAACGAAGGCCATTCAAGGCGCGTGAGCGAATGCTGCATCAAGATTGGAAAACATCTCGGCATGCAGCCTAAAGACCTTATTCTTTTGAAGATCACCGCTCTCTTACACGACATAGGAAAGATAAGGACCACGGAATTTAATTACAGGGACCATCCGGTCAACTCGGTCAAATTGATAGAGCGCATAAAATATTTAAGATCCATATTACCGGGCATAAAACATCATCATGAGAATTTTAACGGCACGGGGTTCCCCGACGGGCTCAAGGGCGAGGCGATACCTTTGAACGCCAGAATAATAGCGGTCGCCGACGCGTTCGAGCATCTTTCGGCGGAATACGGCCTTAACATAAACCGTTCCCTGAAGGATATTCTTGCAAACTCCAACATTCTTTACGACCCCGATATAGTTATGGCCCTGCTCAAGGCATACGGCAAAGTAATGGAAGCAGTTCAGCATTAAGGAGATAAAAATGTCTAAAAAGATACTCATCGTCGATGACGAGCCCCATTTAAGACTTCTGCTCGAGCAGACCCTCGCGGAATTCGAGGACCGCGGCGTCGAGATCTTTACGGCGGAAAATGGCGATATAGCGCTGGAAATAATAAAAACAGAAAAACCGAATATAGTATTTCTCGACGTGACAATGCCTATGATCACAAGCTATGAAGAGTGCAGCAAAAAGAAAGAACTTAAAATCTTTGAAGAGCCAAGGCAGAAGAACGAGGCCGGCTACGAAGTGTGCAGGCTGGTGAAAAAAGAATTGAAAATGAATTATATTTATATCGTCATGCTAACGGCGAAAGGACAGGAGATCGATAAAAAGAAGGGATTCGATTCAGGAGTTGACGTTTATCTCAACAAGCCTTTCGATCCCGCCGCAATAATCGCCCTGACGGGCAAAATATTGAACGTTTGAGCGGATCACGCATAATTTATGTAAAATAAAAGCAGAGACCATAAATTCACGGCCTCTGCTTTTATCTTTTTATTTAATTGAAGAATATTGAAATTTCAGCTATTGCGCCTGACTATATTACATCTTTCCTTTATAGTTTATGAAGGCGTGATAAGCTTCATACGATGAGAAAAGGTCGAATTTGGATATGAGTTCGGTCGGGCAGTGAAGCGAAAGGCATGCCGGCCCGATATCGATGACCTCCATGTTGTAGGCCGCAAGATCTTTAGCGACCGTGCCGCCGCCGCCCTCGTCAACCTTGCCGAGTTCTCCGACCTGCCATTTGACGCCCTTTTCATCGAATATGTCGACGACCATGGACATGAATTCGGCCGAGGCCTCGCTCGAACCGCTCTTGCCGCCGGCGCCGCCGTATTTGGAAATGACGGTTCCCTGGTTCACGAAGGGCACATTGTGTTTGTCGAAAACGCCTGCCCATGTAGGGTTGAACGCCTCGGTAACGTCAGCCGAAATGGCCTTCGAATTCGACTGGGCGCGCCTGACGCGGTTATAAAGGCCAGATTCTCCTTCGAAAACGAGGATCTTTTCATATACGTCGGATATGAAAAGCGATTTGGATGAAGCGTTTCCGACCGAACCGATCTCTTCGCGGTCGAAAAAGTATGTTATCGTCGTATATTCAGGAGCGTCGCTTGCGAAGGTTGCGAGCGCGGTGGTATAGACGCATGATCTGTCGTCATGGCCGTAGCCGGCGATCATGGAGCGGTCGAAACCTACGTCCTGAGTGCGCGCCGAAGGGACGATCGAAAGATCGGCGGACATGAAATCCTTTTCGGTTATGCCGTATTTTTCATGGAGTATTTCAAGAACGTGAAGCTTGACTTTTTCCTTGGCTTCCTTCGCGGCTTTCGGCGAAGGGGTCGTGCCGACCAAAAGGTTTAACTCTTCGCCCTTTACGACCTCGTTGTATTTGCGCTCGCCCTGAAGTTTTCCGCTGACGTGGATGGCAAGATCAGGAAGCATGAAAGCCGGTTCAGAAGGATCGTCGCCGATGCTTACCCTGACCTTTTTGCCGCCTTTTAATATGACGACGCCGTGTATGGACATGGTGGAGGATATCCACTGGAATTTTTTTATACCGCCGTAGTAGTGCGTTTTGAAGAAGCACATTCCGCCGTCCTCATATACGGGAGTGCCTTTCAGATCTATTCTCGGGCAGTCGACATGCGACAGCAGAACGAGTGCGCCTTCGACAAGGTTGCGTTTACCGACGTTAACGAGAGCAAGGCTCTTGCCGCGGTTCTCAATATAAAAA
Source organism: uncultured bacterium (assembly GCA_964551445.1). Lineage (GTDB taxonomy): Bacteria > Muiribacteriota > UBA9980 > UBA9980 > UBA9980 > DAOPXV01. Next base: position 13,585 of record CAZKCG010000072.1, on the reverse strand, counting down.
TTTTTCGTCGCGAATTTTTTGTTGGCGAATTTCACTTTATCGTAAGGAACATAACCCGCGGCATTCGCTATCCTGACTATCTCGTCGACGGATTCCCTTTCGGTGCGGGCGGTGTTCAAAAACTTTTTATAACCTTCCGCGAACGAATGTATCGTTTTGAGCTTGTCCTTTGAAATATCTGCATATCCCGTTTCTTTTTTATGGGTGAGGACCGGACCCTCGTGTTTCGATTTTTTTTCCGGTTTCGATCTGAGTTTGGCTGCCATTTTTTCCCCCTGCTTTCACTAAAATAAATATTTTTATGAAAAAAAACTATTCCTGATATTACATATCCGCGCATTTTAAATCATCGAACTGATTTTATCAAAACGGGCTAAAATTGTCAATAATTAATTGCGAATTATACAGCCTACTCGTAATATTCATATTCAAATCTGGTGATATTCTTTTTCTTTTCGAAAGCGTCGTATCTTGAAAAATCTATCGTATAGCCGAATTTATTAAAGCGCCAGACGGCCTTTTTGGTTTCTCTGCCGTCGGACGAATATGAAATTGCGGCTTTCGTCTTATTACCTGCGGCATCGTATGAATAAACGGTCCTGGAAGTAACTTTTCCGGCGGCGTTAAAATTCGTTTCCTCGGCTATCCGTTTTTTTTCGTCATATTTATAAACGAGACTGTCATCGGTTCCGTTATTATGATCATATTCGACCTCGGAAATCAGGTTCTCATCGCTGTCATAATTAAAAACGGTTCTTCTTTTGAGGCTTCCGTCAGGTTTATAAAATATCTGTTCCAGATAACGGCCCTTTTCGGTAACGGTTACGGCCCTTTCCCGGACGCCCGACCTTGAGATGACGCGCGAACTTAAACGGGGCTTTCCGCTATTTTTGGATTTGAGCTCATTCTCAGCCGTCGCGGCCGCTTCAATGACCGGCGGATAGTATTGATTCTCGAAAGTTTCGACCTCTCTGGTAAGACCTCCTGTTCCTTTATACGTCCAGGTCCGCGAGGCCGTATAGCCGGAACCGTCAAATGAATAAGCGTAACGGTTTTCTATTTTTTCAAGGCCGGAGGCCTCATCGAATATGTACTTCGTTTCTGAAATTATATTCTTATCCGCGTCATATTCAAATCTGGTGCTGTAGCGGTATAAGTTTTTGCCGTTAGGCGCCTTGTTCTCAGATACTTTTCGAATTTCCGCAAGCGTTTTATCCGCTCTATATAAATATTCAACGGAATCATTATAGCTGAAATTTCTGCCGTCCGGCTCTTTAGAGGATGTTTCCCGGATCTCGGCCTCGAGACTGGAATGATCGTTATACTTATAAATAACCCGTTCAGTGTTTTCAGCGCCGTTATAACTTTCATAACGCTCCGATGATATTTTATTTCCGGCGGCGTCGAATTTTTCATAACGCGTTTTTATATCGCCGGTAAACTCCGTCCGGCTCTTCATTTTAGCCGCCGCTCTTTTAGACCGTTCTTCGTCATCGACGCGCCACTCGCGTTTTTTCTCCTCGGCGAGGCTCAAAAACTGAGCGCGGACCGGGGATGAACAAAACAATAATGACAGCGACAAAAATATCGTTAATAAATATGAATTTTTCCTCATGTCAGGCCCCTTATATCGTTTCTTTCAGGCATTATCCCGCCGTATTTTTAAATTCATTCACAAAAATTAATATAACAGCAAAAACGCCCGATTGTCAATATTTTATTTGACATATCCGCTCTAATAGTTTAAAATAAATCATTAAACATTAGAGTTTTAAGATGATCCGACATGTCTATAGATAAAATAACGAAAGATATAAAAATAAAAGACGAAAGCCTTGACGAAGAGCGCCAGACGCGGGTCCTTCAATTTTTAAAGAAGGCTAAGACTACACGCGACAGGTCTTCGCTTGCCTTCGAATTAAAGGATATTTTCGACGGCGACCGCGCGGTCGGGGAAAACATCTTTTCGCAGCTTCTTCATAACGACCTTCCGTTCATAAGGCGCATAGCACTTTCATTCTACGACGAGTTCAGGCCGGAAAATTTTGCGGCTCAGATAAAAACCGTGCTTCTCATTGAGGAGGACATTGAAAACCTCAATATGTGCTTTTCTTTCGTGACCGGGTCCATCGACCGCAGCGAACTCTCCGAGCTTCTAAACTACGCAGTCGCGTCAAAAAGTCAGAAAAATCAAATGCTTCTGGCTTTTCTCGAAAAAGAATGCGCCGGGCTCAACGTCGATTACAAACGAATGCTAGCCAACGCCGCGCTTTTCCGAAAGCAGGCCAGCAGCAAGCGCGTCGAAAAAATAGAACAGAAGAATAAGCCCGCCGAGGGGCTTGTCATAACCGACGTCATCAGCGAAAAGATCAGGGATAAAAAAACGATGACCTACGCCGCGATCGCCGCCGCGGTTATAGTCGCCGGAATTTTGATACTGCAGCTTTTTTCAATGCTCGCGCAGAAAAGTTCTCTTAAAACGGCGCTTTTAAAAATAGACGGGTTCAACGAAAAAGAAGCCCTGGCTTCGCTGTCCGAATTCTGCCGGGATTATCCGGATAATCTCGAGGGGCTTTTCCATCTGCACAGGCTGCAGTGCGAAAATTACGAGATAATAGAGGCGAACGCCGTTCTGGATAAGATCCTGTCGCTTCGCTCCTCATCATATTTCAGCAGGGCGGCGGAGATAAGAAACGCTTTGACCTCGGGCGAAATGAAAACCGCCGCTAATTTTTTCAATAAAGAGACCGCTGACTTAATTAATATAACGGATATCGAATATTTAAAACTTCACTTTGAATTCGCGAACGCCAGGCTGTCTAAAATAACGCCGCCCGACGAGTATAAAAACATATTCGAAAGCCTTGAGAGGCTCTCAAAAAAAGAACTGCGCGGCTATAAACCTTATATTTTGAATCTTCTCACGACGGCCGCGGCCGACGGCGGCCTTTTCGAACGCGCCGCCCCGTACTTCGCCGAAATATCCAGGAACTCCGCTACGGATTTCAAAGCCGCGGCGGCCTGCGCATATTTTCTTGAAAAATCCGGGAAATTCGACGAGGCGGCGGCCTATCTTGTAAAGGTCATCGAAGCTAAACCGCCGGACGCGGTTTACGAATACGCATGCGTGAACGCCGGAAGGCTCTCGGCCAGGCTTTTAAAATATGACGAGGCCGTTGAATTTTATTCGCGATGGCGCGAGGTCCGACCCGACAGCGTAGAACCGCTTCTTTCACTCATTGAAGCCTATGGGGAAACCAAAAACGCCGGCGGGCTCAACGCCGCTTTCAACGACGCCGCGAAAAGATTTCCGGGCGATCCGCTGATCTATTATAATTACGCGGTCGTACAGATGAAAGCGAAGGAATACGACGAGGCGGCGAAAAATTTAAAAAAAGCCCTTTCGCTTAACGCTGACCTGATAGAAGCGAATTACAATATAGGCCGATGCCTTCAGGGCATTTCCGATAAATTCGAGGCGCATTCGGCGCCCTGGAACCAGTGCCTCATCGACGCCACCGACTATTATAAAAAATGCACGGCAAAAAATCCCGATTACGAACCGGCTTATATTAGCCTCGGAGTGATAGCAATGAGTAAAAATCCGCCGGATTATATCGCCGCGGCGGAAAATTTCAACAGGGCCTTAAAAATTAACCAGCTCTCAAAAGAAGCTTTATTCAACCTGCTTTCGATAGGCTATCTGAAGAACGACGCGAAAATGATCGAAAAATTCAGATCAGAGATATCGAAGAAATTTGAAGGCAACGAAGATATAAAAGAAAAGTTAAAGGTTTACGCGAATGCTAAACGCTCCGGCGAATGACCGCCTGAAAAAAACAAAACACCGTAAAAAGAGGGGTTCCGCGCTTCTGATAGTGATGGGAATACTTTCCGTCATCTTCGTGTTCGGATTCGGCTACGCTAATTATTTAAGCGGACAGGTATTCCTTTTAGAGCGCGAAAAAGAATATGAAGCGGCCAGAATGATATTAAGATCCGGCATAACCGAAGCTATCTACGTTTTGAATTTCGACAATTCCATGATGGTCCAGAAACTGAAAAAAGTCAGTCCCGACGAAAATATCAAGCCCTATGAATTCTATGAGCCGAGGGTTGAAACCACCGAAAAACTCATGGAAAAGATATTTGAAAAAGCCAAGAACAGAAAGCTTCGAATAGTCTTCGAACTCGCCGAGGTCATGCCCTTTAAAAATGGGCAGGGAGCGGAAAAATTCGCGCGCTTCATAGTGCGAGGTTATTTCAACGCCGGAATGCTGTTCACTAAGATCGAATGCGAGATAATCGCCAGGCTTTCGCTTATTTCAGTCAATAAACGCGTCAGCGTGCCGGCGCTTGAGATCAATCCTGACAGGATATTCGCCGTCATAAACACTCCGGCGATGTTCGCCAACAGCAGATATTACGGGATCTGCGTATTCACCGGGGCCGACCCGAAAGCGGCGAAAGAGGCGGCCGAAAAAGCGGCCGAATTCAGGGGAGTCCTCGTGATGCCGGACGGATCTATACTTACCAACAGAATGCCGGGCGGCGATTACAGCCTTACCTTCGGTCCGGTCATAATGAAATATTAAAAACTAGACTTTTAAGCGTGGAACTATGAATTCAATTATGGGCGCTCTTAAAACTAAATATTTAAAAACGAGACTTCCGCTCGGATTTTCCCTGATAGAGGTCATAATAGCGGCATCGATACTCGCCATGGCTTCCGCTTCGGTCTTTCAGCTTTTCATTTTCACGACCAGAAGCACGAAAACCATCTACAATAATTCCGTTGCGCTTAATCTTGCGGTAGTTACGATGGATCAGGTCAACGCTCTCGGCGCGTCGAAATTCGAACCTTTAACGAAGAACGAAGTGAAGGGCGAAAAAAATAATTTCAGCGTGGAAACAAAAATTTCCAGACTTTCCGGCGTATTCTCGCTCGTCGAAGTAACGGTCGCATATAAGGAGAACGGGCGGGAAGTATCCGTGCCGCTCGCGATGCTGGTGGAGAACTGATATGATGAAAAAAAATGCCGCGCCGGCTCAAAAAGGCATAACCCTTCCGGAATTACTCATCGCGCTGTCGATCGGCGTGATAGTTTTCATGAGCGCCTACGGGCTTTTGTCGGCGGGGCTGAAACAGTTCACCGAAGGCACGAATCAGCTTGAATCTCAAAAGAACGGACGCCGTATCATATCGTTTTTCAGAAAAAAGATCGCCGCGGCCGTTTCTGGCATTAAAACCGTTAATACAGGCGAAAAAGCACCCACGGGGCTCTCGACCGGAATAGAATTCAATACGGCCGAAGACAACGCCCTTAAAAATTATAAGGGATCTGACGGCCCGAAGGTCAATTCAGAAACTTATTATCTATCGGGCGGAAAAATAATGTTTAAAGACGGACGCGGAAAGCCGCCTCAGAAGATCTTCGACGGCGTCAAAAGCATATATTTCAAGATATTCACGGTCGAACGGCAGAAAAAAAATATACCGCTTATAATGATAACGGTAAAGACGGCGGCCGGCAACCAGAGCGCTTCTTATGAATCGATGGTAATGCCCGAATTTATAGGTTCGCTGAAAGCTTCCGAAGGAATGCTCATACCCGTGCTTAACGGTTACGCGCTGGACTCGATGAATTAAAAACGGAGGTTTAAAATGACGCCATTTAAATGGGAAGAAAGTTTTTATACCGGCGTGTCCGAAATAGATGATCAGCATAAGCTTTTCATAAAACTTATAAACCGGCTCATGGATTCGATCGAAAATAACGATCCTATCGACGGCGTGGAAATGAAATTTGAAAAACTTATGAATTACACCGCCTTTCATTTCGGAACCGAGGAAGATTATATGTATTCCTTTAAATATCCGGATTATGAAAAACACAAAATATCGCATAACGCTATATTTCAAAAGATAATTAAATGCCAGCAGGATCTTATTGAAAGCAAAACGGCGGACCAATCGCAGCAAACCCGTTCCCTTCTGGAACTGACTAAATTTCTGTATGAATGGCTCAGAGAGCACATCGCGGTCTCAGATAAAAAATACGTGGATCTCTTCAAAAGCAAAGGACTTTAACATACCGGGACATGAGATCAGTTCGAAGAGATGTTGACCTTTTTATATACGAGATCGAACTCCCGCCGAGGGATAAGATTCAAGTTCATCTTTTTATATTTCTCGTTTAAAAGCGTGAATTTTTTTATAACCGCCTGTTCCTGTTCACGCTGGTTCTTAAAACCCATATCCACTGAAAGCGGCCTTGTTTCACCGAGGTTGTTCATATATGAGACCTGGACCGGCTCGAGCACGGTCATTTTCACGTTTTTAAGAAGATCCGAGAGAGCCGTTTGACGGGCCCGCGGCAGAAAATAGAAAAGCCGGAAGGTCTTTAATTTATTCTCGTCCTTTATTATTTTTTTTTCGATCTGAAGCTTTAAAAAATCATATACGGATGAAAAACCGTAAGCGGGACGGGAAAACTTATCGAACCTGTCAAATTTTGAATAGACGCCGACGATGTCGTGAAAAAGCACCATAAGCGCGGCCGTTGAAACGACGCCTTGGGATGGTTTATTTTCCAGAACGCGAAAGCGCATCTCATTTTTTTTATATACCAGCAGTTTTTCGTACATCCCGCTGTTGGAGAGGGGAGGAGAGAGCGGAGAATATATAAGATAAACGGAATATTCAGACGCTTCTATCTGAGAATATAGAAGATAATCATTGAACTTAAGATCGGAAGATAGAACGGAGACGAGAACGGGAGCCTTTTCATGTTTAAGAAAAGCTTTCATCGAAAAATCTATATATTCCGAAAAAGTAATATTTGAAAGCACTCCGCTATAGAAAAAGAACGAAGGCGACGCGAGATGTTCCATGAAGGCCCTGGCAGCTATCTTCGACGACATATTTAAAATTTTAGGCATATATTTCGACATATTGTCGTCGAGGTTCTCTCCGCGCAGCGCGCTTTCAGGATAGAGCGGATATTTTTCATATAAAAAATATATCAGCGGCATGACCGCTCCGCCTATAGAATCGTATTTTTCATCGAAAGGTTTCGTCACGGAATGAACCATCGGCGAAAAGACGCTTTCGCTGTCGAATGATATATTTAAAATACCGTAAGGAATAAGGTTTTCTATATGGTCATATTTTCCGGCCAAAGCCGGCGGGCATGAGAATAAGACCGCTATAAAAGCGGATAAAACCATAAAATATGAAATTTTTTTACGAAAATATCCGCTCATATTTTTTTATTTTTTTATCTCTATGAGTCCGCTGTGCTGAGTGCCGGCGTAAAGTTTAGAGCCCGCCGCTTCAATGCATACGATACGGACCTGTTTTCCGCCCGAAAGATCATTCACCACGGGATAATAGGTTATGGCGTCGTTATATATTTTATAAATACCGGCGTCGGTCCCGGCATAGATATCGAATCCGTCGACCTTTATGGACAATATAACGCTTGTGGTGAAGCCGCTCTTTTTAGAATAGGTTTTAAAACTTTTGCCATCGTAAACGCAAAGACCTACGGGGGTCCCGAGATATACCTTGCCGCCGGAAACGGCGACCGCGTTTATACGGTCCGAAACAAGGTCTGAGTTCTTTGCCGATATTTCAAGGAAGCGGTCCTCGCTGAAACTGTAAAAACCCCTGTCATAAGTTCCGACCCATAAAACGCCGCGGACGTTATCATAAGCCATTGCCGAGATATATCTGGCTTCTAGCCCGTTCTTCTGACCGTATGGTTTCCATTTCCCGCTTTTCGTATCATGAATTACCACGCCTTCGCCCCATGTGCCTATTATGAGAAGCGGGTCTAAAAAATACATGCACTGGATATAATTCGTCGGAATGGGGCATGTATTGCTTTTTTCAAAATGAGACCATTTCGAGGTAAGTTTATTGTACTTTGAAAGCCCTGAATCGGTGCCTACCCAGACCTCATTAGTGGTCGATATCACGCAATTCACGCGTTCGCCTATAGGCCCTTCTTTGTACAACCCTGAATCGAGGCCGTAGGTCCTGAAACTTTTTCCGTTAAATTTGCATAACCCTGAATCGGTGCCTATGAAAATCGAATTTTTTTCTTCCGGATCGGCAGCTACGCACAAAATGTTATTCGACGGCAGGGTACGGCCTAAAAATTTCATGTAATCGGAACGCTTCGAATAGGTATCGAAATCAAAAGCCGATACCGCGGCCAACGCTCCTGAAAAAAGAGTTATAGTCAAGACGGCCGCGATTATAATGTAAAATGAGCGGCACGCCCTGCGCCATGCGCCGCCTGCGTCAATCAAGTGTGATACCGCCTTCGGCGTCATTTCTTGTTTCACCGGTTCTGGCCGGCCTTGGCCGTGGATCAAGATTGGCTTCACTGAAAACCTCCTCGAGAATGACTTTTATAGTTTCGCGATAAAGCTCCGTCTCGGAATTATTGTTCTGTTCGTCGATCAAAAAATCGTGAGCCTGTTCCGAACTGGATTTAGCGAGCGAAACGATGGCCGTTTTTCTGACCATCCAATCCTCGCTTTTGTTGCGGGTCACTTCGGTCAGGGCCTGGATCGAGCCTACGTCGCCTATCTTTCCGAGAGCTTTTATGACGTTCACCTTGACGTCGTTATCGATATCGTTTATGGCGGTTTGAAGTATCTCTCCGACCTGTATGACGCCGATTTCGCCTAACGCGTAAGCCGCCGAAGCCCTCATCCATTTATCGTTGTCCGATATCATTTCGCGAAGGATCTGAAGAGACCTGGCTCCGCCGAGTTTCCACAAACCTTTAGCCGTATTAGCCTTGACGCGGTTGTCGAAATCGTTGAGAAGAGGCCTGATAGTTTCTATTATTTCCTCGCTGCCCAGTTCCGCCAGCGCTTCAACGGCGTTCGCGCGGACGCGTTTATCAGGGTCCTTTATGCATTCGCATAAAAGAGGGACGGTGAATTTAGCTCTTGAAAGACCTATTATTCTAAGAGATATAGCCTTGACCTTCTTGTCGTCCGTATTTTTTATGACCTTCGTTATGGCCGCGAGCGCTTCGTCGCTCTGTTTGTTTTTAAGGGCCATGACAAGTTCCAGGCAGGACTGCTGATTTATCATGGTAAGCTGCTTGATGAGCTGTTCCATTTCCTCTTTTTTTGAAATGCTTTTTATCATTTTTCTTATTTCGTAGCGGTCCTCGAGCGTTTCGATCTTTAAAAAGCCTTTTATTTTATCTGAAAGAGTGGCGTTGCCGACCTCCTTGAAGGATCGGACCACGGAAAATTGAACGTTCTCCGACTTAACGGTGAGGACGTTCTTGAGCGTGACCTCGACCTCGGACCCCTTAAGGGTCGAAAGAAATGAGAGCGCAAGGGCCGCGGCCTGCCTGGTCGGCCACTCGATGAATTCTTCGGTAAAAAGATTTATAAGCGGCAGAGTTGGAGCGAGGCCGAATCTGGAAATAGCGTCGACGGAGTAATAGCGGACGCCGGCGTCATGATCGCGCAGGGCGTCGACGAGGATCTTTATGGCAAGCTGGTTTTTAGAGTAACCCAGGGCGCGGATACATGCCATTTTCACAAATTCCTTTTCGCGGAATTTAGCCAGCGTATCTGAGATCAGCTTTATGTTCACCGTATAATCGTTAAGCGCCAGATCGCCGATGCGTTCCATCGCGAAGAGGACCACGAAATCCGATTTATCGCCTAAAAGCTGATAAAGCCCGCCGATAGAATCTTCCGAAGCTATCTCGCAAAGGGCGTCCGCCAGCTTTTTCTTGCGCGCCTGCGATTCGTCTTTTATGATCTTTAACATCGATTCCTTATCCATTTATCAAGCGCCTCCTTTTCCATAAAATTATATCATTGTAAAACTAATTCAACCGGTTCTTAAGGACGCCGGGCATTATTCAAAAATAGCCTTGACGAAATCAGGACCGTTGAATTCCTTGAGATCGTCTATCCCTTCTCCGATGCCTATAAGTTTTATAGGTATTTTAAGTTCGTCGCAAATGGTGATGACGATACCGCCCTTGGCCGTTCCGTCTAACTTCGTAAGAACGAGCCCGGTTATGCCCATGGCCTCGTTGAAGGTCTTAGCCTGAACGAGAGCGTTCTGCCCGGTAGTGCCGTCGAGCACCTGAAGGATCTCGTGCGGGCCGTCAGGGATCTCGCGGACTATGACCTTTCTTATTTTTTTGAGTTCTTCCATAAGATTGAATTTCGTATGAAGCCTTCCCGCGGTATCGATTATTAAAACCTGTGTTCCTCTGGCTTTTCCGGCTTTTATCGCGTCATATACGACGGCCGCGGGGTCCGAATCGGGTTGAGCCTTTACTATCGGAACGTGAACGCGCTTAGCCCATATTTCGGCCTGTTCGATGGCGCCGGCCCTGAAAGTGTCGCCGGCGACAATCATTACTTTCCGCCCGGCAGCCGTCAGATTTTTAGCCATCTTTCCTATCGTGGTCGTTTTTCCGACGCCGTTCACGCCGACGACGAGTATTATAGACATATCGCGGCCCTCGATGTTCAGCGCGGTGTCTTTATGCTCCACGAAAGTGGTCATTATCTCCCTTAACAGGCCGACGAGCTCGTCCATATTTTTCACTTTGGTTTCATCAAGGCGTTCCTGCATTTTAACTATGATCTTCTGCGTAGTTCTCGCGCTGATATCGGATTCTATCAATATTTCCTCGAGGCGTTCAAGCGTCTCGGGAGTTATAGCCATCCTGTCGCCGAACACCTCGCCTAGCTTTCTCATAAAAGTGTTCTTCGTTTTGGTCATGCGCTCTTTAAGTCTCGCGAACCAGGACTTCTGAGTTCCTTTTTCCTGGAAATCCAGTTTCGTGTCGCCGCCGTCCTCGACGATGGACGAGGTAGCGGAAAGCGCCGTTTCACTGAATTCCGTTTCAGGTTCGGCAGTTTCTTCCTTTAGTTCCTCCGCCACTTCATAGCTTTCATTAAGCTCGGGCCCGCCAGCGAAATCGTCCGAAACTTCTTCCGCGACAGCGCTTTCGTCTTCTAAAGCAGTCTGCTTCTTTTCTTCGGCGGCGTTGTTTTTTTCGTCTCCGCCTTTAAAAAGATTCATGATTTTCTTAAACATAATTTTCCACCCTGTATTTTCAAATTTATTTTTTAAAGTTTTTCTTTAGTGTTTATAAAGCTGGAATATATCGTGAGAATGATTATCTTGATGTCTAAAAGCAGGTTCATGTTATTTATGTAAGCCAGGTCGTATCTCAGCTTATGCTCGAAGTTCGAGTCGTACCGGCCGTGGACCTGCGCAAGGCCGGTGATGCCGGGTTTTACGAGAAATCTTTTTGAATAAACGTGCAGAAGCTTGCAGAAGCGTTCTACGAAATGAGGGCGCTCCGGTCTCGGCCCGACTATGCTCATTTCGCCCTTAAGAACATTAAAAAGCTGCGGGAATTCATCTATATGATATTTCCTTAATATTTTTCCGAGGGGCGTCACTCTGTCGTCCTCCGCTCCCGTTGATATTACCGGGCCGGTCTTCACTTCCGCGTCGATGACCATCGTCCTGAATTTATAGATATTAAATTCCCTTCCCGACATTCCGACGCGCGTCTGAGTATATATCGCCGGCCCTTTCGATCCCATCCTGATAAGCACGGGAACGATTATAAAAAATGGCGAAAGGAAAACAAGGCCCAGAATGGCTGCCGTATAATCGAATACGAGCTTGATATTGGAATAAAATTTGTCATGGCTTCCGAAATTAACCTCCAGAAGAGGAATGCCGGCGATCTGTTTGATGTCGACGCGGCCTATAACGATCTCGTAAAGGTTCGGAAGTATGGCTACTTTAACCGATAGATCGTCGCATTTGAATATGAGTTCTATCATTTTCGTAAGAGTTATCTTTTCGGAGCTTATTATCACCAGATCTATTTTATTACTTTCGATAGCCCTGCTCAAACTCGAAAAACCGCCGAGGACGGTAATGCCGTTTTCCGGCGTATCATCGATATAACCAACTATGTCGTATAACTTTGAAGAATAGGTCTCTATATCGTTCTTTATCAATATTCCCTCGCTGGAAGTGCCGATTATAAGAGTTTTTAGAGGCTTTAATTCCCTCATCAAAAAGCGTTTTTCGATAACGCGCCATGACGATAGGAAAGCTATGTTGACAAGCACCGATAAAATTATGACGGTCCTTGGAAAAGCGAACGAACGGGCGTAAAATATAAAGGCGACCATGACGAGCGTTCCTATGAGCACGGAACGCGTTACGCCGTAAAGGATATCTATGTAAGTGTTTTTCCTGTCGTAATCGTATAGATTATTGAAATAAAGGACCACAAGGCCTATTATGGTGGTGATCAATGAGATATCCATATAGGCCTGATAATTAACGTGAGGAATATTGCCGCTGTACCTTAAATAAAAGGTGGCGACGACGGCGAGATTCAAGGAGATGTAATCGAGTATGACGTATATTATCTGTCTTGCGCTAAACATCCGACATCAGGCCTTTTCCGGCGGCAAGTCTGATATAGAGATTTTCGACTCCCGCGAGCATTTTTCGCTCCGTAAACTCGCTCATGATAAGGGTTTGCAGACTCATTCCCAACCTGCGCCTTTCGTCCGCCGGCATATTTATCATTTTCATGAAACCGGAAAAAAGATCTTCCGCGTCATTCACGTTCGCGAGTATCGAATTGTTGCCGTCGACGGCAATATCCATGATGCCTCCGGCCCTGGTTAAAACCGAAGGCAGGGCGAAACAACCGGCCTCGAGAAGCGAATAGGGAAGGCCCTCCTTCACGGACGAAAGGAAAAATATATCGATGATCGAATAAACCTCGAAAATATCGGTCACTTCACCAAGGAATATAACGCTCCTGCTTATATTAAGGCCTTCCGCAAGCGATTCGAGTTTTTTCCGTTCGTACCCTTCTCCGGCTATCAACATAACGGCGCCGGGGCATAAAGCGAGAACTTTCGAAAAAGCCTTTATGGCAATATCGTATGACTTTTCATAAACGAGCCGGCCGACGCTTCCCAGAACGAGCGCATCGGAAGGCACGTCATATTTTTCCCGAAGCGCTTTTCCGCCGGGTGAAGATCTGATAAAAGCTTCAACGGGAGCCGGATCTATGCCGTTATGTATGACCTTGAAAAGATTTTTATTCGCTATCTTATATTTAATTGCTTTTTTAAGATCCGCCCAGGACACGGTAATTATTCCATCGCAAAAGATCGCGCCTATTTTTTCGGCCAGAACGCAAAGATATCTTTTTATGAAATTCATGTTTTCGTGGAAGACGAAGCCGTGAGCCGTGAATATTTTAACCGGAACTCCCGCGAATGAGGCCGCTATCCGGCCGATTATCCCGGCCTTGGTCGAGTGGCAGTGGATTATATGAAAATTATTATCGAGCAGAAGCCTCGAGATCTCATAAAAAGCCATGAGATCGTATATCGGATTCACTGATTTTTGAAGATGCTTAAGCGTTACAGGCATCAGGCCGAGTTTTTTAATGGTCGAATTCATAGGCTCGCCGGGCGAAGTGACGACCTTTATCTGGTAATTTTTCGAAAGAAAGTGTTTTATGAG
>CAZKCG010000071.1:0-25954 GCA_964551445.1 uncultured bacterium | reverse complement strand
ATCGCCGGCTTGCGCATGAAGTCGTGCGCCTGGTGGCCGAATTCGGGCCGGATCTTATCGCGCTGCCATGCACGCACACATGTCATATAAACGAGGTCGAAGCGAGCCTCAGGCTTATCAGGAAATTTTCTCCTAAATCCGTCATAATAGGCGGTGGAGTTCATTTCAACGTGTTTTACAAAGATTTCATTGAAAAAAATCTGGTCGATTTCGTATGCCTCGGCGAAGGCGAGGCGACCGTCAGCGAACTTGCCCGGACATTGAGCGATATGCGCCGGATCCAGGCCGACTCTGGAACTATTTCATTCGAGGAAAAGATCGGCCGGATAAAAAAGATCGACGGCCTCGCTTTTTCGGTGAACGGAGAAGTGATAAAAACCGCTGCCCGGGCGCAAATTGCGGACCTTGACACGATACCGCTGCCTTCATACGAGCTTTTCCAGATGCAGCATTATAAAATCCCCATATACGGCGGAAATGAGACCTTTGGAATGACATTCGGCCGGGGCTGCCGTAACAGGTGCTGCTTCTGTTCGGAATCCTTCGGATGGGACTATACGCTTCGCCGCAATTCGCCGGCCTACGCGGTGAAACATATCGAATTATTATATCACGGATTCAACAGGCGCACCTTCATTTTTGCCGACACTGATTTTTTGCTGGATAAAAAATGGTGCGAAGAATTCATGAATATCATAAAAGAAAAGAAGCTCCGGATAAATTTCCACATCCAGACGGCCTGCAGAACGCTTTTAAAGAATGTCGAACTGCTTCCGAAGCTTAAAGAAATAGGCCTTTTTGAAATAATGCTCGGGACCGAATCGCCGTTTCAAAATGTTTTGAACAAGCTGAAGAGCTTTCCGCAGAGCGTCGAGATAATGACGAAAGCCATGAAAGCCGTTAAAGATAACGATATATTGCTAATGGCGATGATGTTCTGGGGGACCGAATATGACGACGAACAGACGCTCCGGCAGGGCCTTAAATTCTTTGATAAATACGCGGATATCACATGCCCGAACGCTCTGACGCCGTACCCCGGGACCGCGCTTTATAACGAGCTGGTTGAAAAGGGTTCTATACACGTCGACGACCTTTCGCTTTACGATCAGTCCCATATAATAGTCCCGGCCGGAGATATGAGCTACAGACAGACCCGCTGGACCTTTGAAAAGGAGCTTTTGCGTCACTTTAATTTCAACCCGAAATTTTATCTGGGCCTTTTTTCAAAGAACCGGTTTTTAAGGACCAACTACTGGCATTATCTTAAACTGATCTGGATGCTGGCGCTCGAAGGGCTCATGTCGCCGGTCAAATACAGGAAGGAATTATTCGCTAAGAGCGAGTTCGATAAAATAATGGTATCTTAGTGATTAAATAAATATATGAAGAATTCCGAATATAGAATACTTCTGGTTGACGCTCCGGAACGGCTTTCGCTCTGGTTCGACGGGACGATACCCTCGCCCGCGCTCTCCATACTCGCTTCATACGTTAAAACAAGATATGAACTGAAGGTGCTTGACCTGAATATAGAGGAGCGGCCCTGGGAAGTTTTGAAAAGAACGCTGGACGAATTCAAACCCCATCTGGTCGGGCTTTCCTGCACGCACACATGCCAGATGAACGAGGTAATGGCCGCCGCGAGGCTAGTGCGGAAATTCTCGCCGTCATCGCTTATCGTCGGAGGCGGAATATATTTCAGCGTTTTTCATGAAGAAACCATTCGCGACGGCTCGATCGACATCGCCGCCATCGGCGAAGGCGAAATGACGTTTTCGCAGCTCGCTAAAACGTTAAGCGCCATAGAGTCTGAAAGGCGGCGGAGCGTTTCGGTAACGCGCCCGGATATCTCGCGAAGGCTTGAGGAAATCGACGGGATCGCTTTCAAAGATGAAGCGGGAGCGGTAATTAAGACCGCGCCGAGAAAATATATCGAGAACCTCGATTCGATACCGTTTCCGTCTTATGAGTTCTATCCGATCGATAAGTATAAGTCGCCGACCTTCGGGGGCGGAGACGCTTTTGGAATGACGTTCTCGCGCGGGTGCGCCAACAGATGTTATTTCTGTTCCGAATCCGCCGGATGGAACCATACGCTCAGGCGCCATTCGCCCGAATACGCGGTGCGCCACCTCGAGATCATATACCGTAATTACGGCCGGAAAGTATTTGTTTTCGGCGATACTGATTTTCTGTCGGATAAAAAATGGTGCGAAGATTTCATTTCTTTAATAAAAGCTAAAAAAATATCGATAAATTTTCACGTACAGGCTTCGTGCAATTCGGTCATTAAAAACGAGGAGCTCCTTCCGAAACTCAAAGAAATAGGTCTTTTCGAGGTTATGATCGGAGCGGAGTCGCCGTTTCAGAAGATCCTGTCTAAATTGAAAAAACCATACGGCGATCGCGAAACCGTTGTCGGAGCGATGGAGCGCGTAAAAAAACACGGGCTTTTACTTATGGCTATGCTTGTGTGGGGGACCGAGTTCGACGACGAAAGCACGCTTCACGAAGGGCTTTATTTTTTCGATAAGTACGCCGATATCGTCTGTCCGTGTCTTTTGACGCCTTATCCGGGCACGGCTTTATATGACGAGATGAAGGCGAAGGGGCATATCAATGTCGCCGATTTCGCCTTCTACGATCAGGCTCATGTTATAGTTCCCGCCGGAACTATGAGTTATAAAGAGACCAGATGGGTTTACGAGAAGGAGCTATGCAGATATTTCAACCTCAACCCGAAATTTTATATGAAACTTCTTTCAAAAGACCCTTTTATGAGGATGAACCAGATGGCTTTCTTCAAGATGGTATGGGCGCGAACTTTCGAGTGCGTTACGAGCCAGGGCGGCTATAAAAAAGATCTTTTTAATAATGGCGAATATGTTAAGTTAATGAATATGAGGTGAACCAGATGAAAGTATTATTTTTAGATCCGATCCATAAAGTTTGGGAGTTTTTCAGGGGCCTGACCGCGAATCCGGCTCTAATATATCTCACCGCCGTGGCGCGCCGCGATTTCAACGTGAAGGTTTACGACGCCTACGGCGAACCGAGCCGGCCGTGGAATAAAACCGCCGAATATCTTCAAAAAGAGCGGCCGGACGTTATTTGTATGCCCGGATCGATCCCGAGTTTCTGGTATGACGTGCAAAATACCGGCCGCCTTATACGCGAAATACTTCCTGAAGCGAAGATCGTCACCGGCGGATATATTTCGAATCAATTGTGGAGCGACGCTCTCACGAGCGGCTATCTCGATTACGTAGTTATGGGCGAGGGCGAAGTCACCATGATGGAGCTTCTTAAAGCCATAAACGGCGGAGCCGCAGATATGACCGGGATAAAAGGCCTGGCGTATCTCAAGGACGGAAAGCCGTTCCAGACGGCGGAACGCGGTTTCATAGAGGATATCGATACGCTGCCGATGCCCGCATACGACCTGTTTCCGATGAGCCGTTATTCTCTGGCGCCTTTCGGCGGCAATATCGGATTTACCGCGACCTTCGCCCGCGGCTGTACGGGACGGTGCAAGTTCTGCTCCGAAACGCTTCTGTGGCGTCATTGCTGGCGCGGCCACAGCGCCGAATATATGGTCGAGGTCCTTTCCGAGCTTCGTTACAAATATAATAAGCGCGTTTTTTACGTAGGCGACGACGATTTCCTTCATGATCCGGCGCGCACCGAAAAATTCATCGAGCTGATGCTTAAAAATAAGGTCGATGTCAAGATGTGGATACAGACCACCTGTCATAACGTGGTTAAAAACGCGGGACTTTTGGCCGGCCTTAAAAAGGCGGGCGTTTATCAGGTGATGGTCGGCATAGAATCGCCGAAGCCGAAGGCCCTGAAAGTGCTTAACAAACCTCAGGATTTCGACCTTGTGATGCGCGCGCTCGAAACGCTCAAGCCCCATGAATTTATAATAATGGGTATGATGATGTGGGGAACGCCCTGGGATACGAAGCAGGATCTGATCGATAACCTCGAATTTTTGAACGAGCACTGCGATATAATCGGACCGGACGCCGTTACGCCATGGCCAGGAACGCCTTATTACGACGAGTGCGAGAAGATAGGCGCGATCGAAGTGCGCGATCTCACGCAATACGATATGACCAACTGCATAACCCGCACGGCCGATCTTTCGGCGGCCGAGGCCGATTTTTATTATAAGAAGACGGTCGGAAAACATCTGATATTCAACAAAAAATTCCTGGGCAACTATCTGTTTTCAAAGAAGCCGCTCTACAGGACTTATGTAAATATGTTCGTGAAGATGGGCTGGAGTTTTTTCACGATGAAGCCGTGGACGCAGAAGAACTACCAGAGTTTTGACGAATTCTATCCCGAGTTCATCGCTAAAAAAGCTTCGGTAAAGATGGCCTCCGCCGTCGTCAGGAAATAATGAAGATACTCTTTCTGGACCCGCCACACGCTCCGTGGGATTTTTTCCCCGGAAAAATGCCGTCGCCCGGCCTTATGGCCATCGTTCCATTCGCCGTCAGAGCGGGATGCGATATCTCCGTTCTCGATATGTCGCTTGAAACCGACCCCGCGGCCGCTCTTAAAAAAAAGGCGGCGGATTTCACGCCTGCCGTCGTTGCCATATCAGGCTCTAAATCGGCATTTGCTTTCGAGACCGCGAACGCCGCCATGCTCGCCCGAAAACTTCTGCCGGAAGCGGTTTTGATAGGCGGAGGAAATTTCGTTTCGTCATATGCCGACGAACTTATTTCGCGCGGGATCTTCGATATAATAATCAAAGGCGAGGGCGAGATCCCTTTTTCTGCCATATTAAATGCCCTGAAAAAAAACAGGCCGGAAGACATAAAAGACATAGCCGGCCTGGTATATTCAAAAAAAATGATAAATTCAGCCAGAGTTTACCGCAAGCTGCTTTCTGAAAATTTTTCGGGATTTGAAATTTCGGCTTCCGGGGGATTCCGGTCCCGCGCGAACATTTTTGACCGCGAAAAGATCTTCGAATTTGAAGATACCGGTTCCGCCGGCCTTATATCCGATATGGATTCGCTTCCCCTTCCGGCTTTTGAATATTTCGACATGGATAGTTATACGCTGCCGCCGCTCGGCGGGAAAACGGGCTTTGTCCAGAGTTTCAGCCGCGGATGCGGAAAGCGCTGTTCGTTCTGCGCCGATTCGCTGTTCTGGGGACACAAATGGCGCGGTTTTTCGGCCGGACGATGCGTCGAAATATTGAAAATCCTTTCCAATGCATACGGCCGCCGGATAATTTATTTCGGCGACGACGACTTTTTCTGGGACCGCGGCCGCAACCTTAAATTTTTAAATTTGCTTGAAAAAGAAAGGGAAACCGGCGGATTGAAAATAAATTTCTGGATACAAACTTCCGTCGACAATATATTAAACAACCGCGATATTTTAAAAAGATACCGCAAAGCCGGCCTTTATCAGATAATGTGCGGTTTTGAAAGCGTTTCGGGCGCGGCTCAGAATTCGTTTGAAAAGGTCCATTCCATCGATAAAATGACGGCCGCGGCGCGCGCCGTGAAGAACGCAGGCATAATAATCATGGGAATGATGATGTGGGGCGATCACGGCGATGACGAGAGAACGCTTGGCGCAAATCTCGATTTTCTCGTGAAGAACTGCGACGTGATAGGGCCCAACACGGTCACTCCGCATTACGGAACGCGGTATTTTGAAGAGTGTGAAAAAAGAGGCGCGGTAAATAAATTTTCCGTGCTCGGGAGCGATCAGTGCTACGTGATCATGCCGACCGATTCGCTCGGCATCGCGGAAGCCGAAAGAATTTATAAAGACAAGGTTTTAAAGACCCTGATATCAAAGAAAAAATTCATAGGGAACTATCTTTCCGATCCAAAGATCCGAATAAGAAAGGTCTTTTCCGACCTTGTCGAGAACGGATACGGGGGAAGCGTTTTATGAAATTCATGGACGAAATGTTCAAAACGGGCTACTTTTTAAATTTCAGCGAAAAATTATTCTTATATCTCATAAAATTCATGACCGTCGTGTTCGCCGCTATTTATTATTTCAACTATTTTTTTGCGGCGGAACCGTCTTTTAACAAGTTTTTATTTTTATATTTTTTGTCGTTCATAGTTTGCGGTTTTTTCTTTACCCTTCTTCCTTTGAAGGACGACTGGATATGCGCTCTGGAGTTTTTCAAGATCCAGGCCGCGCTTCGCGGCGCGGATAAAAAGTTATACGAAATAGCCTCGGAAAGACTCGCTCTTGAAGCTAAAATAACGGCGGAAGAATCAGTGAACGCTCTTAACGGTTCCTTTACGAGCTTTAAAAGCGATTATTTTATAATTTATCCGGCCTGGTTCGCCGTTTTAGCGATGCTTTTCATCGTCGAGGCGCACGTCTTCACGAAATTAGATCCGCTTCATATACAGAAAAATTTCGTTATTATTTCAATTTTTATTACAATGGCTTATGCCGCGGCCGTTAATTCGACCTTCAAAAATTTTTCGGGCATTCCTGGCTCCACTCACTCAGGTTTTTCAATTCTTTTAGCAGGTTTATTCATAGCGCGGTCCCTGTTTTTCGGGCTTATATACCATAACGCCTTTTTTTACGGCCTGATCGCAGTTATTACGGCTTATTTCGCCGTCCGGCTATACGCTCTTTCATATTACGGAGAAGGCCTTCAGATATTCGCCGGGACCCGTGATAAGAATATCTGGAGGCTTGCTTTCGACGCTCGAATGACCCGCGTCATTTTATGCGAAAAGATCCCTTTCACGATGAAATGCCGGTTTATCAAAACGCCTTATTCGACGGCTATAGCTTTTTATGAACCCGGCGCGCGCGTTTCGGAATTTCATTTCACCCCTTATCGTCTTGGCATTGAAAAGGAAAGCGTTGAAAAGGCCGCGAAGCTTTTCGCCGAAAGGCTTAAAATCAGCGACGGATTAAAAGCCACCGGAAGCGCATCGGACCTTTTCGAAGAGGTGACATTGTTCGATCTGGCCCGGAAATACGGCCGCGAACAAACGGCCGTCAGCCTTTCGCTGATAGCGGCGTCTTATCTTATATGTTATGAACTTTTTCTCATTTATACCGGAGCTAATTCGCCTAACGATAGTTATTTCGAGATCATTAAAATGATTATAGCGGTATGACGGATGCAAAGGGCCGTCCGGGAATACAACTTCCGGAACAGTCCTTTCGGGAACACGCGTTTTTATTCAATTTTATATCGTGCCTGCAATTGCTTGCCGGACGGAACTTTTACCGGCAGACGGTATTGCATATGTTCTGTTTTATTAATTTAACCTGCGCCGGACCACCTTTTTGAACGGCCCTCGTCAATTTGTCGCGGCCGCGCGGTCCCGTTACTTCAAAAGGGCTTTAATACCTTTTATATCCATCGAACCAACAAGTTTTTCGGCCGTAGCTTTTGCGGCGATTATATCGATCTTTATCGTCTGGACCCTGGTATGGGTAGTTTTAGCATCAAGCTCTGCCTCCATGGATACCGCTTCGCCGTCCTGTTTTCTTTTCCAGTCGCCGATGAGGATAGTAGTTTTGCCTTCACGGCCGTCGATATTTGCTTCCGTTTCGGACCGGAACGCTAAAGCGTCTTCAATTTTGGCGGTCTCTTTCACGGTTGAGTCGATCGAAAAATAAGAAGAATTCGTTTCGATATGGATATCCGCTTTCGCATCCCTTGATAATTCGGCGAAAGAAGAAGCGCCGAGTTTTTTCTGCTGTTCCGCGGCAAAAGCTTCGGCTTCTTTGGCGATCTTTTCGATCTCCGGTTTTAATTTTTCCATCTCGGCCGCGTTGCCGGCTTCGGCGGCTTTTCCGATCTTTACGGAGAGCGCCTCCTGTTTTTTGGATATTTCCTGCATTTTTTCCTCGCCGGCTTTCATTATCTTCGCGCCTTCTTCGAGTTTCTTATTTTCATCTTCGGGCGATATCTTTTTTTTCCAGTTCGAGCCGAAACTTACCACGCAGGGATATTTTTCAAAACCTTCGTTTACGGTTTCAAAAGGTGCGGGCGTATAGCCTTCGACCATTTCCCAGCCTTCAAGCGACTTCGGCATGGCGTCCTTAAAAGTTTTAAGGACGGTCGAATTATAAGTTTTTTCAGCTTCGGTAGCGGGCCTTAAGGGTCCGCCGCCATCAGCTGAAACCGTTCCGGCCGTGGCCGCTAAAAATAAAACGGCCAGAACTGAAAATAATATCTTTTTCATAAATCCTCCATAAAATTAATTTTACGCCGGCGCGCATTATATCATAACTTTTTTAATAGTTCAAATCCTTTGAATGATTTGCTAAACAGCTTATTTTCTGATATAATTCCTTTTTGAAAAGGCGGGCGGGAAGTTTTAGCGCCCGACCCGCTTTTTGTTCAGATAATCGATAAAAGGAGAGGCCGAATGAAAAAAATATTATGGCTGTCGTTTTCCGTAGCCGTTCTCTGCGTATCATTCGTCGCGTTCAAGCTCATGGATTTTTTCAGCGTTTCAAAAGGCGCGCCTATAGACGCCGCGAAGGATATTAACGGCGCGCTGCTTGTAATGGATATCCAGAAGGATTTCACGCGGCCGCCGAATGGCGGTCCGGCTAAAATAAAGGACGCGGCCGGGCTTATCGAACGCGTGAACATATTATCGCAAAAGGCTAAAACCGCTGGATTGAAGGTTGTTTATATAAAAACTGAATACGGCAGGGACGAATATATCTTAAACATGATAAGAAAAAACTCGGCCATAGCAGGGACTCCGGGAACTGATTTTGACGCGGACCTGAAGCTTGTTTCCGGCGACGTTTTTTCGAAAAGCCGTATGGACGCGCTTTCCAATCCGGATCTGGAAAGGTTTTTCCGGACCAATAATATAGGCCGCGTATACATCGCCGGACTTGACGCGAATTACTGCGTGAAAAAAACCGCTCTTGCGGCTCTGAACAGAGGATTGAAGGTCATTCTTCTGACCGGCGCTCTCGCGACCGGGACAAACGCTGAAATTTCGGCGTGTATCGATGAAGCTGTGAGGGCCGGCGCTGAAATTGCCACATCGGAAGTTGTTTTAAAATAAAAAGTTTATTCTCAGCTGATGGTTACGATCTCGTGACATATCTCGTTACCGCCGCGGCTGATCCCCCGGCCTCCGGCCCGCACGCAATGAAACGTTCCGTTTTTCACGCCGGTGTCCGAAATGCCTATCGCGCTCAGATAATAGCCGTAAGCGGCGGCGGTGTCGATATTTATCGATATCAGATCGTCCATTGAAGCGCCGCACCATGTAACCTTCGAATTTTTTTCGAAGTTGAAAACGGGCGCGATGTCCTTGAATTTGAAAAAGGGGACGCCTGAATCGATATCGTAAAATCCGCTCTGGCCGTTGCCTTCGCGGTCGAGAGTTACGGTCGGCGTATGGCCGTGAACGAGTATGTAATCGCCGAATTTTTCGAAATGTTTGTTGCGGGTCCATAAAAGTGTTTCGGAAAGGTCGCATTCACCGTTGAATACGAGGTTGTGAAGCTGTTCATGGCTTTTGATCTTAAGCTGGCGTTCGATATCGACGGCGTCACAGAGGCCGGCATGGGTCACGGCGAATTTATAGCCGCCGGCGTTCTCTATGTGTGAATATTTAAGATTTTTGAAGAATTCGATATATTTGTCGCCAGGCTTGAAGGTTTCCGGAGATAGAGCAGCCATGGCGGAATTACTGTCGCCGAGATCGGGCATGAAGGATAATACTGTCTGCCAGCCGCCGTTGTTGCCCCGGAACCAGTTGTTGCCGTATTCCGTGAGCTCTCGGCCGTTATTGATAAAATTTATCATCATATCTTCGTGGTTGCCGCATAAAAAGATCTTTTCCCGCTCAAGCGAGATAAGATAGTCGACGACCTCTTTCGCGGAAGGGCCGCGGTCGATATAGTCCCCTACGAATATAAGCTTTTCGATCGCGTAATCGGATGGGCCGGCATCCGGTCTTTTTTCGAGGGCGGTAAGGTAGGTGACGAGTTTTTTCAGCGGATCGAACATGCCGTGGATGTCGCCTATAATCCATTTCATAAAAACGAACCTCTTAATTAAAATTTGTAATATTATATCACAGGTCGGCAGGCAATGCAAATTTATAAGGGTATTTATAAGCAATAAAAAACTGAGCATAGAAACGATTTGACTTTTTTGAAATAATATAATAAAATGTAAGAACTATGATACAACCATTGAACGGAAACGTTAAGATCAACAAGATCACCGATAACAGGCTCATAATGGTCCTGCTTATCGTCGTTTTTCTTCTTCTGGGTATAATTATCGACGACAAATTCGTAAAGCCCAAAAAGGTCGAATTCATTTACGGGCCCAAGACTCAGGTAATTAAAACATACGAAAACACCGTCGATTCATTTTTACGCAGGGAAAGAATATCACTGGCCAAGGGCGATATCCTTTTGAATTCGCTCTCAGATCCAATTACCGACGGCATAAAAATAGTCCTCATCCGCGTCAGCGAAGAGATCGTATGCGAAGAGGAGCGCGTTGCATTCGGCGAAACGGTCCATGCGTCGAAGGCGGTTCCGGCTGATTCGCTCGTCGAGGTATGCGCCGGCCGGCCGGGCCTGAAGAAGAACTATTTCAAGATTATCCAGCAGAATAACAGTCAGAAGTCCCGTGAATACCTCGGAAGCGTTATGATCGAACGCCCTTCCGACCGGATAATTCTTGCCGGCAGCGACCGCCGTGTATCCGCATCGGATATTTCGGATGCATCCGCCGGCAGCGGAAAAGACGCTCATACTTTTGTCGACAGCCGCGATCTTCGACTTGACGTTTCGGTCGTATCGGCCGAAAACAAAAAGGTTTCCGCCGGGATCAAAGACGCTTCGGCCTCAGGCGGTGTCGCCGGAGTGGCGATAACCAGAAAAAGCGTTTTAAAAGCCAACACCCTTATAAGCGTAGAAGGATACGGAACATTCGTGGTCTTAAACGATGAAGGCGCGGCGGGCGGCGGCGATATTAAACTTGTGATCCCTCCCGGGTTCGAAAAATTTATTCCCGGCGATAAAAAGGGCGTCAGGGTAAATCTTATCTGAACTTAATCTTTAATACTATAAAAATTCAATTAATCTAAGGTGGTATTTAAAATGCCTGTAAAAAAAGCCAGAACCGCTTCTAAAGCAAAAGATAAAAAGGCGGGACCGGCCGTATCCGCGAAAACAGAAGTGAAAGCGGCCAGATCGTCTTCCGTTAAGCCGCCTCTTCCGGAAACCGTGTTCTCCGACAAAAAACTATCCAGAAATCCCGGCGAAATATTTAACCTCGTGAAGTATCTCGAGTCTGAAAAGGTCGAAGAATTCGAATATACCGAAGGCGATTTTTCAATAACGCTTAAACATAACAAACCGGTTTTAGCGGCGTCGGCTCTCAGCCAGGCCGACAACCGCGGCCTTATGGATATGCTTTTGAAATCTCAGCATCAGGCGTCTGAAAACAACGATGTCCAGGCTTCGCCAAGGGCCGACGCCAAACGCGAGGCGGCCCGGAAAGAAGCTGAAGACGAGTCGAAATATAAATTCATAGAATCCCCGATAACCGGAACTTTTTACGCGGCGGCCTCGCCGAGCGCTCCGCCTTACGTTTCGGTGAATCAGAAGGTTTCGAAGGGACAGGTTGTCTGTATAGTCGAAGCAATGAAGCTTATGAATGAAATAAAATCCGAACACGACGGCGTTATTCAGAGAATATGCCTTGAGAACGCGAAACCGGTTCAGGCCAAGCAGCGGCTTTTTTACGTCATACCTGAATAGGCCTTTTATAAAATGGTCAGGCTCTTTTTTAATGATCGATAAACATATTTAAAAATGTCACTTTTAAAAATAAATGCCGATGAACCGGCATTTATTTTTAATAATCAACGGTAAGGAGTACTTTTACGATGAGCAATTTTGATTTCGATCTCGTAGTTTTAGGCGGCGGCCCCGGCGGGTACGTCGCGGCGATAGCCGCAAGCCATAGCGGCAAAAAGGTCGCGCTTGTTGAAGCCGGCCTGATCGGCGGGACATGCCTCAACCGCGGATGTATCCCCACGAAAGCTCTTCTGGCTTCAGCTCACGCTTATCATGACATGAAGCGCGCCAATGAATTCGGCCTCGAATGTGAAAAGGTCTCGTTTTCCTTTGAAAAAATAATGAAGCGCAAGGACGATATCGTCACGAAATTGCGCGACGGCATAAATCAGCTTTTAAAATCCAATAAAATAACTCTGCTGAACGGATTCGGCAGGCTTAACGACGAGCATTCGCTTACTATTAACAACGAAAAAAAAATATCGTTCGATAAACTTATCATCGCTACCGGCTCCAAGCCGGTAAATCTGCCTTTTATGCCCGAAGGGTCGCCTTACTTGGTCAATTCGGACCAGGCGCTGAACCTGTCAAAACTCCCCCAAAAACTTCTGGTGATAGGCGGCGGCGTTATAGGCATGGAAATGGCTAATTTCTTCGCTTTCCTGGGCGTTTCCGTAAGCATAGTCGAAATGATGCCTCAGATACTTCCTTATGAGGATGTTTCGGTCGCCAAACGCGTCGCTGCGATATTCAAAAAATATAATGTGACCATAAAAACCGGTAAAAAGGTTTCGGAGATCCGCGAGGATAAGGCGGCTGGCGGCGTATGCGTCAAGCTCGAAGGAGACGCCGAGCCGTCCTCTTACGACCTTGTCCTTCAGGCCGTAGGCAGAAGCCGCGTTATCGCGGATATTAATCTTGCCGGCGCCGGAATTAAAACCGACGGCAGAAAAATATTGACCGACGATTTTATGCGCACTAATATTTCAAATGTTTTCGCCATAGGCGATTGCGCTTCAGACACCATGCTCGCTCATATGGCCTCGCATCAGGGTATCATCGCGGCTCATAACTCGGCGCGCGATGAAGAGGCCGGAATGCATAAACTCAGATCCGACGTTCCGTCCTGCATTTATACCATACCCGAGATAGCGTCCGTCGGCATCACTCAGACGGCGGCCCAGAAAAAAAATATCGAGACGATATCCGGAAAATTCATGTTCAATATGCTGGGCCGGGCGCTTTGCAGCCAGACGAACGAAGGATACGTCGAGGTTTTTGCCGACGCGAAAACTAAAAAGGTCATCGGCGCGAATATAATCGGCCCATCGGCAACCGAACTCATATCCACTGTCCAGATGGCGATAGCTTCCGGACTTGCTTTTGAAGAGATACACGAACGGGTCATGTTCGCCCATCCGACGCTCTCGGAAGCTCTCGGCGAAGCTTTTATGGATCTGGGGAAATCCGCGATCCACGTTCCGCCAGCCATGACGGCGGCAAGATAAGCGAGGGAGATATGCAGACTCTGTTTTCTAAATACCGGAAAAACTTGAATCATGATGAGCAGGTCCCGTTCTACGGACTGTACGAAGGTCTGACGCCGCTCGTGCGCTCACACCATATAGCCTCCGAACTCGGCGAGAACGTCAATCTTTTTTTTAAGCTTGAAAGCAGGAACCCGTCGTTCTCGTTCAAAGACCGCGGGGTTTCAAACGTCGTTTCACAGGCGCGGCTCGGCGGAAAAATAGGCATTATCTGCTCCACCTCCGGAAATCTTGGCGTTTCCTGCGCCATGTACGCGGCCCGTTCGCGCATGAAATCGGTCATTCTTATACCGAAACTTTTTGTAAATGAAGAAAAAATAAAGCGTATGCAGCTGCATGACGCGGCGATATTTGTTTTAGACGGCGATATTTTCGACGGGATCAGGATAGGCGAAGAGTTCGCGGAGAAATATAATTTCGAACTTGTAAGCTACAATAATCAGTACTATCAGCACGGCCTCAAAACGATAGCTTTTGAGGTATGCGACGAACTCGGGCGCGCGCCTGATATTTTTTCGTGCGGCATAGGGCACGGCACGCTTATGGGTTCCGTCTGGCGCGGCTTCAAAGAATATTATTCATCTTCGATGATCGGCCGGCTTCCGGTTATGATGGGATTTGAGGCATGTTCGAGTTCTTCGGCCAAGGTGAGCATTTCCAAGGGCTATTACCACCGTTCCACCATTCTTAACGAGGTAAGTCTCGGAAGCAAGGAAATACTCGACGACGCCGTCATCGCCCGTGACGAATCCTCCGGCTATATTTCATCGGTCACTGACGATCAGACGCTTGCCGTCTATCAGACGCTTGCGCGAAAAGAATCGATAATAGCCGATGTTTCATCCTGCGTTTCGGTAGAGGGGCTTTATAAACTCAAGGCCGACGGAGTCGATTTTGACAACCAGACCATAGTATGCGTTCTTTCAGGAACCTCCGATTCTTCCGAAATGCTATATGGCGATATCCACGGCGTCAGCCGGCTGAAGGTAATCAAGCCTTCCCTGAGCGATCTTGAAAGTGAGATGAGTATCTGATGCGAAAAATAACGGTGCGCGTTCCGGCCCTGATTACTAATATCGGCCCAGGCCTTAACTGTTTCAGCCTTGCCGTGAAACTCTATAATTATATAACCATCGAGGAAACCTCCAAACCGGGTTACCATGTAACCAATCTGCACGAGGCCGAGTCTCTGGCGTCTGACGCTAATAATCCGATGGCGGTCACGGCGATGGATTTTCTGGAAAAAAGATTACATTATACCCCGAAATGCGGGATCCATATCACCAACGATTTCAGGATCCCGCTCAACCGCGGCCTGTCTTCGCTGGTAGCTGGCGTGGTGGGCGTTATAATAGCTTCATCGATACTCGCCGAGGTCGATCTTCAGCCGGAAGACGTCCTGAATTTTCTTAAATACTATAACTCGGAGCCGCAGAATCTCTGTTCGGCTATACTTGGCGGTTTTACGATCGGCTGCGTCGCCGACGAACAGATATACGCCATGAAGATACCTTTTCCTGAAGAGCTTAAGCTGACCCTGATAATTCCCGAGTACGACATGACGCTTAAAACGGAAAAAAATATTCTGCCTAAGACTGTCAAAATGGAAGACGCTATTTTCAATCTTTCGCGCGCCGCTATGTTCGTGGCCTCGCTCTGCCAGAAGGAGTTCAAGACCATAAACATGTGCATGGACGATCGTCTTCATCAGCCCTACCGGCGGAGAAAAATACCGGCCGCCGACGAGATATCGCTCATAGCCAGGACCTGCGATACGCTTGGGCTAACGTTATGCGGCAATGGTTCTTCGATACTTATAATGCATAAGAAGGAAGGCCATTCGTGCGACGCGATGATAAAGCGCATTAAAACCGCGTTCACCAGAAGCAAGGTCAATTATAAGATCGTCGTGACCGATATCGACGAATATGGCGGAGCCCTTGTCAGCGGAGAATAAAAGTCACCGTTTAATAATTTAGAAGGAATTTTAAAAATATAAAAATGAGGAGAACTAACAGATGCCAGTGAAAACCGTAAAAAAAACAGCCGCTAAAACGGCGGTCAAGCCGGCCGTGAAAAAAAACGCAGGTTCGCCAAAAAAACTTAACGTCGCCGTAGTTGGTGCGACGGGACTTGTTGGCACGGCTTTTTTGAAACTTATCGAGGAGCGAAAACTTCCCGTAGACAATCTTTACCTTTTCGCGTCGGAACGGTCGAAGAACATGAAGATAAAATGCATGGGCAAGACCCATACCGTTCTTGACGTTAACGAAGTTGAGGATCATTCATACGACGTCGCTTTCTTTTCAGCCGGCACTCAGGTCTCTCTCGATTACGCCTACCGCTTTATCGACAGGGGCGCGCTGGTCGTTGATAATTCGGCCGCCTATCGTATGGCGCCTCACGTTCCGCTCGTAGTGCCCGAGGTTAATTTCGAGGACGCGCTTGCGCACGGGGGTCTCATAGCCAATCCGAACTGCTCGACCATCCAGATGGTCGTCGCGCTCTGGCCGCTTCACCTCGCTTTCGGGATCAAGCGCGTCGTCGTTACGACCTTCCAGTCGGTTTCGGGGACGGGCACGCCCGCGATAGAGGAACTTCGCGCCCAGTCCGCCGCTATAATCGAAAAAGGCATTGAAAAGTCCTTCCGGCATAAGCTCGAAAAGAATTCATATCCTCATCAGATAGGCTTCAACTGTCTGCCGCATATAGATAAATTCGAAGATGATGGTTATACCAAGGAAGAACATAAAATGATAGACGAGACGAGAAAGATCATGGGCGAGCCCAGGCTTAAGATCACGGCCACTACGGTCCGCGTCCCGGTTTTCAGGGGCCATTCGGAGTCGGTTAATATCGAGTTCAAAAATCCCGTCACGCCGGACGAGGTCATGGCTATAATGAAATACGCTCCAGGCATAACGCTTATCGATAATCCTTCAAAGAACGAATACCCGATGCCCGTTCTATGCGAAGGGCAGGACGACGTTTTCGTCGGCAGGATACGCCGCGACGAGTCGGTCAAAAACGGTATAAACATGTGGGTCGTCGCCGACAATATATTGAAAGGCGCTGCTTTGAACGGTATTCAGATAGTCGAGAAATATTTCAATTTAAAATAATTATAAAAAGGTGATTTTAATGTCTAACGAAAATTTCAGCGAAGAGATAGACTTTTTAGAGATAGATAAAAAATGGCGTAAATTCTGGGAAGATGAAAAGATATACAAGGTCGACGTTAAATCCGGCAAACCGAAATATTACTGCCTTGACATGTTCCCTTATCCCTCCGGCGCCGGGCTTCACGTTGGCCACTGGCGCGGCTACGTTATTTCGGACGTCTGTTCGCGCCTCAAACTTATGCAGGGCTATAACGTTATGCACCCGATGGGCTGGGATTCATTCGGGCTTCCGGCCGAGAACGACGCCATAAAACTAGAGATACATCCCAGCATACTCACGAAAGAGCGCATCGATAATTTCCGCCGCCAGCTCAAGGAGATCGGTGCGGTATATGACTGGGACCTTGAATTCGCGACCTCCGACGCCGATTATTATAAATGGACTCAGTGGATATTCGTCAAGCTTTATAAAGCCGGCCTCGCGTACAGAAAGATGATGCCTATAAATTTCTGTCCGTCCTGTAAAACGGGCCTTGCCAACGAGGAAGCCGCGGGAGGCGAATGCGACCGCTGCGGAAGCAAGGTCGAAAAGCGCGACATGTATCAATGGATGCTCAGAATAACGAAATACGCGGACAGGCTCGCCGACGATCTCGATAAGGTCGAATGGCCGGAAAGCGTTAAATCGCTGCAGAGGAACTGGATAGGCCGGTCTCAGGGCGCGAAGATAGACTTTGCCATGGCGGATAACGCCGGTACGAAGATAACCGTCTTTACGACCCGTCCCGACACTCTTTTCGGCGCGACCTATATGGTGCTCGCTCCCGAACACGCACTTGTATCGAAGATCACGACGCCGGCGCAGGCCGCGGCCGTCAAGAAATACGTTGAAGAAACCGCTAATAAGAGCGAGCTCGACCGTATCGCCGACAGCCGGAAAAAAGACGGCGTTTTTACCGGCGCGTACGCCGTCAATCCCCTGAACGGCGAAAAGATACCGGTGTGGATATCCGATTACGTTCTGGCTCATTACGGAACCGGCGCGATAATGTGCGTTCCGGGGCACGACACCAGGGATTTCGAGTTCGCGAAGACCTTCGCTCTTCCGATCAGGCGCGTCATAATAAAGTCGCTCGACGGAATAGCTGACGCGGCGGCCGTCGCATCGGACGATCTCGCGGAAGCTTTCACTGAAACAGGCTTCATGGTCAATTCCGGGAAATACAGCGGCCTGGATTGCGAAGACGGAAAAAATAAAATATGCGAAGATCTCGCGTCGAAAAAAATAGGCGAGTCATCGGTCACTTATAAACTGCGCGACTGGGTATTCGCCAGACAGCGCTACTGGGGCGAACCTATACCGATAATCTATTGCGATAAATGCGGAGAACTGCCCGTTCCTGAAGAAGATCTTCCCATCGTGCTTCCGTATATAGAAAAATATAAACCGACCGGGACCGGACAGTCCCCGCTTGCGGCCATCGAAGAATTCGTTAATTGCAAATGCCCGAAATGTAACGGCGCCGCGCGTCGTGAAACCGACACAATGCCGCAGTGGGCCGGTTCGTCGTGGTATTTCCTGCGCTACCCGGACCCGAAGAACTCCAAAGACGCTTTTGACGCTGAAGTTATGAAGAAATGGCTGCCCGTCGATCTTTATATCGGAGGGATCGAACACGCCACGCTCCATCTCTTATACGCCAGATTCTTCGTCAAAGCGTTGTACGACATGGGTCATCTTCCCTTCGACGAACCGTTCGCGAAACTCTTCAATCAGGGCATAATCTACCGTAACGGGGCCAAAATGAGCAAGAGCCGTGGAAACGTGGTCAATCCCGACGAGATAGTTTCGAAATACGGATCCGACTGTCTCAGGATGTTCGAGTTGTTCATCGGGCCGCCCGACATCACCTGCGAATGGAAGGATGACGGCATAACCGGAGTTCACAAGTTCCTTAAAAGATTATATAAGACAGTCGCCAATAACGCGGATAACAAAGATTTTCAGGAACCGGAAGCCATGGTGAAGGCCCGCCACCGTTTCATAAAAACGGCGACCGAACGCATGAACGCGTTCCAGTTCAATACTTTCATAAGCGCCTGCATGGAGTTTTTAAATTATCTTCAGACGTGTGAAAAATGTTCTGCTGAAACGCTGAAAGCGATAACCATAATGCTCTCGCCTATGGCGCCTCATCTTTGCGAGGAATTCTGGCGCCGCCTCGGAAATACGAGATCGATCTTTTTAAGCGGCGAGTGGCCGTCATTTGATCCGGCCCTGGCGTCCCTCGAAGAGGTCAACATGCCGGTCCAGGTCAACGGCAAGCTCCGCGGCACGATAACGGTCCCGAAAGGCGCTGACGAGAAGACCGTTCGCGGAACTATAGAAAGCGACGAGTTCATAATGAAGCACATCGAAGGCAAACAGATCATAAAATTCGTTTTCGTTCCGGATAAGATAGCGAGTTTCGTCATAAAATAATAATGAGGTTTACGGTTTTGGATATATCAACGGCCCGCGCGTCCTCTTTTGAGAGCACTGACGCGGGCTGTTTTTTTAAAAAAACAATAAATGCGGTACTTTTAGCGCTAGTTCTGGTTCTTGCGTTTCATAATGCGCTGCCGGCGAAGCCTTTCAACGGCAGTATTGAAAACATCGACAGCGTCGAGATCGCAGTCCTTATCGACGAAAAACCTTTTTCGTCCGATTTCGCGATCTATAAAAACGCTTCCGAAGCAAGGATATTCAACTCAAGGGACATAACGCTTTTTTCGGCGCCCGGCCGCCTTGAAACGGTCCGCGCGTCCGGGAAAACCCTTCTTATTAACCGGATCTTTGTAGCTGATTATATAGCCGGAACGGTTTTTTCGGAAGCGGGAAGCTATGAGCCGGAATTTTTATCCGCGCTCGCCGTGCTCGTGAGAACGATGGTTTACAGGGAGATCGTGGCGAGGTCCCGGGGAGCGGGAGGCCGTCACGCAAGCGACGCGCCTTACCTTCTTTGCGCCCGGACGCACTGCGCCAGTTTTCGCGGCGCGCCTTCCGGAGTTTATTTTAATATGATCCATTCCGCCGTCGAACGCACGCGCGGCGAAATTTTAAAATATCGCGGCGAAGCCGTCGAGGTTTATTTTTCGTCCGGCTGCGGCGGAGTTAGGCATACTCCCTCTGAATTATACGGCGGAAGCGTGAAAGACGCGGACTATTTTTCAAGCGCCCGCGAATTGATATGCCCCTGTTCCGCTATAAAAAAACGCAAATGGAAAGCTGTTTTCCCAGCCGCCGAATTGAAAAGAATATTCGGCTTTAATGTTGTTTCGCTTGAAAAAACTGAAGGGACGGCTGTTATAGTAAATAGTAAAATACGGCTTGATTTCGATTCTTTTATGAAAGCTATAGAGCGCTCGAAGCTGGGGCGCGTTAAAAGCCCGGATTTTAATATTCGCCGTGACGAAAGAACGGGCGATTATATTTTGAACGGAACGGGTCTTGGCCACGGCATCGGCCTTTGCGACGACGGGGCCGCCGCGCTCGCCGTTTCAGGCCGGAATTACCGTGAAATACTCCGGTTTTATTATAAGGGCTGCGAATCCGGCGCCGTCTTCCAGACTTATAATTCGAATTAAAACCCGAAACTTTTCAGAAAAATAATTTCGCTTTTTCGCCGCCGGCTAAAAAAAAAGCCTGTCCGGCAAATATTTACTTGAAATTATCCGCGCTTTTTAGTAAAATTGTATTCGTTCTATCTATATAGATCAATACCATGTTTTTGAAGGAAAGGAATTCTCAATGTTTTTCAGTAAAAAATATTCGCTTTTTTTGATATTTCTTTTTTTATGCTTGTTTTCGGTTGACGCCGTTTCCTCCTCCGCCCAGGACGCGCCGGCCGCCGAAGAAAAAACGGCGGAGAAAAAGAGCGAACCGAAATCCGGACTAATAATCGAAAAGGGCGAATCTTCGCCGTCTTCTCCGGCCGCCGAAATGCGTGAAAAAATGGAGCTTCCAAAGGGCGGAACATTCGAGGTCGCATGCACCGTGATATCGGTTTCACAACCGGTAAATCCCCGCGAAACCATAATGGTGATGGAGAATTCAGACGGAAAAGAGTTCGAGGCCATACTCGCGCCCGCTACCGGTTATTATCCACACGACTATTATCCGCGCGAAGGCGATCTTGTCAAAGCGAGCTGCGCGGTCGCAGGGGTTTTCAATAAAAAAGTTTTCGCATATTCAATTTCGCTTATAAATGAAAATCCAGCTTCAGGTAAAAAATCAAAATAATGTGAAGGAGCCCTGTCTAAATGTCGCAGATGTATCTAGGAAGGCTGCTCAGATCCGGTAAAACGACCGCGGACCGTTATCGTTTGAATAACCGTGATCTTACCACTCACGTTTTTATCTGCGGCTCTACCGGCTCAGGAAAGACGGTCCTCGGCAAATGTATACTCGAGGAAGCTGTCCTTGCGGGTATTCCGGCCGTTATAATAGATCTCAAGGGCGATCTGAGCTCCCTTAAGATACCGCTTTTCGACCTGTCTGAAAACGAGCTTTCCGATTATATCGAAGGTTATTCGGACGAGGATCAGAAAGAACAAATAAAAAAAAATATAGCCGAGTTCAAACACATGCTTTCGAATTCAGGTCTCGGCATAAGCGACATACAGTCCTTCAGGAACAAGGCTAATATAAGGATATTCACGCCCAAGAGCCGCATATGCGAACCTGTATCGATGTCGTTTCTCACGTCGCCGCCCAAAAATTTCGACGAGGTAATGAAGAACGAGCCCGAAACCCTTCTCAACCATATCGCGAATCAGGTCTCCAATATTTTAAAACGCCTTTTCGGAGAGAACGCCATTCTTTCAATGCACGAAGAAAAAAATCTGATGGAGGCCGCCGTCCTTCACCTTTACAGGAACAACGCCGAACTCGAAGGAAAGTCGGGGATAATAAGCCTCATCAAAACCATTTACGACGTCCCCTTCGATCGTATAGGAATGCTCAAGGTCAAGGAATTCATTTCCGACGATCGTAAAATGACCCTCATAAGGCGCCTCAATACTCTTCTTATCGGTGCGGAGTCGCTCTGGTATGAAGGCGAATCGATCGACCGGGTAATGGATTCTCTCGTCGATCTCGCGAAAACGCCCGAAGATAAGACCAACGTTTATATTTTCAATCTTTCATTCCTTGAAAATTTCGATGACAGAAATCTCATACTTTCAAATATAGCCGTAACGCTTTTTAACCAGATGAAAAAACTCGGCGACTCCAAGGAACCCCGCGCGCTTTTTTACATCGACGAGATCGGCGGAGGCAAGCTTTCATTCTTTCCGGATGATCCGATCCAGAACGAAAGCAAAAGTTCCATAAATCTCCTGCTTCGCCAGGGGCGCGCGTTCGGTCTCTGCTGCGTTCTTTCGACCCAGAATCCCGGCGACATAGATTATCGCGGCCTGACTAACTGTCATACCTGGTATATCGGAAAACTTCTGACCAAGGCCGACCGGGACAAGATCATACAGGGAATTTCCGCCACGCCCTACTTTATCGAAAGTTATGAAAATTTCGTTAAATCCGCCGGCTCCGGCGATTTTATAGTGAAATCAAAGGACGGCACCATAAGCGCTTTCAAGGAAAGATGGCTTTTGACCTTTCACAAGGTTTTAACTTATGACGATTTCGTAAAACTCAAAAAGCACATGTTCTTCGCGGACGACCTTCTCGACGGCGCCAACAGCCTGGCCAGAAAAGATTATAAAGGGGCCGCGTCCTCGTTCGAGAAGATACTTGAAAAATCTCCCGATTCATCCAAGGCCGCCGGATTTCTCGGCGAAGCTTATTTCGGCATGGGCGCTTTCAAGGAATCGCTTTCGTGTTTTGAAAAAATATTGAAGTCCAAAGACAACGATTATTCTCAGGCGAAAGCCTATTACTTCATGGGCGAGATCGCCATGGCCGGCGGCCACCGGGACCGCGCGCTCGAACTTTATCAGCGTTCGGTGAAGGCCGATCCCGAATTTTCAGAGCCTTATTTCCGCACGGCCCAGATACAGCATTCGGTTTCGAAGAACGCCGAAGCCCTTCAGAGCGTTCAGAAACATATAGTTTTGAAGTCCGGGTCCGCCGAGGGTTATTACCTGATGTCAAAGATCCAGGCCGCTTTGCAGGATTTTTTCGCGGCGGAATCATCGGTGAAAAAAGCGTTCGCGGCCGCCGCTTCGCCCGAAGCCAGATACCGCTATAAATTCTTCGAGGCGAAGATCAATTATTATCTGTGCCAGTATGCCCACAGCCTCGAGATAATCGATGAAGCGAAAAAATTCGCCGCTGAAAGCGCCATAGACCACGTCGAATGCGAGATGCTTTTAGCCTCCATTTATTCTAAATTCAAGGAAAATTCAAAAGCCGTGGCCTGCCTCGAAGCGGTCATCGCCGC
Organism: uncultured bacterium; assembly: GCA_964551445.1. GTDB lineage: Bacteria > Muiribacteriota > UBA9980 > UBA9980 > UBA9980 > DAOPXV01. Next base: position 3,019 of record CAZKCG010000071.1, on the reverse strand, counting down.
CAACCCGTCCGATGAAGAGGCCCTTACAAGGCTCGCCGAGCTTTATTATTCTGAAAAACAGAACGACAGGGTCGCCGAGGCTATAGCCCGGCTTTCCGCGGTCAACCCGGATAACATAAATATCTACAACTTTAAAGCGCGCGCCCTTCTGGATTCGGGAAAAAAAGAGGACGCCATGAAGTTAGTCGAAATGGCTCCCCGCGTTTCTTCCGGCGCAGATCTTATCGAGACCACGAAAGGCCTTATATATGAAGCTCTTGGCAACACCGAAAAAGCCCTTGCGGCTTACCGCGCTGCCATAGAGATAAATCCCAGATCGGAAGAAGCGATGTATCTTATATCTCAAAATCATTCCAAACTCGGCGAGCTTGAAAAACAGTCCGAATCGCTTTTAAAGATAATCGAATTCGCTCCCGACGAAAAATACTATTACGATCTCGGCCTGTGCTATGAAAAGCTAAACAAATACCAGCAGGCCATAGACGCGTTCAACCATCTCTACATGACCTCCGTTCAGGACGCCGACGTGATCCTGAAAAAAGCTGACTGGTACCGGAAGACGTCGAATATCCCCAAAGCCTATGAATGCATAGAGCAATTCATGAAATTAAGGCCCGGCTCGCAGGAAGGTTATATAATCAAAGGCGAGATCTATACGGCTGAAAAAAAATACGACGAGGCCCTCGATGCCTATGACCGCGCCGAAAGGCTCTCCAAGGGCGATCTGAAGGTATGGCTTTCCAGATCATCCACCTACAAGGAAATGGGCGATTACGACAAAGCCGAATTCTGCCAGAATAAAGCCTTCGGGCGCGAATAAAGAACGGACAGCTCGAATCATTAAAAAACCGGGAAGTGTACTTTTATGCCTTATGACAATAAATATTCGATAAAACTAATATTATTCCCCGTCTTATTTCTCATGTTTTTTTCAGCTCAGCCTCTTCTTGCCGAAAACTTGAGTTCGGCCGAAGTTTCACTCGTTCACGCGGATTCTTCCGAGATCTCGATTCCCGGCTTTCCGAAAAAAAGGGGCGCCGGCGATAAGGCCCGCGACAAAAAAAAAGCCGTGGACCGCAAAAGCGCTTTTTTCACAGGTGAAGTCGATATCTTTAAAAAATTCTACGTTTCGACGCTGACGCCTGAAAAGCGTAAAGAATTTCAAACCATAATAGCCGATTATAAAAAAGACCGTAAAAAAGCCGGACGGTCTTATTCGCTTTTCATATTAGGCCTCATAAAAGAGCTGGCCGGCGAATTCGAGGCGGCTGTCGAAAATTATCAAAAGCTTATCGAATTATTTCCGGACACCAAATATTCAAATCTTTCAAAAGAGCGCATCAGCGAGTGCTACCTCGCTATGAACCAGAAGGATAAGGCCATCGAGAATTATCTGGATTATTTTAAATGGAAGATATCCGAAGGAAAGCGCGAAGAAATAATTTTCCGCGTCGCGAGAATTTACAACCAGACGCTCACGACGCTCGAGAGCATAATCGAAGCCTATAAACAGGCGGCGCAAAGATACGAATTCACCCAGAGCAACACCATCGATTATCTCGTCGGTTACTTCAAAGGTTTTCATTTGTTGGATGCTCATATGGCTACGCTTTATTACAGGCGAGTTATGAGCGAATATCCGGCCGGCCTCAAAAAATTCGACTCGCTTTTAAGCATGTCGCTTATATTCGCTTACGACCTCTCCGACGTCGAAACGGCAAAGACGATGCTGAAAAGACTTTTTGATGAAAAATCGGAGTACGCTAAAAATTATCAGGCGACCAAGCGCACCGGCCTTCTTGTTTACGGGCTTCTGTGCCAGTTCCATTCCCCCCGGGTCGAAGCCGAAAAAGCCATGCAGTCGTATAAAAAAGTGCTCGAGACATCCACCGGCGACGACGTCGCTAACCTTTCGGCTTATTATCTGGGTTATTATTACGAACATCAGTATTCCGTCGAACTTGTCGCCAATTCATCAGAAATAAAAATAAACCCGAAAGCCACCATAGCGAACTACCTTGCCGACATAAAAAACGACGGCATCAGAAACCCGCTTGATAATGCCGTTTCGTCGTACATGCTTGGCTACCTTATAAGAAAGGATGATTTTTACGCCGAGGAATGCGCTTTTCGCGCCGCTCTTCTTCTTATAAACAATTATTCCGATACCGGATCGGCCGCCCTCGTTTATAAAAGCGTTAAAAAGAACATCAAACAAATGCGCCGCGAAAGGGATTTCGAAGATCTCGTCAACCTCAAGCTACCTTCATCATTTGACAAAACCTATTCAGCTCTTTATTCCAAGGAAAAAAAATATTATGAAAGCAATCAATATAAAAAATCCATCCAGACCCACGAAGAAATAGCGGCTCAATCAAAAGGCGGGCCGGAGGCCGAATATTCCTTATATACGATAGCCCGCATATACGAAGAGGACCTCAAGGACTACGAAAGCGCCATAAACGCTTATCTGCGTTTCCTGAAAGAATTTCCTAAATCATCGCGCGCCGACAAGGTAACTTATCAGATAGCCCGCATTTATGAGAACAACCTTTTAGACCTCAACGCCGCGGTGAGATATTATAACCGGCTTATAGACGAAGGTCGCGATCAGTTGTGGGTTTTTCAGGCGGGAATAGACCTCGCCGAACTTTATTCGCGGCCCATATTCAAAAAGGAATCCGAAGTCCCTAAAATACTTGAAAAACTTCGTGAAAAAGTCCCCATGAGAGAGGATGAGGTCCTTTTTAAACTGGGAGAAAGCTATGAAAAAACATCTAAAAAACCTGAAAAATCACTTGAACTATTTGAAAAAGTGGTCAGGGATTATCCGGGTTCGATGTATTTCGAGAGCGCTCTGGATAAGATACTGAAGGAACATTATAAGGACAGCCTCACGGAAATAAATAAAAAAGTTATCCTCGCCCGCGAGAAAAAAGGCGATGAGCTTCTTTCGGTGCTTCAGGAAAAATTCGAAAAGGAAAAAGTCCTGTTGGTATGGGGCCGCGATGAATAAGGC
>CAZKCG010000070.1:22122-26019 GCA_964551445.1 uncultured bacterium | reverse complement strand
GAAGCGACCACATGCCCGAGCGCGCGGTGCCGCTCATCGTCGAGTCGAGTGATGATCAGCTGACGTGGAAAGAGCTGGCGCGGAGAGACGAGACGTTCAGCACCTGGCGCGCGAAGTTTCCGACGACGACTGCGCGCTTCGTCAGGTTGCGGGTGCCGAGGCGCTCGTTCCTGCACCTCGAAGCCGTTCGTGTTCACCCCTGATCCGCGAGCGCCGTTACCGGTTTTTGCATCGTCCAGTCAGAACCGACGGCCGTTCTTGTGAATTCTATCGGAAAAGTGTCGTAACTTCTCTGGATGCGCAAGTTCGTCAAATTATCGAACGCGAAATCTACAAAAGCAGTTTTTTTCGAATCTTCGGTATCCACCGGTTTTTTATCGAGCTGATACGCGTAAGTTCCAAGCGCTGCGAGAAATATCAGCGCCATGAAAGTTTTTAAGTAATTCATATTATTTATCATCACTCCATTTCATAAAATTAGTTCATTCTTATTTGTGCGGGCAGTGAAAGTAGATAATAGAGATGAGAGAATAGAGAATAGTTAATGTGGGAGCGCTTCGCGCTCAAATCTTAAAAGAAAACTTTCATATGGAAATGTAATTATCATTAACGAAAGCAATCTTTGTTATAAAATATTGGTCCATATTTAAAAAAGAGCGAGCTGAGCGAGCCTTCCACAACTATTCACTATTCTCTATTCGTTATTCTCTGATATATTTTTCCCTTACAAAACACGAAAGAACCATAAAATTGTTATCTGTTACGGTAAAACCATACGGTAAACCCGCTCATAATTACCACCGCCGGCATTAAAAAGAGCGTGAGATAAAATATGTTGTTGGCGTCCTGGGCCGTCAGATCTATCTTAGCCTGGGGAGAGGTCTTTGGTTTTATGGCTATGAGATCCTCTTCTTCGGCCAGGTAATTTATAATGTTGAGCATGAGATTTCCGTTGCCCTGAAGGCTGACGTACTGGTTTCTGGCTGCTTTTGAAGTGCCGGCTACGACGATGCGCATTTCGGTTTCCTTGGATTTTTTAGCGTCGGCATCGGATTTCAAAGCGTTCTCAGATGTATCGGTGTTTTTGTTTATATTTTGAAGCGTTCTGGCGCTTGCGGCGATTACCGTGATGGGGCCCTTGACATCGGTATTGGCGTCGAATTTAATGTTTGGATTGGTGAGGTAGGTCGTGTCCGCGAAGGAGTCCGGCGAGGTTTTTACGAGCGCCGTCATTCTGACGCCCGGCTGAGGATTGTGCGCCGGCGTGACCGAGCGGGCGTAAGGCATGAAAGTGGCTACGGAAAAACTTTTGGTTATCTCATGGCCCGAATCGTATATCGGGCAGAGAGGTATTGTGTAATCGCCGAAACCAAGAGCTTTAAGAGCCGGTTTGGAATCTATTACAAGGTTGGTTCCGATCTCGAACCCGTAATTTTTAAGGAATGTTTCGCATCCGAACGCGGGTTTGGGATCGACCATGAAAAACGCGTGTCCGCCTTCATTAAGATATTTTGTTATAGCGGCTTCTTCAGGAGCCATAAGTTCGGTTACGGGACCCGCTATGATAAGCGTCTGGCAGTCTTTTGGAACTTCCTGTTTTTCCATGAGATTAAGTTTTGATACGTTGAAATTCAGGTCCGCGAGACCTGTTTTGATCGCGGACATGCCTTTGGCGTCCATTCCGTCAGGATCGGCTTCGCCGTGGCCGGTAAGAAAGTAGATGCTTTTCTTTCCGCCTCTTGAGACGCGGATCAGGGCGTTGGTGAATTCCTGTTCACCGAACATTCCGTAAAGTTTTTCGACCTGGCCCTTGTATTTTAATATAGCCGTTCTGGGAGCTTTTACCTGGTATTGCTCCGCGATATGAGGTTTTTTGTTGAGGTCTACGAATTCGAATTTGAATTTTTCGTTGTTGTAGTTATATTGTTTCAAAAGATCCGCGAGCATGGGTTTATCAAGGTCTGAATAGAAAAGGAGCACGGTTATATCCTCTTTCAGGGACTTCAGCAGCTTGACCGACTGATCCGCCAGCGTATATCGTTTGTTTTTGGTGAGGTCCCACTGCGTGGTCTGTTTGGCCGCGATGAAATTTAGAACGCCAATTATTCCTATTACTATTACTGCGTAAATGATGGCGTTGGTAGTATATTTAAACGAGCGTGAAGCGACCGTGGATGAAATGTAAGACATGTTGAGAACGCTTAATACCGCCAGAAGTATCAATCCTATTACGAGCGGCATCCAGCTGACGGGCGTCATGGTCTCGGTGAAAAGATAGACGCAGACGCCGGAGAAAGTGAAAAGGAACGATAATATCTTTAAAAATAAAAAACTTTTGCCTTTCATTCTTATAACCTCCATTTCGTGGATTCAAGTGATAATCTGGTCAGAAATAAACCGACAAAAGCAAAACTTATATAGTAAATGACGTCTTTGGATTCAAGCACGCCTTTTGAGAAGCTTTCAAAATGGTCGGTTATCGAAACGCCTTTTAAGAGGCCGGCGAACATGCTTTCATTATTGGCCGCGCTCCAGCCTATAACCCAGAATAAAAGCAGGAGGCCGAATCCAAGGACGGCCGCAACAACCTGGTTTTTAGTTAGAGTTGAAGTGAAATTGCCGATGGCGAGAAAAGCCATGCCCAGAAGGAAAAGCCCGAGATATGCCGTGAATATGGGCCCGCGCTCTATCTCGCAGTAGACCGACATTATGACCAGATAGACAGAGGTGAAGGCCATCATCACGCCGTAAACGAAAACGCATGCCAGGAACTTGCCGGCTACGATCTCGGTATAGGTGATAGGGGATGTGAGAAGTAATTCCATAGTTCCCATCTTGTTTTCTTCAGAATAGATCCTCATCGTGAGCATCGGTATCAAAAGAAGAACGACGATGGCGATATTATAAGCCAGCGGCCTTAAAACATGGTCGGTAACGTTGTATTTGGCGAGCTCGCCAGCGTATTCCGGATTTGAGGCGAGCATCATTATGAAGGATGCGAACCTGGTGAAGGATACGTAGAAGAAATATCCTGAAAGCACCAGATATACGGATATAAGCATATATGCTATAGGAGAACTGAAAAATGAAACGAGTTCTTTTTTAAAAAGCGACCAGATGTTTCTCATTATTTCGTAACCTCCCCCTGTACTTTATTTATTAATTTAAGGAAGATGTCTTCAAGCGAAAGTTCTATTACGCGCATCTCATGAAGTTTGAGATTGGCTCCGACGATCTTCGATGCCAGGTTCGGCGCGTTGTCGAAACACGATATCATGTCAACGTGAGCTTTGAAAATATCTTTTTTGTCGCCTGAATTTGTGACCGAAACGCTTGTTACGCCGTCGATCTTCTCGATCGCGGTTTTAAGCGATTCGGAGTCTTTGGAGCCTGAAATGGTGAGTTCGAGATGTTCGTCGGCGGAGACCGATTTCGTCAGATTCTGCGGAGTGTCCTCGGCGATGATATTTCCTTTGTTTATTATAACGACGCGTGAGCAGGTGACCGAAACTTCGGGAAGTATATGCGTCGAAAGAACCACGGTGTGCGAGCCTTTCAGGCTTTTTATAAGGTTTCGCACTTCTATTATCTGAGTGGGGTCAAGGCCAACCGTAGGCTCGTCGAGTATCAGGACCTTTGGATTGTGGACCAGGGCCTGCGCGAGGCCGACACGCTGCTGATAACCTTTCGAAAGAGTGCCGATAAGCTTGTGAGCGACGTTGTGGATATTGGTTTTTTCCATGGCCAGTTCCACGCTTCTGGATACTTCGCGGCCGGGAACGCCTTTGATCTCGGCGACGAACTTCAGATATGAGCGCACCGAGAGTTCCGGATAGACCGGCGGTTTTTCGGGCAGATATCCTATGACCTGCTTGGTTTTAAGGGAATCGTTATAAG
>CAZKCG010000070.1:0-22112 GCA_964551445.1 uncultured bacterium | reverse complement strand
CTGCCGTTCCATGTCTACGCCTCTCAAAGTAATCGGGAGGCGCCTGGGCGGCGGGACGCGCTGCCGGGGACGGCTTTGTTTTGGGCGACGAACTTCGGATATGGTCGCAACCGGAGTTCCGGATAAACGGGCGGTTTTTCCGGAAGGTATCCTATGACCTGCTTGGTTTTAAGGGAATCGTTATAAGTGTCGTAACCAGCCACTTTCACCGTTCCAGCGGTAGCTGAAAGGTAGCCTGTGATCACGCGCATCGTGGTGGTCTTGCCCGCGGCGTTGGGCCCTAAAAATCCCATGATCTCGCCTTCTTTAACGTTGAAACTGACGTTTGAAATGGCGGTGAAATCGCCGTAGTTTTTTGTCAGATTATTGACTTCGATCATCTTTTGATTTTCCCTCCCTGAAATTATTTTTTACAATTTATCGAATAACTGAAATTAAAGTGCGATCATTTTAGATTTAAAGCGCTTTTTGAAGTTAAAGTATGCAGATTTAAACCGAAATCGTTGCGGAAGAGGTTAAGCGGCCGCGGGCGGAGGCCGTTCCGTGAGAACGAAGATCTGAGAGCGGATCGCCGGCATAAAAAAGAAGATATTTCTGAAGCAGGCCGGGACCGAAAAACATCCGACCGATAATACGATCGAGATCAGCGCGACGAATGCCCGCTGCATATGAATGACCGGATTTTTAGGTGAGGTTTCCCCGGTTTCGCCGGGAGTCGGGTCGCCCTCCGCAAAAAGAGGCAGCGCAAGCACTAAAAAAGAGTTTTCCTCGTAAATGAAATATTCGAAGATGTCCACTAAATTGATCAGCGTAAAAAACGCTATAATGATAATAGCGATCTTTGAATGTACGATTCTACTCATAATGACGATATATTTATCATAAAGAGAAAAAAAAGTCAAGTTCTTATTGAATTCAAAATTTATTAAATTAGAATTTTTAAGACAGATTATTGTATTTAAACTTGAATTGTTGTAAAATGTATCTCAAAAAAATATGGAGAGTTAATTTATGAAAGTATATAAAATATTTCTGATATTCTTCGCGGTGTTTTTTTTATTGGCCGGTTCGAATATCGTTTCATACGCCGCGGCTGTTTCCGATGATGCCGTGGAAGCCGCTGAAGCCGCGGTTGCCTCGCATAAGATCGGCGTTCGGCTTACCGTGCTTTTAGACGGCGGGGACATGGCGAATGAAAAACGCAACAACGATATTTTAAGCAGGATCGAAAGCGGTATAGCGGCTGAATTGAGGGTCTTAAGAGACGTCGTGATCGTTAAAAAGAACGCCGATGTCGAGATAATAGTTATAGCGCTTTTTACGTTCAAATTCGAGCCAGATGAAAATTCCTCTTTCATGGCCCTTTCCATTACCGCCCACAATATGTACCCTTCCAACCGTTTCGGATGGGCCGACCAGTTCTGCCCGAATAAGGCGGACGCCGAAAATTATAAGAATACGATAGGCGCTATCGACTATCAGAGACTCAAATCCTTCGCCGTTTCAAACCTGAAAAAATCGCTTGAAGGCATAGGCAGCGAGCTTAATTTGAAGTGCTTCAAAAAGATCCGCGCGCAGCGCGTAGCGATGGCGGAAGAGGTCCGCGTCAAAAATATAATCAGCTGGAAAATGGACCGTTATAAAGATTGGCGAGCCAATAAATCGATGTCCATACTCGATGAGGACCTCGAAAAAATGGGCATGACCCTCGAACAGCTCCTCAAGGAATTCCGCGACATGGAAAAGGCCCAAAAAGACAGGGGCGAGATAGACGCTCCGCTTCTGAATAATTAATTAAAATAAATAAAAACAAAAAACCGCGCCCTGATTTTGGAGCGCGGCTTTTTATTTAACGCAGAGTTGAGATTGGAGACCTATTCGCCATTATTCAAATAGTGTTCGCAATTATTTTTTTTCCAGGATATCTATTGCTTTCTTGAGGTATTCAGCCGCTTTGTCGTTGTTTCCTTTTTTCTTGTAGGCGTGTCCGATCATCGTTAAGAGATGGCCCTGTTTGGTTACGGGAAGATCGCCTTTTGCGATGAGGCTTTCAGCTTCGGCGAGAGCCAGCTCTTCTTTACCTGCTTTAAAATAAAGGTCGACGATCTTCATCGAAAGCATCGATTTTCTTTCAGCGACTTCCTTATCCGGCATGAACGAAGGTATCGTCGTGTTGATGACCTTTTTGATCTCGGCTATCGCTTCGTCCAGCTTGCCTGAATCGGCGTAAATGTCCGCGAGGTCGATCCTGGCTTTGCTTGTCATCATTATTTTTTGAGCTTCTTCGCGCTGTTCGGGCGTGAGGTTTTTCATGAAATCATTCTTGGGCGGCATCGGCGGGCGGTTGCCTTCTGACTGGGGAGGCGGTTCCTCGCCTTTTCTCTCTTCGAATTTTGCGCCTGGTTTGTCTTTCGATTCGGCTGAAACGGCGGTGAAGCTGCCGGTGAAAAGCGAGGCGAGGAAAACGAATAATACCGTTAAGATGAGTTTCGCGATAAGGTTTTTTCTCATAATTACCACTCCTTTTTATTTTTGGGTTATTTTTCTAATATGTCGATCCATCGGTGTATATATTTTCGAAAGAGCCGCCGTTCAATGAAAATGGGTTGGAATATTGATCCTCTGCCGTTTCAGGGAGTTTAAATGTTTTTGCTATGGATTCAAGACTCGGGCTGAATGAAACGCCTTCATATACCGAAAACATTGAACCGGCCGTCATTGTGTCGAAATTTTGGTTGATGATCTCGGATTGTTTTTCGAAATAAGATTCGACGTCATCCGACAAACTGGAGTCCGCGAGTTCCGGAAAACTTATATCGGTCATGGCGGGGTCCGGCCCGGGGCCGCCGTTCATGGATGTATTGTTTCCGGCATTTCTGAGCGGGAACAAAAGCGCGGCGATGAGAAGCAGGGCTACGGCGGCGGATAATTTGAAGGAACTGAAGACTGACGATGGTTTCAGGACGACTTCGGGCCGCGTATCGATCTTTTGGAGAGAGCGTATCTTTCGCTGAGCCGAGGAGCTTACTGCGCTTACGGCCTCTTCGACCAGAGCCGAGCATGCCGGACAGGTTTCCGCGTGAAGGATTTCGGCATCGTCCAGTTCGTCAGCGCGGGAGAGCTTATTTTTAATTAATTCGCAAATGTTAGTTTTTTCGGTCATTTTACTCACTCTTCTTTTTTTGATCAGCGGGAGCCTTAAGATCCGAATAACCTTTTAAATGTTTTGACATTTGTATGCTTCCGTTGAAAAGCCTTGATTTGACGGTTCCATCGCTCAAGTTTAAGGCCGAGGCTATGTTTTCTATGCTCATTTCTAAAATATACTTCATCATGATAACTTCCCGGTAGATTTCCGGGATCTTCAACAGCGCGGAGTCGAAATCGGCCATCGTTTCTATCTCGCCGTATTTTTCATGCGTCCTTGTTTCAGCCTCGAAAAAATAAACCACCCTGTCGATGAATTTTCGAAAGCCGCTTTTACGGTTATGATTTAAAATCAAATTCCGGGCGATCTGAAAAATATATGAAACAGCTGATTTTTCGGTATCAAAACAAAGCTCTCCGGATTTTTCAAGCAGCACGATGAAAGTTTCCTGAGCTATGTTTTGAGCTTCCTCGATATCGCCGTTTATACTTCGCCTGATGAAATAAACAAGCCTTGTGAAGTATTTCGCGAATATCAGGTCAAAGTCATTGAAGCTTTGTGTTTTTTCGTTTTCTTTCAACATCTCAAAAACTTTCATGTATTGTAATTTTACGGGGACGGAGAAAAGTTCAAAATAATTTTAAACATTTCAAAATATTTTAGAAAAGGCTCTGAATAAGAGAAAAGAGAAGAGTGAAACATCAACTCTTCTCTTTTCTCTTTGATCAATTGAATATTAACGGATATCATCCGGATCGGCGTCAAGGTTGTTGCGAAGCTTGTGTTCGAGGAATTCTTCATAAGTGCCGGGATAATCGCGAAGCTTTCCTTCATAAATTTCGAGGACGCGCGTAGCCACGTTCGACACGAAATCACGGTCGTGTGAAACGAAGAGGACCGTGCCTTCATATTTTATGAGCGCTTCCTTCAAGACGTCTTTGGCCAGAACGTCGAGATGGTTGGTAGGCTCGTCCAAAATTATAACGTTCGACTGGCGCAGAAGCATTTTCGCGAGTGAAAGCCTGGCGCGTTCGCCGCCGCTTAAAACCGAGACCGATTTATTAACGTCGTCGCCGGAGAAGAGGAAGGTGCCGAGCAGCGTCCTTAATTTAGGCGCCATATCGAAGGGACATTTCTGCGAGACCTCGGCCAGAACGCTGTTGGTCGGGTTCAATTCCTGGGCCTGATCCTGCGCGAAGTAGTCGACCTTTACGTTGTGGCCGAGTTTTATGGCGCCGGAAGTGGGTTCGAGCGACTGGGTTATCATTTTTATAAGCGTGGTTTTTCCGGCGCCGTTGACGCCGAGCAGAACGACCTTTTCGCCGCGGCTTACGGTGAAGGTCGACGGGTCCATTATTTTATGAGCGCCATATGATTTTGAGACCTCGTGCGCTTCGATGACCGTATCGCCGCATGACAGCGCCTGCGGAAAGAAGAATTTTATTTTTTTACGGCGCGGGGGAAGAACGATCTTTTCCATTTTTTCAAGAGTTTTTATACGGCTCTGGACAAGCTGCGCCTTATCGATCTTGGCGCGGAAGCGGTCGATGAATTCCTGCATCTTTTCGATCTCGTCCTTTTGTTTTTCATAGGTGATATATACCTTGTCGATGCGCTCTTCGCGCTCTACGAGGTATTTTGAGAAAGTGCCGTGATAGGTTTCGAGTTTAGTGGCAAAGACCTCGTATATTTTTTTAACGACGGTATCCATGAAATGGCGGTCGTGCGAGACCATTACGACCGATTTGGGATATTTTCTTAAAAACTGTTCGAGCCAGTTCCTCGCGTCGATATCGAGGTGGTTTGTCGGCTCATCCAGCAGCAGAACGTCAGGGCGCTGAAGGAGAAGTTTAGCCATATATATTTTCATCTGCCAGCCGCCCGAGAACTCGTTGACCTTTTTATGCCAGTGTTTGTGGAGAAACCCGAGGCCGCGCAGAACGTCGTGTATGTCGGCGTCGATGGTATGCGCGTCGGTCGTGATTATTTTTTCCTGAAGGTCGCCGTAGCGGTCCATGAGCTTCTGGTATTTGTCGGCGTCGTAGTCGCCGCTCGCGAAAAGTTCCTCGATCTCTTCGGCTTCTTTTTTCAGGTTTATTATGTCTTTAAAGACCTCCGAAACCTCTTCGTATAAAGTTTTTTCCGACTGCATGTCGATGTCCTGCGGAAGGTAACCGAAAGTGGTGGATTTGGGGCAATTGATCTCGCCGCTGTTGGCGGATTCGAGTCCGCAAAGTATCTTTAATATAGTCGATTTGCCGGTGCCGTTCTCGCCGCAAAGTCCTACGACCTCGCCGTCGTTGATGTGAAATGTTACGTCCTTGAAAAGGCATCTCTCGCCGTGATATTTCGAGAGGTTTTTAACTGCGATCATAAGATAATTTTACTCCGTTCTGTTTATTTTGTATTATTATGACTAAATGATAAAGTTCCATGCGTTATGCGATATTGAATAATTTATTGAATTCTTCTCTTTGCTTGGGCGTTCCGAGCACTATCAGGACGTCATCGCGGTCGAAGACGTAAAAAGATTTCGGATTATAAACGTAGGTTCCGGTATTCTTATTTCTGGTGGCCATGACCAGAAGGCCGGTTTTATCGGTTATATCGAGCTCCTTAAGCATTTTGCCGATAAGCGTCGTGTCTTTAGTGAGTTCAATTTCCTCGATCCTTAAGGTCTCGTCGGTGCTTCGAAGCATTTTGTCGAGGAACGAAACGACGTTCGGCCTTACCATTTCAGACGCCATGCGCAGCGCGCCGATGGTATCGGTCGAAACTATCGCGTCCGCTCCGGCTTTTTTCAGCTTCGCCACGGATCCGTCCGCGATAGACCGGGAAACTATTCTAACGTCGGGATTAAGGCTTCTGGCGGTGATAACGACGAAAAGATTGTCCTTGTCGGAATCAAGCGCCGCTACCACGCCTTTTGCGCGGGTTATGCCGGCGCTTATAAGGATATCGTCATCGGCCGGGTCGCCGATGATATATAGAAGATTCTCATTATGTTTGGCGATCTTTTTTATGCGTTCCTCGTTGCTGTCTATGATGACGAATTCCCGTTCCGTTTTATGGAATTCGCCGATAACATGGTTTCCGACCTCATCCGCTCCGCAGATTATGTAATGATCTTGAAGTTTGTCTATCATCGTTTTCATTTTTTTCCTCCTCAGATATCCATGCAGTTCGCCTTCTATGAAAAAAGCCGTCACCGTGCTTATCGCGTAAACGAAAGTGCCCATTCCTATGATTATAAGAACTATCGTGAATAATCGACCCGTGTTGGAAAGCGGGTGCGTTTCACCGTACCCTACCGATGCCAGGGTTATTACGGTCATATATATCGAGTCGAAAGCCGACCAGCCTTCTATGATCATATAGCCAAGTATTCCGGAAATGAATACCAACAGGAAAAGGACAAGGGCGTTAATAAACTTTTGGCGAAGTTCTTCCATTAAATATTCCCGGTTCTTATAAGATTTTTTATTTTAGCGGCGAATTCGGGATATTTAGCGCAGAGATAGCCGCAAAGGTCCGAAATTTCAGCTATGGCGGAAGCGTAATCTGCGAATTCAAAGCCCGGCGCTACGGTGGTCCCTAAAAGCGCGAATTTTCCGCCCGGCAAAAGGCGCGCGCCCTGCCAGACATTAGCCTCCACCGTGACCTGAAGATTTTCGCCGTTCATTATGTCATGGCCGAGTATGACGGTCTTTCCTGAACCGTCAGGGTAGAGTTTGATCATTTCGACCGGGTCGCCAATGTAAAAGTGAAATATCTCGTCCGATCTTAAAACATGCATGCGTGAAAATGTTTCAGGCGTCAGAAGAAAATAGATGGCCGTCGAAAAACGCCTCTCTCCGTCATAACGCCCGTCAAGCGCGTCACGCGGAATAAATTCCGGCGAACGGTAGGTTTCGCTGAAAAATCCGCCTTCGTCAGGGTGCGGTATGAGTCCAAGTTTTTTAATTATCTGTTCGGCCGTGATCAATTTTTCCTCCGGAAATTAAGGCTCAAAGATATGCGACACCGTTAATGTGATCGATTATTTTTTTCAGCCAGTACTTTGTTTTGGATGATTCCATCGCGTCGTCATGTTTTTTTTCGATTGCGCCGATGTGTTCATTCGCCGTCTCGACAAGAAGCTTCGATATCCAGTAGCCGTCGGTGTCTGACGCGTCGTCGAGGGTATCGATCAATAGCGTTATCATCTTTTCGTCTATGATGGATTTGATGTTTTCGATTATGCAGATGCGCCCTTCTTCGTCCTCTTCGATGAACTGTTTTATAAGGCTTTCGAAAACTTCGGCGGATTCATATTTACTAAGGACCTTCGTCGCCTCGTACCTGACGTTCTTATCGCCGTCCGAAAGAAGCAGGACCAGAGGCGGCACGAAAGCCGGATCTTTTATCTCGCCGAATATTTTACATATCCATACGCGTTTTTCAGGATTTTTATCGTCGAGCGCGCCGTATAAAAGCGGATATGAACTTTTGGAGACGTTCTTAAGTATCCGCGCGATCCAGAACGAAACGCCGGAATCGGCAAGGTCAAGCGCTTTTAAAAGGCTTTTTATGAAATTGTCGTTTCGGATCCCTGAAAGCGAAGCGATCATCGCTTCTTTTTGAGCGTGAGACCTGTTTTTGATTATATCGATTATAGTGTCGACGCTTTTTGAGTTCCCGAGCATGGAAAGAAGCTTGAACGCTTTTTGAAGCTTCTGGTAGCTTTCGTCTTCCGGATCGGTCGCGCCGCCGTTCTCGTAAATGACTTCCGTGATCTCCGAATTGACGCCGTCGCCGAAAGACGATATTATTTTATAGATCCAGTATTCGGTGTCGTTAGACGAAAGATCCACCCGGTCTATCATGTAAGGCACGACGATCTCAGGACCGAAATCGATTATCGTGCGCGCCGATTCACGCCTTATCGTCCACTGGTCGTCGGCGAGCAGTTCGAATAATACGGGAAGGGCCGTCTTATTTCTGGTTTCGCGAAGCGCCTGGATGATGAAGGACCTTTCGCCGCGGCCGGACTCTTTTAATATTTCGAGCAGCTTTAAAAAGTTTTTTTCGTCGGATCTGGATATGACCTGGACCGACCAGTATCTGATGTTTTCATTCTCCTCGGTTTCCAGCAGGTCGTTCAAGTACTGAGCGGCCTGGCTTCCGAATTTCGAAAGAACCGAAGCCACGTGTTTTCGCACGAGCCACGCGGAATCGTCAAAAAGCCGGACGAGCACGGGAGCGGCCTTTTGAAAGTTCATCTGGGCGAGCGCGTCTATCACGCAATATTTAAGTTCGGAATCGTCGGTTTCGAGCGTCCGCTTCAGGAATTCAAGCGCCTCGTCCTTTAAGACCTTCGCAAGGACCTTGATGGACCAGTATTTTACGTCGGAATTACCTTCCGAGAATAATTTTTTGATGTGTTTTATGGCCGGCCTGCCGCATCTTTCAAGTATTTCAGCGGCCTGGGCGCGCACGAGCCACGATTCGTCGCCGAGGCATGAGGCGACGAGTTCGAGCACTTCCGGCGCGTCTATTTCGCCTAACGCCGTAAGCGCGTAATAGCGGAGGTCCTTTTTATCGGAGGCCAGAAGTTTTTTAAATGAGTCGATAGCGTCGCGCCCGAGGATCTGGCCTAAAAGTTTGACCGTCCAGTAACGGATGTCCTTGTTTCCGGATGTGAAGGCGTCCTTCAGATAAGGCACGGCTGCTTTTCCGGTGGCGAGTATAGCCGACGCCGATTCTTTTCTGATTATCCAGTTCTTATGGCCTGAAAAGTTAACGAGCGCGGGTATGGCTTCGGCTATTTTAAGAGATCCGGCGGCGTTTATCAGAAATAAAAGCTTGTTATTGGAGAAGTGTTCGAGGTTTAATAGCTTTATGATAAAAGGCGCGGCCGCGTCGAAAAATTTCGAATATACCTTGACGCTCCAGTAGACCGTATCTTCCGTGGCGTCCGGGTCTTCGAGCTTTTCATATAGAAGCGGCATCACCCTCTCGCCGAGTTTGAAGGTGTATTCGGCCGCGAGTTTTCTCATAACCCAGTTCGGATGGGAGTAGAACGAGACGAGCCTTTCGAAATTACAGGGAAAGTCGACATTATATGCGTCGGCTATCTCCTGCATCAGATGCTGCGGCACTCCGCTTCCGGTATGTTTGCGACTCATGCTTTCCTCCGGTATTTTATGCTGAATTTTCCGTATACCATTCGATCGTTCTTTTCAGACCCTCTTCGAATTCGACCTTCGCCCTGAAACCGAATTCATCGAAAGCCCTTTGCGTATCGAGGCAGCGGCGCGGCTGGCCGTCGGGCTTCGTGCCGTCATATTCGATGGCGCCTTTAAAACCGGTTATTTTGGCGATGAGCGTTATGAGTTCTTTTATTTTTATCTCGAAACCGGCGCCGATATTGACCGGTTCGCCCCCGTCATATTTTTCCGCCGCGAGAATTATAGCGTCGGCTGCGTCCTCGACGAATAAAAATTCGCGGCTGGCTTCGCCGGTTCCCCATACCGTTATCTTTTCATCGCCATATTTAACGGCGTCAACGCATTTTTTGATGAGCGCGGGGATGACGTGAGAAGACGCCGGATCGAAATTATCGCGCGGGCCGTAAAGATTCACGGGCAGGACGAATATGGAGTTGAAGCCGTATTGAGCACGGTATGCCTGGCTTTGAACCAGCATCATTTTTTTCGCGAGACCGTAAGGGGCGTTGGTCTCTTCCGGATAGCCCGCCCACAGGTCGTCTTCTTTAAAAGGTACCGGCGTGAACTTCGGATACGCGCAAATGGTTCCGACGGCGAGGAACTTTTCAACGCCGGTGATCCTTGCGTATTCGATAAGCTGGATACCCATTATGGCGTTCTCGTAAAAATATTTTCCCGGATTCATGCGATTGGCGCCTATTCCGCCGACAACCGCGGCCAGATGTATTATTAATTCAGGTTTTTCGCGTCTCAGCAACTTTAAAATATCGTCACGGTCCCGAAGGTCAAATTCGTCTATCGTCGGCACGAATATTTTATCGCAGCCGCGCTCTTTAAGTTTTTCGACGACGAACGAGCCTAAAAAGCCGGCTCCGCCCGTCACGACTATTTTTTTATCTTTGATGTTTTCGAGTCCGTTCATTGTTTCACGCCCGTTCCGATGCCCTCAACGAGGTGTTTGACGGTGAGCATATCCGCGTCGACCATCATTTTGACCAGTTCCTTGAACTTGACCTTAGGTTCCCAGTTCAGGGCCTTTTTGGCTTTCGAAGCGTCGCCTATTAAAAGTTCGACCTCGGTCGGCCTGAAATATCTTGAATCGATCTCGACGAATTCTTTCCAGTCGAGTCCGGCGTAATTGAACGATTCTTCGAGAAATTCCTTTACGCTGTGCGTTTCGCCCGTCGCGATGACGAAATCATCGGGCCGTTCCTGCTGAAGCATGAGCCACATGGCCTCCACGTAGTCTCCGGCGAATCCCCAGTCGCGCTTGGAATCGAGGTTGCCAAGATAAAGCTTTTTCTGGAGGCCGTATTTAATTCTTGCGAGCGCCATGGTTATCTTGCGCGTAACGAAAGTTTCACCGCGCCTGGGCGATTCGTGGTTGAAAAGTATCCCGTTGCACGCGAAAAGATCGTAGGCTTCGCGGTAGTTGACCGTTATCCAGTAAGCGTAAAGTTTCGCGCAGGCGTACGGGCTTCTCGGGTAAAAAGGCGTGGTTTCGCGCTGCGGCACTTCCTGGACCTTTCCGAATAATTCGGATGATGACGCCTGATAAAATTTAGTGCCTTTAAGGCCGCTTTCGCGCATGGCGTCTAAAAGCCTTATCGTTCCGAGGCCGGTGACCTCGGCCGTATATTCGGGTATGTCGAAACTGACGCGGACATGGCTCTGCGCGCCGAGGTTATATATCTCGTCCGGTTTTATGTCGCCGAGTATCCTGTTGAGCGAGCTTGCGTCGTTGAGGTCGCCGAAAACGAGCTTCATGCGGTTGTCGGGGATATGCGGGTCCTGATAGATATGATCTATTCTCGCGGTGTTGAAGGAGCTGGAGCGCCTTATTATTCCGTAAACCTCATACCCTTTTTTCAGAAGAAACTCAACGAGATAAGAACCGTCCTGTCCGGTGATGCCTGTGATAAGAGCTTTTTTCATTAAAATGATCCTCGATTTTCTTAATATTTATATAAAAAACGCCTTTTTTATGATTAGCGTTAATTATAACAAAATCGTGGAAAATTTTCAATCGTTATTTTGAAGTGACCTCTACCGTTTTCTTTGTGTAGGGATGTATAAAAGCCGCGTAAGCCGAATGAAGCATGAAACGGTTTTCGCCCATGTCTATCTTCGAGCCGTAAAGCGCATCGCCGATCACCGGGTGTTTGAGATGCGCCATATGGACCCTGATCTGATGCGTCCGGCCGGTTTCGAGGGTAAGTTCGAGAACGCTGCGGTTTTTTTTCGGGTCATATGATAAGACGCGGTAATGAGTTATGGCTTCAGCCCCTTTTTCGTCGACCCTGTATTTATTTGAGACATGCCTGTTTCTGGCGATAGGCTGGTTTATCGTTCCAGCGGTTGACCTGAAGCGCCCTTCGACTTCCGCGATATATTTTCTGTCGATACGGTTCTCAAAAAGCATGCGGTCCAGAAGCGCCTGCGTTATTTCGTCTTTGGCGAATATCACAAGGCCCGAGGTTCCTATGTCGATCCTGTGGATGTGCCGCGGAACGGACCGACCGTCTCTTTTTTCATGAAAATAAAATTGCAGGGCGTTAGCGAGCGAATCGGTATCATCCGGCGAGTCGGGATGTATCTTGATGCCCTTCGGCTTATCGACGATTATAATGAAATCGTCCTCGTACGCGGCCGAGATGTCGATACCGCATTTTACGGGTAAAAGAGGAGATGTTTCAGGTTTAAAGAGACCTTCTATGCGAAGCTCCGGCTTTTTTTGATATCCCGCGCCCCGGCCGACGCCGCAGAGGCTTATTTTAAGTTTCGAAGCTACAGCCTCGATACCCGGCAGGTCGCCGAAAATGAGCCTGACAAGGCTTGTTATTGTGATGTCAGGAAAGACGCTTCCCGTGAATTCAAGCAAAAGGTCGTTTCCGCGCCGTGCCGCGCCGTGTATGATGCCGCCGTGATCCCGGCCGAATTTTATTATCATGATGAACTTTTATTTTTAGAAAGAAGTTCCCGGGCGTGAGATATGCCGATATCCGAGTCGTTTCCAAGCATGCGCGCTATCTCGCTCTCTATTTCATTCCCGGTTAGCCGGTTTATGTTTATAATCGTTTTTTCGTTGTTCACCACTTCTTTTCTGACGAGGTAGTGGTGGTTTGAAAATGACGCGATTATGGGCGAATGGGTTATGCAGATGACCTGTTTTTTTGAAGCTATCGCCCGCAGCTTATCGCCGATGGAATTAAGCGTGAAGCCGCCGATACCGGTGTCTATTTCGTCGAATATTATTGCCGGCACTTCCGAATAAGCCGAAAGCACGTTCTTTATGGCGAGCATTATACGCGACATTTCGCCGCCGGACGCGGTTTTTGCGATAGGCGTCATCGGCATTCCCGGGTTCGTGCGGATCATGAATTCGACCGTTTCGAAACCGTTAGGCCCGGCTTTTTCGATCGATCGGACCTCAGGCGAGTGGATGGCGATCTGAAAGATGGCATTCTTCATGTCGAGCGTATGAAGTTCAGGATTTATCACGGCTTCTATTTCAGCTTTTTTTCCGCGCCTGAGTCCGGACACCATGTCGGCTATCGTTAAATATTCGCCGAAAAGTTTTTCTATCTTTATATTTATCGTTGAAAAACTCTGTTCGAAGTTTTGAAGCTGCTCGAGCTTTTTCGATGTCGTTTCAAGATAGGCAAGTATATCCGGCACCGTCCGGCCGTATTTTCGTTTGAGCGATGAGATGAAATGCTGTCTTTCCATCTTCGCGTTGAGCTCGTTCTCCGAATAATCGAGTCTTGCCGAGAGATCTTTGACGCTTTCGGAAATGTCCTTGAGCGTGTAATAGGCGTCGTTCGCCGATTCGGAGAGCTGTTCGAAGGAGCGGTCGAACCCGGCGAGTTTGTTTAAAAGATGGGCGACCTTCGATATCGCGTCGGTTATAGAAGCGGACTTGCCTCCGTCCAGCGTTGATAATATATCTTCCCTTATTCTCTCAATGTTTTCAGCGTTCTTTAAAAAATCTATTCTTTCGGCCAGTTCCGTGTCTTCGTTATCCGCAAGGGCCGCGTCCGATATCTCATTGACCTGATATGAATAAAGGTCGATCTCTCTGGCACGTTCGCTTTCGGAGGTCATAAGCGCCTCTTTTTCGGTGATAAGCGTTTTAAGTTCCCTGTATTTTTCAAGAAGCTCTATCTTTAGTTCAGCCATTTCGGGGCCGCAATAGCGGTCTACGAGTTCCGACTGGACCTTCGGGTCGAGAAGGAGGAGCTCGTCGTTCTGTCCGGATATCTCGACGACCTTCTGTCCCAGCTTTTGGAGCGCCGAAAGATTGACCTTCGACCCGTTGATATAGTTTTTGGTCTTGCCGTCGGGCGAGATCGTCCGTGAAACTATTATCTCGTCGCCGTCGGGTTCGATCCCGAATTCGTCTAAAATAAGAGCGGCGCCGGGAAGCTTATGCGAATTGACCGTTATCGTTATCTGGGCGCTTTCGCGTTCGTCTCGCATTTTAACGATACCGGAACTCTGTCCGAAAGCGAACGCTACGGCGGATATCACGAGAGATTTTCCGGCGCCGGTCTCTCCGGTGAAAACGTTTAGGCTGGGCCCGAGCTCGAATTCGAGTTTTTCGGCCATCGCGATATTTTTAATGGATACTTCACTGATCAATTATCATCACTCATTTATTTTTTGTAATTCTTTCGAAAACCGTGTAAACAAGGTTGTTGTATAGGTCACGCCCGACACGGAGGACCTCCGTGTCGTTCAAAACTTTGGACGAGCGCTCGAGCGTGTCCATCAAAAGATAAGCGCCGCGGTATATCTGGGAAGGATCGAAATTCCCGAGCGAGGCCCACCAGTTCTGGCAGGAATAAAGGGCCTTGTCCATAAGGTTTCTGGCTTCGGCGTCCCCGCTGCGAATGGCAGCGCGCAGAACGTGATGCGTCAGCTGCCACTGGTTATGGTGGATCGGATTGAATTTACTCTGCCAGAGCGGATAGGGGTCGTCCGAATAAAGGTCCTGAAGCGACGCGCTCCATGTCGAAGGCGGCACGAAGGCTTCCTTCATTTTGAATTTATCGAATACGTCCGACATTTTTGCGAGCTTGATATTTGTTTTATTCTTCATCGCGTGTAAAAGCGAGTGAAGGAATTTTTCGTGATAATATTTGTGGTGATGGCCGAAGGTTTCGGCGTCCATGGCGATGATCATGTAGCCGTCCCCGTCGCCGAACGCGGCCCTCATTATTTCTTCGGCTTTTTCGATGAAGTCGGTTCCTTTCCACTGATGGAACGAAATTTCGTTCGACCATGAATTCGAACGCAGGAAAACTCCGGCGCCTTCGACGCGGCAGATCGTGTTCCAGGGAATATTCGGATCGTAATAAGTGTATGGCAGATCGTCGGTGACGAGCCATTCATATCCGATCTTTTTAATTATTTTAGCGATGCGCGAGCTGTAGCACATTTCGGGCGGGAAAACTCCGCGCGGTTTATATTTATCGCCGAAAACGGCCCGGTTTCCGTCATTATTGATCTTAAGCTGGCGGATGACCTCGCTTTCGGGGATCAGGGGAAATATCGGATGGTAAGCTCCGGAATCGACGAATTCAAGGTTGCCCGATTCCATGGCGCTCTTTAAATTGTCGAGAACATCCGTATGGCCGCGCTCGAGCAGAAGCTCGGTGAGCGAATAATTCATATTGACGGTGAATTTGGGCGAAAGACCGGAATTAAAAATATCCGAAAGCGGCCTGTAGCATTCCTCGGTTATTCTGTCTATGACGAAACCGAGCTGTGTCGGCGGCTGGTAAAGGTGAAAAAGAAAAGAAAGATAGTACATCGAAACGTTCTCCTTAGAATAAATGCTTTTTAAAAATAAAAAAACTCAACCGCAGAATTTTAAGTGCGGTCAATCAAAGCGCTTGAATTATTATTCGCTTAATTTATCAAAAAAAACGGTTAAAGTCAACGAAGCCTGACAAGATAATTATAAAATTTTGCTTTCGCGTATTTACAAATAAAAAATCTTATGGTAATATATCAAATCATATTTAATATTATAATAGTAGAGGTAATCGAAAAATGAAGGCCAAAAAGCCCGTAACCAAAGATAAAATAAACGGCTCGAACGTCGATACCGCGTCAAAAGCGGTATGGGACCTTTCAGAACTTTACTCGTCCCCCGACGATAAAAAGATAGCGGCCGATCTCAAACTTGGCGTGAAACTCGCCGAAGATTTCAATAAAAAATATTGCGGAAAGACCTCATCGGATAAGTTCAGCGTCGATTCGATGCACAAAGCTCTCGTTGAATACGAAAAAGTGATGGAGATCGCCAACAAGATAATGCAGTACGCGCATCTTTTATTCTCGCTCGACACTTCCTCGCAGAAAGCGAAAGCTCTTCTGGGAAAGGCGGAAGAGGTCTGCGCCGACATCGATAACGACACTCTGTTTTTCAGGCTCGAGATATGCCAGATATGCGACCATAAGATGGCCGATTATTATAAAGCGCCGAAACTCGCCAACTATACTCACTTCCTTAAAACCATAAGAGCTTTTAAAGACCACCAGCTGAGCGAACCCGAAGAAAAAGTGATAAATCTCAAAAACCTGAGCGGCAGAAATTCAGTCGTAAAACTTTTTGACGAATTGACATCATCGTTTCGTTTCGAAATGAAAATGGAAGACGGCAAGCTCCACAAAATGAACGCGAGCCAGCTGAGAAATCTTCGCTATCACCCTTCGGCCGACATCAGAAAGCGTTCGTCAGAACTCTTTTTCGGAAAATATTCAGAAAACCTTTTAACTATATCGAGCCTCTATAATATGATCACGCGCGACATGGCCACGGAAAACAAAATGAGGGGCTACGCCCGTCCGGACGAATCGATGAATATGTCCAACGAACTTCCGAACAAGGTCGTTGATACTCTTATAGACGTGACCACCAGAAACGCGAAGGTCGTTCAAAGATATTACACATTAAAGGCGAAACTTTTAAAACTCAAAAAACTCAATCTTTGCGATATATACGCTCCAACCGTTAAAAGCGGCAAAAAATTCTCATGGGACGAAGCGCGTCAGATCGTTCTTGAAAACTTTAAAAATTTCGACGATAAGTTCTATGAACTGGCTAAAAAATTCTTCGATAACGGCTGGATAGACGCAAGGCTCACGGACAGCAAACGCGGCGGGGCTTATTGCTCATCGTCGTATCCCGGCCTCCACCCTTATGTTTTCATGAATTACACCGGCAGCATGCGCGACGTTATGACGCTCGCCCATGAACTTGGCCACGCCATCCACGCCATGCTTTCGTCAAGGAATACGATATTGAATTACCACGCGATACTTCCTCTCGCCGAAACCGCGTCAATATTTTCAGAGCGGATCGTAAGCGACAATATTTTCAAGAGACTTACCGATAAGAACGAAAAAATATCTCTTTTAACAGGTATGCTCGAAGACTTTTTCGCGACTTCAGTGCGCCAGAACATGTTCACCAGATTCGAACAGGCGGCGCATCTGGCTTCCGCTGAAAACATCCTTTCATCCGACGAATTAACGGCTATTTACCAAGAAGAGCTTAAGATAATGTTCGGGACGGCGGTTAACATCACGGATGATTTCAGCGTCGAATGGTCGCACATCCCCCACATATTCCACACGCCTTTCTACTGCTACAGCTATAACTTCGCGCTGCTTTTAGTTCTCGCCCTCTACCAGAAATACTGCGAGGAAGGCCCTAAATTTAAAAAAGGCTTCATAGAACTTCTTTCGTCGGGAAGCTCGAGATCGCCTCAGGAAATGCTTTCAGCCATGAAGATAAACATATCCGATCCCAAGTTCTGGCAGAAAGGCTTCGACTACATAGCCGCCCGCGTCGACGAACTTGAAAAGATAATAAAAGAAAAGTAAAATAAAGTAAAAAGCATAAATTTTGCTGTTCAAAATCAAAAAATCAGGAGGAGTTAGCAATGGAAAAAGAAAAACTTCCCACGTTTCGCTGCACGACCGAGTTCGCAAATTTAAAGGTGACATCAGAACCTTACGTAGTTTTCACGAACAGGGGATACGCTCCCGTCGTCGACGTAGAAAATCTGACCGACAACACGAAATATCAGTTCTATATCCAGGCCCTTTCGGTCGCTAAAAAATTCGAAGAATTAAGAAAAGACAACAGCGAAAATTTCACGGGTATCTCGATCCGCGTAAAGAAAGAATCAAACGATAAATTCGCTCCTTACGTCATCGAAAAAATATAACTTCGCGGTCCTTAATATAATTCCATAAATAACGCCAGGGGCGCTCATTTAAAAAGCGCTCCCGGCGTTTGAATTTAAATCTTTTTTTAAAATTTCCGAATAAAATTTTTACGAATTTTATTTGAAACGGATATTATTTTAAATTATGCAGCTATCGTCATTATCATCATTTTTTATTAAAACCACACGGGCGTCAGCCTTTCTTTTTTTAGCATCCGCTATGATCTGCTGTGGCTCTGCCGCGGTTTGCGCATCCGATGAGCCGCCGCAATATGTGCCTGATGAACGCCTCGATTTCGATCCCGCCGACCTCGCGCTTCTAAAAGTTGAAAAGGTTGACGGAAAACCTTTTCTGGCCCTTATCAAAAACATGCATACCGGCCGTCAGTTCGAATACGTCACGGGCGATTTCATAGGTCCGCTCGAAGTTTTTTCGATAGGCGAAATGCAGGTTGAGCTTCGCGAAAGGCTGAGCCAGAGAAAGTTCACGCTCTCGCTTCCCATCGACCGCGTCAATAAAAAAGCTGAAACGATGGCCAAAGACCAGTACGATCTTATGTTCGACAAGGCCGTTCTCGTCTATAAAAGCGGCGACGTGAAGTTCGCCCTGGAACTGCTTTTAAAAGTAGTTGAAGCCAAACCTCATTACGAAGAGGCGCTTTTCTTTCTGGCTTACGTTTATCATGAAAATAAATATTACAAGGAAGCTTACGACTATTATCTCCGCGTCGCGCGGGAAAACCCCAGAAATTACAAATGTATGTACAATATGGCTGAAATTCTGGCCGCGAACCAGAAAAACAACGACGCCGTTTTCATGCTGAAAAAATGTCTGTCCATAAGGCCCGACTATGAGAAAGCTCTCGGGCTCTACCGCACAATAACTGACGAAATTGATTATCAGAAGAACAAGAAAAAAGAAAATTCACAGGATGAAAAAATAAAGAAGCGCAAGATAGAAGAATTAAAAATTTTCATATCCGGTTACGCCGAGGCACTGAAAAAGCTCGAAGCAGATCTTGCCGAAGCCAAAAAAGCCCGCAAGAAAACGACCGAAATAGAAGCGGAACTAACCCGCAACAGGGTCTTATACGATAATAATTCGAGGATTCTCGAAGATCTTCTTAAAAACTGAACAAGGATCAAAAAACTGCCGTGAGGCCGATAAGTCCGTAGAAATCCCTTATGTTATTTATGGGATATCTCAGGTATTCTTTAAGCTTTCCGCCGAAACCGGTGCGCACGTAAAGTGAGTCCGTGACTTTCTGTTCGTAACGGAGTTCGGCCCCTACCATTCCATAACTCGCGTAATATATGGTCTCGTTCAAGCCTATATTCAAAAGCTCAAAGTCTGAATCCAGCACAAGCCTTTGTTTTTCGCTGAGGTATTTTATCCAGTTCGAAAATATCTTGAATTTGTCCTGCGACGGATAGTTCACTATCGATTGAAACGGAGTTATCAAAGCTTTTTTAATATCTATATTATAATAAATAGTGTCCGAATATTTGAGAGAGAAAAAGGCTCCGGCGTCCGTTTCGGTCTCATTGAATCCGGCCGCGTTCAGGTAGTTGTATTTGGTGAAATTAACGTAAGGCGTCATGGTGCAGCGCGGCGTCCAGTCGTGTGAATAGGAAAGGTTGAAGAAACTCTTGTCGAAGTTCAGGCAATAAGTTCCGAGAGCTTCCGGAGCATACGCGCGCCTGTCGATGTAGCCGTTGAAATTGATCTTTGAGACCGGCGAAAAATCGAGGTGAATGGAATAATCCAGCTTTACGTTGTCATAATTTCCGGGCGGAGTGTAGGCCATCCTGTTGTTTCCATATTCGGCCTTTAATTCATAGGTTATGTCGGTATAGTGGACATAGTCCGGGTCGGGATTTACGGGCTTACTGTGGAAGGCGTATTTCTGAAAAAACATCGGAGTGCGCGTGATCTTCGGCATTTTATGAAGCAGCTTGAAACTCGCCGTGGAATAGGCGTGATCGTCCGCCGGATGCGTCGGGTATTTATTTTCAGAGCCTTCGACCCTGAATGTGTAGTAATTATTTTCAGAGGTCATATGATCTATCACCCAGCCGAGTTTGAGGTCGGTCTTGGCCAGGTCGTTGAAAAGCCCGTAACTGAAGCGCGAAAGCAGGCCGTCGAAATAAAGGGACGACACGGTCTGATGGTTATGCGATATGGCGTATTGCATGAGCGTGCGGTTATAAACGTTGGAAATGTTTAAAAAGTCCACGTCCTGCGGAGTGTGGCTCACTCCGTAAAAATAATTCTTGAAG
The DNA here is from genome assembly GCA_964551445.1 of uncultured bacterium. Lineage (GTDB taxonomy): Bacteria > Muiribacteriota > UBA9980 > UBA9980 > UBA9980 > DAOPXV01. The sequence continues at coordinate 2,232 of CAZKCG010000070.1, read as the reverse complement.
TCGAATATCTGGCGCTCGTTTATCTGAGCGAGATTCTCGAATTTTAATTTTCCGCTGAGGAGCTGGTTGTCGCTGCCGTAAGTGTACCTTAAGAGCGAAAGCGTGAGCGGGTCGCGGGTGGTCTTGTAATAATAGCCCATCCTTCCGTCGTATTGGATCTCGGCGCCCGCCTTTGAATTTTCGGTATCGTAAAAATAACCAAGCGCCGGGCTTTTAAGCGCGGATAGCGCTGTCAATAAAGCCAGGATGGTTATTACGAATATTTTTAGCGGTGTCTTATTATTTTTGATCATGCTTATTATCTTCTGGTTTCCTTGTGACTGCTGTAAAATAGAGAATAGAGATTAGAGAATAGAGAATAGTTGCGGATTTGCGAACTGCGTTCGCACTCAAATATTTTAGTGCTGTTAACTTATAAAACTTTTAAAAATGGCGGTCGGCCGACGGCCGCGTCCACAACTATTCACTCTTCTCTCTCCACTCTTCACTAATATAATATTGACCATATAAAACTCGAAAGAGTCATGTTTTACTTTTTTATAATGGTTAGCCTGGCTACGCTCTGTCGACCAAAGGGCATTCGTGATTTATCATGTCGAGTAATTCATGATATTCATCATATTTTTCGCTGTAATTCTTTTTGACCGCCTTGAAAAGCGAGTTCAGCGTTTCGGTGTATCTTTCGATCTTGATCTTAACGAAAGCCGAGTAATCGAAAAGCGGTACCAACCCGGGGCGTTCGCCCGTCGTGAGTCTGGAATAACCCGCGGCGTCCGCCGATACGGCTGAAATTAAAAGCATGATCAAGGCTAAAAAAATAATAGTTTTTTTCATATTTACCACTCCCTTGTCTTGGGTTTTAAATTTATTTTATTTTGTTTTTCATAAAGATCGCGCAGAAGATCGTTGGCGTAATCGAGTTTTTGCGTGTAAACCCTTATTTGAGAACTCATGTCGTCAAGCTGTTTTTTGCTCGCCGAAACGTCAAGCAGGCCTCCTGAATTAGCCAGATTGGCTGCTATGCTATTTTTAAGAGATTCGGTGACCGCCATTTTTTTTATGACGTCGACCTCGAGGCGGCGTTTTTCCCTTTCGATATAATCTATATCGCGGTCCAATGATTGTTTGAATTCGCTGTCTTTATAATTCATCGTGAAACCGTTGCCGAAATTTTTAGCCTGAGATATTCTCGCGCGCAGATAGTTGGCTTCTTCGTTCTGCCGGGCGGAGATCTCGGCATCGAAATTCTTTTCTTTCTTGTAAAGTTTGTTTTTGGAGTATTCCATTTTAAGGTCGCGTTCGGCTATGGCGCCGCGAAATTTATACTGCGCAACTTTCGAAGGCGCTTTCACAACCTCCGAGATGTAGGAACCGTCCTTGTAGATCGTACGGAAAAGAGCGCCGTTTAAAAGCTGCGTTATTCCTGCCGCTTCGACGGTCGTCATTTCCGACTCGGGAATATGCATATCGAATTCGTCGTAAAAATTTATGGTAGCGATGGTCTGAGGCTCTATTTTAAGCTTATCGCCGGCCAGAAGTTTGAGGTTGGTTTTTGCGGTTTCCCATCTGTTTAAGGCCACCATAATGTAAACGCGGCCTTTTTCGATATTTAATATTATATCTTTAGAATGCAGCTTCTTATAGTTAGCCACGGCGTAAGCGTCGACTTCGGCGCATACGGCTGAAATTGATGATAGAACCGAGATAATAACCAATAATATCAGAAGAATATGGTTTCGCATGTTAGAAATATCGGCAAAAAATAAATATTTTTGACAAAAAAGTATGTTCCGTGATAAAATAAGCCGTTATGAAAGAAGATAAAGACAAAGAAAATACTTCCGCGCCGGAAGAAACCGGAAAAGAAAACGGGTCAGGCGGCAAGGCGTCCGAACCTCGCGATAAGCAGGCTGAAGCTGAAGCATATCTCTTCGAGATGACGCAGCGGCGCCGGAAAAAAACTCCGGCCGGGAAAGATGTTTTATGGAAAGCTATAATATTCGGGCTTTTAGGAGGCCTGGCGGTCGCCGTTATCTTTCTTTTCGTCCTCCGGGAAAGCGATTCCACGGACGAATATCTTCATTACTTCGGCGGAATGGTAACCGCCATTGAAACTTTCAAAGGAAATTCCGGCGCCATATTGGACCGTTCGGCCGAATTGATACAACGGGGAACGAATAAAGAAACCGGCCACGTCTATTGAAAGGAACGCGAAAAAATTTTTCAAGGCAA
>CAZKCG010000069.1:0-26068 GCA_964551445.1 uncultured bacterium | reverse complement strand
CTGATTTAAGTCTGGTAGAGCCTGAAATGATCTCGCTTCCGATATCGGGGGCGACTATCACGTCGAATTTGCCGGCATAATCAGCTCCGGCTTTTTTATTGCAGGTGATAAGCGCGGTGCGGCAGTCCGCTCCCCTTGAATAAAGAAGCGCGCCGAGAACGAATGGCGTGACCCCCGAGGCGGTGACCCCGATGAGCATATCGTTCTTGTTAACTCCGAATTTTAATTTCTTCAGGATTTCAGGCGACGCCGAACCGTCATCCTCCGCGCCTTCGACTGAATTGGTGAGCGCCCTGCGGCCTCCGGCGATGATACCGATGAAGAGACGGTCGCGCACTCCGAAGGTCGGCTTTATCTCTGACGCGTCCAAAACGCCAAGCCTGCCTGAAGTTCCGGCACCGGCGTAAAACACGCGCCCGCCGGTTTGAAGCGTAATATTGACCAATTCTATTACTTTTTCAAGGTTTTTATGTTCGGCCTTCACCGCTTCGACGACCTTTTTGTCTTCCTCGTAGAAGAGCGTCAAAATTTCGGAAGTGGACATCGTATCGAGCTTATTCGAAGCCGGGTTTCTCATTTCGGTCTTTAATTCGCCGTAGTTTATCATATTTTTAAACATCTCCCTTGATCTTTCCTGAGCCGTTCCCGCCATATTTTTTTATCGAATAAGACGCGCAGATTCCTGAAACATCGGAAGGCGCGTCATAAAATTCAAACGCCGCCAGTCCTTGCCCGGCGATCTTTTTCAATACTATTTCCCGATAGAACTTCGAGTTGAGTATAAGCCCGCCGTTAAAAAGAAGCCGGGAGCAGGAGCGGCCGCCCGAAGAGTTTAATTTCCCGGCGACAGCCGAAATACCCGCGGCAAGATCGCGAGCCGCGTCACAAACACCCCTGAAATAAACGCTGTCAGGCAGAGTTATCGCCGCGTCTATCATTGCCGGAGCGAAGGCCGCCAGTGAGCTCTGAAAGCGGTTTGCGTCAAAAGCTAATCCGGAAGGCGTTTTCGTATCCGCAAGGCCGTGTTTTTTTATTATTTCAAATACTTCCGGCGCGGCCTTTCCGGTTTCCTTTTCGACAAGAAAATTTCTCGCGAAGCGCTGTCCGAGATCGAAAGACGAACCCGGGTCGGATATGAGAGGCCCATAACCGAACGCCCTTGATTCCAGAGGCCTTCCGCGTTCATCCCTGGCCCGTCCGAAAATAACGGAACCTGTTCCAGCTATGGCTATTATGCGCGTTTCGGGATCGTCTTCAACTACCGGCGAAAAGTCGTTCCAGCGGCAGCAAAAAAAGATCTCATAATCGGGCATTATAAAAAGAGGCGTCCCCGCCGGAAGCTCTTCGCGAAGGAGGCCTGAGAAAAGCCCGCGTTCGGCCTCATTCGAAAAGCCCGCCACCGCTGCTGTTACCGCCGCTATATTTTCCGGAGGGCCGATGCTTTTTTTAATAACAGACATGAAATTACCTGCGGTCTTTGATCCGCCGGCCGTGGAAATATTTCCGGATGCTTCGAGCCTTCCGCTATAAACTGTTTCACCCTTGAAATTTTTGGCGCATACGGAAATTTTCGTGCCGCCGCCGTCGAATCCGATGAAGATCTTTTCAGCGCTCATCCTTTAACGGCTCCTTCGGTCGCGCCCTTGATTATATATTTCGAGAAGAACGCGAACATGAGAAATATCGGAACGGCCGATATCGTGGCTCCGGCCATTAAAAGCCCGTAGTCGATTATATGCTGGCCCTGAAGCGTGGCCAGACCGACGGACAGCGTATATCGGTCCTCGGAGAAAAGGACCAGCAGCGGCCATAAAAAAGCGTTCCAGGTGGCTATAAAAACGAAAGTGCCGAGGGTGGCGAAGACCGGCATGGACATCGGAACGACTATCTTGAAAAAAAGGCCTAACTCTGAACATCCGTCGATCCTGGCCGCGTCTAAAACGTCATCCGGCAGAGCCTCCATGTACTGTTTCACCATGAATATGCCGAACGGCGAAACGAGCGACGGCAGGATAACGGCCCACAGCGTGTCTATCAGCTTGAGGTCGCAGACGAGTATAAAAAGCGGAACGCAGACTATCTGAGAGGGTATCATCATAACGGCGATGAAGGTCCAGAATATGCCTTCCCGCATTATAAAACGCTTTTTCGCGAGGGCATATCCGGCCATTCCGTTCACGAGCATCTGAAGAACCGTTACCGCAAGGCATATGACGGCTGAATTTACGAACCAGGCAATCATCTGCGAGTTTTTAAAAAGCTCCGAATAATTTACCGCCGTAAGCTTAGTTATATTCGAAAAAAACGATATGCTCGAGACCCTTATGTCGTCGGGGCTTAAGAACGACGAATAAAGCATGTATACGAGGGGGAACAGAGTGAAGAAACCCCACGACACGAGAAGCGAATATGTAAAATATCCCGATATTTTATTCGTTTTCATAAAAAGCGCCTTTTTTTAATAATAATCATATCTAAAGTATCTGTATTGAACGACGGAAGCGGCGAGTATCACCAGAAACAGAAGCACCGACATAGCCGAAGCCTCGCCGATATTGAGGTTATTAAAAGCCTCTTTATAAATTCTATGGATGACGACCTCCGATGAATTAGCCGGACCGCCTTCGGTCAGAAGCATGACGGGAGCGAATACCTGCATGGCGTCTATCGTTAGAGTTATGGCCAAAAACATCGTCTGCGGTATCAAAAGAGGGACGGTTATCCTGAAAAATACCTTTACCGGCCCCGCGCCGTCGACGGCCGCCGCCTCGAAATAATCCTTCGGAATGTTGCAAAGCGCCGTGAGATATATCAAAAGCGCTCCGCCCGGGCCTTTGAGAACGGTAAAAAGAATTATCGAATAAAGCGACATTTCAGGCGAGGTCAGCCATTTCACGGGCGCGACCGAAAAAAAACCGAGTACGATATTCAAAAGGCCGCTGTTAAAATCAAAAATGTAGCGCCAGACGATGCAGAGCGTGACTATGGAGACGACGCCCGGAAGATAGAAAGCGCCTTTAAAAACGGTCTGAACCCGCTCCGACAGCTTATACAGCATGACCGCCAGAACGAGCGCTATAGCTATATTCGAAGGCACGATAAAAGCGGTGTAGATCAGAGTATTGACCGCCGCGCCCCGAAACACCGTATCTGATATCGCCATATAATAATTTTGAAGCCCGCAGAGGTTATCAAGGATACCGGTGTTGAATTTAAAGTCCTGAAATGATATCACTATTCCTCGAAATACGGGCATTACGAAAAACACCGCGAACGCCGCGAGCGAAGGCAGCAAAAATATGTATGCAGCCCGCTCCCGCGATATATCGGCGTAAAGGGCTCCCGGACTTATCCTGAAAAATTTAAGAACGGCCACGGATAAGATAATAAAAAAGGCAGTTATGGCCCAGAAGGAGACACCGGGCGAAACCTTCCGCGAAACGGCGCCGGCCATTTTTTTCTCTTCGTATCCGGCGATTATAAGTTTCGCCTTTTTATCGATCTCTAAACATCTCTCTCGTATCCCGGCTTCATTCAATCCGGGCTCCAGAAGCATTTTCTGAACGGAATTTTTCAGGGCCTCGTCGATAGCCGGAAGAGCAGGATGGTTCACGCCGGGCCGCGAATATTCGAAAAGCTCGAACGCTTTTTTCATCTGCGGGATGTCGTCGTAGATCGAAGAAACGGATCTTCTGGTCGGAAACTGGCCGTAATGTTTAAGTATGCGCTGGTTTTCCGCGTTGGTTATAAACCGCGCGAGTTTAAGCGCGTGAACGCGTTTTTTTTCTTCGCGCTGTCTGAAGACGAAATAACCGATGACCGATGAGGTCGAAAGGCCTCGCTCGAGGGCGTCTTTATCCGCGTATGGATATTGCGCTATTTCAAAATCGATCTTTTTTTCTTTTAAAAGCGGCGGCAGCGCCCAGATGCCGAAAGGCGCGGCGGCTATATTCTGTTTTTCCTTGAAACCCAGCCATATATCTCGGCTTTTGAGGCCGCCCGTTTCCGGCGGGGAAATGTGGTCCTTATATATCGAATCATGCAGGAATTTAACGCCGCGATCCATTTTGGCGCAATCGGCTATATTTCCGCCGAAACCGAATATGAAGGGCAGTTCCGAGGTCTGTTCCGCTTCGATATTAAAGCCAAAAGGCCTTATTTTAAGAACTTCCGAGATCTTTTTCATCTTTTCGAGGAATTCGGAATAGGTCCAGAGTCCTTCGCGCGGAAGATCTACGCCGGCCTTTTTGAAAAGTTCGCGGTTCAAATAAATATAATCGGTCTTTTGCGCCCAGGGAAATCCGTAAACACGGCCGTTCGCGGAAAAAGACTCTAAAGCCGGCTGGAAATAATCCATCCGGTCCGCCGGGGTCAAAAACTCATCGACCGGTTCGATAAGCCCTTCTTCTATATATTTGAGCGGAATGTCGGACGATGTAATATCGGGCGGAACGCCGGCGAAAGTGGCTATCTTTATTTTCTCGCCGCCCTGCGCCCATGTGAGCTTGGTTATGACTATATCCACTTCGGGGTTTTCGGCCGAATATTTATCGCATATCTCGCGAAGCCATAAAAATCTTTCGTTGGGATTTGACGGATGCGGAACGCGGGGAAAATCCCAAATTGAAATGGATATTTTATCCGCCAAAGGCGCTTCGACAGCGTAACAGGGCGAAATCAATGAGTGGTAAAGATTGGAAATAACGCATAAAAAAAGAAGGAAGAGCGCGGCGGCTTTTCCGGAAAAGTTTATTATATTTTTAATATATATTCTTAAAATACCCGAAAAAAAAGAAAACGTGCGCATCAAAACATCCCGAAAAATAAAGTGCTCTTTTAAGATCATCTTAAATATACCGGCTGATTATAACAGAAAAAAACTTTATTTTCAAGAAATTAAAACGCCCCTTTAAAACCGGCGGTAAAAAACATTTTTTAATCGGAAGGGGTTTAAGAAGCCGGCGCGCCAACGTATTTTATGAATGAAATCCTGTTTCCATCGACCGTTCCCGTCTCATAGCGCAGCTCTTCAACGGATTTTCTGACGAGAAAAAGTCCCATTCCGCCTATCGCCTGTTCGACGGAAGCGTCTCCCGTATAACGGTTCGATATCTTATCAAAATCGAAAGGCCGGCCGTGGTCGATCACGTTCACCTGAATGCCGTTAGGTTCCGGCAGGCCTTTATTCGAGAGCGGTATCAGTTCGACCTGAAATGATTCGCGGCTTCCCGGAACATAGGCGTGCATTATAACGTTGGTCGCTATTTCGTCTAGCGATAATATTATGCTGAAAATATCCTTTTCGGAAAACCCGATAGGGCGGCAGAATTCCTCTGCGCACTGTTTCATCGTATGCAGTACATCGACGTCAGCCGGCAGGCTTATCCTAAGCGCACGGCTTTCCATGAGCACTTTCTCGCCGGCCGCGCGGGACGGGCTTACGCGCGCAAGCAGAAGCATCGTTATATCGTCCGAAACGGGAGCGCCTTTACAGAACTCGCGAACGCTTGTGAGAACCCTTTGCGATACTTCACGGCAGGAAGATCCGGCCGACCCTTCAAGGCTTTTTAAAAGCCCGTCCGGGCCGAACTCAAGGCCGTCCGGGTCCATGGCTTCCGTTATTCCGTCGGTATATAACAGGGCCATCTCACCCTGTCCAACGAAAACGTCGTTGACCTCGAAACTTGTATCTTCAAAAGCTCCAAGCGGAGGCGATTTTTTTAATTTCGGCTGATTCAGGCTTCCATCCGGTTTTATAAAGACGGGGGCCGGATGCCCGGCTGAAACAAGTCTCAAAAGACCTGTTTTAAAGAAATATTCACCGTAGAGAAGCGTAACGAACATGCACGAATCATTATTTCTGGCCAGCATGTGGTTGACCCGCCTTAAAACCTCCGCCGGCTGATATCCGCGCTCCGCGATCTCAAGCACAAGAGTTCGTGTCATAGCCATAAATATCGAGGACGGTGCGCCTTTTCCTGCGACATCGGCGACGACTATTCCGATGCGTTCGTCCGAAAGCCTGAAAAAGTCATAGTAGTCGCCGCCTACTTCAAGCGCGGGTTCAGTAAGACCGTAAAGGTCGAGGTCCTTCACAAGGTCCGGAAATGGCGGGAAATTCTTCTGAAGAATGCCCTGCTGTATCTCGGCGGCTATCTGAAGCTCCTGCTGGAACCGCTCTTTTTGAGAGGTCGTTGTCTTAAGATCATCCATCTGCCGGATAATAGCTTCGCCCATAGTGTTGAACGCCTTCGAAAGTTCGCGCATCTCCTCCGGTCCGCTCTGTTCATCGATATTTTCAGCGAAATTTCCGTCGGAATAACTTTGCGCCTGTGAAACAAGCCTTACGATAGGCGATGTCACGCTTTGCGAGATCAAAAGGATTATCACCGAAAACACGGCGACGGCCGTTATTGAAAGAAGCATTACGTTATATCTTAATTCGGCGAGCGGAGCGAATACCTCGGCGCTCGGGTATATCACAACCAGCGTCCAGTCGGTTGATTTTACGGGCGTGGTGGTCATCCACACCTGTTTTTTCGTGAACGGCTCCACGCATTCGAAAAAGTTAGGCGCCGGCGCCTTCAGATTCTCGGCGAATTGAATATAATCCTTATCTCCGCTTTCCTCCGCCATCTTCCACACGGACTTGCTCGATAAAAGATCGGCGTTCGGATGAGCGACGAAATAACCTTTTGAAGTTATTATGAAAGAATAGCCGCTCTCGCCAGCGCGAAGCGATTTTACGCGGATCACGAACTCGTCCAGAGTTATGTCCACCGTGGAAACGCCTATAAACGTGGAACCGCGCGGTATGGGGGTCGAGTAAGTGACCATAAGGGCGTTGCCGCCGCCCTTATCGAAATAAGGCTCGCTCCAGCGTCCCGCCCCGAAACGCAGAGGCTGCTGATACCAGTCCCATTTGCGGTAATTGTAATCATTGTCGGCCAGAGATGACAGAACGACGGACTCGGTCGCGCGGCACGCATAGGGCGCGAATTCCCCGAGCTCGCATTTGTCGGGGTCGAACGCGGCGGCGACGCCGTAAAAATCATTGTTCTGTTCTACGGTTTTTTTTATGAGGGCGGAAACATAATCTTTTTTTATGGTATCTAAAAGGCCTATAGCCGAGGCGTTGGCCTCCGCTATCTTGCGGGCGGCCTTTATAAGCGAATACATTTCCTTGGAATAGGAACGGGCGAGGCTCGTCGCCTCCTGGCTTATCTGGGCGAGAAGCACGAACTCGCTTATTTTGAAACTCACGTATATCAATACCCATGAGATCAATATTATCGAAGGAATTAATACTAAAAGAAGCCTGTATTTTATCTTCATTTAATCGATGGAAAGTATGTCCTCGGTTTTTTGAAAAATTTTAAAGATCCTTGTAAAAGAAGACATTTCAAATACCTGCATTACTATCCTGTTGGGATTTATTATGACGATATTGCCCGAATTCTGCTTGAACGCGGTTATTAAAACACTTAGCCCGGAGCTGTTTATATAATCGACTTTTGAAAAATCAAGCGCGATATGAGTTAATCCGCCCTCGATCAAATTGTTGACGTATCTTCCGAAATCAGGAGCCGAGATCGTGTCGATCTTCCCGAATAACGCGATCACTTTCCATTTTCCGCAGTCATTATACTGTTTGATCTCCATTTTAACGCTCCATTTATTGAAATTTATAAAAAATCAGTATGTAAGGCCCGCCACCATCGAAAGAACGATAATAACCAGGGTGAATATGGCCGTCTTTTTGTATCCCATTATAGTTATGAGCGCGAGCATCGAAGGAAGCGAAACGGTAGGGCCCGCAAGGAAAAGTGAAAGAGCCGGGCCGTCCGCCATGCCGAATTCCTTCAAAAACTTGACTATGACGACGGAAACGCAAGTGCCGAAATACATAAAGGCCCCGATGACCGAAGCGACCGTACAGCTTTTAACGTCATTGACGCCGACAAAACCGATGACCAGAGTTTTAGTAACGAAGTGTTCCAGAAAACCTATAAAAAAGAGGCCGATGATAAGCGGTTTCAATATTTTATATATGAAATGTCCGGTTCTTTCAAACCAGTACATGTATTCTTCACGCTTGAAATATTTGAACGTATATATCGCAAGGACCGCAATATTTAAAAAATAAAGGCCGAGTTTTATCCATATATTGACCTTATTGGTATCGATCTGGCCCACGCACATCAATACGACGAGCCAGAAAAAAAGCCAGAAAACCGTGGACGCCGGTTTTTTTATATATTCTTCGTCGAGCTCCTCGTCGACGAGACTGTTATATTCCCTGTCGGCTACGAGTTCATCCGAAACGAGCGGCACACCCTGTTTTACCATGTGTTCGTGATCTTCTTTACGGTACAGCCACGCGAATATGAACCCCATTATGAAGCCGTGAACGATGGCGAAAAAGGTCCTGTAAGACATCATTTTAAACCCGAACATCTGACCCGTAAGAATTATCGCGAGCAGGTTTATCGCCGGACCCGTCGTTAAAAACACCATCGCGGGACCTATTCCGGCGCCATGCCTGAAGATCGAAGCGAAAAGAGGAATAACGCCGCACGAGCAGGCCGAAAAAAGTATGCCGGCGACGGATGCGATGCTATAAGACTTCATTGGATTTACATCCGGCCCCAGATAATAAGTAAGCCTTCGCTCGCTTATGAATACTTTAATAGCCCCGGATATCAAAAACGCCGGAAGAAAAGCGCCTATAAGAAATTCGGCCATGAAATTCTGGATCTGATACCAGCCCTTAAGGCTCGCTTCCAGGAAAATATTCCAGTCCATTTATGTTCCCTTCTATAACAAAGTTAGACGCCGTAGATCCTTTCGAATCCGCGGACGAGCCCTACCGGCCCGGACATCATCATATCCCCGCCTACGGCCGAATAGTGGACCGAAAGGCCTGTCCGTCTGAAAATATTACGGTTCGGCCCGGTCACTATGATATTTTTTATCTTTGAGAACCCCGGCGGATCGAAATATATGGAGCCGTTGCCTTCGTCCTCGAATATTTCATCGGACGGAAGTTCTCCGTCGCAAAATCGCTTTATATGTTTTTCGAGTTTTGCCGGGTCCTCGTCGTAAACCCATGAGTGATGTTCATAAAAAGCAAGTATCCGCTCTTTTTTGACCACGACGAAGATCGCGTGATTGTTTCCCATGTTCACCATGAGATAAGGCTCGGCGAGTTTCTTTTTATTAAGCTCGCGGTATTCGTCGGCGTAAGCGAAACAGCCAAGCAATGCGGCCGGCGATGAATCCATTATGATCATCGGAAAAGACGGAAGATATGTTTTGATTTTATTTTCAAGGCTTTTAAGGCGGCGGAAAGTGTCCGGCACCGACCCGTTTTTAAAACAGAAAGAGTAAGGGGTCGGGACCCTGCTGCCGTTAAGAATTTTAGTGAACTCTTCAAATCTGTGTTTCCTGTCGGATATCTCTTTTTTACAGACGCCGTGGTCCTGCGCGCAAACGCAGATGCCGTCGAAAGAGAGCATATCCTCGCCGGCCTGTTCGAAAAACGATCTTAAAAAGGGAAGCTCGAGTTCGATAAAGGAGATGACTATATCTTTCTTATCTATGAAAACGCTTCCCGCGTCTTCCGGATCCTTGGCATGGCGCATAACGTCAGGTTCCGGGATTATTTTTATGCCGAAACCGCGGACCTCGTCAGGATCGTTTCTGATGGTATATCCGGCTGTTTCCGAAACCATCACCTCGGCCCTTTTCTCTTCCGCGATGCCTATGAGTTCATGGGCGAGAGGGCCGCCGCCAATAGTGTCGCCGTATATCCATATTTTTTCTTTTCCGCTCAGTTTTATTTTTTTCAGCGATTTAAGATATCTGCGCGAAGGCGTCGGCATTACGAATTTGATGCAGTTCTCTATGTTCTTCGAAGAATCATATAAAAGGGCGTCAATAGTTCCCATCCCTATATCTATGGCAAGTATTTTGGACATTTTTATATCACTCCATGATCTCAAATGGAATAGCTCTTCCGGCCGCAAGAGCTTCGCAGTAACCGCAAAAGTCCGCTTCAGACGAAACTTTTGCCGCCACAAGATAAGACTCTCCGCATTTTCCGCAGACGGCGGCCGGAATGAGTTCATCCTTGGCTGGAACGTTTACCTTCACTTTCCGGCTTGAAAAGATCTGTCTTTCCGCCCGATAAAACTCCTCGATGGTCGCCTTCGAAATATCGTTCCGGCTTCTGGACGAATAATCGCGGGTTTTATAAAAAAAAGCGTGAAGTTCCGGAAATTTTTCAGGATTTATTTTTTTCAGATCGACGAACACCCGAAAACCAGTCGCCGTGTCTCTGTTATAGAGAATAAGGGCATATCTGCCGTTATCGATCGCGTCAAGCCTTAAATATTTATTGCCGAAGGTGCAGCCCGTTAAGACCTGGATCGCGTCCGCAAGACAGACGCGCGTTTCGCATAACGCGTTTAAAACATAGGCTTTTCTATCGGGATAAAGCCCGTCTAAAAGCTCCAGAGCTAGATCGACCATATAAACGCCGATAACGACGCCAGGAGCGTTCTTAACATGAAATTTCAAAGTTTTTTCGACTTGCGGCTTGAGCCTTTCATACAGCATTTTTTCAACAGTCCCCTTATAAACCTGCTATTTGTCGGTAAGGCCAAGGTTTAAGTTCATGAGGCCGCCTGCGCATTTGATCGGAACAACAAGGTGTTTGAGCTGGAGGCCGTCGCTTATAATGATCTTCTGGCCGCTGAAAAGAGATGGCGGCGTCAGATCGAATTTATAACCGAGATTTGAAAGTTTTGAAACCGCGGTTCCGGTGATCATATTCGCAAGTTCGTTTATGGTCGAGCGGGCCATTTCATTAAATTCCTTGAAGTCCTCGAAATTCATTTTAGATACTATGGCAAGGGCCGTAGTTTCGTCCATATCATAAATAACACGGCCCTTCAGCTGGCCGGTAAGACCGACGAGAGCTGAAACGCCAAGAGACGAAATGGGTTCGATCTGTATCTTCAGCTTGTTTTTTTCAACCATTATGTCGCGGATATTGAGCTGTTCAAGGACATACATGGCTGCTTCGATGAACGGATTAATGTACTCGATCTTCATAGTTATTTCTCCCCGTTTCTTTGATTTATTATATTTAATAATTTTAGCGATATCTTTGAAAGATGAACGACTTCCATCGCCGCGCCTTCTTTTATAGCCACTTTGGGCATTCCGAAAACGGTGCATGAAGTTTCATCCTGAGCGAGAGTGTAGCCGCCGGCATCCTTTATAAGCCCGAGCCCCGTGGCGCCGTCGCGGCCCATGCCGGTCATTATGACTGCGAGCGTTTTAGCCCCGATCTCTTCCGCGAGCGATTTAAAAAGAACGTCAACGGAAGGCCTGTGACCTGAAACCGCGTCTTCCTTCGAAAGAAGCACTTTCAAAAAACCTCTGTCTTTTTTCACTTTCATGTGAAAATTTCCGGGGGCCACAAGGACCCTTCCCGTGCGGATCAGGTCGCCGTCCTCGGCTTCCTTGACCTCCACCTGCGACTCGGCGTTCAGCCGGTCGGCAAAAGCCTTGGTAAAAGTATCAGGCATATGCTGGACGAGAACGGTGCCCGGAAAATCAGGAGGCAGCATTGGAATTACCTGCCTTAAAGCCACCGGCCCCCCGGTCGATATTCCTATGCCTACGACAAGATTGGATGAGGAAACCATAGGTCTTGAGAATAAAGGTTTCTTTATGCCGGCAACCGGAACTGATTCAGGCCTGACGGCGGTTGCGCCCTTAAGGTATTTTTTCAGGGCGATACGGTGCTTGTTGTTATGAGCTTCGACGAGCTTTTCCACGAGATCTATAGATATCTGTTCGATGTCTTTCGAAAGTCCGCCCAGCGGTTTAGAAACGAAGTCAAAAGCTCCGACCTCGAGGCACCGGATCGTCAGCACCGCGCCTTCCTGAGTAAGGCCGCTGAGCATAACAACCGGCCGCGGATTGACCTCCATGATCTTTTTAAGGCAGGTAAAACCGTCCATTACGGGCATATCGACGTCAAGCGTTATAACGTCCGGGTTTAAAGCTTCTATTTTCTGAAGCGCTATCTGGCCGTTCTGACAGGTATCTAAAACCTTGAATCTGCCCGAATTAGTTAAAATGTCGGACACCAATTTCCTCATCAAAGGTGAATCGTCAACTACAAGAGCAGTTATTTTATTATTTTCCATAGCTTCATCATACTCCGGAATTTTAAGTTCTAAACAATCGGCCGGCCTATTTCAGGGCCTTAGATATCGCCGAGATCACTCGGTCCTCGTCAAACGGCTTGACTATAAAATCTTTGGCGCCGGATTTTATGGCGTCCATGAGCGCCTCGCGCTGATCGATCGCCGTTATTACTATTATCCTGGCTTTAGCGTCCAACTTTATTATTTCCTTCAAAGCTTCTATTCCTGAACATTTAGGCATTATTATGTCCATGGTAACAAGATCAGGTTTTAACTGTTTATACTTTTCGACAGCGTCAAAACCGTCAACGGCCTCGCCGCAGATCTCATATCCTGAAACGGAAAGTATATCCTTTATCATCATCCGCATTATAAGAGCATCATCAACGACCAATATTCTTTTGGACATTACACCCTCCACTCAAGGATTGATCAATATAAAAAAAGAAGAACCAAAAAACTTCACTGATTGTATACTAATACAACATGAAATGTCAATTATATAATTTAAATATTTAGAAGAAACACAATGATTTAATGTCGTTTCTCATCATATCACCTTTTCGCCTACGTTGAAATGAAGCACGGTAAGTTTTCCGGTGGAAAGATCAGCCAGTATCTTTCTCCCCGTCTCGCCGCCGAGATCGCTTGCCGCAACCCTTATGCCGAGTTCTTTTAATTTCTCCAGAACGGCCGCCTGATTACGGGAACCTATATCGACTATCGAATTCGAACTGAACCCGGAAAACATCTTGGCGCCGCCGCTCAATTTGCATATCAGGGTTTTTCTGTTGGCGCCTTCTATGACCAGCGCTTCGACCAGAGCCGGGATGCCGCTGTCGGCGTATTTAAACGCGTTAAAACCGCCGTTCTCGGGATGTTCCGGAAGCATGAGATGCAGCAGGCCGCCGATCTTATTTTTGGGATCATACAAAAAAACGCCGATGCACGAACCCAGCACCGTCCGGAAAAATCCGGGAGCCTTAGCTACTTTGATCTCGGCCATATTTACGCTTATTATGTTTTGTTCGCCTGACATTTATAAAACCACCGTCAATCTATATTTTTTAATAATACCGGGATCGAATCCGGGGTCGGAAGCACAAAAAAATAACCTTCGATCTTGCTTTCTTCATGAACGTATTCGGTATCTATGAAAAATATTTTTTCGCCGTAGGACGCGTATTCAAGAAATACGTTCCCCATTATAGCGCCGCCGAGGTCGCAGCAGATGCTTGGAGCCGAAGGCAATAAATTTATCCGCAGCATATTCACCAGCGAATTTGAGAACGAAGAACCTACGATGTTGCAGGTTTCTAAAACCACGGACCTGACAAGTTCATCCGCTTCCAGAGTGGTTCCAATAGGCTTTTTCAATACCATGTCGGTCATTTTGAAAGCGTCTTCAAGCTTGAATATGAATAAAAAGTGGCCTTTTATATCGCCGACAAGCTCCGTCGCCGAAGCGAAAACGATATCCTCGTTAAGTTTCATGTTGGCGCCGACCTCTTCGAGCGTCGTCATGTTAACGTTTAAAACACGCAAAGTAACCGCATTCTTAAGCCACTTGGAGATCACGGCCGAAGCGTTCTCGGCGCTGCGCTGCGCTATCACTCTGATATATTCCAGGTGCTTTTCGTCGATCACCATGCCGGTTTGTTCTTTAATGGCGCTCATCAGGGGGGCTCCTTCATCGTCGATTTTTCTGATATTTCTAACACACCGATTTTATGTTTTCCTCAAGCTCATCATCGACTAAAATAAGCTTGTCGGGGGCCAATGCAATATCTTTAAAATTAGTCGCGCGGTTTGAGGTCACTATTATCACTTTAACTTCGCCAAGGTCCGTGCTCAGTTTAACCGCGGCGCAAAGCGCGGAACCGTTCATCCTTTCAAGAGTGCTGAATGTCACAATGAGTCCGCATTTTTTTTCATAAAGAAGGTTTAACGCCTCGACTCCGGATTTGGTTTCAAAGACTTCGTATCCCTTTTCACGAAGAGCCGATCTCACTATATTTTTGGTGAAATTAGCGTTAAAAGCCACTACCGCTTTTAGATCAGCGCGTTTCTCCGGAACGGTCTCGTTTTTTTTAAGGTCGGGCTTTAAACCAAATGGAAAAACTTTTTGAATTTCTTTGTTTTTGGAATTGAGCAATGCGTATTTTTCGATTATATCAATTTTTTCGATGCTTATGATCTTTTCCGTGACGTATCTGTCTTTTATTTTTTGAAATGTGTCGACGACGATCTCGAATGAGTTAATTATAAACAATATGAGCTGCTTTGTCAACTTTGTTTTATCATCGCGGACCGATGAAAGAATGTTTTCAAGATGCCCTACGACATCGCTGATAGCTTTAAAACCATAAGTTCCGGCAGTCCCTTTCAAGCTGTGCGCGATCCGGAAAGTTTCATTAATATCAAAACTTCCGTCATCCTTAAGCGATGACAGTTTATCAATGAAGGTACTTAAACTGTCTATCGAATCGTCTATGTAATTAAGCTGCAGCTCGAGCATTTCAGGATCTAAATATTCATCGGCCATTATAATCAAAACTCCTTGGAAACTCTTTTAACTATCGCGGGAACGTCGAGTATCAGCGAAACTTTTCCATCGCCGAGAACCGAAGCACCCGATATTCCTTCGACCTTTTTAAAATCCTCCGAAAGTGACTTGATAACGACCTCTTCTTTTCCAATAAGTTCGTCAACGCATATTCCTATCATCTTATTGGCTGAAGAGACCACCACCACCTTAAGGTAATTTCCTTCGGCAGTGCGCTGCGTAATGCCTATAGCATCAGCTAATTCAACTATGGATAATATTTTGTCGCGAAGTTTTATCGTAAGATTTCCTTCGACCGCGTGAAGTTCGCTTTTCGCTATTTTTGTGATCTCGAGGACGGATTCAAGCGGAAGGGCGAATATGGCGTCGGCGATCCTTATCAGAAGCGAAGAAATTATGGCCAGAGTGAGCGGAAGGCGTATAGTGATCTTGGTTCCCCTGCCTTCCTCCGACGATATAACGATGGACCCCTTTAAGTTTTCAAGCGATTTTTTTACGATATCCATCCCGACGCCGCGGCCTGATATATCGGTGACCTTTTCGGCGGTTGAAAATCCCGGCATGAAAATAAGGGCTACTATCTCCTGCCTTGTAAGATTCGCGGCTTCCGATTCGGTTATAATACCCTTTTCTATGGCTTTTTTCAGGACTTTTTCGCTGTTTATACCCCTGCCGTTATCTTCAACGTCGATACATATATTGGAACCTTCATGATAAGCGTTCAAAAATACCGTGCCTTCTTCCGATTTATTAGCGGCAAGCCTTTCCTCGGGAAATTCGATGGCGTGATCGACCGCGTTTCTTATGATGTGCGTAAGAGGATTTCCAAGCTCGTCAATAACTTTTTTGTCGAGTTCAGTTTCCTCGCCGCGTATCTCAAGATTCACTTTTTTGTTCTGCTGTTTTCCGAGATCCCTCACCACGCGGTGAAATCGTTTGAAAAGCTGGCCGACCTGCACCATTCGGGTGCCCATTATGCCGGTTTGAAGATTGTTGATTATCTTTCCGAGTTTGTAAGCGGCGGAGTTGAAATCTATTATATAACTTTCGGTCTTAAAAAGATCTTTTAGTTCAACGCTCGTGGACTTCAGGGAATTTATGGCGCCGTCGAAGAACGACATGCTTTCTCCGCCCGCCGACTCATTAGCGAAATGGTCCTTTTTCCGCTCAAGATCATATATCGTATCTTCCAGATTATATAAGATCCTTTTGTTTAAAAATATCGTGTTCAACCTGTTCGATATTTGAAAAAAACTGGCCTTTATGATCACCAGCTCGCCTATGAGATTTATAAGATTATCGAGTTTTCCGAGCTCGACCCGTAATGTCTGACTGCCGGCCGAGTCCGCTCCGATACCGGTATCCATAGCCGAATTCAAAGCCTTTTCAGCTTTTTTTATCGCGGGGCGCAATACTTCAAGTTCCTCTTCGTGCCGTCCCTGGCTATCCCGCGCCGCGGCGGAAGGCCTTTCTATTACGTAGGGCGCTACCGTTATTTCTTTTATCTGATCGACGTCGCCGAGTTTTTTTATTTTTTCGACATCATCTTCGCCGCTCACAAAAAGAAGAGCTATATTCAAAGCGTTTTTTTTCTCGAATTCTTCCTCTGACCCCGGAACGCATTTTATAACGTCGCCGTTTTCCTTATAATTACTCACGACCAGAAGATAGCGCATCGCTTTCATCGAAGCTTCTTCTTCGATGGCCACGTCCACGCGGTAAGCTTTTTTTCCTGTTTCGAGGCCTTCAGCCAGAAGCGCCGATTCGTACTCGTTCAGTTTAAGATCGTTAGACGGAATGGCATCGCCGAAATTCCAGGCCGCGTCATGCGCATCTCCTGAAAAAGCATGTGATTCAATAAGTTTTCTGAAAACCGTCACGTCTTCCGAAAGGTCTATTTCATGGCCCTTGCCTTCGGCGGCCAGCGCGAGGAAGTTTCTGATGCCGTCGATAGAGCCGAGCAGAAGCGTTATTATCTCGCTGGTTATAGTATTCTTACTGTTTTTAAGCGCCACAAGAAGGCTTTCAACGGCGTGAGCGAGGGTTGAAATATTGTTGAACCCGACCGCGGCCGAAGAGCTCTTAAGACTGTGCATGACCCGCATGACGGTATTGAAATTTTCCGAGTCATCCGGATTTCTTTCAAGCTCCAACAGAGCCTCGTTCATTTTTTCAATATCTTCGTACGATTCCTCGACAAAAATATTCAAATAAGCTGATTTTTCAAATTTGGATTCTTCTTTTCCTCTGCTTCCGGAAGAAGCGAAAGGTTTACGCAGGTCGCGAATCGATATCCGGGAATGACCCAAAAGACCCGAAATTTTTTCGGCGGATTCCCCGGTCTGATAAACGATATGTATTTTTGAATCGAGCGTTGCCGTGTCAGTTTTAAGAATTTCGGCTATGGATTTAAGATTCGGAGTACAATGAACTATTTCGCCCATCTGTTTGAGCGATATCCAAAAAGCCCCATAGTCTTGATGTTTTTGATCAGCATCTCTTGCCGTGGATAATTCTATTTCAAATATATTGTCCGGGGAGCGCTCGGCAATGAACAGATTAAGATCTTCAAAGTCTTTTAAACTCGACCGCACCTGTTCGGATATCGACAGCGTCAAATTAAATCCCGGGCCGGAACCTGAAGATGACGCATTGTCAGGATGCGGCCTGCCGGATAAAATTTCTTCTATTTCGCTTATCGCGTCTTCGATATCGACCGTCTCATCCTCGGTCTCATTCTGCGAAACGGCGCTCACAAGAGCCGTCAACAGATCGAAACATTTGAAAAGAAGCTCGATCGTTTCATCGGCGAACCGCTGTTTTCCCTGCCTGATATTATCGAGGATATTTTCCATTTTATGGGTAAGCCGGTTGATCTTGGTAAAGCCCATCATCCCGGACATGCCTTTTATGCTGTGGGCGGCGCGGAACATGTTGTTGATGCTGGCTGATTGCGACTCGCGGTCTTCTATTTTTTCGAGTTTTAAAAGTTCCTCGTTAAGAAGTTCAAGATAATCCCCGGATTCAGCTAGAAACAACGCCCGGCTTTCTTTAAGATCGTCACTTGCGTTCATGAAAAATTACCTTTCTTCATATTTCGATATTTCGAATGTTTTTATTTCTTCGGTTTGAAATGCCGTTTTAAATTTTTCCGCATCGTTCGCCGTTAGAAACAGTATCTTAAAGTACATCTCGAAATTACCCTTGTCGATCTCTTCCATCGTGGGTATGGTTTTAACTATGTCGCCGTATTCTTTAAGGCTTTTGAAAAGCATAAAAGCGTTGACCATTTTCATCGGAAGGTCCGGAATAAATTCGACAAGGATGGAGTAAAGCGTCATATTCTGAGCGACTTTCTCATTAATGACAAGGTTTTCATAGGAGGTTATCTGAAATTTTTCCGTTTTAACGTCGATGACCCTGATAAGTTTCTTTTCAGGGGCGTCCTCTTTGAATTTCATAACGCGCTCGCGGACGGCGGCGTTTGAAACCGACGGTTTTATTCCTATCTTGATGGATTTCATGCATTCCTCGAAAAATTTAAGGACGTCGAATAACAGGTCAATGCGTTCTTCGTCGATAAATTCCAATCCGCTCCTCACTTTATCAAGCATGGATTCGAGCTCATGGGCTATTTCAGACATGTTTTTCATGCCGAGCATAGCGGTAGCGCTTTTCAGCGTATGGACGGCCCGGAATATTTCTTTGATGGCGTTTGAGTCCGCCGCGTTCTCCTCAAGATTTAAAATGCATTGCGACATTGCCGAAAGGTTCTTCTGAGTATCGAGAGCGAAAGTTTCGTAATCTTCAAGAAGTTCGACTTCCTCGAATATAGCTTCATCTGAAACAGCAGCCGGTTCAACGTCTTCCTTCACGGTTATCCCGACGTTCCGGATCTGTTTTTCATCGATATTTAATTTCACGGCTATATCTTTCGGCTTCAGGTTTGAGAGAAGGAAAAATTTTATGCGCATATCGAAGCCTTCGGGCGAAAAATCTTTTATGTTATCGGGTATATGGGCCGTGATGGGAACGACGAAAAGAAGATCGCCGCAGGATTTAGCGGTTTGATAAATATCGAAACGGGATTTCTGCGATTTGATTATGTCTTTTTCAAGCATGAGGTCGATCTCATAGACCGGTTTGTTGTTATTAAACGCGTCGAGCAGCTTACCCTGATAAGAAAGAGCTATCTCGAGCCTTACAGCGGGATCGACGTCGGAATCTATCTCGACCTTATATTTTTTAAGAGTTTTGTCGGATCTTTTCGCGGCGGCCGGTTTTCTTTGAAGTTCTGATTCGTCAATGTGAATATTGGTTACCGTGGCCGTTTTTGTGGCGCTTTCACGGCCGAGGGCCAGATTTATGATCTCCGGCGCGTCAATTATAAGCCCGACGCTGTCGCCGCTTAAAAGCGTTGTTCCGGATATGCCCCTGACCTTTCCGAAACAGTCGTCGAGCATTTTTATAACTATCTTCTGAGGCGGCAGGAAACGGTCGACGCATATTCCGATTATATCTTCGCGCTCACGGACGACGACGATGTTTTTAACGTTCTTTGGCGACGCGTCGAACATGCGCTTATTCAAAAGCGCGTTAAGATCGTATATTGTTAAAGTATTTCCCCTGAAAATGATCGTGCTCTGATTAGAAACCGATTTAAGCGCTTCGTCATTCACTGAAAGCGTTGCGACCACGGTTGATATAGGTATGGCGTATATCGATCCCGCCACTTCGATCATCAGCGCGTCGGTTATATTTACCGCCGAAATAATGGGGATTTTAAATATAAAGCGCGTGCCTTCATTAAGCTTCGAACTAATGCTTATCACGCCGTTGAGCTTTTCAACGCTTGTTTTTACCACGTCCATTCCCACGCCGCGGCCCGAAACCTCGGAAACCGTCTCGCGGGTGGAAAAGCCCGGAAGCATTATGAATTCGAACTTTTCCTCGTCCGTCATTTTTTCGAGTTTTTCCGGAGTGGTAAGTTCGCGCTCGAGAGCTTTGGCGCAAACTCTTTCGAGGTTTATGCCGCCGCCGTCGTCTTCTATCTCTACAAAAATAAAACGGTCTTTTTTGTACGCGGTTATGGAAACGACTCCTTCGATAGGCTTGTTTCTGGCGAGCCGTTCTTCCGCCGGCTCTATGCCGTGATCTACCGAATTTCTGATAAGATGGATCAGCGCTCCTGAAATTTCTTCTATTATGGTCTTATCGACCAGCGTGTCATTTCCGGATGTCTTGAATTTTATAGGCTTGTCCTGTGATTTAGAGAGATCGCGAACGAGACGCTGAAGCGTTATCATCGTCTCCTTGAACTCGACCTGTCTTATATCCATTACGTTTTTATGAAGGTGATTAGCCGTCTGGCGGGATGACATCGATATTTGTTTTACCAGATTAAGCATGTTTTTATCCATGGGTTTCTGGCGGACGTAAATATCCTCGATCTGTTTTTCAAGAATGGTAAGCCGAGTTCCGGTTATTATAACCTCGCCTGTCTGATCAAGAAGCTTATTAAGATGTGACATTTTAACCTGAATAGTCTCTTCCATAGCGCACCCTTCATGTAGATATTTTAAACTATCGACATTACATTATAACACATTCTGATTGGAAAATCCATTAATTAATAACTAACGGCGGTATATGGAAGGCCTGTAATAGTTAAATCTGCTCTTTATCCTCATAAGGCTTTCGGCATGCCCCAGTATCAGATAACCGCCATCGGTCAGAGAGCTGTAAAGATTTTCGACGACCTGAGTTTTGGACTCGACGTCGAAATAAATAAGCACGTTCCTGCAAAATATACAGTCGAATTTGGTGAGCGGGAATTGTTCCTTTAAATTATGTCTTTTAAAGCGGACCATTTTTTTATATTCTTCGCGGACGGCGTACCGTTCCTCGCCGCTGACCGTGTCCGACTTCATCTTATCGAAATATTTGCCTATCGCGTAAGGGGTAAGGCGCGACACCGCGTATGGTCCATAGACGCCCCTTTCACATTGTTTTAAAACTTCGACGTTTATATCGGAAGCTATTATCTGGATCGTCCAGTTTTGCGGATCGGAAACAGCCTCGGCCACGGTGATCGCTATCGAATACGGTTCTTCCCCGGTGGAAGACGCGGCGGACCATATTTTGAGCGTTTTTTTCAAACCGGTGTGCCGTTTTTCAACCTCGGGTATTATAACATTCTTCAGAAGCTCGAAGTCCTGTTCATGTCTGAAAAAGTATGTTTCATTGGTGGTTATGGCGTTTATGAAGTGGACCGTTTCTTCCTCGGCCCTCTGGCCTCTTGAAGCTATATAGTCATAATATTCACGGTAAGACCTTAAATTCAGCGCCCGAAGCCTTTTTCTGAGACGGTTCGAAACAAGCGACATTTTAGTATCTTTAAGAGATATCCCGGCTATCTTGTAAATAAGAGCCGCGAACAGTCCGAATTCGCCCTCAGTGAGAGGCGAAAAAGATTCGATAAAAGCCATTTTTTAGACCTTTCCACAATATTTATTTGATGTTTTAACCACTTACGTTAACCGAGATTTTTCAGATAATTTATCGCTTCCTGTTCGTTAGCGGTAGTTTTTATTATTTTATCAAGATGAACGACCTTGAAAATATTACTGATCTTTTCAGACAGGTTTATAACGACCAGGTCGCCTTTCAGTGATGAAAGCATTCTTTTAACCGCCGAGATGGAACCTATGACGTGCGAGCTTATATTATGAACCTCTTTTAAGTTTATTATTATCTTAACGGTTTTTTTTGAAGCCTCTTCGATAACCACGCGAAGATCTTCCTTTAAAAAATTCAGGTCGTCGCCGCCCACGTCAAATATCAAAATTCCATCAATTGTCCTGGTTTTTATAGCCATTTAAATTCTCCCGCGTCAGTCGCGTTTTTTAGTCATGGTTATCTGATTACCGCTTTCATTGAAAGACAAACTGTCCATATATGAATTCATAAGGAATATGCCGCGCCCCGAACTCGCGTATATATCGTCGCTGAGAACATAGCTTTTAAGATCGGGAACTTTGAACCCTGCGCCCTCATCCTTAATGATTATGGTTACTTCTTCGCCGCTGAAATTGATCTCGACCTCGACGAACTTTCCTGGATCGCTCTTATTGCCGTGAACCACAGCGTTCGTAAAAGCCTCCGTAAAAGCCAGCTGGATCTGCCACGTCGATTTAAAAGCTGAAAAACCAAGCCAGTGGTTCAAAAAGTATGATATTTCTTCGAGGTGGCTTATATCGGAAGTTACCCGGAATGCGTTCCTGGACTGTTTCAGAAAGCTGAAAAAATTCTTTTTAGAATCAATGGAAGCATAAGCGCCCAGAGCCTTTTGAACGATCTCGCAAACGTCGGCGACGTTGAAAGGTTTAGTCATATAATTAAAAGCTCCGAGTTTCAGCGACTGAACGACGTTTCCGACCGATCCGGCCGCCGTCAGAACTATTATCGGCGTGTTTAAATTGATATCTTTAAGGTTTCTTATGACGTCGAGACCGTCCAGCTCCGGCATATACATATCCGTAATAACGAGGTTGAAATGCCTTTCCCTGAAAAGTTCGATCGCATCCGATCCGCTCATGACGGTCGTAACCTCATGGCCTTCGGATATAAGTATCTTGGAAAGAAGCCTCAAAATCGATTCGTCGTCATCAATAAGAAGAATATTTCCCTTTATTTTTCCGCGCGCGCTGTCGCCTAAGCTTATTATGTCCGCCATTTTAACAACACTCCATATCTATTTAGCCGCTTGAGATCTGACCGCTTCGTCAAGATTTTTATAGATCGAGAACACTCCCATAAGGTTGGCTACGCGAAGGATCTGCTGAAGCGAATTAGGTATCTTTACAAGCGCCAGATGCTTGTTCGATCTGTTGAATGTCCTTTGAAGAGAGGCCAGAAGACCTATTCCGGATGACGACACAGATTCTATCTGCGAAAAATCGAATATTACCTGCGGCATGGCAGCCGGCACTTCCTCGGCGATGCCGAAGTCGTTTATAAGCTTGTCCCTCAAAAACATCGCGCCCTGCTGGTCAAAACTTCCGATTATCTGAAAAACAATATAGCTCTCGTCCTTGATAACATTTACGTTCATTGTAAGATCACGCAGCCTTTATAAATTTATATTTTAAGATTTTATTTTCATTATGATAAATGCCATATCATCATTTTGAGGATTTCCGCCGAGATGTTTCTGTATCCCGGAAAATATTTTACGGCCTATTTCGGAAGCGCTCTCCGCGTTATTTTCTTTGATCATTTCCCTGACGCTGTCGATCTTGAACCCCTGGAAATTTATATTATAATTATCGCACACACCGTCGGTGTAAAGGAAAAAAATGTCGCCGGCAAAAAGCCGCGTGGTTTTTTTCTCGTATTTAAGATCATTGAATATGGCAAGGATCGTACCTCCTACCTCGATCTCCTCGAATGTACCGGAAGCGGCCCTGTAAAGCAGAGGTATTTCGTGGCCCGCGTTAACGTATGAAAGATCGCAGGTTCCCGGATTGAAATCGGAAAAAAAAGCCGTCGCCATGGATTTGGAATGGGTCTCGGCACACATTGAATTATTAAGCCGCTCCGCTATCTCCGCGAGATCTTTTGTGGTCTCGATGAAAGCCCTGAAGAATATTCTGATGGTATTTGAAAATATGGCCGAATGGATACCGTGGCCCTGCACGTCGCATAAGTAAAATATGCATTGCTCATCGCTCACCCTTACAAAATCGTAAAAGTCGCCGCCGATATCGAAAACCGGTTTATAGATACTGAAAAATTCGACGTTCTTGTAGGAAGGAAGCGATTTAGGAAAAGTGCTTTCAATAATTTTCCGCGCCGCTTCAATGTCGCTTTTGTATTCGATCTGTTTATTGTAGTTGCTGACGGTATTTTTGATGAGTATCTTTAATTCGCTTGTTCTTATGGGCTTCTGAAGAAAAGATATAAAATTGTTCTCGCAGAATTTAAGCGTTTCGTCATCGACGTACTGTCCCGTCATTAAAAACACTATCGTATCAGGGAAAAGTTCGCGGGCTTTAAGGGCCAGCTTCATTCCGTCATCCGGATTTTCCATGTTGTTGTCGGTGATAAGCAGATGCACCCTTGATTCACGCATAAGATCAAGAGCCTCGGCTGCGTTTTGAGCCCCGATAACGTTATAGCCCCAATAGCTTATGGCTTCTTTGAAGAAGTCGATTATGTATTCCTCGTCGTCTACTATCAGGACAGTAAAATTCTGGGGGAAAATATTTTTAGAACTGTCGGAAAAACTCATTTAACATCCCGTCACTATAAATTTTCGGGCATTTTATAAAGAAGCGAGCGTATTGTCTTGATGATTTTTTCGCTTCTGGATTTAGGAATGGAATGTTTCGAGAATATGCGCTCGAGCGTTTCGATGGTCAGATCTTCTCCGCCGATAAGCACCATTTGATTAAGTATCCCGCTTTTATAGAACAAACGGACGATCTCGGTCCTTCTGCCGAAAAAGGTATTGCAGTAGCTGCTTAAGGCCGCTGAACTGGTTTCCACCTCGGAAGTGGCCGAAGCCGACTCGAGCTGTTCGATATTGTCGATGATCGACGTGTAATTCGCCATCGGAAGGCTGTCAAGCCTCGCGTCTGAATTCTGTTCAGTGAAATTTCCGGGGGTAGCGAAATTCGCCGGCGAAAAAACCGATATAAAATTTGAATTTAAAACGACCGGTATTTTTTTCTCGTCGGCCGCCTCTTTAATTGCCGAATTTATCTCGGCAACGATCCCGTTGAAAAAATCCTCGCCGTCCTTGCGGCTTAAATAGTCAACTTCCTGGAGTTTTTGCATTATTTCGTTCATCTGTTCCGATATTTTTGATTTCTGTTCCTCGTATTTTTTTTTGTCGTTATAATATTCCTGCTCGAATTTCGAAAGCTCGCGATGATATAACTCGGTGCGTTCCTTTTTTTCAGCCTCGGCCGAAAGTTTAGTGTAGTCGTCGGAATATTTCTGATTTAAAAGCGTCTGTTCGCGGCTTAACTTGACGCGCAGTTTATTTATCTCGTTCTCGACGGTCGAAAATTCTTCCTGAAGACGCTTCATTTCAGTATCTTTTGTCTCGTGAAGTATCTTATATTTTTCCTGGCGGTCTCTGATCTGTTTCAAAAGATCCGATTTGCCGGTTTTTTCTTTTATGGGTCTTATGAAGACATTCGATTCGAAAGAAAAATACTGCATGTAAGGGTGAAAAGCCAGAAGCGTTGAAAGATCGACGTAACCGACTTTCAATTGAGAAGACGCGGCCTTCTTTCCTTCAGCGGACAGAGCGTCGGAAGACGCGGTCAAAGTTAATAAGAAACATAAAAGAATATAAAGAAACAACATTTTATTTTTTTTCATTTTACAATCACCGTCCGGATAAATATATACAGTATAATGGCTATAATGTCAAGAAAAAGAAGCTCACAGATAATCGCCGGCGCGGCTTGAAAGTCTTACCAGATATGACTTAACGCCTGCTTAAAAATTTTTTCATTATTTCTATGCCTGATCTGAGATCGAACTTCGGCGACCACTTTAATATCTCCGAGGCGAGACGCGAATCACAGAGCAGTTTGGGTATCTCCGATTGCGGGTGTATATGAGGGACGTGATCGATGCGGACCAGGCCTCCGGAAACGAGAGCGGCCAGATCGTTTATAGCTACGTCGCTGCCGGTCCCGGCGGTAAGTATGATCCCGTTAAGTCTGCCAGGTAACCTACCAGCAGCGGCCCGAAGAAGTTACCCAAGTTTCCGCCGCATTGCATTACCGACATGATTGCCACCCCGCCCCGCAGCGAGGTATTCGGTAATTCCATTGGAATGGTAAACAGGCTCGGTGTCTGCAGATTACTGAATATTCCGAATAGGAAAATACTGCAATATATCACCACCATATTGTTAAAAAGGACGGCCGATAATGCCGCTATGCCCATGAATATCCCGGATAGAATCAGGAACGGTCTGCGTTTCCCCAGTCGTACCGGCAATATCCCGCCGCTCAGGCAGGCGATGGTCCCCCCGACCGTAATCAATGCCAACAATGAACTTGCCTTTTGCAGCGGCATATGAAACACCTGGTTATAGTAGCTGGGTAACCAGGAGCCGATTGCGTTTCCCAGACACCACGAACCCATGACCGCGAATGCCAATAGCAAAGTTGATTTCTGAGTCAATGCCTGCCGGATATTCAATTCGTGTTTGTCTGGTTGATCGACGACCGCCCGGCTTGCCCCGACGATCTTT
>CAZKCG010000068.1:0-26287 GCA_964551445.1 uncultured bacterium | reverse complement strand
AAAAATGGTTGTGATTTGTAGTAAACTGGCCAAAAGAAAGGCTTTTCAGTAGAATATGTTGGTTATTACTTAGTAGCGGTAACGGGAAGTTTTTATATGGAAATAAAAAAAGGTTTTGGCCGCGGCCGACTAGGCAATTTAGTAGCGCGCCAGAACTATATACTCCTGGTCCACCATAAAAAGGAAGACCGGGATTACTGGCTTTTACCCGGAGGCGGACTCGAAGCGTCCGAATCCATCGAGGAATGCGTCAGGCGGGAGATGCTTGAAGAGACGGGGTATGAGGCCCGTCCGTTAAAGCTTCTTTTCACCTCTGAAACGCTCTATCCGGGGCGCGAAAGACATATAGTCCACATGACCTTTCTTTCGGAAATAACCGGAGGCGGGCCTAAAGGTTCCGAAGATGAGCGGATAATCGATCACCGCTTCGTCGATATAGAAGAATTTTTAAGTTATAAATTTTATCCGAATATAAAAAAAGAGATAGCGGAAGCCGCGCGGAACGGTTTTAAAAACGACGCGCTGCATTTAGGTTTGAGATGGGAGTAAACATGTTAAACAAGGAATACGACAACATTATTAAAGCAAAATTCCGTGAGATCGA
The DNA here is from genome assembly GCA_964551445.1 of uncultured bacterium. Lineage (GTDB taxonomy): Bacteria > Muiribacteriota > UBA9980 > UBA9980 > UBA9980 > DAOPXV01. The sequence goes on along the minus strand of CAZKCG010000068.1, from coordinate 25,683 downwards.
GGACGATCCGCAAAGTCCTGATTCTTATTATCAGCTCGCCAAGATCTTCGAAGTGCGCGGGATGATAGACGAGGCCATAAGCAATTATAAAAAGGCTATACAGCTTAAGCCGGACGACGCTTATGCGTATAACTTCCTGGGCCTCTGTTATAAGTCGAAGGGGATGTTCCAGGAAGCTAAAATATCCGTGAAACGCGCTATAAAACTCCGGCCGCAGTACTGTTTCGCGCATTGCAATCTCGGCATCATGTACCTTATGGAAGGCGCCGTCGACGAAGCTATAGTCCAGTTCCAGGAAGCCATCTCCATTAATCCCAATTACGGCTACGCCTACACGCATCTCGGCCGCGCGCTGCGCATGAAGGGCGATGTCGAAGAATCCATAACCTCTTTGAAGAAAGCCGTCAGGTTGAACCACGACTATGCTTTCGCTCATTATAACCTTGCGCTTTCTTACGAGCAGAAGGACCAGTTCGACAAAGCCATACTCCAGTTGAAAAAAGCGACCATATTGAACCCGAACGACGCTTTCGCGCTGACCAGGCTTGGAATGGCCCATTTTTCAAAAGGGAACGTCGCGGACGCCGAAAAATACTGCAAAAGGGCTATAATCACCGATAAAAATTTCGTTTACGCCCATGTCAATCTCGGCATAGTGCTCGCCGAACAGGGAAAACACGAAGAAGCCATCGGCGAATTCAAGCGCGCTATATCGATAAACAAAGAAAATCCCGACGCTCATTTCCATCTCGGCCTGTCTTATTATCACCGCGGCATGAACGATACCGCTAAAATGGAATTTCAAAAGACCGTAACGCTTTCATCCAGATATCCCTACTGCCATTACTGGCTGGGCATGATCGCCCGCAAAAAAGGCAACATGGAAGACGCCATAATATCGTTTCTTAAATCCATAGAGATCACGCCCAATGACGCGCTGGCGCACATGGCGCTCGGCAACGTATACAAAGACAAGGGAATGTTCTCGGAGGCTCAGGGCGAGGCTCTGCGCGCCATATCGCTCAACAGCGTTCTGGGCGATGCTTACGATCTGCTCGGCAACCTTCACGATATAAAAAATGAATACGACGAGGCTCTGGCCTGCTGGAAAAAGGCCGACGAACTGAAGAAACATTACGGCGGCAACAAGTCTCACAAACAGACAAGGGACGAGCTTGACATTCAGATCGAAGAACTGAAAAAACGCCTGCTCGTCGATTCGAGCGATACCGACGCTCACTACCGTCTCGCGTGCTCTTATAAAAGCAAAGGGCTTCTGGACGAAGCGATAATCGAGTATGAAAAAGTTCTCGATACCAGGCCCGACGATAAATACTCTCAGTATTATATCGAGGTCATAATGCGTCAGAAAGGCATATTCGACGGCGTGGTCCAGGACTGGAAGCGCAAGTCTGAAATGCATCCCGAAAACTTCGACGCTCATTTCCATCTCGGCCTCGCCTACCGTGATAACGGCCTTCTTGACGAGGCTATATGCGAATTTGAAAAGACCGTAGCCATAAAACCTGAACACATCGAAGCTATCTGCGAATTAGGAGTAGCGTATAGAAATAAAGGCGAGACGGCCCTGGCCACGGAAAAGTTTTTAAAGGCTATAGAATTCGATAAAAATTTCCACGAGGCATATTTTCAATTGGGCCTTATACATCTGAACCGCGGCCAGACCGAGGACGCGATGAATTATTTCAGAAAGGCGATCGAACTTAAGCCCGATCACATCCAGGCGTACCAGCTTCTCGGCGTCACCTACAAAAATAACGGCGAGATCCATAAATCGCTGGATATATTTAAAAAGGCGCTCGAAATAAAACCTAACGATCCCGACCTTCATTATTTCATGGGAAACCTGTACCGCGCCATAGATATGGGCGATAACGCCATTCTCTCCTTTGAACAGTGCCTGAGCGCCCGTCCTGAACATTCGTACGCGCTGTACGGCCTCGGCGCCGTCTATAAAAAACGCGGAGAATTCGCCCAGGCCATAAAATATTTCGAACGGTCGCTGATATTAAATCCCGACGACGAGTTCTGCCATTATAACCTCGGGATATGCTATAAAAACGTGGGCGAGGTCGAGAAAGCCATCGGCGCTTTTCAGAAAGCGCTTGCGTTAAATCCCGACGATGTTTACGCTCATACGAACATCGGGATCGCTTTTTACGATACCGGCCAGTATGACAACGCCATAAAAGAATTCCAGCGCGCGTGCATAATAAATCCCGACGACGATTACTCGTTATACCATCTGGGGCTCGCTTATTACGAAAAAGGCCAGATAGACAGAGCTTTAAAGGTCTGGAAAAAGGTCATAACCATTAATCCCAACGATCCTTATGTCCACTATAACCTGGGCTTAGCTTACGAGGAAATGTCCGATATGGAGATGGCCGTTGACGAGTGGAAGATAACTTTAAGGCTCGTTCCGCCTTCGTCAAAACTTTCCGGCTTCGCCAAGGAATCTCTCGCCAAAGCCCTTGAAAAAGCGAAAATTAAATAAAAAAGGCGATGACATGGATTTAAAAAGCGTATACAGATCTGATGAGACAAGTATTTCCATGAAGGGTTCCGCTTTGCAGACCGCGAAGCGTTCACCTATCATATACCTTGATAATAACGCTACTACGCCGCTTCTTCCTGAGGCCAGAAACGCCATGGAAGAGTTTTATTTCGATAATTTCGCCAACACTTCATCGGCTCACGCCGCGGGCGCCCGCGCCAAAGCATCGGTTGATTCGGCCAGGTCCGAAATGGCGTCTTTTTTGAATGCCGGTCCGGGTGAGATAATTTTCACCTCCGGCGCCTCGGAGTCTTTGAATCTGGCGGTATTTGGATTGAAAAGCCTTTCGCAGGATGATCTTCGCGGAAAAACTATCGTTACGACGGCTATCGAGCACCACGCGGTCCTTAATCCGTTCCTCGAGCTTGAAAAACACGGCGCGAGAACTTTATTTATAAAACCCCGCGCGGACGGCATCGTTCATCCCGAAGATCTCGTATCCGCTCTTGAAGGGATCGAAAAGATAGACCTCGCGGCGTTCATGCTCGTAAATAACGAAACGGGCGCAATACAGCCCGTGAAAAAGTTAGCCGCCATTGCCGTTGAAAAAGGGGCCGTCGTTCTCTGCGACGCCGTTCAGGGATTCGGAAAGGTCCCGATAGCCGTTGACGATCTCGGCGTAGATATGCTGGCCCTCTCGGCCCATAAATTTTACGGCCCGAAGGGCGCCGGCCTTCTATATGTCAGGCGAGGCACAAGGCTTAACCCCAGAGTTCTGGGCGGCGGTCACGAGTTCGGGCTCCGCGCCGGAACTTCGAACGTCGCCGCGATAGCCGCTATGGCCGCCGCCGCTTCAGCGGCCGTTACGGATATAGAGAAACGCATACTGCATTGTGAAATACTCCGCGACTATCTATATAATAAATTCGAAATATTCAAAAAAGAAAATATTGACATCAGATATAATTCGCTTAAAGTTTCTTCCGTGGCTTCGACCGTGAGCGTCTGCTTCAAAGACGCCGCCGCCGAGAGCATGCTTGAATATCTTTCGGCGCGAAACATAATGGTTTCAGCCGGATCGGCCTGCAATTCATCCGGCGGCGCCACCATGTCGCACGTGATAGAGGCGGCCGGAACTCCTCTTGAATACGGGATGGGCGCTATCAGGATATCTTTCGGCATTTATAATGAAAAACATGATATCGACGTATTGACTTCAGCCCTGCTTGGATTTTTCGGGAAAGGCCAATATGGAAAATGATATTTTAAAAAAACTTGATTCGCTGTCCCGGCATAATCGCTTCGTCGAAAAATTCCAGCCGTTAATTTCGCCTTTTCTCTCAGCCGTTTTGATCTTTACGGCGGTTTCTTTTTTTATAACGCTTCACGCCGCCTTCTGGTATGCGCTTCCGGCCGCGGCAGTGATCGTCCCTTTGCTTATTTACATAAGCGCCGCGTTTAAAAAGATCGAAAAAAAAGATCATTACAGAAAGATCGATGAAGTTTTGGACATGAAGGAGAGAGCCGTCACTCACTATGAGGCCGCATCGCGCCCGGATATCGCCCCCGATGATGAAATTGCGGCAATTGCCCGGAAGGATTTTTATGAAAAGTTATCCGCAAGTGCCGGCGATATATTAAAAAACGATACGGTTTTTAACGATACCTTTCAAAAAAAAGGAGCTCATTTAACTTCGTTTCACCGCCGTCTGGTCTTCGTCTGTTTAATTCTTGCGGCGGTTAATTTTTATATTAACTATCAGGCCGGACAGGTCCGGAGTAAGCCCGCGAAGACTCAGAGCGCCGAAAAGAAGGAAATAAAAAAAGACGCGGCGGAAATAGTGGATAAAATAATCGATGCGAAGGAAAAGAATATTACTTCGCTTCCTGACGCGCTCGCGGAACTGAAAAAAGTCCAGCAGAAGCTTAAAGACCCGCTCACCGAAAAAGAACTTGCCGGAGCGCTTAAGGACGCTTCAGATAAGCTGAAGAATATCCAGAACGAAAAGAACTCAAAAGGCGTCGCCGATGAATTATCTAAAATAGAGAGCGAGGTCAATAACGCTTTGACCGGTAAGGAAGGAGAAAATCCTTTTTCCGCCGACGATAAAAAAATGGCGCAGGAGAAGATCGCGAGCCTGAAAAAAATGGTGGACGATTACCTCAAAAGTTCAAACGACAAGAATTTTAAAAAGATAGAAAAAGAGATCAGCGACCTTTCAGCCATGCTCGAGGCGAAAAAGGAGGCCATAAAAAAATCCATGGCCGATTCGCCTTCTACCGACGGCCGGGACGGAACGCCGAAAGGCGGACAGGGAAAACCGCTTAATGCCGATCAGAAATCGACGCTCAAACAGATGAGCAGGATGTCCGGAAAAGAGCTTCTTGAAAAACTCAAGACGGATAAAGCGCTTCAGGAATTATACGCGGGCCTTAATGCCATGAGCGAAGAGGCGGAATCTCAGAGTAGTAAAGACCAACAGAACGCGAAAGACGGTGAAGACGCTCAGAATTCAAAGGGCGAAGAAGGCGACGGCCAGAAAGCGTCCGGCGAAGGTAAGGACGGCGCAGGAAAAGAAGGCAAGGAAGGCGCGGGCGGAAAAGAAGGCAAGAACGGTCAGGGCGGTGACGGCAAAGGAAAGGGCAAGGGGAAAGGCAGCGGTAAAATTACTGCTGAATCACTAGGTATCTCCGTCCCGAAAGCCGGCGTCGGCTCTTCTAATTTGCGCGAAGAAGGCCAGGACGCTCCTCTCATGGTGCCTCAAAGCCGCGAGTCGTCCGGGAAAAAACCGGTTAAATCAGGCCAGTGGGAAGCGCTTTTCGCAGGGGAACGCCAGGACGTCAAGACCGAAAAAACAAAGGTCGAAGGAATTAACGATACGAAGGTCGGCACCATGACCATCGAGGGCAAGAGCCTTCCGGCTCCGGGTGAAGCGCATGCCGAAGTTACCGGCTTTATCAAAAGCGAAAGCGGCAGCGTGGATTCATTCGTTTCTTCAGAGGCGGTTCCTGACGAACTTAAAAGATCCGTTTCAGACTATTTTAAAAAATTAAATAACGACTACGACAGTAAAAGTGGAGGTAAAAATGCCGGAAAATAGATCGTTGGACGCCGTGGCCTGCGGAGCCGAACAGGACGTGGCGCTTTTTCGGGATGTATTCAAAAGAGTTAAAACCGAGATATCGAAAAGAATAGCCGGTTATAACGATATCATCGAAATGGTATTGTTCTCGCTTTTCGCTGGCGGCCATGTTCTTTTAGAAGGCGTTCCCGGGATAGGAAAGACCCAGCTCGTAAAAACCGTGGCTGATGTTTTCTCGCTCAAATTCAAGCGCATACAGTTCACGCCCGATCTTATGCCGTCGGATGTTCTGGGAAGCCATGTCCTGGTTGAGGACGGAAGCGGCGCGCGCCATCTTAAATTCAACGAAGGGCCGGTTTTCTGCAACGTCCTGCTCGCCGACGAGATAAACAGGGCCACGCCTAAAACGCAGTCCGCTCTTTTAGAATGTATGGCCGAAGGCACCGTCACCGTTTCCAATATGCGCTTCACCCTTGAACAGCCGTTCTTCGTTCTTGCTACAGAGAACCCGCTAGAAATGGAAGGGACCTTTCCTCTTCCGGAAGCCCAGCTCGACAGGTTCATGATGAAGATCAACCTTCCATATCCGACCTTCGAGCAGCTCGGCGTCATCGTGGACCGGTTCACGGTATCTGAAATGCCGGCGGTCGAAGCGGTGATAAGCCGCGAAGAGATATTGAAGATGCAGGCGCTCGTTAAGCGCGTCATTCTGGCGGACGACGTCAAGAATTACGCTATCAACGTCATTAAAAGATCACATCATGATTATAAGGAAGCGCCCGCGCACGTCAAAAAATACGTCAAGTTCGGCGCGTCTCCGCGCGGGCTTATCTCGCTTATAATGACCTCGAAGGTCAGGGCGCTCATCGACGGCCGGGTAAATGTGTCGTACGACGATCTCAGATCAGTCGCGGCTAACGTTTTAAACCACAGGATGATACTTAATTTCGAGGGACTCGCGGAGGGCGTTACCGCCGCTTCGATCATCCCTCAGATACTGGCCTGATAAAAAGGCCCGGATGCCGTTATGTTTTTCTGGGAAGACGCCAATTTCATAAAACGCCTCGAGTCGATAAGGCTCGTGGTAAAAAATAAGGCGCGGGGACTCCGCTTCGGCGAGAACCGTTCCAGATATTACGGTCATGGGATAGAAGTGTCGCATTTGAAAAATTATTCCGAGGGCGAGGATATCAAATTCATCGACTGGAATTCTTCTTTCCGCCTTAACAAGGTCTTTCTGAAGGTCTTTTCCGAGACCCGGGAAAATAATATTTATATAATGGTCGATTCATCGGCTTCCATGAGTTTCGGCGCTCCGGATACCAAATCGCAGCTTGCCATGAAACTCGCGTATTCGCTCGCTCATATAGCCGTTTCAGGGTTCAACAAGGTAGTGATGATAGATTTCGCCGAAAAGATAAAAAGATCGGTAGCGGTCGGCCGGGCCGACATGAACGCCCGGTTCGCCGATTTTTTCGCGGGCGCCGCGGCCGGCCGCGAGACGCGCATGGACAGGGCTCTGAGCGATCTTTTCACCGCGCATAAAAGGCGCGGGATATTATTCGTCATATCCGATTTTATGGACGGCGGGCTTTCCATACTTGACGCCGTTTCAAGGATAGGCCTTTCGCATAACTTTTGCCTGATACAGGTGCTTTGCGCCGACGATCTCGCGGTTCCCGGCACCGGTGAATTTAAATTCGAGGATTGCGAGAGCGGAGAATTCGTAGAGGTTTCCATGACGCCTGAGGTGGCAGCCGCGTATGCGGCGGAAATGGCCGGCTTTTGCGCCGACATAGAAAAAAAGAGTTTCAAGTACGGCGGTTTTTATAAAAAGATGGTCTGCGGCGACGATCCGGTCGACGCGGTTAAAAATATTATTTTGAGGTCCGGTTTCACGGTTTAGATATTTTATGATAGAATTTCAGTCCCTTGCGGGCTCAATATTTTTCGCGTCGGTCCCCGTTCTGGTCACGCTTTATATGTTAAAGCTCAACCGGAGGAATATGCGCTTTCCAAGCGTTTATTTTCTCCGGAAGATCACGGCCGATAATCGCGGTTCCTCTCTTTTCAAAAGACTTTCGTCCAATGTTCTTCTCGCGCTCGAAATATTTTTTCTGGTACTTCTGGCGCTCGCGCTTATGAACCCCGGCCGGCAGGGGGTTTCTTTGATGCGTAAAAAGATGATAATCCTCGTGGATAACTCCATAACCATGTCGGCTAAGGAACCAGGCGGCGCGACGCGCATAGAGCTTGCCAGGGAAGAGGCTATATCGGTCATAGGCGCGAACTCAAATTCATATATCAGCGTTATCGAATTCGCCGACCGGCCGAAGCTTTTGGCGGCTTCCGAGACCGGCCGCTCTGAGCTTTATAAGATCATAAATGGCATAACCGCCACTGACAGGCTGCCGGATTGGCGCCTCGCCCTCTCTCTGGCGGAGGGAATGACATCCGAAGGAATAGAGCCGGAGATACATATTTTTTCCGATTTCGCCTCATACGCGATCGCCGGCTCGCAGGGAAGCACAGGCAGGGTGCCGTTTTTCTATCACAGAATAGGCTCCGGCGACAAAAATATCGGGATAACCGAGTTCGATATATCGCCGGAAACTGAGAATGGATCGACCGGATATAATATTTTTTTCACGGTCAAAAATTATTCGGGCAGGGAAGCCGCCGTGCCGGTCACGGTCGAGATCGACGGTCAGAAGATGTTCAATTCGGTGCTGACCATAGCCCCGAATGACGCCGAGTCGAAGGTTCTTAAAAAATACGGAAGCCCGCCTTCTGAAGCGGTCGTGTCCATTACTTCCAACGACGCTCTTGCGTCTGACGATACCCGCGTCATTTCGGCTAATTTCGACTCGCGTTTCAAGATACTGGTAATGTCCGAGCGCCCATATTTTTACAGGGCGGTTCTCGAATCGATAGGCGGCACGGATATCGTGGTCAGGGAGCCTGACGTTCCGAAAGGGATATACAGGGGCCGTGAATATGATCTGGCGGTCATTGACGATACTTCGGAAACTTTAAATATCGGAAAATATAAATGCGTTAATTTTATTATATTCGATCCCGCTGAAGGGTTTATGGGTATAAAATACGGCCAGCCTGTTTCGGGCGTCGGAATGAAAACGCCTTCGGTTCCTTTCGAATACCTCCGCGGCGTGGATCTTTCGGATATATACATCCATCAGATGAAAAAAGCAGTTTCGACCGGGGACTTTTCCGAGATCGCTTACGGCGGTTCCGGAATACCCGTTTTCATGCGTTCCTTCAGTTCTAATTCGAACCTTTTTATAGGCCTTTTCGATCCGAAAATATCCAATTTTCCTTTGAAGATAGCCTTCCCCGTTTTTTTTAACAACATCGTCAATATATGCCGGATGAATTCGGCCGCGAGCGAAAATCTGAATATCGAAACCCAAAATTATCTTAAACTCAAAAAATTCGCGAAAACTCCAAAAGACGATGAGATACTCATTCAACATGCGGCGGACTCCGGGAAGGCGTCTTTGATGAAAGTTTCCGGCGTGAGGGGCGCTTCGCTTATAAAGCTCCCTGAATTCAAACTTTGCGGCTGGTACAAAGCTCTGGAGCCGTCTTCAGACGGCAAAAAAGATGATGCTCTTTTATATAACTTCTTCATAAATCCGCCCGCCGGAAGATCTCTTTCAATAAAGCCTTCGAAGCCAATGGAAAAGAAGGGCGATCAGGCCGCCGTTAAAGAAAAAGAATTTGAAAGAACGCATATATCATATTCGCCGTTTCTTATATTGCTCGCTTCCGCCATATTGCTGCTCGACTGGATCTATCAGAACAACCGGACCTTCTTCAGAAAGACGGGGCCAAAATGATCTTTTCAGAAGCGCTTTATTACGCGTCGCTTTTAACGGCGGCATATATTGTTTACAGGATCTATTCCTCGTCGCCGGTGCTTTTGTATGAGGGTAAAGCCAAGAGGCGGGCAATATTTGCGCTTCGGCTCGCTGCGGTGATCGTGCTTATGATGGCTTTTTTCGATATAAAGATATCCCTGCCGTATCGAGGCGTTAATTATATAGTGGCGCTGGATAATTCCTGGTCGATGAAGGAAAATATTCCGAAAGCGCTTAAAAGCGCGGCGGCTTTCCTGGAGCGTGCGCTTATCGATAAGAGTTCGTCCGCGCAGTACATCTCATTCGGCGAAAAGCCGATGCTTGAAAAAATTAATATAACGAGCGAAAGGCAGCTTATCAGAGCGCCGAAATCCGAGGTCGGCGGAAGCGCGACCAACCTTGAATCGGCCCTGGAATTCTCATCGGCCCTTGTTTCGGAGGGGTCATCGAATAAGATGATACTCTACACTGACGGCGAGGAAACTTCAGGAAACTATAAAAATTCCGTCGGCCGCCTGAAAGCTCTCGGCATCGAAGTTTATCCATACAGGTTCGCGAGGCCCGTGAGTACGGATATCATACTTTCGTCGCTCGCCGTCCCGCCTTCGATAGTCGCCGGCCGGAAATTCGAGGGAAGCGCCGTCATCGAGCTGAAAGGTGCCGACGGCATAAAAAATTCGGCGCTGAGGATCTATCGCGACGACACGCTGATAGCCAATTTCAAGGTAGATCTGAACAAAGGGTTTAACCCGTTTAAATTCCATGACAGCGTGCCCGGCATCGGTTATTCCAAATATACTGCGTTCGTGGAAGATCCCGTTGACAAGAACGTGCATAATAACACGATGTACGCGTATACTGACGCATCCGGCCTTCCGAAGATACTCATAGTTTCGGATCCCGATAAATGCGCCGCGGTCAAACAGCTTTTTTCATCTCAGGGATTTACGGCCGAAACGGCCGAACCGGGATCGCTTCCTAATTCCATAGAGCGCCTTTTGCAATACAGGCTTATAGTATTAAATGACGTCGACTTTTTTTCATTGAAGAAACGCGCGGTCACCGCCCTGAAAAATTACGTGACCGATCTCGGCGGCGGCCTTTTAATTCTCGGCGGCGACAGATCATTCGGAAACGGCGGCTACATGACGACCCCGCTCGAGGAACTCGCGCCCGTTACGATGGATATAAACGACAAGTCAAAGATCGTTTCCTGCGCCATAATATTCGTGGTAGATAAATCAGGTTCCATGTCGGAACTCTCATACGGCAATGAAAATGAAAGGCTTAATAAAATAGGCCTGGCGAAAGAGGCCGTCATAGCTTCCGTCGGGCTTCTGCTTCCGAAAGATATAGCGGGCGTCATTGCTTTCGATGACGCGGCGAAGTGGATCGTGACGCCTGTCAACGCTTCGGATAAAGGCGAGATAATTCAAAAGGTTTCCGAACTTGTGGCGTCGGGCGGCACTTCCATGTACGGCGCGCTTGAAGAGGCGCATAAATCATTGAAAGAACTCAAGGTCACCACCAAGCACATAGTTGTACTCACCGATGGAATAACTTCCGGCGCGTCTTTTAACGAGCTCGTCTCAAAGTTTAAGAACGATAAGGTAACTCTATCCGCCGTCGCTCTCGGCCGCGACGCTGACGTCCCCTTTCTTGAAGGTCTTGCCCGGCTCGGCGGCGGCCGTTTTTATTTTTCCGAGGACGCGAGTTCCCTGCCTTCCATATTCGTTCAGGAGACTCTTAAAAGCTCCCGCAATCTTATCGTGGAAGAGAAATTCGTTCCTAAATTCGTTAACGGCTTTCCGCTCTTCAACGGTTTTACCGCCTCCGACATCGCTTCGATGCCGGAGCTTGCGGGCTACGTAGCTTCCACGATAAAACCAAACGCCACGCTTTATCTGAAGGCTAAAAACAACGATCCTGTTATCGCGTCCATGCAGTGCGGGCTGGGAAAGACCGCGGCCGCGACATTCGATTTTTACGGGCGCTGGGGCGGCGCTTTTACGGCCTGGGACAAGTTTCCGCTTTTTTTGACGAATACCGTTAAGTATCTTTTACGCGAAGAGTTTTCGCCTAACGTTTCCTGGAGCGTCGATCGGAACGCCGAAAAATTGAAGATAACTTTTAAAACCGTGAACGCCGGGAAACAGTACATCAATTTTCTAAGGTCCGCTCTTTGGGTGACGTCCCCCGCCGGCGGCCAATCTACGGTCGAGGTCGTTCAGTCAAGGGCCGGAACTTATTCGGCGGAATATAAACTCGGCGGAGAAGGCACCTACTTTTTTTCTTTGAATCAGAAAAGCGGCGACGGCGAAAATTATCATACGGTCTTTGGCTATTCTTATCCTTATTCCAACGAATATATCGATGCCGGAAAGGGATCGGCTATCTTATCGGACATAGCGGCTTCTACCGGCGGCCGGGTCATATCGGATACTGATATAGAGAAATGGGCCGTCGAAGGTGAAAATCCCGACAGAAGAAAAAGCGTCGGCGTCAGAGATCATCTGCTTCAGATCGCGATCATATTATTTCTTATCGAGATATTTTTGTGGCGCGTCGATCTCGCGGACGGGATCCTTACGCGAATTAAAAAAAGGTTCATGGAAATGTTTCAGGCCCCAAATGACGAGCTTTCCGCCCTTTCTACGCAACAGAGTGAACACAGCGAGGTCATGGGAAGCCTTTTGAATATAAAAAACAGATTCAAACCGGCCGCTTCGGAAAAAAAGCGTGAAAATGCTGCATTGAAAACGGATGGGCCGGCGGAGCCTTCAAGCGCTACCGGGGGCGTTTCGCCCGGTTCTTCCGCATCGGATACGGAAGTGAAAAGTTCTTCGGATAAAGATGAGGGCGCTAAACCTCCCGATGAGCCGGAAGGTTTTACGAAACGCCTTTTAAAGATAAAAAGAAAATGAGCCTATCTGAAACCGTAAAACCCGAATTCGTCTCCCGCAAGACGCGGAAACCGTCTGGAGATATCGGGCAGCGGCCCGCGTCCGGCGAATATGAACGCCGAGTCACCTGAAATAACGTCCCATACCGCCGACTCCATATTTTCAACGCACTTCGCCTCGAAGGAAATTTCCGAATCGCTTTTCATGGCGTACCCCGCGACCTTTACGATAGCCGCAAGCGCCAGCTTTTCATCCCCCGTCTTACTCATGTAACCTGCGAGCGCTTCCTTCGGTACCGATATCCTTATTTTTCCGTTCCTGCCGGCCGAATCCAGAGCCGCCGAGAAATCGGCGAATTCCTGAATGCGCCTGCCGCTGTATTTTGTGGTCATGGCCCGTCCGCGATATCTTAAAGAAGACAGCGCCCCTGCCAGCGCCCTGCGTTTTTTCGCTGAAAGCTTATTTGAAAAATCGTTTGAAACGACCAATATGTCGTTTGGTATATCCGTTTTGAATTCACAGATATTTTTAATGTCCGCGCCTTTTTCTTTCAGATCGGTTCCGAGGGTCGAATAAGAAACGATGAGGTCCACCTCGCCCGCCGCGAGTTTTTTAACCGACGCCGAGTGCGATCCCGAAAACCCTTCGAATTTGAGCTTCGCGAGATCTTCCGATTTAAGAAGAGTTCTCAAACCTATATACGGGACGACGAAGCCCGACGCCGAAAATGGATCGACGAATAGGACCGATGTCTCCGCCGGAAGATCTTCGAGCTTTTCGATGCCCGATCTTTTAGATGCGAAAACGGCGGCTCTGTAAACCGCCGAGTCGAGGCAGTACATTGCGGCCGGCGAATATTCGATCTTGTTGGAATTAATAAGAAAGAGTCTTGGCGGAAGTACGGCGATATCGTATTCCCCTTTTATAAGCGCGTATTCAAGTTCCGCGTGAGTTTTTTTAGATATGACCTCGATCCCGATTCCGGCGGTTCTTTTAACCGCTTTTTCAATGGCCCGGCAAAGAGGCGCGTCAGAATCGGTATCGGAATAGTTTAGCAGCAGCAGCCTCGCGTCAGGCGTTCCGGCGTGAACGACATGCGCCATGGCTAAAAACAAGGCCGCCGCTATCGAACAAACTATAAAAGCCTTTAAAGATCTCATTTTGAACCTCCAACTAATTTTAATATAATTTTATTTAAAAGCGTTTGAAGAATTTCGCGGTTCCGTTTCCTTATGTCGCCGGTTGATACCGCGATAGTTTTCCTGTATCCAACGCATTTTATTTTACCATAAAAATCAGTAAAAGTTAACCCGAATCTTGCTATCGGCTTTGAAAAGTTTTCTCCTTGCCGCAGGCCGATGTCCCGGAAAATTAAATGATACAAATAAAAAATAAAAATTGACAAACTTTCATTATTTGTGGTATATTTAAGAAACAAACAACAACCGGGGTGTAGCGCAGTGGTTTAGCGTGCTTGGTTCGGGACCAAGAGGTCGAAGGTTCGACTCCTTTCACCCCGATTAACTAAAAAACATAGGGGCAACCATAAGTTGTCCCTATGTTATTGTTTTTAAGTCATATATACGGCTTTTTAAAAATCGAATATGGGGACGCAGGGTTTCGACGGGGAACTGAGGCTATTCTGGGCGTTGCATAGAGTCTGTCTATTAAAACAGGCAAAACAATAGTCGCAAACTACGACGAACTTCCACTCGCCGCTTAATTAACGGCGTTCATCCCTAAGTCTGGCGTCCGGGGTGGAATTAGGGGTGTCACTTAAGTCCGGGTATCGGTTACGGTTTGGACGTTTTACCGTAGCAGATCATCATAAGACGTATTGGGCCAAATAGGTGCTGTCTGCGGACCATTTTGGTTTGAAATTAATCGCGGGCTAAGCAATGTAGAACAGGATTGAAGACGTTCTTCGGACGCGGGTTCAACTCCCGCCGTCTCCATTAAGTAAAACCTCCGCGGCGCTTTTTGAAGAAATGAGAAAACGCGGGCGTGAAAAAAATATGAACAACTACGAAAAAGGCTCTCGAAAGAGGGCCTTTTTAATTACTGCGTGTACGCTCTTTTATTTATTTTAGTGTTTTCAAAACAGAGCTCGCTATTTGAATTTCCGGCTTTTGTATTTAACCGATACCGGCGCCGGCGTTAATTATTTTATCTTTTCATCCAGCCAGCCGAGGGCTTTGCCCCATAGAATGTTCCACGCGCCTTCGCTCGCCATATGCGCTTCGCCGGCATATTCTATATATTGAATGTTTTCTTTTTTTCCGGCATAATATTTTTCGAGGATCTTGTGGAAATTCCTGGCATGCTCCGGCGCGACGCATTCATCGGAGCCGGCGTTCTGGGATAAAACAGCGGTCGGGGAAAATTTCTCCGGCGCCAAATGCGGCGAACCGGGCCCGTCCCACAAAGGCGAACCGAGTATCGGCGCCGCCGCCGCTATCCTTTTATCGAGAGCGACGGCTCCGTAAGTTATGAACCCTCCCATTGAAATGCCGCAAACGCCTATTTTTGAAGGATATGCCAGACGCATGCCGATGAGTTCGTTTATCAGTTCGGGTATCTCGTTTACCGTATCGCGGACCATCTCAAGAAAAACTTCATTTTTTACGTCGTCTTCGAATTTTGAATGATCGAAGGCGCGCTCGCCGTGGCCGGCGTTGTCGATGCCTATGGCCAGAAATCCCCGTGATGCGAGGCTTTCTAATTCTTTCAGATTTGTTTCTTTACGGACCGTAAGGCCGTGATAGAAAAGTATCGTGCCTCGTTTCGCCGCTATTTCCGGGCTTTCTTCGAAGCACAAAAGCGCCGGTATCCTTCCGTTCAAAAATTTTACTTTGTTGTTGTTCATGTTAATGCAGCTCCCGATAATGTCGTTAAAATTTGAATCTTATTATTTCATGCCGCGACTTTGTATAACAAAGGCCTGTCAGAGCAGGAAGGCCGGCCATTATCCGGCCGGCCTCCTGTACGATTGTTTTCAAAAGTCATAATGTCAGATCTATCACTTAATATTTGCGATTCAAAACCACGCGTTTGTATCGATATTAAAGAATTACGCGGTTTGAGCTCCGGCGCGGCCGCATAAAACCGCGCTCGATCTTATCTTCATTTGCTTTTATCTGTGATAGCGCATCCATCCCGCTCCGGCGCATACGGTGCATGGCTTATATTCATAACTCGGCGTGTTGGGCTGAGAACCTGTTCCGCGGCAAAAACTGCATGGCATTCCGGGCGTTTCGACGGTTCCGAAACCGCCGCATGATATGCATGCTTTGTATTCGTAACTTGGCGCACCTGGCTGGAATCCGTTACCTTTACAAAAATTGCACGGCTTATATTGAGCTGACGGCGTCGAATAAACGGTCGTCTTGAACCATCCGCCGCCGAGGCAGCACTGACATGGCTTATATTCGTAACTCGGCGCACCTGGCTGGAACCCGTTCCCTTTACAAAAATTGCACGATATTCCGGGCGTTTCGATAATTCCGTACCCGCCGCATGCCGTACAGGACTTATATTCATAACTTGGCGCTCCCGGCTGAGAACCCTTTCCTTTACAGTAACCACATGATTTATACTGAAGCGTGGGCGACGGATAAGCGGTTCCTCTGAACCATCCGCAGCCTCCGCATGTCTGGCATGGCTTATATTCATAACTTGGCGCTCCCGGTTTAAAGCCGGTTCCTTTACAGAAATTACACGGCTTGTCGGTCGCCTGGACTATTCCTGCGCCTCCGCATACGGAGCATGGCTTGTGTTCGTAGCTTGGCGCTCCGGGCTGAAGTCCGTTCCCTTTACAATAATTGCATGACTTATATTGAGCTGCTGGCGCAGGGTTGGGATTGCCCCTGAACCATCCGCAGCCTCCGCATGTCTGGCATGGCTTATATTCATAACTCGGCGCCCCGGGCTGAAATCCCGATCCCTTGCAAAAATTGCACGCTTTATCGGTCGCCTGGATGTTTCCGCAGCCTCCGCATACCTGACACGGCTTATGTTCGTAGCTTGGCGAGCCGGGCTGAGAGCCTGACCCTTTGCAGAAACCGCACTTTTGAAAAGCTGAAGTTTGCTGGTCGGAAAACCCGCAAAACGGGCAGGCTGTGCCGGGCGAGCCGGGGCCCATATCTCCGGGCTGATGGTATTCTTTTTTGCAGTTGGGGCATTGATGAGAATGGCCGATATGCTCAGGATCATAGTGTCTGGATATGTTATCAGGGGTTGAAATATTTATATTGATTTTGTTCGTAACTGCGGGTACGGTTGTTTGTAAGGCTCTGTCGATCATATTTAAAAGCTGACCCGCGTTATTGGTGAAATTATTAAAGAGCGTTACATTTAATTTTTTCTGGCGGCAGATCGCTTCCAGCAATAAATCTACGTTCGACTGCATGCGCGTGACCAGCGGCGACCCGACGAATCTTTTAAATTGTTCGTTTTTGAACGCATACGCTTTAAGATTAAGATGCCATGAGCTCATGCGGCTTTTCAGTTCAAGAAATAATGTTTTGTCGAAATTGTCCGATTTAGCGTCCACGGTTTTTATTTTTTCAAGCAATTGTGATATCTCGGCCTGCGTTTTTGCGATCAGCTCGGGATAATTCAGCGGTTTTTCAGCCGCGAAAGAAACTGTTTGAAAGGCGATAAGGGCCATAAAACAAGATAATAAGAGAATCGAAAACATCGTTTTTGGGATAGCACGCATACTCAACACCTCTTTGCTTTTTTGATTTATATAGTTGAAAAAAGTCAAAATACAAGAAATATTTTTATGATTATACAAGAAATAATTTTTGTTGTCAAATCATGTGATTTTACAAAACATCGGTTTCATACGAAATAGTAAAGAGCTCTTTATTTTTTAACCGACTTAGTGTATAATCTGGCATACTTTATTTTTCGAAAAAAATTATAATCATAAACAGTCAGCATCCGGAGGATATTAATGGAAAAAAGAACCATAGAACTTAAAATAGGCAGAAATTCCTGCCATCAGTGGGTATTTCGCAAGATGGTAAAGATGCCGGCGAAGGGATTCAATCGGCCCTCGATCGTCCGTGTCGTCGATAAAACAGGCAGTTTTGTCGGCATCGGTATTTTCAATCCTAAAAGCACAATAACTATAAGACTTTTCACTTATTCCGACGAGGACATAACCCGCGCTTTTTTTCATAAAAGGCTCCTTGAATTAAAGAACCTGCGCGAGCGTTTCCTGGGAATATCGGCCCACAGCGACTGCTACAGGCTTGTTCACAGTGAATCCGACGGCCTTCCCGGCCTTATAATCGATAAATTCAACGACCATATCATGATAAAGCCTTATTGCGGCGGCTACGGCGGCGAGATAATGGACTGGATCGCGCTGTCCCTCGGCGAATTGTATCCGGGCGTACGCGTAATGGTGAGCCCTGACGATAAAGCCTGCGCCAAGGACGGCTCCGACTATACCGCCGAAGCCCGCAAATATCCGGCGAAAGGGCGTACCCAGATAAACGAGTTCGGCGTCAAATTCGCCGTGGATTTCGAATCCGGCCAGAAGACGGGCTTTTTTCTGGATCAAAAATATAACCGCAGGCTCGCGGCCGAAATGGCGAAGGATCTCAATGTTCTCGATCTCTGCTGCTACAGCGGCGGGTTCGGCATATCGATGAAAAAGAACGGCGCTAAAAAGGTAACGTGCGTCGATCTGGACGCCGACGCTCTCGCGCTCGCTAAAAAGAACGCCAAAAGCAACGAATGCCAGCTCGAATTCATTCACATGAACGTGTTCGATTATCTGCGCGCGGCCGTTGAAAAGGGCGATAAATACGATCTTATAATACTCGATCCGGCCAAACTCGCCGCGAACAAGCTCGAACTTCCCCGCGCCTACAGGACCTACGGCGATCTTAACAAACTCGCCATACAGGCTATCTCGCACGGCGGATTTTTATTCACGTTCTCATGCTCCGGTCTTGTAAGCGAAAAGATCTTCCAGTCGGTAGTTTTCAATTCCGGCCGCGAATCCGGAGCGATCCTTAAAGTGCTTTATACGGTGGGCCCGTCGCCCGATCATCCGTTCAGTTCGGCATTTCCCGAAGGCAGATACCTCAAAGGCATGCTGGTTCAGGTCGATAAGAACGCGCACACCATAATGAGGCGTCCGAAAGAGGCCGCTGGAACGGAAGAAGACGAAAGCGGATCATACGAATAGCCGTTCGGCAAACGAAGCCTGAAAAAAATAAAAAGATTTTTTCAGCCTGTTAATAATTTCCGGAAAAATTAAAACTTGTAATTGACAAATTATATTTTTTAATTTATAATTCCGATTCTAATCCGGACCTCGTTCATCCGGATTGGCTGATTGGATTTTGTTTTTAAAAACAAAAACATAAACGGAGGAAATGTAATGTTAAGAAAATCTCTCGCCGCCCTCGTGATCCTCGCCGCCCTTTTTTCAATTGCTTATGCGCAAATCGATGTCGGTACGTATTCGCTCAAGGCCGGTTTCAACTTCGTCAGTTTCGGATTGAAACCATCTTTGACGCCCGCGGATATGAAAGTCCAGAATCCCGCGATAACCGAAATATACGGCTATAGCGCCGCGTCAGGAAGCTTTTTGACCGCCGGCGAAGGCACGCTCACCTCGCTTAACATCGGCAGGGGCTATATAATAAGCGCCAACGCTCCTGTTTCGTTGACGGTTGCCGGATCGGGCGTTCCAGTAATAGGAAATATCTCTCTTAAAGCCGGTTTTAATCTCGCCGGTTTCTCGAAGGTCAGTGAATTAATAAAATTCAGCGACCTTATAAAAAGATCGGCCGCTATAAAAGCGATGTACAAATGGAGCGCCGCTTCCGGTTCATTCATTCAGGTCGCAAATTCAGGAGCGGGCGAACCGAATCTCGTCGACGGCATAGACGTCACGATAAAAGCCGGAGAAGCTTACTTCATAAATGTAGCGAATGATACGACGATGAACCTTGACGGAGCCAGCATTCAGATAGGCGACGGCACTATCATTGCTCCGGTTAAAACGCTCACCGGCATAACTCTTTCGAAAACCGTCGAGATACTTCCGGTTTCCGGAACATTCGATCTTAATCAGATAAAAGTTAACGCCAATTATACGACGGACCAGACCCTCGGCGTTACGGATAAAGCCGTTTGGGCTCTCGCCCCGGATCAAAAGGGAACTCTTGACGGAAAAACATACACCGCTTCCGCTGACGCAGGCGCAGTCCTTTTCACCGTCACTTATACCGAAGCCGGCGTGTCGAAAACGGTCCAGTTCACGCTTAACGTCCAGTCCCAGGCGACGAAAACCCTTGAAATGATAACGCTCTCAAAGACTAGCGACGTCGTTCTCGCAAGCGCTAACTATGACCTTGCGTCGATAATCATCACGGCGAAATATAACGATAACAGCGTTTCCGCCGTTTCTCTCGACGCCGTGTGGGCTCTCGCAGTCGGCCAGGCCGGAACTCTGGCCGGAAAGGTATATACCGCCCCGGCGGCCGCCGGAAAAGCCGAATTCACCGTTTCATATAACGAGAACGGCCAGCAAAAGACGGCGCCTTTCACGCTCACCATCAATTTGAACGATCAGCCGCCGGTCGTCAACGGCCCTCTAATGGACGTAACCGTGCCGTCTTTCGCGAAAAAGGCCCTTATTGCGCTTAACGTCAGCGGCGTTGCCGAAGGCGGAGAGAACGAAGCGGTAGGTACTCTGCCGGCTAACGTCGCCGCTCTTTCGCCGGTTTCATTCGCGTTCTCGGCGCCCTCGCGTTCGATGATAAAAGACCTTCCCTACCGTTCGGGAACTTCAAGAGGCCCGGGCGCTCCGAATTTCGCCGGAACGAAACTCACGGAAACGGTGACCAACTATAATTTCAAGGTCAATGACAACAACACCACGAAGGAATATCCATCAACTCTTAAATACGGCACGGCGACATCTAAATGCCTTATTTATCTTGATGATACGGCTGTAACGACGGTTGACTGGAACAAGGTCGGCGTTGAATTCGATACCAAGATACATCAGAAGATGGTCGATTCTTTCGGCGCTCCGACCGACGTTGACGACAACGGAAAGGTCGTAATATTCTACTATAACATGGCCAGCGAGACCACTATGGGATATTTCCACTCGGTCGATCTCGCTCCGGGCCAGGGCAACGATATGGAAGTTTTCTACATGAATATCGGCTGGGGCGGCGCCAATAAAGCGGATCCGCTCGATCCCGAAATGATAAGGACCATCTCTCACGAGTTTCAGCATTTGATAAACCACGGCCAGCGCGTTATCATAAACAAGCGCGCCGCCATGGATTCATGGATGGACGAAGGCCTCGCCGAATCGGCCGAACAGCTTGTGTCCGGCGTTCCGGGCGGCGACCGCCTGAACACTTTTAAAAATGACGCCGCCAATAAACTCAAGAACGGAACCAGAACCCTTTGCGTATGGCCGGTTGAGGGCGACGACGAGGCTTATGGACTCTCATACACATTCTTTCAGTATATTAAGAACCAGTCGAAGGACCGCGAGACAATGTTCAAACATATATATACCAACGATAAGGGCGACTATACGGCCGTGGAAGAAGTCATGAAAACTCAGGGCGAAGGGAAATTCCCGACATTCGCGGACCTGCTCAGAGGTTATCGCATGGCAAATCTTATCAACGGCGACGGCATATACGGCTACGGCGCCGACAGGCTCCTCAAAGCCGCCGACGGCAAAGCCTATTTCGATTTCTCGGCTTCATCGGCAGTGCAGGCGCCTCTTTCAGTTGACGGCGTGAAGCTCGCGCCCGGCGGCGCTGTCTATGTTTATCCGTCGCAGGCCGATCTTCAGGCGTTCGCGCCTAACGGCCAGGGCGCTAACATAAGGTTCGTAAGGATAAACAAATAAAACGGCGGCATGCCGCGTTAAAATAAGATTTAATGCGCTTCATTCGTAACATAATATCACTATATACTAATATTTAAACGACCCGGGCGTGTGCGGGATGTCTTCACCCAATGCGCCCGGGCCGCTTTTTAAAAAACGGCAATTTATTTCTTTACATATTTTTTCAATTTTTGTATAATACATAAAAAAATAAAAGGGACGGAAATAAACGATATGTATTGTTCACAGTGCGGAAGGCCCAACGAACAGGAATCTAATTTCTGTAAACACTGCGGAGCCGAACTTACGGCCGCCGGCGCCGCGCCGAAACAAAATACCGCCCCTCCGCCCCAAAAAGGCTGCTGCTCCTGTTCATGCTCGGGCTGTTTTTTCATGTCCAGCTTTATTTTCGCGGTTTTCGCCGCCGTTATCGCCTATGTCATTTATTCCGGCCCCGAAAGCGTCAATAAATTTTTCGCGGCCGGCGACGAAGTGAAAAAAGAGATGGCCTCGCTCCTCGTTTCGGATGAAAGCGGGAAACTGCTTGAAAAACACGTCGCGGAATTTTTCGATTATATCAAAAAAGGCGGCACAGTCGAGATACATCTCAAAGAAATGGAGCTTAATTCGTTCATCGCGAAAAACCTCCCGTTCGTAAAAGACCCCAAAGGCCAGGCCGAATTCAGGGAGGTCAAGTTAAAGGTCATTCCCGACGGCATAAGACTTATGGGCGTCGCAAAGATCTTGAAATTCGAATCTTTTTTCATGCTTTCCGCGAAAGCCACGGTGAACGCCGAGCGGAAAATAGAATATACCGTCTGGGAAAGCCAGTTCGGCAAGATAAAATTCCCCGCCGCCCTTTTAAGCGCAATGATCGGCCAGATAAAAAAAATGGCGAAACTCCCCGAAGGGTCTTCGAATCAGGTCACGATGAACGGCGTAACTTTCAGCGTAAATAAACTGGAATACAAAGACGGCAAGATAATAATAGAATGCGTGAACAACTCCGCCGTTAAAAAATAAATTTTGTGGGTGGCGGGACCGTTCGTGCCGGCAAGTTTTAAACGCGGCGGTAATTTTTCGTGATCGCCTTCGTGCACGATCGCCGGCGGATGCACAAAATGATCAATTCAAATAAAAAAAGAGGCCGTTACCTTGCGATAGCGGCCTCTTTTTTTGTCCCGGTGTACGTCTATTTCAGCCGGATCTTTAAGCCCGGCCGAAACATTATGCTACTTTCTTTTTCCTGCTTACCATCTGTCCGTAAAACGCTCCGTCGTAATCTTTTTCGATTGGGACGCTTAATTTTTTAGACCATACCTTGTTTTTATGCACGTTATTTGAATATTCCCTGATAGTGTAACCGATGACCTCGCCCGTCTCGATGGATAATTTCAGCGTGAAATTAGGCTCCATCTCTACCAGAAAGCCGTCGTTCAGATCGCCGAGTGAAACGTTGAGCGTAT
Source organism: uncultured bacterium (assembly GCA_964551445.1). Taxonomy (GTDB): domain Bacteria; phylum Muiribacteriota; class UBA9980; order UBA9980; family UBA9980; genus DAOPXV01. The sequence goes on along the minus strand of CAZKCG010000068.1, from coordinate 2,942 downwards.
CGTGGTCTTCGTCATATCTTACTTTTAATTCCGTGGTTTGAGTTTCTGCCATAGGGTTCTCAACTCCTTAATGTATCCCGCGTGAACGGGTTTTTTATGAAAAATTCAAATTTCGCTTTCAAACATGATACCTATCGGAATTTTTTGAAATTGATTAACGCGAAGATTAAAATTTAATGAATTTAATTAATTTTCCGAAAAGATTATGGATATGTTAAAAAAAATAATTATATTAATAATTTTTATACTGCCAATATTTATAATATCATCAGTTCTCATGCCCGCGACATTTTGCGCCGCCGCCTTCGCCCGCGAGCTCTGCACCTGCCATATGCCCCCCATGAATGAAAAGGCCGCCGCCAATTACGCGAGTTTCGTTCTGCGCTCGAGAGAAAAGCAGGCGCGGCAAAGTCCGCTTCGGGCACCGGACCGGGCTTTTACCGAAAGCCGGCCATATGAACAGCTGCGTCCGGCGGTCGGGACGCATAACATTCTGACCATCCTTGTCGATTTCGATGACCGCCCTTTTACCGGCCTCGAAAAAAAATACCGTTCCCCGAAATATTATACCGACCTTCTTTTCGATGAGAATATGCGCAGCGTAAACCTCTACTACAGCGAGGTCTCCCGCGGAAAACTCAATTTCAAGGGCGAGGTCGCCAAATACTCAAAAGCCTCCGACGCCTCGGCCTACTGGTTCAGAAGCTCTAAAAGTTATAAAGAATGGGGCGCCGACCAGCAGGCTTTTGAAAGCATAGATTCGCCGAACATTTCATCACTCGCGCAGGAGGCCATTCAAAACGCCGCCGATCTCATGGACCTTTCGAAATTCGACACCGACCATGACGGAATAGTTTCGCCATTTGAGCTTCATATAGTCATAATACACAGCGGCCGCGGCCAGGAACGCACCGGGGATCCGGACGATATCTGGAGCCACCGTTTTAATCTGGTCACCGCGGTGCGCACGAAAAATGTCGTTATAAACGATTACATAATGATCGCCGCCGATTCTCCCATAGGCGTTCTCTGCCATGAACTCGGCCACGATCTGGGCCTTTTTGACGCCTACGACACATACACCGGCCGTTCGATCCTCGGCAGCTGGTCGTTAATGGACCGCGGCGCCTGGAACGGTGTTTTTCCAAGGCTGCCCGGCGAAACGCCTTCATATCCTACGGCCTATGAAAGGATCCTTCTCGGATGGATAAAGCCGCAATATATCGGGACCGATAATCTTGAGATACCTATCGTTTCGGCCTCGGTCAAAGACAGCGGAACCGCCGCCGAGGTTGTAAGAGCTGAAGTGGCCGGAACATCGGGCCGCGAATATCTTCTGTTTGAGAACCGTTATAAAACGAGAGGTTCTTTCGACGAGGACCTTCCTCCCCTTTTAAGCCGCGGAAACGGCATACTCGTATATCATGTCAACGAGAACATGCCCGACCGCACATTCTATGGCTACGCCAACGATTCGCGCAACAGCGCATTCCGCGTGGAGCTCGTGCGCCCCTTATATTCCGACATTGAAAGCGGGTTTTTCGCGAAGGAATTCAGCAGGTTCTCATCGAATCTCAAAAATTTTTACAACGGCGCCTTAAATGAATACAGAATAAACATGGCCGCCGAAAACAGCGAAACCCAGCCGGTTATTTTCAACATGCCCTACGCCTATCTTTCAAATTACGAGGTCGCGATCGGTTCGTCCAACTATGATTCCGGCGTTAAACTCGCGAGCGACGAGATACTCATAAAAGCCACCTTCGGCCATTTCAACCCTCAATTTACAAAGCTTTCCGTGATCCTGTCCAAAGAAGGCATCTTCGCCAAAAATTCGGTTAAAATACTTGACGACACGCCTTTATTCGCACCGAAAAAGATCTCCTCGAATTATTTTGAAATGAAAATAAAAGCAAAAGATCTAGCCATACTTGACGCTGATTCATATTTCGCCAGATTCATTCTCGAGGACGGCGAATACCGCCGGGAGTACGCGACGGACAAATTCCAGATAAAGGGCGTGAAAGACCGTGCCCTCAAGGTCGTTCCCGAAGAGATAAATAACGGCGAGATACAGGTGAACGTCATATATTCCGAATTCGTGAATTATGTCGAAGATACCGAATCCGTCTTTGTATCTTTCAATACTGCCGACGGCTCGCGGGTCACGAAACAGATAGTCGCGAGCACCATCCGGCCCTATAATTACTCATATCTTCAGAAACTTTCACGGCAGTATATTTTTAACGCCGGCGAAGAGGTCGCGTCCGATATTTCGATAAGGGTCGCGCCTTCAGATACGGCGGGCGTCGAACTCACCGCCGAGGTCAGGCTTAAAAGGAGCGTTCCGGCCATAACGCACGGCGTTTATTCGTCCGTGCTTCTTCCCGGCATACTCATGTTCGTTGTCGAATCTGACAGAAAACTTGTCCAGGCGCAGCTTTTCGTCAATGACGGCGCCGGCGCGACGGCGAGCGTGGCCATGATCTCGAGGCTCTCAGCCGGTTCGATCGTTTATTATTATAATTACCGCGTTTCGGATTACGGCAGGGGAATGATCAATTATCAGATCAGCGCGGTTGATATCGCCGGAAATTCAATAATGGCAGACGGCGCGTCGGGCGGCGAGCTCTATAAATTTCCCATGGATTCAAAAAATTCGGTCCTGGAATTTAAAAGCGGCCGCATCGCCGTAAATTCTGAAAACCCCATCACTTCGGGCCAGCCGGCTTATATGTCGGTCAAAGACGAAGGCGCGTATTTCGGGATCGACATCATGCCGAATGATCTAAAGCCTATTTCATCCGGCGCCGTTCTAACGATAAAACCGGACCTCGCAGGCGTTACGGACAAATGCGCGCTTATATCGCCGGACGGCAATGCCGCCGAAAGGGACGCCGGGGGTTCTTTTGTCATAGCCCGCTTCGGTTCGTACAGGCTTC
>CAZKCG010000067.1:0-26615 GCA_964551445.1 uncultured bacterium | reverse complement strand
TTATCATAGAAGTGAAACGGCCCTCTATCAAAACGGCAGCTTCACTTTTGATAACGTGACGGATGACGGCACTTATTCGGTAACAGCCAGAGCGGTAATCACCTACCCCTCAGAAAACATGACTTACTCTTTTTTCGGCACCGGCTCTTCGTTCATCGATGTCAGCGATACCGCCGAATTGTTCGTCGAACTGGCGCAGCTTTACCCGAATAAAATAAGTTTTGAAACGGCTCCGCAAACAAGTAAAATAGCCGGTTCTGCTCTTAACGCATTTTCGATCAAAGTTTCAGATCAGTACGATATTTTTCTCGCTACGGCCTCCGGAACGGCTACGGCTAAATTCACCGATCTTAGTGAAACGGCTGTCGGTTCGCCATATACGGCTGAAGTTAAAAACGGCGTCGCCACTTTCAGCGGCGTTATGGCGCCCGCGGCTTCAGGCCAGTTCAAACTGGTCGTTTCGTTCACCGGCGTCCCTAATATTTCTTCTGATTTCAGCACGACGGCTCTTGTCCTGACCGGCGCCGATTTTTATACTCAGCCTTTGTCATCCGCACAGGCCGGAACAGTTCTTCCTGATTTCAGCGTCCGTCTTTTGGATCAGCTTGGAAACTTAATGAGCGGATCTTCCGATGACGTTTCAATATCTTTCGTTGATTCTTCCGGTAGTACTGTGCCGAATTCAGCCACAGCCATGGTAAAAGCCGTTTCCGGTATTGCTTTGTTTTCCGGAGTGAAAGTCCCTGAATTTTCAGGCGCTGTGAGAATAAAAGCGGTTTCGGGTTCGATCAATCCTGTTTTAAGTAACGCCATAACTGTTACGGTCGTCGTTATACCGGTGCCTTCCTCGTTATCGCTTATCACGGCTATTCCCGCCACTTTACAGGGCGGCTCGGCCTACCCGTCGGTGCAGGTTAACGTGCTCGATCAGAACGGGAACATATTCACTGCTTCTTCCGGTATCGTTACTGCCGAACTTGTCGATCTCAGCGGAAATCTTATAGCCGGGACCGAAGCGATAACTGCGCCGGTTTCTTCCGGCGTCGCCACTTTTTCCGGAACCGTGCCTAATATTTCAGCCACGGCGGCTCGTGTTCGCTTTACAATGGGAAATCTTACGCCGATTTACTCGAGTAACATCAATATAACTAAAACAGCCGGCGCGGCTACGAAAATCGTCTGGATCACGGCTCCGGTCGCCGAATTAGCTTCCGGCCAGCAGCTTCCCAAGATCGTCGCCGAATTCCGCGACGCTTCCGATCTGCCTGTAACGGCCGGGCCTTTCGTCACGACCTTAACTCTTGTCAATAAAACTACGGAGGAGTCGTTCACTTTGGCTTCCGAAAGTTTTTCGAGCCAGGCCATGTTCGAATTTATTACAATAAACGCCGTGAGCGGGAATTACACTCTTTCGGTGAATTCGTCCGGTCTTGCAGGCGTTTCGGCTGATATAACCATAAGCGCGGCCCCGGCTTCCGTGATAGTATGGATCACGGCTCCTCCGGCTGAATTAGCTTTAGACCTGCCGCTTCCGAAGATCGTCGCTGAATTTCGCGATGCTAAAGGATTAATGGCTACCGGCGGTCCATTCGCCACTACCTTGACGCTTGTCAATAAAAATACGGCGGAATCGACCACGCTGGCTTCCGGAAATTTCACGGGCCAGGCTACGTTTGAAAATATCATAATAAAAGCCGCCGCCGGTCTGTATACGCTTTCGGTGAGCTCGTCCGGTCTTGCAAGCGCATATTTCGATATCACTCTAAAAGCGGCCGGCCCCGTTCCGACCAAACTTGCCTGGAATATCGAACCAAATCCGCGTTTGATAGTCGGGACCTTTTTCAGCGCCGTTACGAGCGTGAACGATAATACCGGCGCTATAGCCGAAAGCCTTAACACCGGAGAGGTCGGCCTTAAAATAACGGGACCCTCCGGAACGATATACTTAGACACCGTGGGCATCATAATATCCGGCCGCAGTTTCTTTGCCGGAATTCCGATACCTTCAAGCTGGCTTCCCGGAACTTATACGATCGTCGCGACCTCGGCTTACGGATCGCTCTCGTTTACTTCCGAAGTCGTTTCGCCTAACGGAATGTTTTCGGGCATGAACATGTTCATCAGTAATCCGGGCACTCTCTATAATTATAACGACAGCCCGTTCGCGAGGTGGACGCTTCCGTTCAACAGCGGAATAAGGCTTATAAAAGGCGTGCATCCTAAAAATACCGCTAAAGATAAAGTTTTCGTCCTGGAAACTTCCAATAAAATAACCATAGTAACTAACCTTAACACCAATTCTCCATCCACGGCCCAGCCATACGATCTTTCGACTTCTCTTCCCGACGCGTCTTATAAGGTTGTGTCCTTTTCCCCTTCACTGGACGGCAGTTATATTTACCTTGCCGTCAAATCCATCACTACCGGCGTACAAAATATTCTCAGATGGGATATTTCGAACGCCACCGCCGCTCAAACGATAGATGTCTTTACGACCCTTTCCGGCGTCAGCGCCGAAGTATCCAATATGCTTGAATTCTCAAGCGGACGGCTTTATGTAACAGCCGGTAATCAGGTAGTTCCTGTTAATTTTACGACGCTCGTGAATAAGACCGGGACCACGGAAACCGCTATATCATTCCCGTCCAACGTCTGCGGCATGGATTTTTATCCGGGAAGCTCTGACGTGATCGTTGCCGAAGTAAACGGCACGGGGATCCATAAAATTTCGGACGGCGTTAAACAATGGAGCGCGCAGGCTGGTTTCGCCGCTTCACTTCCGAATTACACACCCTTCTTATCCGTCGTCGACCATGCGTCATACGGACCGAAGGCATATGTGCTTAAGAACTACACCGACGTGATCCAGTCCTATATTTTTTCGGACGGTTCGATGAATAACGTCGTGGCGTCTAATTCGATGACGCTCGATTATCCCCAGGGCACTATCATAAGCCAGGTAACCACCAAGACCCTTTTTAATTTGACCAATCCGTCGGGCGTTTTCTCGCCGGGCGCGAATAAATTGGTCGTGACCGAAGGTTCGCTGAACGGTTTTGTAAGATTAATAGAACTTTCGGATTATACCACTCTCGACTTCGCCCTCAGAGATTCATCCAACGCAAGATTAGCCGAAATAAATGGAATAGTAATTTATTAATATATAATGACGGAGGAAATGAACATGAAAAGTGCATCGAGGTTGACCGTGCTTGCATTTATTGCAGTACTGACGCTTCTGGTTATGTCTGCGAACGGTTTCGCCCAGACCATGTCCGCGAAAATAGTCGCGCTGGAAGGCGATGTTACCGTAAAAAAAGACGACAAAAGCGAATGGGGAAAGGCGTCCGCAAATCAGGAACTTCCCGAGGGAGCCTATTTAATGACCGCTTTCGAGTCGAATTGCGAACTTGAATTCATCGACAAATCAAAAATGAAAGTGAAAGAGCTTTCAAAGATCCAGATCAATAAGTTCTCGACCGAACTTAAAAAGGTCGACGCCGAAGTTACTCTTTATAACGGTTCGGTAAAGGCCACCGTTCATAAAGACGTTGATACCAAGACACAGTTCCAGGTTAAAACGCCGGTTTCTACTATATCCGTTCGCGGAACCGAAATGGACATAACGACCCAGCCGGGATTCGGAACTGAAAACAGCACCATCTCAGGCGTCGTCGACGTAACTACGAGCACTGGTCAGTCGACCCAGGTTTCGAAGGATCAGAAAACGCAGGTCACTGAAGATGCTCAGGAAGCGCCGAAAGGTAACACGGAAATCGTTCGTAATGAATCGCATGCTGACGTTGTCAACGAATCCACCACCAAAGAAGAAGACGAAGGCAATCGTCAGGCGAACCTTGTTCCTTCTTCTGGAGCCAGCGGCCCTGAAGACAGCGTGACCTCGATAGTAGAAGACATAGTTCAGCAGGAAGAAATGGGTAAACTGACCGTTAGATGGAAATAAAAACAGGGAGTGATAAAATTGGTAAAGAATTTTCGTGTCCAGTATTTATTTTTAGCGTTTTTAACGGCAGCCGCGCTTCTTGCCTCGCCGTTCACCGTTATGGCGGCGGAAGATCAGAAGACCGCCTCGCCTGATCAGAAAACCGTAAGCGAAAAGAAACCCGTCCAGGTTAAAAAAACTAAAAAAACAAAGAAAGCCAAAAAAGTAAAAAAAGCTAAAAAAGAATCAGTTAAAGAAATTTCAGCGGTTACGGAAGTTCCTCTTACTTCCGAGGTTAACGTCGTAAAAGAAGCCCCGGTTAAAGAGACCGGCGCGGCCTATATATTTGTTCTCATGGAAAAGAAACAGGCCATAGTTGAAGATCTGCTTGACGTGCTCTTAATATTTAAAAACAAGTCTCCGGAAGGCCTGGCTTTAGACGATAAGGTCAAATTCCTGAAAGATGCGAAGATCGTTCCGGAACGCACTCAGATATATCCGAAAGAGCTGTTAAGAAAAGGTTTCGCGGCTATGTTATTCCACCGTGCGCTCGGACTTCGCGGCGGGCTTCTTATCAGAACGGCCGGAACGTCAACGAGAAACTGCCTTCGCGAACTTATATACCAGGGCGTTATGTCGGAAGCTTCGGAACGCGATAAAATGAGCGGTCCCGAACTTATTTCAGTAATATACAAAGCTAAAGAATACCAGAGTGAAAAAAATAAGTCTTTATAAAAATTTTGAAGGCAGGGGAATTTTAAAAATGAAAAAAGCTTTAATAAAATTTTTGGCACCAGCGTTTCTCGCCGTTACATTTTTAACTCCGTCGCTTGGAGCGGCGCAGGAAAAGATCGAAGCGCCGAAACAAACCAAAAAAGCGGCATCAGCTAAAAACACAGTTAAAAAATCGGAAAAGAAAGCGGTTAAAAAAGCCGCGGCCGAAGAAAAAACTCCGGTTATTGCGATAGATGAACTCAAGCTCGAGATGAAAAATGAAAGCGCGGCTTCGAAGACTAAAGCCGAAGCGGCAGAATGGCCCGTTCAGCCCGCATCTTCCGAAGCTAAAGCTAAAAAGGCTAAACAGAGCGAAAATTATGCAGACGAAGACCTTAAAAAACAGGAAAGCAATATTCCTACTTCAGCCAATATCGAAGGCCTTTTGACATCATCCAACGATATGAGCATACTGCTTCCTAAAGAAACCGGCGGCCGTTGGGGCCTTGTTTTAAGCTACAACTATTATAAATTTATGAACGAGGACAAATCGGACGCGATAGTCGATTCTCCGACCGGCGCCGATTCTCCGGATCTCAGATTTTACGTCAGCAAGAAACTCGATAACAACGACAGCTATTACATGAGACTTCGTTACGCCCGTCTGAACCTTAAAGGCGACAATTCGCTCGCGGTTCCGAATTCCCGCAACATCGGACTGAAATTCGACATGCTCTATTACACCTTCCAGAGGCGCCCGAACGTTTCGCTGAAAATTGGCCGCCAGTTCTTAAGCGTCGGCCGCGGCATGACCTATGCCGGCGTTAATGACGGTATATCTTACACTAAAGCTCTTCCTAAATGGTACCTTAAAGGTTTCGCGGCCCGCACGCAGCCCCGCGAAACGAACGTGGACCAGAGCAACGGCGGTTTTTTGAACAGAAGCTACCGTGATTTCTACGGAATTCAGGCTGATTATCTGGCTCTTAAAAACAAAAAATTATACGGCTATCTGCTTTTTGAAAAAGACGGCGCCGTCAAGATACCGGCTAACGTAAAAGATTTCAATTATGACGCTAATTACTTCGGCATGGGTCTTGAAGGAAGCTTCAAGCCTAACTGGCCTTATTATTTCGAGGCCGTTCTGCAGGGCGGAAAAACCGCCGCTTCCAACACGAATACTTCGACCGACAAGATAAACGCTAACGCGTATTATCTCGGGACCGAATATTATGTTATGAACGATCCTAAAAAAACCTTTTACACGCTTGAATACGCTCACGCTTCAGGCGATCCGGACAGAAATTCCGTCACGAACGTCATCGGCGGAAACACTGCCGGAACAAATGATAAAAACTTCATGACCTACGGTATATATGACCTCGGTCTCGCTCTCCATCCGCGTTTTTCAAACGTTAACGTAATTAAATTCGGCGGTTTCTTCAAGCCTTTCTACAAAAATGAATTGACGAGAGAGCTTCAGCTGGGCGCCAAATATTTCATTTACACCAAGGACAGCAGCACAGGACTTATGTCCGACTCGGTAGCTACCGTTGCTAATAAGAACCTCGGAAACGCCTACGATATGTATCTTACATGGCGCGTTTTCTCGGATACGCTCGTTTACTTCAACTACGGCGTTTTCACGCCCGGTGACGCATATCCAACGAACCGCAGGGATAAAACAAAGCTCATAAATTTCGGAACGACGCTGTTCTTCTAAGATAATGAATGAAAACAACTCACAGGTCGCGATTTTTTTTGACTACGACAACCAGAAGGTCGATCCGCGAATAATTTTTGACTATGCCGAAAGTTTCGGCTGGATAGCTAAAAAACGCGCTTACGGCGACTGGGTTCGCGACGCGGTCCACAGAGCTGAAATGGCGGCCTATTACGTCGAACTTATCGACAGGCCGCGTTTCAATCTGAGCGATAAAAAAGGGAACGACATTTCCATAACGGTAGACGCCATGGAGGTCGCTTTTTCAAGGCACAACATCGGCGTCTTCGTTTTTGTAACGGGCGACGCCGATTTCATCCCTCTTGTTTTAAAGCTCAAGGAATACGGCAAAACGGTCATTATAATATCCTCTAAAAATAACACATCCCTCATGCTCGCGAAGGTCTGCGACAGTTTCGTGTTCTATGAGAACCTCGTAAAGAGCGAAGAACCGCCGCCCCTCGATCACGGCGATTATTACATGCTGCTTGCCAGAAAAGCCTACACCATAATTAAAAACCGCGGGCTTTATCCGAATAAGAATAACATGGTATCCATAATAAAACATTTCGACCCTTCGTTCAAATTTGAAAAAACCGGGTTTAAGAGCGTCGAAGCCATGATAAAATCCATCGACGCGACATGGAACAAAGAGGCGGGCCACGTGCCGGCGGTCATAACCGAACCCGCGGCCGCTAACGGCTCCGAAGGCGCAAGGGCCGACGCGAAGGTTTCTGACGAATCGCAGGGCGCATCCAAACAGTCTAACCTCATCAATTTTTTCATACAGCTTTTTGAAAAATATGACTTTTTTGATAAGGCAGTCCCTGTCAAAAAAGTATGGGAAATATTCCATAAAATGTTTCCGAATTTTAAATTCGATAAATACGACGCGCGGGACTTTAATCATGCCGTCAAAATAATCTGCGCCACGGCTAAATTCACTATCGTAAATAATAATCTTTCATATTCGAGGCGCTATCAGATAGAGCGCGGTCTTAGAAAAATGGGGATATATATCCAGCCGTCCCTGAAACAATCAATAACGAAAACCTTTATTGACGTTTACTCCGGATTCAAAGACGAGTCCCGGCGTACTCTCAATTATCTGGCGCGCGAGGTCTACGACAAGAACAAACAGGTCTTCAGTAAAAGCGCCATCGCCAATATTTTTACCGCGCTTAAATTCAGCGGGATTTTCGAAGGCGTCGATTCTTCCTATATAACCTATTCCCAGCCGATGAAAATAAATTGTGAAATGTCCGGGATCGAACAGCGCCTCGATCTTTTATATCTTAAAAGGATCATTAAAATAGTTCCTATAACGCGTGACGATTTTGCTATGGCGTCCGATTTCATATTCGGCGTTGAAACGCGGACGGCCGATATAGAACGCATTCTCGAAGCGCTGATAAAACTCAACGAAATAATAAAAGACGGCGAGCGCTATATATACAGAGAGCCTTCTTATTAAGGGCACGCGTTTGGTTCGAAGTGAAATTAAAATGAAAAAAGGTCCGATCCCTGAAACGGTTTCGATATACGCCATAATAGTCGCGGCGGGCCGGTCGTCCCGAATGGGCGGCAGACTTGCCGGAAAGAATAAGGTTTACGCCGATATTTCTGGAAAACCGGCGCTCGTTCATTCCGTCGAGAAATTGGCGCGCTCGGTTAGCGGGTTAAAAGGCCTTGTCGTGGTCGCATCGCCTGATGACGCCGGTTTTTGTGAAAAGATAATAAAAAAAGCGGTCAAAGTTCTTTATAAAGAAGGGTTAAATTTTTGGTCCGTTATCGCGCCTGGCGGCGCCGCGCGTTTTGATTCCGTTATGAACGGCCTTCGAGCGCTCGGCGAAAACGGCTGCGGGAAAGGCGATCTGGTCTTTATCCATGACGGGGCGAGGCCGAATTTTCCCGTGGACAAAATAAATGAGCTGCTCGCCGCGCTTATTACGAAAAAGTCGGGAATGAAGAATGTTGAGGGCGCGACTCTTGCGGCCGGAAGTATCGATACGCTGTGCCGGGCCGCCGGTCACGGCTCTGAGATCAAAGGTTATGAAGATCGCGCCGGAATATGGCGGGTTCAGACGCCGCAGCTTTTCAGGTATGGAACTCTTTATGACTGCGCGTTGAAAGCCGCGGGCGGCGGAGCTGAAAAGGCTGGATTCACCGATGAAACTTCGCTTCTCTTCAGTTTTAATAAAAAATGCGTCATCGTCGAAGGAAGCGCTTCCAACATCAAGATAACTTCGCCGGAAGACCTTGATCATCTCCGCGGACTGATGAAATAAAAGTATTGGAAAAAACTGATATTAGTTGTAACGGCGGTCAAAATACGGTTCCTGCGCGCTCCGGGAAATTAAAATTAGGAAGTGTTTTTCATTAAAATATGAGCAACGAAAATTTTCTTTTGAACAAACCATTAAAAATGAATTCGCACGCGAAAGTGAATTTTTTCCTCGACGTCATTAAAAAATTGCCGGACGGATACCATGAGATAGCAACGCTTTTTAATACGCTCGAGCTTTGCGACACGCTGAGTTTCTATATCACTAAAAATGAATATTCGGCGGATTATATGGTGAAGCTTTTCAAACTGGGTTTTAAAAAACCGGTTTCCGGCGTCGTTAACCTCGTGAACGAAAATATAAAGGTCACGATGATAGCCGATGACGAAAACGAAAAATGTTTCAGCGTACCGCTCGATAACACCAACACGCTTCTGATAGCGGTCAAAAAATTCTTCGATTGCGTGCCGTTCAAAAAACTTGAGGAATCGCATAATTTATATATCGTATTCCAGAAAAATATACCGGCTGGAGCTGGCCTGGCCGGCGGTTCCTCGAACGCCGCGTGCGCGATACGCGCGTTAAATTACCTTTTAGGCTTTAACATGGAAAGCGAGAAGCTCAGAAAAATAGCCTCCGCTACCGGCGCGGACGTGGCTTTTCTCTTAGAGGGCGGCTGCGCCCACTGCGGCAATACCGGCGATAAATTCATATCTTTTTATGACCTGCCGTCTTATCCCGTGGTGCTTGTCTATCCGAATTTCGAGGTTTCTTCGCGCGACGCGTATAACGCCGTTCAGAACCATATCAAGTATAACCTTTCCGAGTTAAGCGGCCCCGCGGAAGAAAAGGTTCGCGACGCGGTCAGCCGGCGGATCGGAAACCTCGTCGAAGCGCTTGGGGCGGGTAAATACGACGCCCTTTCAAAACTTTTATACAACAAGCTCGAGGAGCCTGTTTTCAATAGAAAACACCAGATCCGCGAATTAAAGGATACGCTGATCCAGATGGGATATCCCGTGACCATGATGAGCGGTTCCGGGTCCACCGTTTATACGATGTTAGATCCGGGAGAAAGCGAAGAAAGCCTCGGCATGCATCTGGAGCGGATACAGACGGAGATGCACAGAAAATTCTCGAAAACCTATAAGGTTATACTTACAAGGACCAGAAAGGCTATCGGATGGGACAAAATGTTGTTATAATCGGCTCTACCGGCTCTATCGGCCGTTCGGCGCTCGATGTCATAAGACGCGATCCTGAAAAATATAAAGTTTTAGGGCTTACCTGTAACGCCAGCCTGAAGGTCCTTCTGGAACAGGCCGAAGAATTCAGGCCTTCTTTCGTTTCCGTTTATTCCGAACTTTTGCGGGACGAACTCCGCCACGCGTTAAAAAAACTCGGCCTTGGCGGCATCGCCGTTTATTCAGGCGAGGACGGCAACGTCCGGGCGGCATCCCATAAAAAAGCCGATATAGCTGTCATTTCAGTCGTCGGCGGCATAGGCCTCATGCCCACGCTTGCGGCTATCGATAAAAAAAAGAAGGTATGCCTCGCGAATAAGGAAACCATCGTTTGCGGCGGCCGGATCGTTATGGCCGAGGCGAAAAAGAAGCGCGTGAAGATCATTCCTATCGATTCCGAGCACAGCGCTATCTTTCAGCTTTTAGACGGCGTCGATCCCGAAAAGCTCCGCCGCGTTATAATAACGGCTTCCGGCGGGCCGTTCCGCTCGCACACGAAAAAAATGCTTGAAAGCGTCAAAGTCGAGGACGCGCTGCGTCATCCCAACTGGAGCATGGGCGCTAAAATTACCGTCGATTCGGCTACGCTCATGAATAAGGGGCTGGAAGTTATAGAAGCCATGTGGCTTTTCGGCCTTCCGCTTGAAAAGATCGACGTTATAATCCACCCGCAGTCGATAATTCACTCGATGGTCGAATTAAACGACGGATCGGTGTTCGCCCAGCTCGGTTATCCCGACATGAGGATCCCGATCAATTACGCGCTTTCATACCCAGAACGCGCCGGCGTGGATTTTATTAAAAGTTTTGATTTCCTTGAAATGAAAAGCCTTACTTTTGAAAAGCCCGACACAGAAACTTTCCCGGCTTTAAAATACGCCTATGAGGCCGCCTCGGCCGGCGGAACGCTTCCGACCGTGATGAACGCGGCGAATGAGGTCGCGGTCCGTGAGTTTCTTCATAAAAAGATAGCTTTTACTGATATTGCAAAGATCGTGCGCGGCGTTATGGATATTTTCGTGAAAAAAAATATTGATTTCCCCTCGGTCGAAGATATTACCGGCGCGGACTCTCGATCTCGCGCCGCGGCAGAAAAGCTGGTCTCAAAAATTAAATATAAAGGGTGATCCCGTCAGATGAACATTACGGATATAAGAACTGGCATCGGTTATGATGTCCACAAAATTGAAAAGGGTAGAAAACTCGTGCTCTGCGGAGTTGAGATCCCCTGCGAATACGGCCTTGACGGCCACTCCGACGCCGACGTGATGATCCACGCGCTTATGGATTCGATGCTTGGCGCGGCGGGGCTTTTTGATATTGGATATTACTTTCCGAACACCGATAATAATTTTAAAAATATTTCAAGCATACGGCTGCTTGAAAAGGTGCGCGCTCTTCTCGCGGACAACGGTTATAAAGTTATGAACACGGATCTTGTACTCATATCTGAGCGGCCGAAGATAATTTCGCATGTTCCGGCGATGAAAAAAAACCTTGCAGCCGCGCTCGGTATCGAAGAATCACGCATCGGAGTGAAAGCCACTACCAACGAAAAAATGGGATTTTTAGGCCGCGGCGAAGGCATGGCTGCGCTCGCGACGAGCCTTATATACAGTTTGTGAAATGAGATGAGGAAATTATGGAATATAAAGTTCTTATACTGGACCCGGATCTTGCGACTCTTGAAGAAGTGTCGCGCGAACTTCAAAGCCGCGGATTGAAGGTCGTTTCGGCGGCGTGTTTTTCGGACGCGCTTGCCTGCCTTAAAAGCGACGGCTCTATTCACGCGGTGCTGTCCGAATGGGAGGTCCCGGTGGATCGTTCCGGTTCCGGGATGATATGGAGCGGCGACATGTTCCGCCAGTTTTTAAGGATCCGCCATGACGTGAATATCTTTTTGTGCACCGAAGAAAAAGACGCTAAAAATATTCTGGACGGCGAGAACGTCAACGGATATTTTTACAAGGGCGACAAGGATTTTGACGATATAGCCCATAAAATAAAGGCGGAGGTCATAAATTCGAAACAGCGCGCCCCTTTCTTCGAAAAGCTCGTCGAATATTCAAGAAAATCAAATGACGCGTGGCACACGCCCGGGCACGCTTCGGGTTATTCCGTTAAAAATTCGCCGTGGGTCAAGGATTATTATGAATTTTTCGGACAGAATCTCTTCGCTTCCGATATTTCCGTTTCCGTTCCGATGCTCGATTCGCTTTTAGAGCCTAAAGGCGTTATAAAAGAGGCGCAGGAACTTGCGGCGCGGGCTTTTTCAGCGCGTTATACCTTTTTTTCAACGAACGGCACTTCCACTTCGAATAAAATATTGCTTCAAACGCTCGTTAAACCCGGCGATTCGGTGATCCTCGACAGGAACTGTCACAAATCGGTCCACTACGGCGTTATTATCTCCGGCGCGGAGCCCATATACCTTATGCCGTCAGTAAATAACAATTATGGAATATTCGGACCCGTGCCTAAAAAGCGTATAATAGAGGCGATGGACCGCGCGATAGCGGCGGGGAAAAAGGCAAAGGTCCTCTTTCTAACGAATTGCACCTATGACGGCCTTATATACGATATAGCCGATATAGTCAAGGAAGCGCACGCCAGAAAGATAAAGGTCATAGTCGACGAGGCATGGTTCGGCTACGCCCGCTTTCACCCGGAATTCTATCCTTGCGCCATGGCCGCCGGCGCCGATTATTCGACCCAATCGACGCATAAGACCATGAGCGCGTTCAGCCAGGCGTCGATGATCCACGTCAACGATCCGGATTTTGAAAAGATCCACGATTTTTTCATGGAAAATCTGAATATGCACACTTCCACTTCTCCGCAGTATCCTATGATAGCGTCGCTCGACGTCGCCCGGAAGCAGATGGTGATGGAAGGTTACACTCTTCTGTCGGAAAAACTCGAGATGTCCGGGGCGTTGAAAAAAGCCATAAATTCGCTCGAAAAATTCAGGGTTCTCGATCTTCGCGACCTTATATCCGAAGAGATCGCGAATGATAACGTCCGGCTCGACCGCACCAAACTCACCATAGATGTTTCAAAGACCGGTTTAACGGCGAAAGAAGTGGAACACCTGCTCGAGACCAAATACAATATTCAGATCGAAAAAACCACTTTTAACACGATATCTATCCTGATAACGATAGGCGCCACACAGTCTAAGATGAACCGGCTTTACTTCGCGCTTGAAAATATCGAAAAAAGCACTGGAAACAACCGGGCCGGCTCTTATGATAAAATACTCAAGCATTTCCATCTGACCCTTTCGCCCATGATGTTCCGGCCCCGTTACGCCTTCTTTTACTGCGAGGGCGAGAAAGTGCTTTTACGCGAGGCGAAGGACCGCGTGGCGACCACGATGGTAGTGCCTTATCCGCCCGGAATTCCTCTTCTGGTTCCGGGCCAGCTCGTAACTTCGGAGATCATCGAGACGCTTGAGACCTATCGTGATTACGGCGTCGAGATACACGGCATCTCATCCGGCAGCGAGCTTTCCGTCATGACCAAAGCCGAAGAAGAGGAGCTGCGCGGCCGGTCCGTCGATATAAAGGACATATATTAACATGAGCGAATATTCTTATTATTCGCTGGTCCCCGCGGCGGTGACCATATTTTTTTCCGTTCTCACACATCGGGTGCCGCTTTCGCTTTTTCTGGGCATGGTTTCGGGCGTAGCGGTGCTTTCAGGGCCGTCTCCCGCGGCTTTTTTTAATACTCTCGCGTCGCATACATACTCGGCGTTCGCCGATGCCGAAAGGCTTGAAATAGCACTGTTCGTTATGCTTGTCGGCGGGCTCCTTGAATTGCTTTCCGCGAGCGGCGCCTATTACGCGCTTGCCGAAAGCCTGGCCCGTCTTCTCGGTGACGCCCGCCGTTCGCGCATGGCGACCTGGTTTCTCGGCGTCTTAATGTTCTTCGACGATTACGCCAATGTTTTGATCGCCGGATCTTCCATGCGAAAGATAAACGCCGTCCACCATGTTTCTCCCGCGCTTATCGCCTATGTCGTCGACATAGTTTCGGAGATAGCGTCGGTCGCCGTAATATCCACCTGGGCCGCTTACGAAGGCTCCATAATGCTGGAATCGGCTCTGAAATTAGGCGTTAAGATGAATTCTTCGGAGCTCATGATCGCTTCGCTTCCATATCATTTTTATACTTATTTCGGTATATTCTTCGCCCTTCTCACAGCGTATTCCGGAAAGTGGCTCGGATATAAACTTGAAAAACATATTTCCCACAACGCTTTGCGCGCGGATGTCTCACATTCCGAATCAGTCCGCCTGATACACGTCGCCGCGCCGCTCGCCGCCATGGTCTCGCTATCATTTGGCGGCCTTTTCGCCGTCGGATATATCAGGCTCGCGCTGGCCGGAGATATGGACCGCTCTCTTATGAAGATACTTGCGAAAGCGCCGACCATAGAGATCCTTCTCGCTTCCATCATTATTTCATCGATATTATGCGTCATTCTGATGAAAAAGGACGGCGTTATGAAAGGCCGTTCTTATTTAAAGGTGTTCGTTCGCGGCAAGATGGAGATGTTTCAGGCCGCGCTTATCATAATGCTTTCCAACGGCCTCGCTAAAGTTTCGGGCGATCTTGGGACCGGCGCTTTTATAACCGGTTCGGCCGGAACGCTCGTCGCGCCATACGCCGTGCCCGCGCTTATATTCGCCGTTTCATGCGTCATAACCGTCGCGACGGGCTTCAGCTGGAGTTCGATGGCGATAATGATGCCCGTAGGTTATCAGATGGGCATCTCAAGCCTTGGCCCGGGTTCCATTCCGCTTATATCAGGCGCGGTCATTTGCGGCGCCATCTCCGGCGCGCATCTGGTCCCGTTCTCCGACAAAAGCGTCATGACCGCCGCGGCCTGCAAGATAACTCCGATGTATCATGTAAGGACCCAATTTTTAAATGTCATGGCCGCGATCATCGTCTCGTTTTTCGCGTTCTTCGCCGTCGGCCTTTCATTTCATGTCCTTTTATGCTTTTTGGCCGGGCTCGCGGCCATTTCAGCCATCCACATCATGTTCGCCGGCGAAAGCGATAAAAATTAAGATCCTAAAAGCCCTGTTGACATAAAAAATAACAATGATTTATATTAAAAAAGCCGGTCCCCTGTTTGTAAGGAGAACCGGCTTTTTATCGTTTAGATCATTTTTTTAGAATTATCCCTGAGGCACGGGAGCGGGTTTTTTATCCTTGTCGTCATCGGTCTTATCTTTGATGCCGAGTTCGTCTTTTATGTCGTTATGGGATTTTTTGATCTCCTGGTTATCGCTTATTATTCCTACGAGTTTTTCGGTGATCTTGGCAGCTTCGTCGGCCTCGCCGAGCCTCATTTTGCAAAGAGCCATGTAATAGAGCGATCTTAAACTTCCCGGATTTTTTTCGTAAACCGCGCTGAACGCGTCGTAAGCTTTCTGGTATTCGCCTTTTTCATAGGCCTTTTCGGCGGTATGCATTTTTGAAAGCCTTGACATGGTTGATGTGTAATCGATGTAGTTTAATATGTTGGTTATGGCGTTCTTTTCCATTTTAGGTTTTTTAACGGCTTTCGGGATATTGGCGATGGAAGGATACATCGTATTTACTTTTTTCATGGCGCCGTCTATCTTTTTGGTGAATTCTTCAAGCTGTTTTTTGGTCAGTTTCGTCTCAGCGGTTTCTTTGTCGAACGCTTCGAGTTCTTTTCTGAGGCTTTCCTTGAGCTTTTTGACCTGGTTGCGGCGTTTTACTATGTCTAAAAGTTCAGTGGCGAGTTCGACCGCGTCCTTGAATTTCGCCTGGACCGAGCGGCAAAGCGTCATGAAGCAAAGGGCCTTGGGGTTCTGGTGGTATTCGGTGTAAATATTTTTGAATGATTTGAAGGCAACCTCGTATTTTCCGCTTTCAAACTCTTCGTGAGCTTTTTTGAACGAGGCTACATAGCTGTGCCGTCTCTTGATCTGCGCGAATTTTTGAAGCGAAGCTTCATCGGTTGCGGCGAAAGGCGCGGCTTTTAATTCGACGGGAAGGCTGTCGATGTTCGGGTCTTCTTTTTTGATCTGCGCGAGAAGCTTTTTAAGCTTTTCTACAAGCGCTTTGTCATCTTTTTTAATGGTTATTGAAAGAGTTCCCTGCGCTACGGAAGCTGAACCAACGCCGAATTCGTTTTGTACCTCGCCGCTTCCAAGGGAATTATTAAGGCTGCCGAGGTCGGCTGCCGCGGCCGGATTAAAGGTCAGGCTGACGGTAAAAGAACACAGGACCAGGAAAAATAAGATCTTGAAGTTTTTTTTCATACAAAGCCCTCCTGAATTTATTTTTTATTGTTTACACTCTTGTTTTTGCCGGTTTCCATTATATTATACTAAAAAAAATTGAAAAAGGTTTCTTTTATTTTTTGAGTATGCGGTCGTTGCCGTTTCTGGCCGTGAAATTGATCTTATCGAAAAATTCGAGTATTGCGACGGCGTATTTTCTTGAAAATCCGGTTTTTTCCTTGAATTCGATGACGGTAAAAGAGCCTTTCCGGCCGCAAAGTTCTTCGGCCGCTTCCCTGTAAAAACTGAATTGATCCGATGATATGTAATAGTTTTCAAACACTTTATAGATCTGTTTTTCAAATTCCATGAATTTCAGCGTTTGCGCAAAAAGGCCGGCCTGATTTTTAGATACGGTTTGTTTAACTTCGCCGATATCTTTCGGCTCCGCCGTTTTTTCATTGAATATCGCGAGTATCTTTTTTCTTATCGATTCGGCGGCAGGGTCTGATAGTTTTGAAAAACCGCCGGTCTCAGATGAAGCTAAAGTATAGGCTCCGTCGTTATAAGAAATGGCTTTTTCCGATAAAAGCGTTTCAAGGATATGATCATAAAAATCTATCTTATATTTTTCATTTTTGATTCCAAGGGAGTCGAATAACGCGTTTTTCGGGACCGCTCCTAAAAGCTGATCGTTTTTTAAAAGCTCGCCGATCTTGGATGATACCGATCTTTCGGCTTCGGCAAGAAGCCCCGGGCCGGTGATGATGTGTTCGCCTATTTCGACGGGTGAAACTTCCGGCATAAGAGCCTTTATAAGGCCCGCCGCCCGATTTCTTTTAGAATTCAGGCATAAGGCGGCCCGGCTTTTTTCGATGTAAAACTCTTTGTTTATGGTATTTTTAAGATACGCGAGCGCGAGTTCCGGTCCTGTCGAACTTAAAGCTTGCGAAAAAGGCGCAAGTGAACTCATGATGCTTTTTTTATTTTTTATGATATCATCGTTAAAATCGATTATAACGCCGCCGCCTATGGTCTCTTCGTCCGTATGCGGCCTTAATATGAAGCGTTTGAAGGGAAGGACGAGTTCCGGCGCGTCAAATATAACCTGCGCGAAGTATTCTCCGGGTTCGGTTATCTTTGCGCGGTCTAAAAGCCTTAATTTTCCGGAATAACAGGCCGTATAAAAATAAAATTTAATATGGGTCCCGCTTTTTATGGGGTTTCGGACGGCGCCGGCGGTTGAAATTCTGACCGTGACGATCCTTCGAAAGTTAAAAAGTTCGGCAGAAATAAGAAAAGAGCCTCTTTTGATATCGTATGCGGCGTTTTGAGTTATGTTGAGAGCGGCGCGGCTTTTCGGGCCCACGCGGTCCAGTTTCCGTCCGTGCGTCTCAATGGTCCGGATCTTGCAGCTGGCCGGGTCCTGCCCGGGCGTGAATTCGCCCGCCGCGGCCGTTATAAAATAAGTTTCATCCTTCGCGACAACCCCCGAAGATAGGGTTCCGGTCAACACCTGGCCGTAGCCGGATCTTTCAAAGACCCTGTCGACCGGATAAAAAACGGCTTCATTTTGTTCCGCGCCTTTATCCGCGAGGTCTTCGCTTTTTAATTTTTCATTTTTTACGGCGAGCACGATCTCGTCGGCGCCGCGTTTGGTTATGGCTGAAAAAGCTATGACTGGGCTATTTTCAAAACGGGAGCCTTTTAAAAATTCTTCGGCCTCCATACGGCGGAATTCGAGGTCGTATTCCGAAACAAGGTCGGATTTATTCAATATCACCAATAATTTCGGGACTCCGCATAGCTTTAAAATTTCGAAATGTTCTACCGTTTGAGGCATTATGCCTTCGCTCGCGGCCACGACCAGAAGGGCCAGCTTTATGTCGAAGATGCCCGCCAGCATGTTGTGGACGAAGTCCTCATGGCCCGGAACGTCTATTATGGAAACTTTCCCCGCGCCCTCTATGTCTAAATGAGCGAACCCTATATCGATGGTGATCTCCCGCTCGATCTCTTCCCTGTAGCGGGCGGTGGTTATTCCGGTCAGGGCTTTTATGACGCTCGACTTGCCGTGATCGACATGCCCGGCCATACCGATTATAAATCCCATTTATTTCTATCTCCGTGAGATGTCTTTTAATAGTTCGATGAATGACCCCGCCGCCGTTTCTATCTCGCTTTCGGAGACGGTCCTGAAATTCATTAAATATTGTTCCGAGTCGATATAGCCGATAACATGTCCTGTCGATCGGCGCATGAAGCCTGAAATATATTCCAGATCGATCTTTGGGGCTGCGCCTTCGGCTAAAGCGATCGCGACCGCGTAACTTTCGATGAATTCTTCCGGGGTCGTTCCGCCGCCCGCCGCAGCTTTCGCGTTTATAACCGAAACGGAAAGTTTTTTTTCGGTATCCACGATCTTTTTGTATTCATCGGCCGCCGAGGCAAGCGCTATAAATTTTTCACATTTTTTAAGGATATCGCCGTTTTTCGAGTTAAGCATAGCAAGCACCGGCACCGTTTTAGAAGGGTCGCCCATGGCGTATTCGATAAGCGTTTCTGAAAGCGCGGAAATAATATTTTTGGAAACGCGCAGCGCCCGATAGATCTGGTTCTTTCGCATTTTTTCTATGACGGGCCGTTTTCCGCAGATCACTCCGCACTGCACGGAGCCTAAAAATTTGTCGCCCGAGAAACTGACCAGGTCGAATCCGGCGTCTATGAGTTCGCGGACCGCCGGTTCATTTTTGACCAGTTCCTGGTTTTTTATAAGGTCTTTATTTAAAAGTCCCGATCCGCAATCGTGATATGAAATAATTCCGTATTTTTGGCATATAGCCGGCAGTCTCCGCTCGTCCACGCGTTTGACGAAACCTGCGAGCTTGAAATTCGCGGAATGGATCCTGGCTATCATCGCGGTTTCAGGCGTAACGGCGTTTTCGTAGTCGGCCTCCGTGACGGCGTTCGTCGCGCCCGTTTCCACTATTTTCGCGCCGCCGGCCTTTAACATTTCAAAAATCCTGAAACCCTCGCCTATCTCGACCGCTTCGCCGCGCGCTATAATGATCTCCATGTTTTTACACAGCGCCTGCGATATCAGAAGAAGCGCCGCCGCGTTATTATTTACGACGATGGCGTCCTCGGCTCCCGTGACGATCCGGATAAGTTCCGCAAAGTGGCCGTCGCGTTTTCCGCGCGAGCCGTCCGCGATGTTGAATTCGAGATTACAATATCCGCGGCTGTTCTCGCCGGCCGCCATCTGAGGGGCCCGGCCGAGATTCGTGTGAATGACGATGCCGGTCGCGTTTATAACTTTTTCAAGGCTTGCGAGCCTTTTTTTGTCGCGCTTGAAGTCTTCCGAAAGTATCCGCAGTATCTCATCGAGCAGCAATTCACGGGAAATTCCATCCGCCGGGTAGTTTCCCGCGAGAATTCCCGCGCGGCATTTTTCGATCGCGGGATCGAGCAGCGACATTATCTTTTCCTCGCCGCAATAATGAAAAAAATCCTTATCCTTTGATCTGATGTGGTCAACGGATAAGGATTTTGAGGGTATCAATTTTAAAAGTTCTGAAAAGCCGTTATTACTTAGCTTTGCAGACATAATTTTTCATGAGGTCTATTATTTTCGTTACTTCATTTTTCTTCAGCGAGTAGAAAACCACGTTTCCGACCTTTCTGGTTTTTACGATCTCTTTGCTGCGAAGCTGTGAAAGGTGCTGTGAAAGATTGGCCTGTTTTACTTTCGTGAGTTTTATCATTTCAGTGACGTTCATTTCGCCTTTTCTGAGCTGTTCGATTATCTGAAGCCTTATAGGATGGGCCATAGCTTTTAAACAATTGCTTAATTTTAAAAAGTCGCTCTTCTTTAATTCTGCCATTTTGAAACTCCTTTGACTGATTTTTTTCGTCAAATATTCGATAAAATTAATTTTTATTATCAGTATATTCTAATTTCGAATATTCAATGTAATTATATCATTAACTTCTAATTTTTGTCAAGAGTATTTTCGTGGTATTTTACTTTTGTGATATATTCCGGAAAAATATATTACGATTATTTTAATAACCGTATTTGAATATTGGCTCTTTGGAAAGTGCGTTTATGAAAAAAGGCCGACGGATTAGGAAATGATGTGGATAACGGCGTTTGGTTCATGTCCGGCGGGGCTTCCGCCCTTTTCGCGGCTGTGCTTTCAGTGCGGTCTTCGCTCGCCTCCGCCGTGGTCTTCGAAAATGAAGCTTGCCCGCTGGCTTGAAAGGCCGCCTCTCGTAAAACTGAAAAGGGCCGCGGTCATAGTCTTTGAAAAAGAAGCGCCCAGGTTTTCAGGGCCGGCAATATTTATATACTACATTAAATATTCGCGCAAATTAATAAGCGCTCCAGATGATTCCGGTCAGTTGGTTTCGGTGAGCGTGAAAAGCTCAGTTGCCGTAGCGTTGGACGGCACCCATACCGACGGCTGGCGCGACACGCCGTGGCCCGGGAACATTATTTCCAGTTGCCATTTCCCGGCCGGGGCGTCGTCGATGACGTAGCGGTAAAAATGCCGCGGTGATTCTCCGGTAAAGCGGCACGAGACGGCGAACCCGGATATGTTCATGACGGCGTTCTGGGCCAGCGTTAAAAGCATCGAGTCGCTTTCCGTAAGTGAGTTAGGGCCGTGATAAAGCGTTATGTTGAGCCTGCCGCGGTTGGCCGCCATGGTTATGGGCTGAGTATAAACATTCTGGCCGTTCCCGTAGATCTTGATGTTCGACGGCAGGTTAGCGTTGACGGTATAACTGTTGTTGGATACGACCGTCAGTTTATAGGAGTCGGTCGAGCCCTGAAGTATCTGGGGTATGCCGTCTATCTGAAATGAGTAAGCCGTTTGCGTTCCATTGGTAGTAACGATGGTGCTTCTGGTGAAGGTCCCGCCGTTATTCGAAACCGTTATGACGACGCTTTCGGCGGGAAACGGTTCGCCGCGCGAGTTCATGAATATGCCGGAAACCGATCCCCCGCCGGTTCCGAGATTTAAGCTGACCGATCTTTTCGCCGCTGTATTTTTGGCCGTTACGGCCGGCTGGTCTACCGTCGCGGGTTTGATTATAACGGGCGTTACTCCCGCCGGATAAGTGGCCGTCGCCGTG
The DNA here is from genome assembly GCA_964551445.1 of uncultured bacterium. Classification (GTDB taxonomy): domain Bacteria; phylum Muiribacteriota; class UBA9980; order UBA9980; family UBA9980; genus DAOPXV01. The sequence goes on along the minus strand of CAZKCG010000067.1, from coordinate 5,298 downwards.
GCTGGTTTTACGGTTGAGGGATAAGTGAGCGTCGCGGTCGCGGGTTTTATAGTTGCGGGATTGGTGACGGCCGCGGCGGGCGGCTTCACCGAAGTTGAACCGGCCAGGGTATTTTTGTTGTTTGTAAGCGCCGCGGGTTTGTTCGTTGCCGGAACCGCCGTCTGCGCCGCTGTATTTTTAAACGTCTGCCCTGCCGCGCCCGGAGTTGCCGCGGTTATATTTCCGCCGAATCCGTAAGCTTTTGAAGAGCCGCTGGAAGAGGCCGCGTTTTTTTTGTTCTTCAGATATACCATGTTGACCGAATATACGGGGGCCGCCTCTTTTCCCGCAAGTATATCAAGAGTGTCCCCGCCGGTCTTCGCGGTATCTATGGAGTAATTTTCGGATTGAAAAGAGTAGCCCGTGGCCGCCGGTTCTTCGAACGAAAGCGACTGCCTGAAGTAAAATTTGTTGAGGGGCGCCCTGGCTGAAAACGATATGTCGTTTTTTAAATTTTTAACGAAGGTGAATCCGGAGGTCACTTTTGCCCCCGTTTCATCGACGAACATGAAGGTCTGGGCATGCGCCTGAGCGCAAGTGATGAACAATATAAGAAATGAGATAATAAAAACATTATAAAAATTTTTGGAATAAAAAAGACCACGGCTTATTTCGTATGATAAACATGGTACGGATCCATTTTTGTTTCTTTTGTCCCGGCCTTGATGTTTAATGGACATTTATTTCACCATCCTTGTCTTTTTGTGTCTCAAGCGGTTGCATTTAAGCTTTCAAGCTTTATACGCCTCTTTTTGTTTCCGACGGTTGTATTTATGCTTTCAAACTCGATTTGCTTGTTTTTGTTTTTCGCCATTTATATTAGGGTTTTTAATGTATCGGACGGTTTTGTTTTTTTAGGTTGCGTTCAAATTTCTCAGAATTTATAAGCGTTTTCAGCGGTTGTATTCAAGTTTTAAATTTATCCGGCTGTTTCAATTGCTGGTATGTTTATAATTAAATTTTCGGTTTATCGTGATATTTTTTTCCCAGCGGCTGCAATTGAACTTTTAATGTATCATATTTATAAGCTTTTCCGGAGTTTATATTTTATGTTTTAAATTTATACTGCTGTTTTGTCTTTTTCGACTGTTGTATTTGAATTTACCTTTATCCGTCTGTTTAGGTTTTTTCTGCGGCAATATTTAAATTTCAGGTTTATCCGGATATTTTTGTTTTTTGGATCTGGTTTGTGTTATGCTTGTAATGGTCAGGATTTTTGGGCTCCGGGGAAACCGTTTGGACGAATGGAACGCGGCGCGTTGGTAATAGAAGGCGGTCCCTGCGCATGCCTGAAAAAAGAGACAAACACACGCCTTGAAATTCAGTAATGACGGTTGTAAAGATCGCTCGCCGCTGGTCTCTGATCGCCTGGCCGCCGTCGCGGGATCGGGGACCGTAAAATTATTTTAAAGTTTTTTTATTCGCCGTGAAAGTTTTTTATTGAAATATCCTATACTAAAATTATACCACAAAGATGATGTTGCGTTAGGACCGGTGACCGTATTGCTCAAAAACACCGATTTTTTTGATAAATGCGAAAAAATATTCTGAAATTACTTGACAATACCAAGTTTTTTTATTATAATTAGCTGAAACTTGCGTTTTCTATTGCTGAATTGTTAAAAAGCAATATGGTAGAAACCAGCACATTATTGAATTTTCAATAATGTTTTTGTTTTCTATTTATTAACTAAAATAAAAGAGGAGGAAATCAATGCCAACCATTAACCAGTTGATCAGGATGGGGCGTAAAAAGATCACCACGAAAACGAAATGCCCCGCGTTGAACGAATGCCCCCAGAAAAGAGGCGTCTGCACAAGGGTATGGACAGTTACTCCGAAGAAACCTAACTCAGCTCTTCGTAAAGTAGCAAGGATCAGGCTCACAACAGGGATCGAAGTTACGGCTTATATTCCCGGCGTCGGCCATAATCTCCAGGAACACTCGATAGTTCTCATCCGCGGTGGCCGCGTTAAGGATTTACCGGGTATCCGTTATCATATCATCCGTGGCGTCCTTGACACAGCAGGTGTTGAAGGCAGAAGACAGAGCCGTTCGAAATACGGAGCTAAAACACCTAAAGCACCTAAAGCGGCTAAGTAGCCATCACAAGTCAAATTAACGGAGGATAACAATGGGAAGAAGAAAAGAAATAGCCAAAAGGCCTGCCGTAGGCGATCCTATTTACAATGACGTCCTTTTGCAGAAATTTGCGAACAGGGTCATGAAAGCCGGCAAGAGATCCGTATCCCACAAAATAGTTTACGGCGCTCTTGAAATAATTAAAACAAAAGTAAAAGACAAAGAGCCCCTTGACGTTTTCAAACAGGCTATGCAGAACGTAATGCCTCTTCTTGAAGTCAAATCAAGGCGCGTCGGCGGCGCTACCTACCAGGTACCGCTCGAGATCAAAAAAGAACGCAGCACAGCTCTCGCTTTCAGATGGATCCTCGGTTACGCGAGCGACAGATCCGGACATTCAATGTGCGAAAAACTCGCCAATGAATTAATGGACGCTTACAACAACCAGGGTTCCTCAATAAAAAAACGCGAAGACACACACAAAATGGCCGAAGCCAACAAGGCTTTCTCACATTACAAGTGGTAAAAACTATTCTATATTCAGTATTTGGAATATGAATCTATGAAGGAAGAGTAATTAACTTGAAAGACCCCATAACTACTATGACAGATAATCCGAACAGTACAAGCGTAATAGACATCGATCCAGTGCCCGCGCAACAGGAAGTTTCCTCGGTCGTCGTTGAAACGGCGCCCGCGGCTAAGAAACAGCCTGTCGTCGAAAAGGACATAATCGAAGTAAAACACATCGAAAAGCGTGAATTTCCGCTCGAAAAAACGCGTAATATAGGCATCATGGCCCATATCGACGCGGGAAAGACAACGACGACCGAAAGGATATTGTTCTACACGGGACTTGTCCACAGGATCGGCGAGGTTGACGACGGATGCGCCACAATGGACTGGATGGTCCAGGAACGCGAACGCGGTATAACCATAACATCGGCTGCTACGACTGCATTCTGGCGCGATAATCGTGTGAACATCATCGATACGCCCGGACACGTTGACTTCACGGTCGAGGTCGAAAGATCTCTCCGCGTATTAGACGGAGCCGTCGCGGTTTTCTGCGCTGTCGGCGGAGTTCAGCCTCAGTCTGAAACCGTATGGAGACAGGCCGATAAATATGCCGTTCCGCGCATTGCCTACGTTAACAAAATGGATAGGACCGGAGCCGATTTCGACCGCGTTCTGGACATGATGAGGACCAGGCTTGGAGCGAACCCCGTAGCCATTCAGATACCGTTCGGAAAAGAAGACTATTTCAAGGGTTGCATAGACCTTCTTGAAATGAAACTTTATCTCTATGATGAATCCACTAAAGGCGTTAAATTCGAAACACTTGACATACCCGCCGAATATCTTGACCGCGCAAAAGAAATGCGCATTAAGATGATCGAAGGCGTATCGGAGAACGACGAGGAATCGTATTGCAAATACGTTGAAGGCGTCGAACTCACTAACGTTGAATTGAAAGCCGCCATTCGCCGCGCCGCTATTACGATGAAGATAACCCCGGTTTTCTGCGGTTCTTCATTCAAAAATAAAGGCGTTCAGCATTTATTGGACGCGGTCATAGACTATCTGCCTTCGCCGCTCGACATTCCGCCTATGAAGGCGCATCATCCTAAAACGGATGAGGTCCTCGAGCGCCGGGCTGCCGATGATGAAAAATTCTCGGCCCTCGCTTTCAAGATAATGACCGATCCTTACGTTGGAAAACTTACCTTTTTCAGGGTTTATTCCGGCGTTTTAAGCTCCGGTTCATATATCTACAATTCCACGCGCGGAACCACGGAGCGTATCGGAAGGCTCCTTCAGATGCACGCGAATCACCGCACCCAGATAGACAGGGTTTACGCGGGCGATATCGCCTCAGCCGTCGGCCTTAAGAATACGACCACGGGAGACACTCTTACGGAAGAGGCAAACCCGGTTATACTTGAAAAAATAACATTCCCCGTGCCGGTCATCTCGATCGCTATCGAGCCTAAGACCAAGGCGGATCAGGACAGACTCGGAACTTCCCTCTATAAACTCGCGGAAGAAGATCCGACCTTCAGGATCAGCACTAACGAAGAAACCCAGCAGACAATTATCGAGGGTATGGGCGAGCTCCATCTCGAAATAATCGTCGACAGGCTTCTTAGGGAATTCAAGGTCGAGGCTAACGTCGGTAAACCTCAGGTCGCTTATAAAGAGACCATTACCAAATCGACCAAGATCGAAGGCAAGTATATCCGTCAGTCCGGCGGACGCGGCCAGTACGGCCATTGCGTCCTCGAATTATCTCCTCTCCCGCCGAAGTCCGGATTCGTTTTCGAGAATAAAATAATCGGCGGAAGTATTCCTCGCGAATATATCGCGCCTATCGAAAAAGGCGTTCGCGAAGCCATGGATTGTGGATCACTCGCGGGTTTTACAGTTGTCGACGTAAAAGTAAGCTTACTTGACGGCTCATATCACGATGTTGACTCATCTGAAATGGCCTATAAAATAGCTGCTTCTATGGCGTTCAAGGAAGGTTGCAAAAAATGCAGTCCTATTTTGCTCGAACCGAGCATGGAAGTTGAAGTCGTTGTCCCCGATGAGTACATGGGCGAAGTAATAGGCGACCTCAATTCCAGGAGAGGCAAAATAGATGGTTTAGAAATGATAAGTAAAACACAAATAATCAAAGGGCATGTTCCACTATCGGAAATGTTTGGATACTCAACATCATTACGTTCGTTAACACAGGGGCGTGGAACCTATACCATGCAATTTTCCTGCTATGAACCGGCACCTCAGACCATATCAGAACAGATAATAGAAAAGGTCCGTGGCAAAGCATACTAATAATTGGTTAATCTTAGTTTTTTATAATATAAATCTGTATATTTTCAGGAGGAAGTTTTAAAATGGCAAAAGAAAAATTCGAAAGAAATAAACCCCATCTTAACATAGGCACTATCGGACACGTTGATCATGGTAAAACCACGCTCACATCCGCTATCACCAAAATATTGTCGCACCAGGGTCTCGCCGTCGCGAAAGACTTCTACGACATAGACAAGGCTCCCGAATCACGCGAACGCGGTATCACCATCGCTATCGCTCACGTTGAGTATCAGACGAAATCCCGTCACTACGCTCACGTTGACTGCCCGGGCCACGCGGATTACATCAAGAACATG
>CAZKCG010000066.1:0-26646 GCA_964551445.1 uncultured bacterium | reverse complement strand
CGATGTGGTAGTATTTGCCTTTTTTGAACGCGAACGGTTTATCGACCGCAAAGGACGCCGTGACTACGCCGCCGCCGGAAAAAACTTTGTATTGCTGGGGGCTGACGGTCCTCTCCTCGTTGAGCACAGTACTTTCGGCTGAGAAGTTGATGGATGACGACTCATACATGGATATCCTGATCGAATGGGAGAAACTGGCTGAATTATCGAAGGTCAAATATCTGGTGCCGGTCAGCCGCATGTCGACATGAAGCAGGCCGGACCTGTCTGAGGCGCCCGCGTAATTGTTGTTAATTGTTTTACGAAATTCGAGCGCGTTGTAGCAATTACTGCCCAACAGGCTATTATTGTTTGTTCCAAAGAGCCTTTTTCCGCCGGTTTCAAAAAAGAAACCGTTTTCATCAAGGGACACCGATTTATAACCGGTAGAACTGTAGTTGGGCCCGGGCTGGAAAAATCTTTCATACCAGACGTAAGGCTTTGCGCTTTCCAAAGGCTGCGCCGCGAACACCGAATTTCCGGCGAATCCGGCGGTGATCATGAAATCACCGAATTTTATGAAACGCGACGCCGTATCGACGAGCGAAGCCATGGTGAACGTCGCTTCATCATAATTCATGACGAGAGGGGCGTCATAGCAAATGGGGGCGGTCTTGCCGATGTCGTTCTTCAGTTCCAGGCTGACCATTCCCGTCCTGTCCAGGGGGCCTTCGTTATAACGATAAACGTACCATTTATTCGAGAACGCTAATTTACTCACGGGCACATCCGTGCCGCTTATGAATTCGGTCTGCCAGCAGTCGACGTCCCGGGTAACTATCGCAGCCTGGTCGCTGACCGCCTGCGCGTCGTATATAACGGACTGTTTGGGGTCGATGGTCTTCCCGAGCCCGGACACGTAAACTTTTGTGCCGCCGCTTGTTGAAAGATCCACTGGTGAAATGACCCTTCCGCATAGGCCGTAGACCGGCAATCCGCCGGAATCGGTGTCCCCGGCGAGCAGCATGTACAAATAATCGGTGCGCTCAAATACCGTCCTGTAGCCCGGAGGGAGAAAATTACCCGTTTTGGCCGTTTTAATGTCGGCGCAGGTCAGAACGAAGCGTTCGACCTGTTTTCTGAATTCTTCGGCCTGCTTGTTCATCAATGCCTTATAGGTCTTATTCAGGTAATCGCTCGATTTTTCGGGGGCGTATTCCGGAGCGAACTTTTCGATCGATTGAAGGGAGGTCATGACCATTGACGCGCCTTTCGCTTCATAGAGGAGGGCTTTCTGGAAATTCGTCTCGATATAGTTGTAGCAGTTTATCAGGTCGGCCTCGCTCCTGGTCGACCGGCTGTAATACGATATTATGGCCTGATCCGCCCACAGCTTCAAAAGGCCGCTGCCGGATGTGGTCAGGCCGCCGGAAACGAGCAATATGTCGATATCGTTGATATATTTCCTCACTGGCGTGGAAGTATTTCCGGGCTCTACCTGGAACGCGAAGGAAAGAAAAACGGGCGCTGTGCAGTTGGCGGCCACGTCGGCGGCCGAATGCTTTGCGTCGACGCTGATTATTATATTGTTCGTGTAAGTTTCCCAGAGGGTGTCTATTCCCGCAAGCGCGTTATAGCCGAGTTTTTCCGCGCTTTTCGTTTCCATGTCCAGAAAGGCTATGTTCGTGATCCTGGCCAGGTCCTTTATCTGGGCCTGGACCAGCGTGAGCTGGCCCGATAACTGCGTGAGCTTGCGGTTGATGGCGCCCATCTCGTTTATTATCGTGTCGAGTTTTTCCGCGGTGGTGTCCCCGAACACCATCGTGACGAGGCGCCCGGTCGCCTGTTCGAGAGCGCTGCCGCCGATCTTGAATAATACGGTCTTGGCGACCCACCCGCCCGTCATGAAACCGAAAGTGCTCTGCGTCCTGGAAATGGTGTCGGATTGCGTTCCTGATACGGCCGAAGGCGCGTCGTCGCCGCCGCCCATGAGGCAGCCCGAAAAAACGAGCGCCGACATGGCGAGCGATATCGCGATAAGCGGAAGTGATTTATATTTATTAATGCGCATAATGCTCCTCGTTTTCATGAAATTTAATTATAGTCCGTTGGCGCCGAGAAGGGCGCTCCAATCGTTAAGGAAGTCATACCACTTTCCGTCGCGGCCGAAATCGATAAAATAGCGGTATTGCTCGCGAGTATAGTTTGAATTGACCCAGTCTTTGGAAAATTTCGGCATGAATATCGATATCCCTTTTGAGGCCTTGAAATAGTCGCCCCTGACCCTGCTGTAAACCACGAACGATTTTTCGTTCTGGATATCGATGAGAGACTGGGCTGCGGCCCTGGCCGGGCCGGCGTCGATATATGTCGCGAGCGTGGCCGCGAAGTCGAAAAGGTCGATATAGCAGCTCGAGTAATCGTTGTAGTCGAGCGAGCCGAACCTCTGCGCCCCGTAGACCGCCATGAGGAACGCGACCGAGTCCGTGTCGCTCTTGATCTCGGACATGCCGGCGGCGAAGGAGTCTACGAGCGTCCTGACGCGGTCGCACATAGAGAGCTTCGTCACGGACATCGTGAGGTTCGCGTCGGTAATATATGTAGAGTCGATGTAAGCGTCCACGAGCATCTTCGAAACGGCGAGTGCCGAATGGTCCGAAGACGCGTTGAATTTCTTCGAAAATTCCAGTGTGTCCACGCCTTTTCCCGCCAGGGCCGCCTGGGACGCGACGAAATAATCCGCGAAATCCTTCAGCTGGTGGGCGACCTCGACCATCTGCATGACGCAGGAATCGTATACTATAACGTCTATCTTTTTCCCGAGCTTCGCCGTGACGCTGCGATACGTCTCGGAAAGTTCATATAACTTGAGCGAGTCCTTCGCCGTATCGTCATACGCTATGGACTGTCTGGGGGCGCCGGCGTCGCCGGGATACAATATGCTTATCGCGCCCGAACCGTGGCCGGATATGAAAAGCGCGTAATGCTCGGCCGGATAAGCGTCGATAGCCCAGTTGTAAAAGCTCATGATCTCCGAGGTCGATCCTGTGTTTACCGTTCTGTCGGATATGGTCCTGACAGTCGTGAGCCGATCGTCGTCGAGGGAAAACCTCGTCGCGTAGCCGCTCAAGACCGCGTTAGTGGGAACGATCTGGGCGACGACGTAAGCGTTCTTGCCGATACCTGTATTTTCAAAGCGTTTCAGCTGGTCATACAGGTATTTGGACAGGTCGTTCGAAGGGTTGCGCCCGCACGAATATATAAGCAACGCCCATTCCTTCTTCTGGCGGGAATAAACGGCCGATCCGGTATTGCCGGATATCAGCGTCATCACGCTGTCACGGCCGTTGGCGGAGACCCTGTCCATGACGAGCCCGACATTTTTTGCCAGGTACATATCGCGGGTGTAATCGATATCGCCCGCGTCGTTCTTATAATAAATGAGCTGGAAGCGAAGCGCGTCGAACGTTCCCGCGCCGGTCGAGATCCTCTCGCTCCCGGCGAAAGATGAAGATATGTTCGTCTTCTGTCCGCCTATCGTCACGGAAGTGGTGTTCAGGCCGTATGGATCGTTCTTTTTCGAAAACAGGGCAATCGGCCTGTCGAAGACTGCGCTCTTCGATCCGCAGAGGTTTATGCTGTCGCTGTCGACATTGAACAGGTTATTGCTCGCCTCTGTTCCGTAGATCGTGGCCCTGACGCCCGCGGCGTCAATCTCGCCGAGGTTTTTCGCCTCATAGACCCGGTCGCCGTCGGAATATACCAGGGAGCCGGAAGCGCTCAGGGGCATATAGGAACGAGTATCTATGGACGTAACGTCCTGCCGGGAACCCGTCAGCGCGGCCGTTCCGCCGCCGTCGTCACCTCCGCAGCCGCAGAACGCGGCTGACATGAACATCAAAAAAAGAAAAAAAGCTATTCGGGATTGGACCATATTGATAAGATTTTTACGGGACTTCACTATTCTCACCGCCATTTTATATTATTATTATTCCAATTCAAGATATAGTTCCTGCGCCGTTCCAGATGATTTCAGTTTGTACAGGAATCTGTCACCGTTGTTGACCTTAAGTTTTGAGTAAAGGGTCAACCTGTAATATTTATCCGGCTGAAATGTGACGGAAATATCTTTAGTAAAGTTACGCGAAATGATCGAAGCATATCTGTAATTGTTTTGGTTTGTTCCTTTGGACGTGGAGTTCGACCCATATACGTCCATCTTCAGGATCTCATCGGATAATTTATTCGCGGAAGCGAAATCCATCGAAGACGCTTCCAGAAGTTCTATGCCCCATACATCGTCATATAACCCGGTGATATACATCATGTTATTAAAGTTCTGGCCGTCGGCAAAGATGTTGACATGAAGTCTGGCAGTAACGGGAGAGCCGCCGTCAACCTTTATGACCTTCCTGATCGATGCGGCAAGGTCGCCGTAAATACCATTTGATGAAAAATCGGGATAGCCGCCGGTGGGGCGTTCGTTGGTCGCCGAGCAGACGAACATCGGAAGAGCGCCGTCTGAATGGTCGCCGTCCGCATGAGTGTATAATATGATATTAGCCAGATTGCCGGTTTTCTGCAGAATTGATTGCCAGACGTATGGCTTGGGACTGTCTTTGGGCAGCGCGATGAAAACGGAGTTGCCGGCGAACCCGGCGGTGATAGTGAAATCGCCGTATTTAACCAGCCGCGATCCGCTTTGGGGCGCTATATCGGGGCGGAAAATCGATTCGTCATACGACGCCATCGCGGCGATATCGCTGCCTACGGGAAAAACGGAGCTGGAAGAATTCTGCAGTTCGACCGTGACGTTCTGGCTGAAGGGAGTTCCGCCGTATGTATCGTTCACGGCGCCCTTGAAATAATAATGATATATGTACCATTTTTCCGAAATGCTGAATTTGCTGACGGGAATATCGCCGCCGTTCGGAAATTCAGTTTTCCAGACGTCGATCTTTCGGGGCACAAGGCTTGCCCCCGCGACGGTCATGGAATCGCATGTCGTGGAATCGACCGGCGTGAGAGTGCCGACGCCGCCGCTTCCGCTGACGCTTACGCCGCCGGCCGCCGCGAGGTCTACCGGCGATATGACGCGTCCGTACAAACCGTATACGGACTTTCCGTCCGCGTCCTTGTCCCCGGCGAGCATCAGGTATATGAAATCCAGGCGGTTGAAGACGGTCCTGTGGCCGTCCGGCAGAAAGTTGGCCGATCTTGAGGTCTTTATATCAGCGCAGGTAAGGACGAAGCGTTCGACCTGGTTCCTGAATTCCTCCGTCTGCGATTTCAGAAGACCTTTGTATGTCGCCAGATATTCGATCGCGGTAGGGTGCATATAAGGGTTCACAGATCCTATGCATTGAAGCGCCGTCAGGACCACGATGGCTCCCTTTGCCTCATACATGAGCGCGTGCTGAAAGTTCATTTCGATGTAATTGTAGCAGTTTATCAGGTCGGTAGCGTTTCTGTTCTGCTTTTTCATATAAGCTATTATCGCTTTGTCGGCCCACAGGCTTAAAAGTCCGCCGCCGGACGATGAAAGCCCTCCGGATACGAGCATGTTGTGTATCTGCTGGATATTCGTCCTTATCACGGGAGACCCCCACTCGACCGTAACGGCGAATCCCAGGAACTTGTTCGGAGTGCAATTTTCCAGGACCGCTTCGCGCGAATTCTGCGCTTCGACGCTTTTGATGAGGTTGGAGAACATATCGTATTTCTCGTTGATCGAGGAGAGAGGGTCATACGCCAGCCGCTGGGTGAGGGTCGTATTGAAATCCATCACCGACATTTGCAGACTTTTAGCAAGGTCGTCTATATCGTTATGGATCTTGACGACCTGAGAAGCCAGCAGATTGACCCTGCCGTTCATCTCGCTCAACTGGTTCATCACCGCGTCAAGCCTCGGGGCTAAAGGATCGCCGAATATCAACTTCATGATCTTATCGACGGCCTTTCCGGCAGCAAATCCTATGACCTGCGAAGCCGCGTTCTCCGCGATCCATGCTCCGGCCGCGAACGCTATCGCGGCGCCGCTTCTGGTGGTGTCGCCTGACAGGGCCGCGCCCGGACCCTGAACTGAAGGCGCGTCGTCTCCGCCGTCCATGAGACAGCCCGAGAACGCGAGCGACGAAAATACCAGCAAAACTACGATGAGCGGAACGGACGAATGTTTTTCTTTACGCATAATGCTCCTCGTTTTAATATATTTATCAAAACCCGTTTTGTCATTACGGATCTTTTCCCAAATGCTTTGACATTATTAAAATACATATTTCATGAATATGTCATCGAATTGATTCGCAATGCATTATAGATAAACTGCCGATGGGTGTCAAGAACTTTTTTCGTTGAAAACGCCCGCGGGACTAAGGCGACGAATATAGTCTGTTTTGTTTACAACTGGAATGATTACATGTTTCAGTGAAAAAGAGTTGATTTTTCACATACACAAAAAAAATCATCGAAAATAAAAATACCGGCAATTTATTGCCATAACGGCGTTATGTAACCCCGGGTTATCCGCCGGCTGCCATGTCAACGGCGTCCATCGGGCTTTGTCCAAAACATAATTATGATTTAAAACCAATTTTTGAGGATAAATAAAATTTTTATTTTATTTTATACCTTTGCTGTAGTATAATGCAACATGGGAAATACCTTTAGAAAATTATGAAACCAAACAAAAAACAAAACAATTTTAAATATACCTTAATGCTCGCGGTGCTTTTCATCGCGATAGCCGCGCTGGCCGCTTCCGCCGAATATTACATGGGCCGCTCTTTTTTCGGCCCCGACGGCCGTTTCGGGCTTTGGGAATCAAATATCAACAGCGTTGAAAATTCGCAGCGGCTTTTCGACCCCTACTCTTTCACCCATTTTTCTCACGGCCTGGTCTTTTTCGCGATCATCTGGTTTGCCGCACGCAAATTGTCCGTCGAACGCAGATTTTTGATCGCGGCCGCGCTGGAAGCCTCATGGGAGGTGCTTGAAAACTCGAGTTTCATCATCGAGCGCTACAGAGCTGAAACCGCGAGCCTCGGATATTTCGGCGACAGCATCCTCAACTCGGCTGGCGACTTGATCTCGATGTCCATCGGATTCTGGTTCGCGCACAAAATGTCCGTCAAAATGAGCGTATTCACTTTCATCCTCCTTGAAATACTGCTTCTGCTTTTTATAAAAGATAATCTTATTATAAATGTGATCATGCTCGTGTGGCCTCTGAAGTTCATTAAGCAATGGCAGTTGTCGACACCTTAGCCTGTATTGGCGCTCACACTGACCCGTTCATTCAAACGCCTTGCCTTAACTAACTTTTTTTATTTCAATACCATATTCCGGCCCGTTCCGAACCCCTGATTTTGACGAGGTCACGACAGCGACATTCGAACCGCTGATCACAATGTCGCCATCACTTCAAACATCCAGTTAAAATAACTATTTCAAGCATAAAAAAATAAACGGTTTTATTTCAAAAACTCTGAGATTTTTTAAGAACGCTGTGGTATAATTAAAATAGCGGCGATCAAACCGCTTAAATTCCGGGCTTTCCCGCCATAATAGGCCCGGGCGTGAAATATGGCGTACGTTTTTCAAAATTCTATTAATGATTTAAAATCATTGACCGCACAACTTCATATCGTGTTTCCAACCGTGTTTAACACCCGGTTCAAAAAAGCCTTTAAAAAAGGCGCCATCGAGGCATTCCTGCAGCGCGCGGCATTTTCAATGCGCCGGTGCAATTGTTTCATTTTTATTTTTCAGGAGGACGTTTATGACTAAAAAAAGATTTGCTGATATCGAAAATCGAAAACAAAAGATAAGAAACACGGTTGAAACTCTTTTCAGACAGCTCTTAATTTCAGGCGTTGCGCACGAACTTCTCGAGCCGCTTAAAGCTAAGCTGATGCACCTGGCCGGAAAAGACGGCATCGATGAGAACGGAATAACCGCTTATTTAAAGGACGAACTCGCCGCGATGATAAAAACGGACGCGCCGTTCTTATTTAAAAAACCGGACGAAACTGACCCGGACGAAAACAGATGTTCGAAGCCCATAATTGCTGTAATGGTCGGGACCACCGGCGTCGGAAAAACCACCACACTCGCCAAGATCGCCGCGCAGGTGACGCTGAAAAGCAAATTAAAAACAGTTTTTTTAACCATAGACACATACAGGATCGCCGCCACTCAGCAGCTTTCCGTGCTCGGCGACATAATTGGCATTCCGACCGAGGTCGTTTATAAAGAACGCGACCTTCTGCCGACCATAGAACAGCATCCCGAAGCCGGGGTCATTCTCATTGACACCGCCGGAAGAAGCCAGCGCAATAACCTTGAACTCTTAGATATCCAAAAATATCTCGACGCGCTCGACAAATTCGAGCCGGTAATATTTCTGGTGGTTTCGGCCAACCTCAACGTCGAGACCATGCGCGATATATTAAAAAGGTTCGCGCGCATCAAGATCACCCGGCTCGTCTTCACGAAGGCCGATGAAACGGTCACTCTCGGAGCCGCGTTCACAATCGCCGCGGAAAGCGGGTTTCCGGTCGCTTATATATGCAACGGCCAGAATATACCCGACGACATAAACATTCCAACTCCCGAATATATAGTAAATAAGTTAATGTCGCATAACGAAACGGATCTCTCCGAGCCGCTTCGAATGCCGGACCGGGCGGCTTTTAACAGGATTGTAACCGCAGCGCGGCCGGACGATGCCGGCGGGAAAGTTTGCGCGAAACTTAAAACGGACGACGAAGGATTCGCGGCGCGTGAAAATATAAGAACTGAGTGCGCCGATAACCATGTCCCCGCGGCCGATAAAACGATCGGATCGCGGAAGGAACTGATCCAGAACAAGACCGGCAACGGCCCGGAAAAAACGATATGCGACATCGCCACCGAAAGGATAAAGCGGAGCGATCCGGCTTCGCTTTTAGTAACCGATACGATAGAGATCGAGGTAGGCCGTGACCTTATCGCAATGGGTGGCGAGATAGCCGAATGCATATCGAAAATGAGAGAACATATAGTCCTTCAAACAGGTTTTATCGCTCCGCCCGTAAGAATAAGAGACCATATCGGCGGCTGCGCCGGTGATGAATATGTGATAAAATTCAAAGGGCGTGAAGTTTCAAGGCAGCGGGTTAAAACCAGATGCCTGATGATGATATGCGGGACCGAAAGCTGCGGGATCGCCGGCACCGCTTTCACGGAACCGGCTTTCGGCGTCAGTGCTTTATGGATAGACCCGGACCAGGCTGAATCCGCGAGGCGCATGGGACATTTGGTATCGTCCATACCGCTCGTCATAGCGACGCACATGAAGGAACTGGTCATTAAAAACGCCGGCGATCTTATGGGGATCCGCGAATGCCGGAAAATTACCGGGGCAATGGAAAGATCGAACCCCGAACTCGTCGCGGCCGTCATGGACGCACCTCGCGGGATCGGCGAACGCTCTCTTTTAACTATCTTTAAAAGCCTTTTGAAAGAGAACATTTCCATAAAAAGCGCGATAACCATATTCGAATGCGTGTTCGACTGCCTGCCGGAACATGCCGGCGATATAGAACATATCACGAGCCGCGTTAAAACCGTTTTAAAATTGAACGGACCGGAAAACACGCAGAAGTCTGAAACTACCGAAAGCTGAAAAAGAAAAACGAAATAAACCGAGTGAATGAACGGAATAAATGAAAATAACGGCTTTTAAAAAAGCCCTCTGATATCGAACAGCTCTGGCGTCTATCGTTAAAACGATTCAAGGCGTCAGGGCTGTTTTATTTATAACGGGTTTAAATAGTTATGCGCCATCGGCCTGGCGTTAAGCGGGCCGTTATCCGGCCAGCCGCCGTTTCAATCCGTGAAAAACAAAAAACCGCCGATAACAGCGGTTTTTCATAATAATTAGATAAAGAAATGTGCCTGAGTGGAGTTGAACCACCAACCTACAGATCCGTAGTCTGCCGCTCTATCCATTGAGCTACAGGCACATTTGATTTTTTAGTAAAGCGGAGAGAGAGGGATTTGAACCCTCGATACAGATTTAGGCCGTATACACGCTTAGCAGGCGTGCGCCTTCGACCACTCGGCCATCTCTCCAGTATACGAAAATTTAATTTTTAAAATAACGGAGGAAGAGGGACTCGAACCCCCACACGGTTGCCCGCGGCAGATTTCAAGTCTGCTGCCATACCATTAGGCGATTCCTCCACAACAGTGCGATAATTTTACCATATTAAATTACGGATGTCAAGATTTAATCCGCCTTTTTTTAAAAAATGTTTGGAGCAGGCACAGGCATTCATCTTCGAGAATTCCTGATATCAAAACGGCCCGGTGATTGAGCTTTTCACTCGCCGCTATCTGAAGCGCGCCTCCGCATCCTCCGCCCTTCGCGTCGGAAACGGCGAACACAACTATAGATATGCGCGATTGAACGATGAGACCTGCGCACATGGCGCATGGTTCTTTCGTAACGACGAGAGTGGTCCCGGTAAGATTCCAGCGCCCGAGATTTTTAGCGGCTTCCTCGACCGCGGCCATTTCGGCGTGCCAGAGGGGCGAGTTTGTTTTTTCCCTGATATTATAGCCGCGCCCGATCACTTTGCTTTCCAAAACTACGACGGCGCCCACGGGAACATCTTCAGCAATTGCGCAGGATCCGGCGAACTCCAAACATTCGCGCATGTATCCTTCATATTCGGTTTTCTTTTCCGGTTTGAGATCCTTTGCGTTCTGACACAACTTACAAAACCTGCCTTCGATATTTCTAACGGTTCTTCTTTCTGCACGCATTGTTGAGCCGCCGGGAAGGCGTCACGCAACATCAGCAGATTATAATTTAACTGCGCTTTAATGTCAAGATGTTTAGAACGCATTTCCAGATCAAACGCAAGCAGCCGTATAATTTATCATAAGCTCCATTATGGCGGAGGAATGGAAACGAGCTCTCAAGCCGCCATTATAAACCTTGACAGTCCGATGCCGTGACTGTTTATTATATTTCCCGGTGAACGCCGAAACTGTCGCGCCCTCGAAAACAGACAATATGAATCCACAATGACGGTTGTGCCCGGCCGCGATCCACAATATTCGCCGCCCGGGCCGTTCATTGAAACAGTCATATTTTTTTTGACAAATCCTTAACTGTATTGTATAATTAGGATATGAAAAATAAAAACATCATTTCTAAACTTAAATTATTCATTTTAACGCTGCTGGCTCCGGCGCTTTTCCTGCTGCCCGAATGCGCTCTGGCCTGGTCAAGCTTTACGCACGGGGCCGTTTCGGCCGAGGCTTTATCGGCTTATCCCTATTTAATGCCGCTTTCGGTCTATTCATCAATAATCCCTGATATAACGACCAATTTTATAAGCCCCGCCTCAAAAGACCGGTTTTATTCGGTTTTCCACGGCGAAAAATTCCGCGCGGCCGTTTCCGGCCTTATAAAAACCTTCGATAAAAAAAATGAAAAGGCTTCCATAGCTTCAGCTTACGGCTATCTATCGCACGTCGCGGCCGACGAAGCGGCGCACACTCCCGAAGGGTATCCTAACGCTAAAACGACTTTCACCGTAAAAACTGAACTCAACCACTACGTCGCTTATTTTTTCCTGGACATGATATGCTATTATAATTACTTTCACGGCTCGAACGCATCCTTTGGAAAATTCATAGTAGACGCCGACCATAAAATGATATCGCGCGCCCTCGACGAATACTCGAGAACGAGCGGCGAAAAAATATCCATCACGAAAACCGAATTTTTAAAAAAGCTCGCGGCGTATGAGGTCAGCACCGCCATCCAGAAAGCTATTTTCGACATAATAATCGACGACAACCCCGAACTTTTCGAACAGATAAGGCAATTCTACGGCGACTATTATCTCGGAGTGGCCGGCCGGGGAGGCTTTTCAGACGCTATATCGGCCGCGCGCGATAATATTTCGTTCAATGACGCCCCGAAAAAAAATGACGGATCAGCCCTGAAGGATCTTTTAAACCGCCAGAAGACCGAGATCATATACGCGGGCATGCTCGTCGTGTCCGAAATAGCTAAAGACACCGAATTTATAAGGACCGGGAAACTCACGGCCGCTTCGATCGAATCGCTCGTGACGAAATTTTTCCAGTCACGCTCCGAAAGCTCCAGATCAATGGGCAAATTCCTGTCGGCCCTGCTTTTAAAAAAAGGGCTCACCTTCGAAGAGGTCATAGCCTATGTCGACCAAACGGCTATCGCGGATAACGATAAAAAATTCGACGACTATAAAAAAGCTTACGCCGAATTAAAAAAAGACCGCTGGTATTCATTTATTCCCGGGACCGGCTTCGACACCCGCAAACGCTACGCGGAAAGCTTCGCCGGATTAAGCGAAGAACGATTCGAAAAAGCCGTCACATCTTCAAAAGCATCGGCCGAAGTTAAAGCCGGACTTTTAAAACTCAACGGAAAAAGACTCGATAATTTTCTCGCGGCCGAACTGGCTTCGGCATTCAATCCTTTTGAAAAAGCCGCGAAACGCTCAGCCAATGACGCGAGTTTCGAAACGGCTAATTTCGCGCTGAATTATCAGGCCGCGATGGCCGCCGCGATCGAAAAAAATGACGGCGCGCAGATAAAAAGACTTGAAAAAAGAGCGGAGTCTTTCGCCGCTTCCATGGGCGCGCAGGCGGAAAAATATTCCAAAATGTCGCTTCTCGATAAAATAAAAAGCCCTTTCGCGGCTTCGTATCAAAAAGCCTTCGCGGCTAACGCTAAAAACCTTATGCCTGAACTTAAAACGCTCATCAAAAAAATTAATGGCGCCGGAATAATTTCAACGCCGGCGGACGCGCGATCGCCAATGAACGCTGACCGCCGCGCCGATCAGACTTCGGTAACCGCGGCGGGTACGGCTGAAGTTACGCTCGATGAAAACGATATTAAAAAATACGGCCTTAAAACGCCTTCGGGAGCTAACGAGGCGTATTCGCTCATGAAAAATTCCTATGAAAATTATATAAATTTCATTAATTCTTTCGACGCCGGTGACGCCAAAAACCGGAACGAACTCGACCGCAGGTTAAAATCGTATATTTTTTACAAAACGGCCTATGACGCTTTTTTATCCGCGGAAAGACCGCGATAAGGCTTCTTGATGCCAGCCGCTGCTTGATCTTAGTTCTTTAAATCCCGTTCTTTAATTTCCGTTCTTTAATTCCTTTTCATAACTTTAAATATTTACCGAGGAGACAAAATGGAACCGCAAACCCAGAAAAAGTCGCCGTTTTTTATCGGCACCGTAAAATGTCCCGTATGTGAAACCGCTTTTCAGAATCCGCGTTTTAAAGCCGGGCTTTATTCGGTCATTGCCCGCGATACCGATCAGCGTCCCGTCGCTTATAAATGGACGGACCCGGAATTCACTAATATTCTGCCTCATTATTACGGCATCGCCCGCTGCCCGAGATGCCTTTTCACTGATTTCCAGGAAACATTCGAGCGCACCACGCATGACGCCAAAATGCATTCCTTCAAGCGGTTCTATAAAACCCTGCCGCTTGCCAACAACGCTTTTCTCGTAGAAATAACCAAACACACGGAGATAGGCCTCGACATGAATTTCGAGACCGCCATGAACATACACCTGACGGCCGCCTATATCCAGGATATGCCGGCCAAAGCCGAAGAAAAGAATTATTACAAACTGGCCAGATTATACCTTCGCATCGCCTGGCTTTACAGGGAAAGATACGGAAACGTCGAAACCACCGTTCAGCCTGAACTGACCAAAAACATCCTTAAAATAGTAGGCAACATAGAATCGTCCTACACGAAGATCGAACAGCTTTCGGGACAGCTCGCCGGGAACATCAAATCGCGCGTCACCGAGCTTTACGGAGGCGCCGCCGAGGTTCCGCTCAATAATCCTTATTACGCGAGCCTGGGGATCTTTTTCAGCAACATGAAAAACATGGCCGCCGGCCTTAACAAAATAAAAGCCGCCGCCATATCGGACCAGCAGGGCAAACTTGTCCAGACCGGCAGCGTCGACCCTTCATCCGCCTATTTCAGCTTCAACTCATATCTCGACTTTATAATGTATCTTTCGGGATACTGGCGCGAACTTCCATTGAACGAAAAAGACGCCATAAGCCTCGCCGTAAAATATTACGCTCTGTCCTATACGAACGAGGACGTTTTCGACACGCAGGAAAAACGAATGAAAGCGGTCGATCTCATATCAGAACTGCACGTGCGCCTCGAGGATTACGACAGCGCCATCAACTACGTGCTCGAGATACACAGAAGCGGAAACAAGGACCGTCAGGGACTTTATAAAAAACTCAATTCGCCCCACCCGGACGGAACGCCTCTTTCCTTCATAGAAAAAAGCCGCATAGAATCGCTCATCGGCCGTATAAATAACGCAATGAACAAAGCTTCCGACAAACGCCACGAACTCGAAGAAAAACGATTCCTCTTCTGCCTGCCGCGCGTTCAGGAAATATGCCGAGCCAACCCGGACCTCGCCGAAGAGGACCTTATCTTAAAGGTTGAGGCCGCGGGCATACCGCAGAGCGTATATAACACCGCGAAAGAAAAGAGCGTGCTCCAGGGCGGAACCGTCGCCGTAACGGTTGTCGAAACGAAACCTGAAGAACAGGAAGAGGACCTCGCTTAAAAACATATGAATCCGGAACCATCGAAAAACCTCAAATATCAAAATAATACCATATACTTTAAAAAGCGGCGGGGATTTATTGTCCCCGCTTTGATCCTTTACCTGGTCTTTTTATCGGTTTCCGCAGCCTCCGCGCAGGAAGGGCCCGGTGCGGCCGGATATAAAAAAGAGCCGGCTCAAAGACGATTTCATTTCATTTCTTCCTATCAGTTCCGCATATCCGAAAACGCCGGCAGGGATATAACTATCATCAGGAACATCCCGCGGACGTCAAATCATCAGAAAATAACCGGCGAAAAATTCTCTTTTCCCGAACCGGGAGAATTAACGACACGCGAAATAGGCATGAACCTGGCAATGGTCTACAAACTGAACAAAACCGATTTTATTCAATATTGCGGCTCACACGATAAAAAAAGCGATGACACGCTGGAAATAATCTATGAATGTGACTTTCTCGGGTCGGCCGGCGGAGAACTCGACGGAAATTTCCCTTTCGCGTTATACAAAATGAAAAAAAATGAAGAAGATATAATAACCCGAAAGGTCATGGCCATACTCGGCGTTCTCGAACTCCCGGACCTTTCCGCCTCGACGGATGCAGCGGCGGTGTACGGCGTCCTTGAAAAGATCTTTCATTTTATAGAAACCAGCGTTTCATACACGCGCGAAAAACAAAAACGCCGGCCTCTCATCACTTTAAATCTCATGCGCGGCAACTGCATTTCAAAAACCAATCTCTGGCGCGCGATGCTTTCGGCCGTCAGGATAGTTTCGTGCGACGTTTCGGGTATAATCCTGAAAAAGAAGAACCATGACGTAACTCACCGTTTTTCGGTGGTGCGGGCGGCAGGCAGGAGCGTTCCCTTCTGCCCCACCAATAATCGATTCGCCAAATTACCGCCGCATTACATGATACTATCGTACGCCAAAAAGGACAACCGCGAAAGCGGCGTGTCGTCGCATAAAATAAGATTCAATATCACGGAACTTAAAAATCCGGCCGCATCCGAGCCGGAATCCCCCGAAACCGAAGAACATTTAGGCGTTTCCGGCGATGCGCCCGAACCTTACGAGGAACGCTGAACCAGTTTCAGCTCATTCGCTATATCCATTATCAAAATGTCTATCTCATGGGCTTCATCGCGGTTTAATTCATGGCCGCCGCATTCACACGCGTAAAAATATTCGGCGATGCTGACGCATTTATCCAGAGCAGGCTTTTGCAAAATGCCGAGGGCGCATATCCTGTAATGGAACTCGTACGGCGTTTCCGACGGGTGTTTCGCCGCGTCCACGCCTTCGAAAAGCTTCGAAAAGCGGGCGTAAAAATCTTCCATTTCGCCGCGCCCCCTGGTCAGAATGTTCGTAAGTTTAAGCGCAGTGCGCTTATCGAAGGCCATATTCAAAAAATTAAAAAGATGAAGTTTAAAAGCGTGTGAAACAAAATACCATAGCGCGAACAGGCCGATGATCCCCCACATGTAAGGATTTTTTAAAAATTGCGTCCAGGCCGGAAGGGGCCCGCGGTCCGAAACCAGATCCCTCATTTTTTTCAAACGGCTGTCGTAAAGATCTTTTATGAGGTCTTTGACGAAATTATAAGAACCGATGATCCATTTATAAATTATCTCGTTGCTGTAATACGAGACGTAATTTTCAATGTAAAAATTAACGCTGTCAAAATATTTACTTAAAAGCGCCATTATGCCGCTGCGCGATTTTTCATTTTCATTAGACGACGCGGTCGGGTCGAAGGTTACGAAGCCGATACCGGGAAAATGTACCTCGACCCAGGCGTGAGCGTCGGAACCGCGAACGAGGTAGTAGTCTCCGTTCTCATTATATTCCGGAGATGCGAATCCGCGCACGAGCCGGGCCGGGATCCCCATCGACTGGCACATAAGCGTCATTGATGACGCGAAAAGTTCGCAGTGGCCTGCTTTTACCATGAAGAGAAACACTTCGTTCGGGTCGTATTCGCTCGCGTTATATTCGCCGTAAAGATCGCCCACGGCCATTGTATATTTGAAGTTATCCTTGAGATATTTTTCGATCGCCGCCGCCTTTTCATAACGGGTTTTATAAGGCCTCGTAACGGAATACGCCAGATCGCGTATGCGCGGAAAATTATTGGGATACATCAGATAATAACTTATGACCCGCGCCGGGCTTTTGCCCTGAGCGTCCCTGAGCGACTGCTCGTCGGGATTTATAACGAAAGATTTAACTTTGATCGTAGCCTCGTTCTCGTTGGAATACATATTTTCCATATAATCGTAATATATCGATCGGGTGGACATATTTATGCTCATCGGAGAATAAAGGTGAGGCACGAATCCTTCCGGATTCTGGCGCATATAAAAAGTAGTGTTGACCTCTACGCCTGGAGCGACGCTCAATTCCGAGGTGGTCTTAGCCAGTTCGAAATTATAGTCGGCGTCGGGCTGAAGCAGCTTGGATCCGAAGGATGTCGCAATCCATTCACGGCGCGCGACCCAGTATCTGTTATATGATTTCATCTTGTAATGCGAACCGACGCTTTGGTCCTTCGTGATGCGCATTATAACGGAAGACGACTCCCTTATGTTTTCTATCGAATTAAAAGTGAAAACTGACGCGATGCCGGAAAACCGCATGGAAAAGGGGTTGAAAAAATTGAAATGAAGCCTTGGCACCATTAAAAATATTAAAAGCGCGGTCACTATCACATAAAACGCGTAGGATCTCACGAAACGGTAAAGCGATCCGTCGTCCGGCGCCGGCGGCCTGGCGTCTTCAGGCGCGGCGGCGCTGGAATAATAAAGCGAATGAGATATCATGAAATAAGCGGAAAAAAAGACGAAACAGGTAAAATAAATCACTATCCATGTCCCGCCGTGATTTGGAAGCGAAAGATATAAAATGATAAGGTTTATAAGAAAACTCATCATATAATTTTCAAAAAAAGATCCTTCCAGAAGCCTGGTTATCTGATAGATCATCAAAAAGCCTATTATGGCGAACCCGGGATTGAATCTTAAGAGAAGATACGCCACGTAAACGAAAGAAAGGGCGCGCACGGCCATTATGAATTCCGGCGATGTCTTGTGCCTTTTGACGAAAACCGCGTAAAAAGCCACGCCCAGAGCGTAGAGCGAGGTATAGAAAAAATTATAGGCGTATTTTTCAAAAATCGGAACGAAGAGCATCAGCGTCATGAAAAGAATGCTCGATCTGTAAATGCGAGGATCGTTTGAAATTTCGTTCTTATTCATAGAGCCGCCTTCTCGAGCGCTTCGAGCGCGTTTATCTCATAAACGGAAAATTTTCCCGGCGCCCTTATAATCGCGGGCGCTTCCGGCCCTTCATTTTTTTCCGCCGCTACTATAGCGCAGCGGACCCTCGCTCCGATAAGCGAAAGAAGTTTTTCGAACCCTTCGAACCTTGACGACGAAACCAGTATAACGTTAGGCGACATCGTAGTTTCGTAAAAGATCTTTCTTACGGCCGCGGCGCTCATCCTGTAACTTCCGTTGACCATGGCCGTATGCGTGAGAATTTTGTCGATACCCACGTTGATGAGTTCGAAACTTCTTATATTTGACGAGGCGCTCACGAATTTGAACTGGCGGCCCGAAGCCGAAAGAGCCGAAGATACGCTCGCCGCCGCGCTTACGGCCAGTTCGTATCGGTGAGAATCGGGCGCGTCGGGTTCGGCGAGGATCATCACTACCGCGAAATCGCCGTAATTGAGCTCCTCGAATTTCGGTATTATAAGGGTCCGGGTTATCGAATAATGACGCCAGTTTATCTTATGGATCTGATCTCCCGTGGAATACTGCTTGAACTTGTCGAACTCGTTGGAGCTGGTGTTAAAGCTTTTTCTGTATTTTCTGGCGGAATCTCGGGCGGTGTCAGTTTTAAGAAGCACCTTCGCTATCTTCGGATAAGCTATGACGACCCCTTCCGAATCAAGAAGCGTGGATCTTTCGCTCAGAAGGAATGGCAGTTCGGAGCTGACCTTGATGGACGGGACGAGATTGACACCGCGGGCCAAAAACTTGTATTGAAGGGGGATATCTACCTTTACGCCGGCCGCGAGCGCGAATATCTTTTTTTCAACGGCGAGCGATGAGCTGCTGCCGTCGATTATTTTCAACAGGAATTTTTCATTCTTTGAATCGTTGGATATAACCGCCGGAACCGGAACGGTTTCTCCGGCGAAAACTCTCGCGGGCAGCTGACGGGAAAACGAAAGGCCCGCGAACGATCTTGACGCCATGAAGCCGGGCGCGAAAATGAAGGACGTGAACAGTGAAAAAACGAGGTAGAACAGGTTATTGGCGGAATTTACCGCCGTGAGCAGGAAAAAAAACCATAATAGATATACAAAAGTCTTCATAAATTATTTCGTTACGGGGACCTTTAATATACAGTCCGCGATCACTTCTTCCGCCATATTTTCGCCGAATATCTGTTCCGCGCACAGCTGCAGGCGGTGAGTTAAAACGTAAGGCGCGATATATTTCACGTCGTCGAATATGACGTGGTCCCTGCCGCATACGAGCGCGAACGAAGACGCGGCAAGCTTCAAAAGTATGGTTCCGCGGGGCGAAACTCCCACCGCCACGCGGGGATCTTTTCTCGTTTCCACGACGATATTCAAAATATATTCCAGCACGCTTTCGGACACTTTGACCTCGCCGACCGCGGCCTGGATCTCGCAAAGGTCGGCAAGCGTCAGAACCGGCGTTATATCGTCCGCGTTCACGTTCACTTTTGAATGGCTTCTGACGATCATCTTTTCCGTTTCATAATCAGGATAGCCCATTTTAAAGGCCATTATGAAACGGTCTTTCTGTGACTCGCCGAGGATGTAGCAGCCTTCGTATTCCATGGGATTCTGAGTCGCGATGACCATGAACGGATCGTCGAGTTTTAAGACCTGGCGGTCTATGGTGACCTGGCCTTCCGCCATGCACTCGAGAAGAGCGGACTGGGTCTTTGGCGTGGCGCGGTTTATTTCGTCGCAAAGCACCAGGTTACCCTGGATCGGCCCCCAGCGCACTTCGAAAGCCTGATCGTTCGGGTTAAAAACGAGGCCGCCGATGATATCGCTCGGAAGAAGGTCGGCCGTCATCTGTATCCTTCTGAACACTCCGTTTATGGAACGGGCCAGGGCCATGGCGAGCGTAGTTTTCCCGATGCCCGGTATGTCTTCGATGAGTATGTGCGAACGGGCGAAAAGCCCGACGAGAGCCAGTTCTATTATCTTGCGTTTTCCGGATACGGCTTTTTCAACGTTATCCGCAAGACTGTTTATGAGTTTACGGCATTTTTCAAGGTTCATTTCAGGCTCCCGCTATTTTTTAAGATGTCGAGCATCCGCACCAGAACTTTAGCGCAGGCCGTGGCGTCTCCAAGAGCCCGGTGACGGGATTCGGCCTCGAGTTTAAAATGACGGATCATGGTGTCGAGCGTATGGCTTTCAAGCTTCGGAAAGAGCATCCTTGAAAGTTTCAGCGTGCATATGACGGGGTTTATTATCTTTTGCGAATATTTGCGCATAAGAGACTCGTTTATGTAAGAAATGTCGAACGGAGCGTTATGCGCGACGAAAACCGAATCGCCCAGGAAATCAAGGAAGGACGGCAGGATATCTTCGACCGCCGGCATTTCGGCGACCATATCGTCGGTTATTCCGTGGATCATGGTGTTTTGCGGCAGAATAGGGAATCCCGGGTCTATAAGCTGCGAAAAGCTTCCGGCCAATTTGCCGTCGGCCACGCGCACCGCGGCAAGTTCGACGATACCGCCGTCCTTATAGCTCTTTCCGGCCGTCTCGATATCGACGACGCAGTACGACGGCGCGTTGAAAAGCGCTCTGGCGCTGAATCCGCCCTTGAGTTTGAAAAACCCGTTCTCGAATGTGAAACGCGGGTCGTCGCCGATGTGCATAAGCGCGAGTTTGTCGGCCATCGGCCCCTTCACGCCCTTCATTTTCATGATATTTTCGACAACGAACCCGGCGGTCACGCCTTCGGGTTTCTCCATCTTTATGAGGTTGAAAAGCGTGTCGAGAGAACGCTTTTCCTTGCCTAAATTCTTTCGTGATTTTATTATTTCATCGTCTGGAAGCATATTTCATTACTCCGTGATCTCAAGACTTTCGAGCGCAGGCGGTTTTCCCCGGCGTTCATAAATATCTATAATGGAATTTCCTATCAAGTCAATGTTATAAACCTGCTGATTGTTCTTGATGTAAGTTTTGGCGCCCGCCGTCATATCGCCGATAAGAACTATTTTCCCCTCGAGTTCTCCTGCCGGAAGCGTGCGCGGATCGGGATCTTTCAGATATTTCCGCGCCTTTTCGTAAAGATCGCTGAAATATTCGTATTTGAAATTATACCTGTAGTTGAGGATATATTTTTGCGGCACTTCGAAACCGGCGCCGAATTTAATGCGGTATTTCGAAACGGACGGGTCGGGGTTCAGAGACACGTCGAAGTCCTCTATGTTCTCGGCGGTAAAGACAAGCGCGAGCGGCATCGAAAGATATATGTCGCTTTTGCGTTTAAGGAATGAATGAAAGCGAAGATTTACGAACCCGTGAGTAAGGTCGAAATTTATATATCCCGTTTTGCGCGCGGCCGTATCAAGGGCCTTATAAGGAGTGGAAATGACGAAGTCGTTCCCGGCCTCGTCCCAGTCCTTATAACGGCGGTTCGGATCGAGCGCGGCGTCGGAAGCGAGCACGACGCGCGGCGTCCGTTCCACGAATTCGACGAGGGAGAGGTCCGTGACCTCCGGAACGTCGTAAACGAAATCGATGCCTATCGCCGAAACTCTCGAACGCATAAGATAATCGCATACGTCTTTTATCATTTCACGCGAGGGGAAACGCTTAAGTTTTTTTACGCAGTCGCCGGTGATCGCAACCAGCATTACTTTTTCGCGCGGATCCGTAACCAGCTCGTTATCGGGTTGGATAACCTTTGAACGCCTGGTCTGTTTTATGAGTTCCATCTTTTTTTTCAGAAGATCCATTTCTTCGCCGGTATAAGCCGCGGCTGAAGAAACGGAAATAAAAAGCATTATAAAAATGGAATATAATATTATTTTAAAGGTCTTTTCGCAGTTCATAGTTAGACGCCTCCGCCCGTTAATTGAAATATTGTTCGGCGTCGACTATGTCGCGGTTCATTTTTTTCAGGCACGAGTCGATCTTCGCGTAGGATATAGTGTCCTGGACCAGAACGCGTTTAAGCTGCCTTAAAAGGTCCACGCAGTTTCTGAAAAGCCTTATTATGTCGCCTTCCAGAAGAAGGTCCTGGCTCTGGGTTATTTCCTGGAATGTGGCTCCGGTGCTCCACTTGTAAGCCATCTCGGCCATCGCGTTCTCGATCGGCTTTATGCTTCCGACCTTGCAGCAGGCAAGCTCGCGGCGGACTATGTCCTCCATGCGGTATCTGAAGGATTTTAATTTATCCTTGAGGTCCTTGCTTTTCATGATATACGAGGCCCGCGTCTTATTTTCGAAAACTATTCCGCAGATGAGCGCGTTGAGTTCGTCCGCGTCAAGTTTTCCTATATAACCGTCAAAATAAAGTTCCGTCGCCGCCACTTCGTATCCGAAGATCTGAGACGCGAACAATCCGCGGGGTTGAAGCTTGTCGTCTTTTATATAGCCTATGGCTTCGAGGAACGCGAATTTTCCATCCAGGTCGAATCCGAAATTATTGATATTGTGAAGCTCGGCCTTCGCGGTGTAATAAGATTCGGCGATGCCTATGCACTTTGTTTTGGAATTGCAGTGCGAACATTTCGTGCGCCTCATGTTTTTTCCGGCGAAACCAATATTATTCTCAACGGCGCGCATTTCGCAGCGGATGTCCTTCTGATCTTCCGGCATGCGCTTTCTGAGCATGCGGCGGAGTTCGTTCAGGCGCATCTTGCCTTCTTCTATGGTCTTCATGTTCTCGACATAGCCGGTAAGCATCTTGCGCGGCTGCGGAAGGCTGCATTCGAGATGCGATAACTTTTCCTCCAGCTGGTTCATCTTTTCAACCTTCGATTCTATAACGCTTTTCATCTGGTAATAGCCGAAGGATTTTTCGCACAGCTCCATGATCTGCGTCTTGTTCTTGGTCTCATGAAGGTTCAATATGCTTGAATATGAAAAGGCGAACTGACTTTTCAGCGGTTCGAGTTTTCCGAGCAGGGTCTGTTTGGTGCCGGCGTAGTTATAATATTTGGGATCTATGAGCGCGTAAACGAAGCCTTTTTCGTCTATGCCACGGCGCCCCGCGCGCCCCGACATCTGCTGATATTCGTATGATTTCAGATATCTGAAGCAGATGCCGTCGTTCTTTTCAAGGCCGTCAAAAACAACCGTTTTGGCGGGCATATTTATGCCGACCGCGAAGGTCTCCGTCGCGAATAATATTTTTATGAGATGTTTAGAGAATAAAATTTCGACGATGTCTTTCTGTGCCGGAAGCATGCCCGCGTGATGATATGCGGTGCCGAACTCTATCAGCCTTCGAAGGTTCTGGGTCGAAAGATAACCTTTGAGGTTAAAACGCTCGATATGTTCGTCGAATATTTTGACCGCCTCCGCGGCTTCCTCGGCCGTCAGCAGATTCAGATATTTATATTGGAAAGCCATTTTTTCGCAATTCTTACGCGAGAAGCTGAAACAGAGCGCAGGCAGAAGCCCTTTTGAAAGAAGGAATTCGAATATTGGAACGCCGGATTTCTGGCGCATTTCGTGCGGCTGCCCGCTTTTTTGAACCTGTTTCATTTTTTCGGCGATGGTATTGGCGTAAGCGAGGGCCTTGCTGAGGTTATTAAGATGGAAGGGAACGTTGCCGCCCGCTATGTAAACGAAAGGTTCAAGGGGGACGGGGCGCTTTTCGTGGATTATGACGGAAACCTCGGACTGGCGGATGGACTGCATCCAGTTCGCGAGTTCATCCACGTTCGCAATGGTCGCTGAAAGGCAGAGAAAATGAATGTGCTGCGGCGCGAGCATTATGCTTTCTTCCCATACGGTTCCCCGGCGCGGGTCTTCTATGTAGTGGACCTCGTCGAATATTACGTATTTAACGTTGGCGAGGCGTTTGGGATCGTCGTAAATGATGTTTCTGAAGATCTCCGTGGTCATTATAAGGCACGGAGCGTTCGAGTTTATAACCACGTCGCCGGTCAGTATGCCGACCCGGTCGCCGTATTGTTCTTTGAAATCGCGGTATTTCTGGTTTGAAAGGGCCTTGATGGGAGCGGTATATATGACCTCGTGGTTCTCCCTGATGCATTTATCTATGATGTACTCAGCGACAAGGGTTTTTCCAGAGCCGGTCGGCGCGCACACTATAACGGTGTTCCAGCGGTCGATAGCCTCGAGCGCATTTACCTGAAATTCATCGAGCGTAAAATTTTTATATTCCATCAACGTACTCCAATCGATTTTTATTTTTTTTAGGTTTATATTATACTATTTATAAATCAATAAATCAATAAAAATAAAATCCGAGTAAGGCGTTATAGACAACGGCCGCTTTTTAAAATTAAAGAAAGCTTAAAATGTCCGGGCGCAAAAGAGTGATCGCATCATTTTGCGGCGGGCGCGGGAACAAGGAAAAACCGCTGCCTGTATCGGGCAAATCATTTATAAAGATTGCTTTCTGAACGATAACAA
Source organism: uncultured bacterium (assembly GCA_964551445.1). Taxonomy (GTDB): domain Bacteria; phylum Muiribacteriota; class UBA9980; order UBA9980; family UBA9980; genus DAOPXV01. The sequence continues at coordinate 2,301 of CAZKCG010000066.1, read as the reverse complement.
CTCAGGCCCGAAGAAAGAGCGGAGGCTTCTAAAAGGCTTTAAACAAGTCATTTCAATGGGGCTTAAAAGCGGGAAGCACAATTTATTTTATTGACACGGTCTATGATAAGTGGTATAATTAATTCAATAAAAAATGCATAAATTAATTTACAGCCAGAAATTTCACGATTTCAAATGTTCTTTTTAGTATGAAGTAAGGGGGAGTTTAAGTGAAGTTACGAGGTCTTTTTTTATTTTTAGGGGTAGTTCTCCTTTTATCGGTTTTATCATTTAACCCGGTTTTAGCGGCTGATGACAAAAATACAGAAGATTCAAAAGCCGTCTCCAATCAAATGATCGTAAAGATATCTGTTGACAGTAAAAAACAGGTTGAGACCCTCGCCAATATGGGTCTGGACATAGCCGAAGTTAAAAAAGACTATGTCATCGTCCTCATCAATTCCGCAAATCTTAAAAAGATCGAAAAACGCGGCTTCCGTTTCACGATAATCGAACAGGACGCTAACGTTAAACTCGCCCGCTTCCGCGCCGGAACGCTCGGAAAATATCATACTTTTGAACAGGTTGAAAAAATAATGAAGGACGCCGAAGCCAATTATCCTGAAATATGCAAGCTTCATGTTATCGGCAAAAGCTTTGAAGGCCGTCCGATCTACGCTCTTCAGGTTACCTTGAATCCTGCCGCGAGCGCGAAGAAACCTTCATGCCTCATAATGGGCCTTCACCACTCCCGCGAATGGATATCGGTTGAAGTCCCTCTCGCTCTCATCGAAGAAATGACCACGAAATACGCTAAAGACGAAAAAATAAAGAAACTCGTTGACGGCCGGGACACCTGGATAGTTCCCGTTTCAAGCCCGGATGGCCTTGTTTTTTCACAGACGAAATCAAAAATGTGGAGAAAGAACCGCCGCCTCAACGCCGATAAATCATACGGCGTGGACCTCAACAGGAACTACGGTTACGAATGGGGCAACGTGGGCGCATCGTCATCGACCGGATCGGACACCTATCACGGAACCGGCCCGTTCTCGGAATGCACCGCACAGGCCATCAAACAGCTCGCCGAACGCGAAAAATTCTACGGAACGATATCTTTCCACAGCTACTCGGAACTGGTTCTCTATCCTTTCGGATACGCTTACGAAGCCACGGCTAAAGACGATAAACTCCTGGCTCAGGTCGCCTCCGAAATGGGCAAGCTCAACGGCTACACGGCCGAAAAAAGCTCGGACCTCTATCCCGCGATGGGCGATTCCGACGACTGGCTCTACGGCGCGATGGGCGCACTCGCTTTCACGATAGAACTCGGCTCACAGTTCGTTCCTAACGACAGTGAAGTTCCAGCTATATGCGAAGGAAACGTTAAAGCCTGCCTCCACCTCATCGACAGAGTGGGAACGGTACACGCTTCAACCCATCCCGATTTCGCTTCGCCGACAATGGTTGCAACATCGAGATACTTATTCGCGGCTGGCGCTTCAAAGGGCAAAGACGCTAACGCGAAAACCGCGCTCGTGAATCTTCTTAATCCCGTAAACGACGCGAACGGAAAGAACCTCGAAGAATTCATAGCCGAAACCGCTAAATCAGACGCCAATTCAAAACAGCTCCTTGTTCCGGTCTTAAAAGAAGTTAAAAACATGTATATGAACAACATCATCAACAAGATCGGAAACACCCGCCAGGTTATCCGCGACGTAGAAAAGATCCAGTCTGAACTTCTGAACGCGGAGAACGCCGAATAATAAAAAAATAATTAAAAATAATTAAATAATTCTTCCAAAACCCGCTGGTCATACCGGCGGGTTTTTTTATTTTTAAACTTTGCCGCATATAAAAAAAATCTGGCCGTTGCCGATAATCTTACAAAGACTCATAGTTAGTTTCAAAATAACTATCGAAAAAATTAATGTTATATAAATTCTTAAGGAGGAGTCAATGAGGGAATTCATCAAAAAGTACAATTACGTTTTCCTCGCCGTTTTCATTTTCGCCATCATGGTATTTGTGGGCTGCACCCAGTCCACGAACAATTCGTCATCTTCTTCGGTAATACCGTGGTCGGATGACGGCGTCGAGCCGAACAACCCGACGTGGAAGATAGACACGCCTTACGTGGTGCAGAAACTCACGGAACAGTTCTATCAGGTAACTCTCGACTGGAACCGCGTCAGCACCAATAAATACGAACAGGTCAAAAAGAACATCGTCGGATACAACATATTCAGAAGACGCGACGGCGGGGCAAACAAACGGGTCGCAAGAACCACGACCGACCACTAGCTCAATAAGAGCGCC
>CAZKCG010000065.1:0-26665 GCA_964551445.1 uncultured bacterium | reverse complement strand
AAACGAAGGTGCTGACCTCAGCTTCGCTTGCCGGGAAAATAAAAACCAGGGCTAATGTCGCCAAATTTGAAGGTTCCTATAAAGAACTGTGCCAGGGTCTTAATGGAGTGCTTGATATAATGCTCGAAACGATCGGCGGCGTGTCACTTCATTCGATACAACTTTCAAGTTCCTCCGAAGAACTTGAAGCCATAAACCGGCAGATAAAGGAAAATATTGAGAATACTTCGCGGCAGGCTGCCATCGTTTCATCCGCGGCGGACGAATCCCGAAACAGCCTGCAAATGGTCGCCGCCGGCATGGAAGAAATGAGCGCGAGCATCAATGAGATAGCCCGTAATACAAATGAAATGGCCGTGATGTCTGAAACCGGTTTTAATTTCGCGAAAACGAGCAAAGAAACGGTCGCAAAGCTTGGCCTGAGCAGCCAGGAAATAGTAAAGGCGCTAAAACTCATCAATTCAATAGCCGATCAAACCAATCTTCTGGCGTTAAACGCTACTATAGAAGCGGCGCGCGCCGGCGAAGCGGGAAAAGGGTTCGCGGTCGTCGCCAACGAGATAAAGGAACTTGCGCGTGAAACTTCCAGGGCGACCGAAGACATCGATAAAAAGATCGCCGCCATTCAAAAGGACGCGGGCGACTCCGTCGCCGCTATAACCGAGATCGTATCGATAATAAACCGTATCAATGATTTTCAAAGCACTATCGCAAGCGCCGTCGAAGAACAGACGGTGACGGTGAATGAAATAAATCACAACATAAACGACATCGCCCGCGGGAGCGGCGATATAGCAAAAAACATCGGCGACGTCGCGGAGGCTATATCTTCAAATTCGATATGTTCCAATGATACCCTGAAGGCGGCCAAAGAGCTGACGCGAATGGCTTCCGAACTGCAGCGTGTTTTAAACAGGTTCACTATTTAATATAGTTTCATGAATTTCTTTACAAAAATTAAAAGGAGGCCTGATCATGAATATTTTCAACCCCGGCGTCCGTCTTATGAAAAAGTTTAAATTTAAGCACGCGTTCATGCTTACCGGGCTTATCATAATTGTTTCGTTCGGACAATTTCTATATTCGGTCGTATCAGAGCTCGATATCAGGATAGAGTTCTCGGCGAAGGAAAGATTTGGTATCGAATATGACCGGCCGCTTATGTACCTTGTTAAAAATCTTCAGCTAAGCCGCGATATTTATTCGGCCGTCGAACGAAAAAGTGAACGCGGGAAAGTAGAAAACGATATAGCGGGTCTTTTAAAAACGATAGACGAATTAGACTCCCGGCTTTCGGGAGAACTTTCAACGAAGGAAAAATGGGCGGCAATAAAAAAAAATTGGGCGGAAATGCCGGCTAAAATATCTTCGGGTAAAAGCGATAAAATTATAAAGGACCACAACGATATTATAGCGGGAGCGTTAAGCCTTATAGTCGACGTCGGCGATACTTCGAATCTGACACTCGATCCGGATGTCGACACATATTATCTTATGGATACGGTGATGACGAAGATACCGGCGCTCGCCGAGAATATTTCAATACTTAAAATAAAGGGCGCCGATGCTCTGGCTAAAAAGTCCGTTGCTTCTGGAGAAAAAACTGATTTTGTCGTCATAGGCGGCATAGCGAAGGAAAAAAACGACAACATTTCCGGTAATTTAAAAAAGGTCTTCGATTATAACGCATCCTGCAGTCCGCGGCTTGAAAAAGCCGTTTTTGAACAGGCGTCTTCCTTTTCGTCATTTATGAAAAAATTCGACGAATCGATCGTTAACGCCGTTTCCATAACGGCTCGAAACAATGAGATCGAGAGTCTGGCGGAAATAGCGATGGGAAAAAACTTCTCGGCCTTCGATTCGTTCATGAAAGAGCTTGACGATCTGATAATTATCAGGATCGACGGCCTGAAACAGGTGAAAACCCGCATCGTAATATTCGCGGGGGTCAGCTTTATCCTGCTTCTTTATATCCTTATCTGCCTTTACCAGTCCGTATCCGCTTCGATAATAGAGCTTTCCGCCGTCGCGAAAAAGATCGCAGGCGGCGATATGGCGGTAACAATAGATACGAACAGAAATGACGAGTTCAAAGAGCTCGCCGGATCGATGTCCGGCATGGCCTCTGGAATTAATAAACTGCTTACTGATACGGACCGGCTTGTTTCTTCGTCGCTTGAAGGTGATTTTGGGATACGGGTCGATTCTTTGGAGCACAAGGGGAAATTTGCGGTCATTATAGAGTCTGTTAATTTGCTGCTGGATTCGATCCAGAGGCCGCTCGATGAATTCAAAACGGTTATAGACGGGCTTTCCGTTCACGACACTCAAACATGCGTAAAAAAAGAATATCCGGGCGTCTGGAACGAAATGACAATTTCCGTCAACGGGATCAGGGAAAGGTTTTTATATATATGCGATGTCTTCGGCCGGGTCGCTGCGGGAAACACCGCAGATCTCGAGGTTCTTCGAAAGGCTGGAAAAAGAAGTCAGGGCGACGCGATAACTCCTGCGCTCGTTAAAATGCTTGAAGAAATTGAAGAGATGGTCAAAGCCGTCGAAGATCTGGTCGGCAAAACTAAATCCGGCGACTATTCCGCGCGAGCCGATATTTCGAAGCATCGCGGCGGGTTCGCCCTTATAGTGGGCGGTTTCAACGAAACGCTCGACGCGGTCGTCAAGCCCATGGACGCGCTTATAAACGAGATCCATGAATGCCTTGAAAAACTCTCGGCCGGCGATCTGACCTCCGAGATGAAAGGCGTTTATACCGGCTCGCACGAGGATATCAAAAAAGCCTTCAACAGGACAGTATATTCCTTTAACGGAATATTAACGGGCGTTGATTCCGCGGTGGACCAGGTCGGAAACGGCGCTTCCCAGGTCGCGTCGACTAGCCAGTCGATGTCGCAGGCCGCGTCCGAAAGCGCAAGCTCTCTTCAACAGATAAGCGCCTCAATGCAAAAGCTGCAGTCGCAGACGAGAAAGAACGCTGAAAGTGCTTCAAAGGCCGACGGGCTTGCGGTCTCGGCAAGATCCGCCGCCGAGGCGGGAAACGCTAAAATGGTCCGGATGGTGACGGCCATGGCCGAGATCAACGAAGCGTCGGCGAATATATCGAAAATAATTAAAACGATAGACGAAATAGCTTTTCAGACCAATCTTCTGGCATTAAACGCCGCGGTGGAAGCGGCAAGGGCGGGAAAACACGGAAAGGGGTTCACGGTCGTCGCCGAAGAAGTGAGGAACCTCGCTCAGCGAAGCGCGAAGGCGGCCCGTGAAACGGCCGACATGATAGAAGGCTCCATAAATAAGACCAATGCGGGCGCTGTAATGGCCGATGAAACTTCCCGCTCATTGAGCGAGATAGTATCGGGCGTAGTGAAAGTATCCGACCTTGTCGGCGAAATATCGATATCGTCGAAGGAACAGGCGGAAGGCATAAAACATATCAATTGTGGCCTGGAACAGGTCGACAGGGTTACGCAGCAGAACACCGCGACGGCGGAACAGACCGCGGCCGCGAGCGAGCAGCTGACCTCTCAGTCAGCGGAACTCAAGGAAGTAATTTCAAAGTTCACGCTCAGAGGAATTGAACGGATCCAGATCGCGGAAAAGTCTCATAACGGGAAGTATTTAAAATAACCGGAGCTTTGCGCGTGAAATTGAATACCGGTAAAATCGGGTTTTAAAAACCGCTTTTTTTTGTTGCTTCTTTTTTTAAAAAATGATAAAATCGAGCGACTAAAATTCGGAGGTAGCGTTTTGAAAAAGATCTGTGTTTTATCGGTAATTTCGTTTTTATTGTCTGTTGCGGCATTGACCGGGTACGCGTACGCCTTCGACCGGACGGATGAAATAAGTTTGAAAGCCAGTGGTCCGGCTTTTAAAAAAGAACATAAAGATCGCGAAAATTTTACATTTTCAGTTATGAGGTCCTATCCGTCGCTTGAAAAAGCGAACGCGGAAATAAAGCAGCTGTATACATTCGTCAACCTGCTCGCTCCGGCCTCCGGAGAATTTAAGACATGGAACGACAGGCTTACCGGGTATTATTCGATAAATTACGGAAAAAAATTCAACGATAAATTTGACATGGTCTATTCGACGACATACGCTAAAGGCTCTCTTGATAACCATACTTCAGCTCTTATCAATACTCCGCTCGCTCCATACTCGGCCGCTAATGGAACCGCGTTGAATGCCGACTTCAGACAGGAATATACATCGCGGACGCTAAGCGCAGGCCCGAGATACAAATGGAAGAGCGCCGGCCTCGAATTCGGACTCGCGGCGCGCCTCGGATATATCTATTTTCACTCCGAAACGACATACGGCATAAATTTTCCGGGAAGTTCGAGCTTGAAGACGGGCACTTTCGATAAGCACAGATTTTATGGCGTAATAGATCTTGAAGCCGGCAAGCGTTTCAAATTAAAGAACGGCAAAGATATCATCGCGTGCATTAATTTCGATTATATTCCAAATTGCAAGCTGGTCAATGACGGATACGGCTATGAAATTAAAAACGGCGTGAAAACGGATATCGTTATGCCGACCGAAATAGATCTTAGCACAAAAAGGCCGGGTATAGGCCTCTCGTTCAAATACGAATTCTAAGACAGCAGCGCGCCTTATTCATTCAATAATTTCTGAATCGCGTTATTGAGTTCGATTATTCTATAAGGTTTCTGCAGGAAATATCTGAAACCGTTCTTCCTATAATCGGTTGAAGATCCGTCGCTTACGTATCCGCTCGAGGCTATGGCGCGTACGGCCGGAGTGATCTTCATTATCTCCGCCAGAGCCTGGTTTCCGCCCATGCCGCCGGGGACCGACAGATCGAATATCAATATTTCAAAAGGTTCGCCTCTGTTTTTCGCGTTCAGAAAAAGATCGACAGCTTCACAGCCGTCGCGCGCGGTAAAAACGCCGCAGCCCCATAATTCGAGGATCTCTTTCACCGAATTTCGAATCGACGGCTCATCATCCATAACAAGCACTTTGCAGGCTATCATCGAAACGCCTTTTCCGGCCGCCGCCGCGTCCCCGGTCTCGGCTTTTTCAGGCACGGCCGGCAGATAGATGTGAAAAGCCGTGCCCGACCCGGGTCGCGATTCGACGCTGATATGCCCCGCGTGATTTCTGATGATCAAAAACACGCTTGTAAGACCGAGTCCGCTGCCGGCGGATTTGGTGGTGAAATACGGATCGAAGATCTTTGAGATATTTTCCGGCGAAATACCCGGCCCGTTATCGATAAATGATATTTTAACGTATTTTCCGGCGGCGATATCGTAGATTCCGGTGTCTTCGCTATTGGCGTTCTCAGCTCTGATCATGATCTTTCCTCCGTCCGGCATCGCCTGTATCGAATTTATTATTAGATTTGTGAAGACCTGATTCATCTGATCGCCGTCTATATCGGCGCGCAAGAGCTCGGACGCTATATCGAACTCGCATTTAACGATCGATCCGCTCACGGTGAATTCAGCGCAGTTTTTAAGAAGAACTGAAATATCGGTGATCTTCCTGCGAAGAACGCTGCCTTTTGAGAACGCAAGGAACTGGGCCGTGAGATTTTTGGCCCTCAGCGCTACTTCTTCGGCGCCGGAGAGTTTTTCGATAACTTTATCGTTGCCTTTGGAGTGCATTTTGGCGAGCGAGATATTGTTTGAAATACCGGCCAGAAGATTGTTGAAATCATGCGCGATGCCGCCGGCCAAAACGCCGAGCGATTCCATTTTGGATACCTTGACGATCTCGAGTTCGGCTTTTTTCCGCTTTTCCATTTCTTCCTTGAGCTGCTCGTTGGAGCGGGCGAGTTCGGCCGTACGGGCTTTAACCCTTGCTTCCAGCTCATCGTGGGCGTTCTGAAGTTTTTCCTCGGCCGCCTTGCGCTCGCCGACCTCGTGGCGGAGAAGATTTATCGGCCTGAGGTCATGGCCGCATATAACTATGCCGGCGATATCGCCCAGTTCGTCCCTGATCCGTGAAAAAGTCACGGTCATAGGGACCGGATCGCCTGATTTCGTTATAAGATCGATGTTCATGACGTAATCCGCAATACCTTCGGAATTGAAAAAAGAATCGAAAAATCTATCGGTTTTGAACAGTAACTTTGAAGATATTCCGGGCAGTTCTTCCTCGCCGTATTCGCTGGTAATAAGGGCCTGGGCGTTGACGCTTTTTATGATCCCGTCGGGTCCGGTAAGTATCAGGATATCGAAAATTTTGGAAATTATTTCATTCGAAGCCATGGCAGGCGTTATAGTCATGAACCTGTACCTTGTTATGGCGTACCATATTCCGAGCATCCAGAAAATTATGAAAAGATGCGCCAACTGTGGAAGCTGTTGATATTTCATAAGGGGCAGGATAATGTCGGATGTGATGCCTGTTACAGCCGAAAATAAAAGGGTTTTCGATAATATGTCGGCCTGCTTTTTTTGTCTGATGTTGGTTTTAGGGCTTTGCACGAGACGCCATGTCGAATAAAGGCATATCGCCGAAGCAATTGCAAAATATATTTTCGAAAAGCTCAGAAGCCACTTACTGGAATCCGTTGCAATAATGGACCAGTTAAGCCTTCTGACAAAGTCTTCCGCATGGAGGTTATCACCGAACCATAAATTAAAAATAAAAAGGACGCCCGGAAAATAAATGATAAAATAGGTTCGCCATTTTTTCAGCAGATCGTTTTTTTCGCCAAGTATAAGCGCGTAATGAATGGCGATGCCGGGAAGAATATACCACCCGAGCGAGCTCATCTTATACCAGTAAAGACATTCGGAAGGGTTTTGGGCCGAATGGAAAAAAATATAGGTAAAGCTTTTCCAGGCGAGCGCGGTGGTCATCGCGACAAAAACGCGGTTAAGCCGTGAAGTTCGATCCAGATAAAAAACGTATATACTCAGATATACGTATATAACGAAAGAAAAAAAAGTGAAGAAAGTGAACGCGTTCAATCAAGTACTCCGATCTGTCAGCATGTTCGTTCGACGGCGAATGACGCCGCTGATTAATTTATAATATTATCGGGTGAAAGTCCATGATTTTTTTGAAAATTTTTGACCGGCGTCGCGGCGAAAAAATTTCTTGACAAAAGCCGGCGGTTTAAATATAATGTTACTTGATCGTTTACCTGTGCCTTTTTCCATTGTCATATCAAGTGAAAGATATTTGAAAAAGGGTTTCAGGCCTGGCGAAAAATCTCTTTCTAATAACAATGGAGGGTAAGAAATGGCAGAATTCCAGGACAAAAATTTGGTGTGCAAGGAATGTTCATCAGAGTTCGTTTTCACGGTTTCCGAACAGAATTTTTACAGCGAAAAAGGTTTCGAAAATGAACCTACGAGGTGCCCCGATTGCCGCGCGAAACGCAAAAAAGGCTCTTTTCAATCAGGCGGCCAGAAAGAATTCACGGAAACAAAATGCTCAGAATGCGGAAAAGACACTCGCGTTCCTTTCGTTCCGACTCCCGGAAAACCCGTATACTGCCGCGAATGCTTCCAGGCGAAAAGATAATAACCGTTTAATATAATCATACTCATAAATTTAAATGAACCGGCCGATCCAGGCCGGTTCGTTTAATGTAAGCGCGGCCCGCGTCTGCGCGGTCCGGAAGAAGGTAAGATTGTCAAACACTTTTGGTGAGATCTATAAGGTCACGACCTTCGGCGAATCCCACGGAGCCGCTCTCGGCGTCGTTATCGACGGCTGTCCGGGCGGCCTGCCGCTCGTTGAAACGGACGTTTCCGCCTACCTTGCCGAAGATAAAAGTTACGCTCTTTTAAGGACGAAACGCGCCGAACCCAACGAATTTGAGGTCCTGTCGGGAGTTTATAAGAATAAGACCCTCGGGACGCCTATCGCCATAGTGGTCTATAACCGGGACGCCGACTCTTCGAACTATCTCGATTTCGAAGGCGTCGCGCGGCCGTCTCACGCTGAATTCGGATATTATTCGAAATATGGAATATACGATCCGCGCGGCGGCGGAAGGGCTTCGGGCCGGGAGTGCATATCGCGCCATCTCGCCGCGGCCGTCGCTTCTAAAATGCTTTCTTTCACGAAGATAAAGATCGAAGGCCGGCTGGTCGAACTTTATGGTATCGATGTGACTTCGGATAAAGGTTATAAAAAAGCTATCGCCGCTATTGAAGCGGTCAAGGAAGAAGGAGATTCCACGGGCGGCGTATTCGAGATCACGATCAAAAACGCTCCCGCCGGCCTCGGCGGCCCGATTTTTGGCAAGCTCGATTCTCTCATAGCGTCGTATCTTTTCAGCATCGGCGGGATCTGCGGCGTCGAGGTCGGTTCAGGATTCGCGACATCTAAAATGAAAGGGTCGTTGTCTAACGACAGCTTATATTTTGACGCTTCTAAAAAACTGAATTCGCGTTCGAATAATTCGGGCGGCATAAACGGCGGGATATCGAACGGAATGGATATCGTCGCGCGCGCCGCGGTCCGTCCAACGCCATCGATCTATAAACCCCAGAAAACCGTAGATTTTTACAAAGGGAAAAATACGACCCTTAAGCTCGAAGGCCGATTCGACGCCAATTTCACGCCCCGCGCCATGAGCGCCGCGCTTTCGATGATGCGCATCCTTCTCGCCGACACGCTTCTTTCGGCCGGATATATCCATCCGTCGAAGTTTAAAGTGACCGGCTGCTAAGCTTTTTCATTTCTCGTTTTTTTTACTTTGTAAAAGCGCTCCAGTTTATGGAAATAACTGAAGTAGGATAGAGCCGTCGCTCTTTTTCTATTTCGAAAAGATCTTGCCTGATAGCGGCTTCCATATCGAATCCGGCGCGCAGCGAGAGCCTTGCATCCTCTTCGTCAGGCGTTTCGGATTCATTTTTAGCGAAAGCTTTTTTCGCTTTCAGCCTTAAGCCTTCGGAAATATCGTCAGGCCTTTTTGAATCGCCGGCGACCCTGGTCTCGTTGCCTTTGGCGAGCATTACAGTCTGGCCGACAAGGTTTCTGACCTCGACCAGCCCGCTGATATTTTGCACGTCGGTCCCGAACCCCGGAAGCGAAGTTATTTCTTTTTCGGTGCCGCGCACCGATATCGTCGAAACCGGCGTTTTAACCTTGAAATCGGTTTTCACGTTCACGTCTTTGTGGACGGTCGCCCTTAAATTGCCGTTATAAAGCGTGACCTCCGTTTCGACTTTTTTCAGTTCGGAAGAGAATTTATTTACCTGTATCTTTGAAAGTTCGCGGACGCTCATCTTAGATCCGTCTTTAAACTCCAGGGAACATGATGATTCGAAGGCCGTCATAAGGTATGCGCCCTCGTTAAGCTCGGTGTTCACTGAAGCTTTTGCCCACGGCCCGCTTTCCGCCGTTTTGACCGTGACTTCGCCTTCGAGCGCCGTTATTTTCGCGGAGAAATTATCCGCCCCTTCCGAATATGACGAAAATGAAGCGGTCAAAATAAGGACCGCGAGAATTAAAAATGCCGTCCGGATATTTTTTTTCATGCTTTTGACACCAGCTGTTTTAAATTTAAGGCCTGCCGACCGAATAATATTGGAATCCCGACTCGCGAACGAATTTCGGGTTGTATTGATTGCGCCCGTCGAATATGATGTGCGTTTTCATAAGCGACTTCATCTTATCGAAATCGGGTTCGCGGAATGACGACCATTCAGTGACAAGTATCATCGCATCCGCCCCGCTAAGCGCCTTATAAGCGTTCTCGAAATATTTCATGTTCGCGGCTTCGGGCATGATCTTTTTCGCTTCCCGGGCGGCTTCGGGATCGAACGCCTGCACATTCGCCCCGTGTTTGTGCAGCATATCGACTATCACTATCGACGGCGCCTCGCGCATATCGTCGGTCTTGGGCTTGAACGCGAGCCCCCACAGCGCGAATGTCTTTCCTTTTATATCGCCGTTGAAATATTTGAGTATCTTATCCACCATGAATTCCTTCTGTTTTTCGTTGACGGCCTCCACCGCTTCAAGCACCTTCGGCTCGAAACCTATCTCGTTAGCCGTCCTGATGAGGGCTTTTACGTCTTTCGGAAAGCAGCTTCCGCCGTATCCGACGCCGGCGTATAAAAAGTCGTTTCCTATGCGGCTGTCGCTCCCGATGCCTTTTCTGATCATATCGATGTCGGCCCCGCATTTTTCACAGATATTGGCCATCTCGTTCATGAACGAGATCCTCGTAGCGAGCATGCAGTTGGCCGCGTATTTGGTGAGTTCCGCGCTTCTTATGTCCATGGTTATTATGCGAAAATTCTTTCTCATGAACGGCGAATAGAGCTCTTTCATAAGTTCGGCGGTGCGCACGTCTTCGCAGCCTACGACCACGCGGTCGGGTTTCATGAAATCGTCGATAGCCGCGCCTTCCTTTAAAAATTCAGGGTTTGAGACCACGTCGAATTCTAAATTCGAGCCGCGCGCCGCGAGCTCTTTTTTTATGGCTTCTTTGACTTTTTCCGCGGTCCCGACGGGAACGGTCGATTTATCGACGATTATTTTATATCCGTTCATGTGTTTTCCGATGTTTTCCGCGACCTTTAAAACGTATTGAAGGTCCGCGCTTCCGTCCTCGCCCGGGGGAGTTCCGACGGCGATAAAGCAAAACAGCGACTTTTCGACCGCTTCTTTGATATCGGTGGTAAAACTGATGCGCTCTTCTTTATAGTTTCTTTTGACCATTTCTTCAAGTCCGGGCTCGTATATTGGAATTACGCCATTTTTAAGGCCTTCGATCTTTTTGGCGTCGATGTCCATGCAGATAACGTCGTTTCCCATTTCGGCGAAACATGTGCCCGTGACGAGTCCAACGTAGCCTGAGCCTATTACGGTTATTTTCACTTCAATACCTCGTATTATATAAAATATATTTCAACAAAAAAATTCAATACCGAATTCAGGTGTATTTTATCAAAAAAAAAAAATGAAGTAAAGAAAAATTTGACGAAGCTTTCCCGGTTGACTTCCGGGCGCCGTTCTGATAAAATATCGAAAAAACCCGGGGGATGTGAAAAAATTGAAAATAGCCATACTCGACGCCGCCACTTTAGGCGCCGATATAGATCTTTCGGCCTTTGAAAAATACGGCGAGGTCGCGAGCCATCAATATACCGGTGCGGGCGACATCCTGTCCCGTTCTGCCGGATGCGACATCCTGATAACGAACAAGGTCCCGATCGGCCGCGAAGTTATAGATTCCTCGCCCGGCCTCAAACTTATCTGCGTCGCCGCAACCGGCGCCAATATCATAGACATAAAATACTGTTCTGAAAAAGGCGTCGCGGTAGCGAACGCGGCGGGTTATTCGACGGCGAGCGTCGTCCAGCACACCTTTTCCATGGCGCTTTATCTTATCGGCTCAACCCGTTATTACGACGACTATGTAAGATCCGGCGAATATTCTAAAAGTCATATATTTAGCTGCACGGACCGGCCCTTCAATGAGATATGCTCTATGAAATGGGGCATAATCGGCCTCGGCGCGATAGGTTCGGGCGTCGCGAAAATGGCGTCGGCTTTCGGCGCCGATGTTTCATATTATTCGACCAGCGGAAAAAATCTCGGCCGCGAATATAAAACCGCTGCCCTGGAAGAACTTTTAAAAAATTCAGATATTGTCTCGATCCACTCGCCGCTCAACGAAAGAACAAAAGGCCTCATCGGCTGCCGCGAACTTTCAATGATGAAGCCGTCCGCCATAATTTTAAATCTCGGCCGGGGCGGCATCATAAATGAAACCGATCTCGCGCGGGCGCTCAATGAAAAAAAGATCAGGGCCGCCGGGCTCGACGTAATGGAGTCAGAGCCGCTTTCGCATGAAAGTCCTCTGATTAATGTCGCCGACCGCGAAAGGCTCCTTATCACGCCTCATATCGCCTGGACGAGCGTCGAGGCCAGAAAAAGGCTCGTGAGCGAAATAGATCTTAACATAGAATTTTTTTTGAAGGGCGAAAAGCGTAATAGGCTCGATCAAAAATAAAATTTCGGGTCATTGGTTGATTTTTCTTTTTTTTACTATGGAAATATTCGCTGAAAAATGTTAAAATGCATATATAAGCATATATTTATTGAACTGCGTTTAAATTGGTTATCGCTCATTTATTTTTTTGCCTGCTTTTATAAAGCGTTTTGAACGATTGAAATTTTTACCGGCTCGCTTAACGGCTGCGGTCGGCTTTTTGCCTCTTTCAAAAAACGCATTTCTGGAGTAATTTATGGCGGGATCCGGCGTTTTCGAAAATATCCTTGATAATATATCATCCGCGGTATACACCCGCGACAAGGATTATAACATTTTATACATGAATTCCGCCGCGGAAAAACTATCCGGCTGGTCTCGCTGTGACGCCATGAAAAAAAAGTGTTTCGAGGTTTTTGGAAGCGCGAACGGCGACTGCTGCGATAAATGCCCATCTTTCAAGGTCATAAACCGCGATTCCAATTATGAAGCTCACGAGATCGAACTCATAACGAATTCGGGCGGAACGCGCGAAGTGAATAAATCCGCGCGGCCTCTTATCGAGGACGGCAAGATCGTCGGCGCGGTTATCACGCTCGAAGACGTGACCGATAGCAAGCTGATGGAGCGGGACCTGAAGGCTTCCCGCGAAAAAGCCGAGATCGCCAATTTTTCCAAGACCCAGTTCATCGCAAATATCAGCCATGAGATAAGAACGCCTATGAACGGCATAGTCGGTTTCGCCGAAATGATAAGCCATACCGACCTGAATCCCGAACAGCGGAAATTATTGAAATACATAAAAAACAGCAGTGAGGTCTTATTTTCGATAGTCACCGATATAATAGATTTTTCAAGTATCGAAAGCGGAAAGATGAATATTCGCAATTCTGAATTTAACCTTAAACAGACCGTTTTTGAAATAGTCAGCGCGGCCACCGTTTCCGCCGTTGAAAAAGGTCTGAAACTTTCCTATTCGATAGACGAAAAGCTCCGTTATAATGTTATCGGCGACGCTAACCGCCTCAGACAGGTTGTTTTGAACCTTTTGAACAATTCCGTTAAATTTTCCGAAAAAGGCTCGATAAGTTTTGACGTTTCAGTGGTTTCTGAAACGGACGGCGAGATCGGGCTGAAGTTTGTTATAAGCGATGAAGGCATCGGCATAGCGCCTGAAATGATGAGCAGGCTTTTTATTCCGTTCGCCCAGATCGACAGCTCCACCAAAAGAAAGAAACACGGGACAGGCATCGGCCTTGTTATATCTGACAACCTGGTCAGGCTTATGGGCGGCACGAAGATATCGGTTGAAAGCGTTCCGGGCTCGGGCAGCAGGTTTTATTTCACCATCAACTTTAAAAAAGCCTCGGCTCAAGCTTGTTATAACTACCAGGCGCCCGAATACGAAGTTATTTCAAAATCCGAAACCGCTTATAAAATATTGATCGCCGAGGATAATTTCATAAACGCCGAAATGATAAAGCACTTTCTTAAACTTCTTGGCCACGACACCGTTGAGGCCGAAAATGGCCAGATGGCTTTGGAATTTATTAAAAAAGAAAAATTCGACCTTGTTTTGATGGATATCCAGATGCCCGTTATGGACGGCCATGAAGCCGTCCGCGAAATAAGGCGTCTGGGTTATGACGTGCCGGTCATCGCTCTTACGGCGTCGATGGTCGGGGGCGACCGCGAGTCTTGTCTTCGCTCCGGCATGAATGAACATATGTTAAAACCCGTGAACATAAACGAACTTAAGGTCCTTATAGACCGTACTTTAAAAGACAGGGAAAAAGCGAAAAAATGAAAAGGTTTAATTTAAAAGGTTATCCGGCCTTTTCATGGTCTTATCTTATCATATTTGTGACGGTCCTTCTTTCCGGCTGCGGCGGCGCGCCGGCTCAAAACAATTCTCCAAAACTTCAAAATAACAGGATAATGATAGCGGGCTCGACATCTATTCAGCCTATCGCTGAAAAGCTCGCCGAACATTACGCTAAAACTCATCCCGCCGTTAAGATAGAAGTGCAGGGCGGCGGCTCATCCGCGGGCATACAGGCCGCCAGAAGCGGCGTCGCCGAGATCGGGACTTCTTCGCGCGAGTTAAAGGACGGCGAGAAGGACCTTTTTACGACCGTATTGGCTTATGACGCGATAGTTCTGATAGTAAATCCCGGAAATCCTCTGAACGATATTTCCATCGCTGATACGGCAAGATTGTTTTCGAGCGCGGCTCCCGACTGGAAGGATTTTTCAGACGGCAAGACTGCCGCTCCCATTACTGCCATAACCCGCGAGGAAGGTTCAGGAACGCGCGGAGCTTTTGAGGAACTCGTCATGCATACGGCCGAGATTTCGGCGCGCTGCCTCGTCCAGGATTCCACCGGAGCTCTCCGCGAGATCGTGGCCGACGATCCCAACGCTTGCGGTTATATTTCATTCGGTGCGCTTAACAGCCGCGTAAAAGCGCTTTCGGTCGGCGGCGTTAAACCGCTTATGGAAAATATGACCGCATCCGATAAAAATAAACGGTATAAAATAATAAGGCCTTTTCTTTTCGTCACAAAAACCAAACCTGACGGCGCATGCCTTGAATTCATAAATTATATAAGATCGGAAGAGGGCGCTAAACTTTTAACGCAGGAGGGACTGATACCGGCCAATGAAAAATAAGGAAAGCGTTATAAGATTCATTTTAATGATGATAGCTTTTTCTTCCGTTTCGGCTCTTGCGCTGATAACTTTTTTCATATTCATGGAAGGGCTTCCGGTCATATTTAAGGCCGGCCTGTTCAATTTCATAGGCGGCCTTAAATGGGCCCCTACGAAGGGAAGTTTCGGAATACTTCCCATGATAATAGGTTCTTTTGAGGTCACTTTCGGCGCGATGCTTTTCGGTTTTCCGCTGGCGCTTATGTGCGCGATCTATCTCGCCGAATTCGCATCCCCCATGGCGCATAACTTTTTAAAACCGGCCATAGAACTTCTGGCCGGCATTCCGTCCGTAGTTTACGGTTTTATCGGGATGACGGTCATAGTTCCGCTCATCCGTAAAATATTCGGCGGGAGCGGTTTTTCCGTGCTTGGATGCTCCATGGTCCTTGGCATAATGATACTTCCGACCATAACCAGCATTTCCTTCGACGCCATAAAAGCCATTCCGAATAAATACCGCGAAGGCTCGCTCGCGCTCGGGGCGACAAAGTGGCAGACGGTTAAAATGGTGGTGCTGCCCGCTGCGCGCACCGGCATCGTCGCGGCCGTCATACTCGGGATGGGGCGCGCGATAGGCGAAACGATGGCCGTGATAATGATAGCCGGGAATTCGCTTATAATACCGACGTCGCCGCTCGATCCGGTCCGAACTCTTACAAGTAATATCGCTCTTGAAATGGGATACGCTACCGGCGCTCATCGCGAAGCGCTTTTCGCCACCGGCGTCGTCCTTTTCTTTATAATAATGATATTAAACACGATCGCCGGAAGAATAGCCGCGCGAGGGGTCGCGAAATAGATATGATCAGAGCTGAAACTGAACAGAAAATAGCCGAATTTACGCTTAAGGCCGCTGCGGGTTTTACGATGCTTACCCTCGGCTTCATAATTATTTTCATAACCGTGAAGGGGCTTCCGGCGATATCCGCTTCGTTTCTGCTTGAAAACCCTACCGATATGGGGCGGACCGGCGGAATATTCTCGGCCGTCGCCGGAACTTTTCTTCTCTCGCTTCTCTCGCTCGCCATAGCCACGCCGCTCGGCGTCGGAACCGCCATATATCTCACGGAATATACGGCTGAGAATGCCGCCACAAAGATAATAAGGTTCGGAGCGGATTGTCTCAGCGGGATCCCGTCCATCATTTTCGGGCTTTTCGGGTTCGTGCTTTTCGTCATCAAATTAAACCTGGGCTGGTGCATATTATCCGGCGCGCTCACCATGTCTTTCATGATCCTTCCGACGATAATCAGAACTTCCGAGGAAGCTATTAAATCGGTTTCATTCGACCTGCGCGAGGCCAGTTTTTCACTCGGCGCCACGAAGTGGCAGACGGTCACGAAGATCGTTCTTCCCGAAGCGCTCCCGGGGATCATCACGGGCGTTATCCTCGGAATAGGGCGCTGCGTAGGCGAAACGGCGGTCGTCATATTCACCGCGGGATCGGCGCTTGCCACGCCCACATCTATATTTGATTCGGCAAGGACCATGGCGGTTCACTTCTATATCATCGCGCGCGAGGGAATATCGTCTCAAAACGCCTTTGGCACGGCATTAGTTATATTGGTTTTCATAATCATAATTAATTTTTCAACCTATGTTCTGATGAACAGATATATTTCTAAAAAAAGGTAGAATGTTTTTAAAATGACCGAATTAACGGAACGCGTAAAACTTCAAATAAATGAATTCACTCTTGAATTCTCGCCGAAAAATTCATGGGAAAAATCCGTCACGGCTCTTTCCAACATCAGCCTCGGCGTTTTGGACAAACAGATATTAAGCATAATCGGCCCGGCCAGATCTGGAAAGACGACGCTTCTCCGGGCCATAAACCGGCTCATAGAGATCTCCGGCAACGTTTCTATAAAGGGCGATATGCTGCTTGAAGGGCGTTCGATCTATTCGAAAGATGTCGACGTTTCCGAGCTGAGGCGCCGCGCCGGAATGGTATTTGCGAGGCCCGTGGTGCTTCCGATGTCGATAGCCGAAAATATATGTTACGGTCCGCGCCTCAAAGGGATCGGCGGGCGCGATGAATTGGCGGGGCTTGTTGAAAGTTCTCTCAGATCGGCGTTTTTATGGGAAGAAGTCAAAAACAGGTTGGATTCTCCGGCTCTTTCCCTGTCAGGCGGACAGCAGCAGCGGCTCTGCATCGCGCGGATAATAGCTTTAAAACCCGAGATAATAATGCTCGATGAACCGACCTCGGCACTGGACCCCGTTTCCACGGCGGGCATCGAAGATACGCTCATGGAATTAAAATCTGAATACACTATAATACTCGTTACCAATAACACTAAGCAGGCGGCCCGGGTGGGCAATCGCACCGCGTTCTTTCTGATGAGCGAGCTGGTTGAATACGGCCATACGAATCAGATATTCACGAACCCGCGCTCTAAAAAGACGGAAGATTATATAACCGGAAGGTTCGGATGATGATGGAACAGGCTATAAAAGTTCGCGGACTGAATTTTTATTACGGCGATTTTCACGCCCTTAAAAACGTCAGCCTCGATATACCTAAAAACGAAATAACGGCGCTTATAGGCCCTTCAGGGTGCGGAAAATCAACGCTTTTGAAGATATTTAACCGCATGAGCGATCTTGTGCCAAAAAGCCGCGTGGAAGGGGAGATCTTATTCAAGGGGAAAAATATTTTCGCGCCGGGCACCGATATAAACTTATTGCGCAAGCAGATCGGGATGGTTTTTCAGCAGCCCAATCCGTTCCCTTTGAGCATCCGTGATAATATTGAATACGGGCCGCGGATACACGGGGTCCGCGACCGGGATATTCTCGAACGAAAGCTCGTCGAGTCTCTCGAAGCTGTAATGCTCTGGGACGGACTTAAAGACAAATTGAATAAAACTGCGACCGAACTTTTGCCGGACGAACAGCAGCGTCTCTGCATAGCCAGGCTTATAGCGGTTGAGCCGGAGATCCTTCTGATGGACGAACCGTGTTCGGCGCTCGATCCGATCTCGACGCTCGGCGTCGAAGAATTGATGCAGAAGCTGCGCGAAAAATATTCGATAATAATAGTTACTCATAATATGCAGCAGGCGGCGCGCGTTTCAAGCATGACCGGGTTCATGCTGCTCGGCGACCTGGTTGAATATTCGGAAACTGGAATGTTGTTCTCGCGCCCGCGCGATAAGCGGACCGACGATTATATTTCCGGGCACTACGGTTAGTTTTTTTTAGTGAATAGTGTAAAGAGAAGAGTGAATAGTTAATGTCGCGGCCTTCAGGCCGCCTTTAAAATGACTCTGAGTACGGTTTCAGTCCGCAACTACTCTCTGTTCACTATTATCTATTCACTGTTTGGGGTTACTGTCAGCTCATTTGATTATTTGAGTTGAATATTAAGAAATCTAAAAAAAGAAATAATGGGGGCGGTAATGGGAAAACTTTTTGAAAAAGAAGTGGAAAGTCTCAGGGAGCGCTTGAAGGAGATGTCCGATATCGCGATATCGATGATATCCGATGTTATAGACGCGCTCGTGACGCGCGACGCTTCAAAAATGAGGTCGCTCAATCAGAAGGAGAAGAGCGTTAACAGGCTTGAAATGGAGATAGACGATCTGGCGTGGAAGATGATCGCGCTCCGCCAGCCGATGGGGACGGACCTGCGTTTTATAATAGCCTCAATAAAGGTAAATTCGGCCCTGGAGCGCATCGGCGACGAGGCCGTAAATATCGGCCAGAAAACCGAATATCTCATCGGCGTGCCTCAGCTTAAGCCTCTCATCGATATTCCGCGCATGTCCGATATAGCCATTCGCGCCGTTTCCGCGAGCATTCAGACGCTCTACGACGGCGACACGGATACCGCCCGCGAGGTCTGCATAAACGACAGCGAAATAGACGATCTGAGAAATCAGATATACCGTGAGCTTATAACATATATGCAGGATTCGCCGGAAAATATCCAGCGCGCGCTCAACCTTATTTTTATTGCCAGAAGCCTTGAAAGAGTGGGCGATATGGCGACCGACATAGCAGAGGACGCCATATACCTCCATCAGGGCAAGGATATCCGCCATCATGCCGAAAGCGACGAGGAGTTCAAGAAGAATTATCGCGCCAAAAAGCCTAAAAAATAGAATTAAATAGATCACGGCAAAATAAAACAGAGCCCGACCTGCGTCCGGCTCTGTTTTTGTTTTTTATTAATGCCTTATTATTATTTTAAATTGAGGCCCGCTGTTTCGCATAACCATTCTGTTCTGCTTTTCGGTTTCCTTCATGTACTGCTCTTTATAGCCGAGCTGCAGGTACCAGTCAAAATTGTCGGCGTCCTTTTGGTCCTTCGGCGAAGGAAGCCCGGGGCCTATCTCGATATATTCCGGGGCGCGGCGCAAAAGGTGATATTCGATACCGGCGTCAAGTTCGTTGACGATGTAGTTTCTCGTGCTCGATCCGCTTCCGGTATCGACGTTCGTTCCGATATATTTGCCGTAAAAATACATTGTGTCGGTTATATTGCAGGTCCCGTCAAATCCGATGAAGGGGAGCGCTATGTTTCTTGTAAAGCTGTTGGAGGCTATAAAGTTTGCGTCGGATAAATTTAGGGCGATGCGGCCCAGTCTTATTCCGTATGCAAAATTAATGTAGCCGTTCGGGCCGGACGCTAATTCGCGCAGTCCCATGATATCGATTATATCCGAGTTTAATTCGGTATTTATAACGGCGTATCCGCCGGCGCCGAACACCACGTTATTAACGGACACTGAATTTACGCCGTACGCGTTGATAACTCCGGCATTTCTGGTTAAGTTCGCGGAAACGCAAATATCAGAAAGGTTGCCGAGTTTCTGGGTATAAGCGCCTGAAAAATTACTGTTTCTGGTGAAGTTTCCATTCGTTTCGAGATTAGTTGAAAAATCGAAACCGGGATTGAAAAAATTCAGGGTTCCGGTGAGGCTGTGCCGCCAGGTGCCTATCTCAGCGCCGTAACCAGGTTTATTATCGCGCGAGTGCGACGCGCCCGGGCATAGTAAAATAAATAATATAATTATTACAAAAATGCTTTTCATCTTCATAATTTAATATATCGGATAAAAATTCCGGGAGCTTAATTTAAAATAGAAACTTTTAATTCGCCTGACGCGATGATCCGGTTCCCGCCGTTTTCGCGAACGATCAGAAAGCCTTCGGGCGTTATGCCCTCGAATGTGCCGCGCGCCGTCAGAACGCCCGTTTCGATCTGTCCGTAGACCTCAATAGCGCGGCCGAGATATAGAAGGTTTTGATTGTATTGAGTGAATAATTCGCCGTATTCGCCTGTTGAAGCTCTTTTTATGTGGTCATGAAAAGTTCTGCGGTATATTTCCGAGACCGCCATGATGTCTTTTTCGCCCAGCTCGCGGTCTGAAAACTGCTGAAGGGCCGCGGGTTTTAATATGGACGACCCGCGCAGGGCGTTTTCATCTATCTTATTGAAAACGTTCACGCCTGTGCCGATTATAACCGGAGTCCTGCCGTCCTCGGGCATCGATTTTATAAGTATTCCGCACACCTTTTGACCGTCGACGGCGATATCGTTAGGCCATTTTATTTTCACTTCCCGGCGCCCTTCGAGAAAAGCCGCCACTGTTTTAAATAAAGAAAGCGCGGTGCAGATTATTAATTGAGAGAAATTTATTCCCGGCATTTTTTCCATGAAAACGAGCGTCGACTGATAAAGCCCGCCGTAGGAAGAGTCCCATTTCCGGTCAAACCGGCCATGTCCGTTGGTTTGAACGAAAGCGAGCTCCGTGTAGCCGTGAAAATTTTCAAGGTCGCTATCGTTTATGACCTGTGATCGAAGAAGCGCATCTATATCGTCGCTCGTGGATCCGGTCTCTTTAACTATTATGAGCGGGTATTCGCGGCCGGCGTTCCCGTTTTTTTCGCAGCCCATTATATCAGCCTTCATCCTCTGATATTTGAACGGTCTGTTTTTTCGCGCGGAATTCCAGATGCCTTTTTTGTATTAGATTATAAAGCTCTTTTTTTCCTTCGCCGGTCTCCGAAGAAAAACGCACGATCTCTGAATCGAGGCCGAGCTCTTTGAGCTGCGCTTTCAATTCAAGGGTCGCGCCGCGCAGTTCATTTTTTTTCAATTTATCGGATTTGGTCGCGACTATCTCGAATTTGATGTTCAGATCTGTCAGGACCTGGAAGAGCGATACGTCCATATCGGTAACTCCGCGCCTGATATCGAGAATGACCATGCCGAGGATATTTTCGTGTCTTAAATTCAGATATTGCGTTATCAATACCGCCCATTCTTTCTTTTCTTCATGCGCGAATCTGGTGTAGCCGTAACCGGGAAGATCGACGAGATAATATTTATTGTCTATGAAAAAGAAGTTTATCTCACGCGTACAGCCGGGAGTGGCGCTGACCTTGGCCAGTTTTTTTATAGCGGTATATGCGTTTAAAAGCGAAGACTTGCCAACGTTCGAACGGCCGAAGAACGCGACCTCGAAACCTATCGGGGCCGGGAACTGTTCTATTGATTTTGCGGAAAGCATGAATTTAGCTTCCATTTGTTTTAACATTTGTTTCTCCTTCTGGCGGGCGAAGCGCAAAGCGCGCTTCCGGCCGTCTAATCGTTATGCGACATGGATTTATCGTATATAGTGACGCGGTTCCTTCCGGTTTCCTTGGATCTGTAAAGCGCGAGGTCCGAGTAAGAGATAAGGTCGTGCTTGGCGGACGCGTGATGAGGATAGGACGCGACGCCAAAACTCGCGGTTACGCGAACGGCGGTCCCGTTATGCGTGAATTCTTTTTTCTCGATCTCGACCCTTATCCTGTCCGCGAGGCGGAACGCGCCTTCGATATCCGTTTCCGGAAGTATCACGGCGAATTCCTCGCCGCCGTATCTGGCCGGGATGTCAAGATTGGATCTTATGACGCTTTTCACCGCGTCCGCGACCCCTATTAACACCATGTCTCCGGTCTGGTGGCCGTAGGTGTCGTTAAAGGACTTGAAATGGTCCACGTCGAGCATTATAAGCGAAAGAGTGCTCTGGTACCTTCGCGCGCGGATGATCTCCTCGTCGAGTCTCGCCTGGAAATAGCGGTGAATATAAAGTTTTGTCATGCCGTCGGTTATGGATTGTTCATATAATTTGGCTTTTTCAAGTATCAGCGATATCTGGTTGGCGATCGAAGTTATTATATAAAGGTCGCTTTCGCTGAATTTCTGGTCGCTGGCCTTGTTAACTATATTGATGACGCCGTAGGGTTTATTATTTGAGAAAAGCGGTACGCAAATTATGTTTTTGATCTCGTACTCGGCGTCGGGGATCTTGACGAAGCGAATGTCCTCGCTCGCGTTATTTATCAAAAGCGCCTTGCCAGATGAAAAAACCGAGCCGGCTATACCGCTTCCTGATTTTATTTTCGCATTCTGTATGGTTCCTAATTCGCCGTCGATCTTTGACGCGGCTTTTTCGCCGAGTTTGTGCGGGGCTATTCCCTGGATCAGTTTTAGTTCGAGTTCGTCAGTAATGTCGTTTAAAAGCATTATGGAAGCGTGATGAGCCGAAACCGTTTCTATGGCTTTCTGAATTATTTTGGCCAGAAGGTCGTGCGTGTCGGATATAAAGTTTATGCTCTGGGATATGTCGAACAATACCTGAAGTTCGAAAAGACGCTGATCTAAGAGCTTGTTGGAGTTTTGAAGCTCGGTCATCATTATTTTCAGGCTGAAGCTCATCTGGTTGAAAGTATCCGTCAATATGCCGATCTCGTCGTGAGACTCGACAGGAACGTCGAAAGCTTCGAGTTTTCCTGATTTTACGTCCTGCGCCTTGCGCGTGAGGCTGTGGAGCGGTCCCGTGAGGCCGCGGCTGAATACGAGACTTGTGATCAGGATGAGTATCACAAGTATTACCAGCAGGCCTTTAAGGAAATTAGCGGTTTTGATCTGGGTTTCCCTGAGCCTTCCGAGCGGAATGGCGCAGGCTATTATGCCGGAGACCTTGCGGTCGCTGTTATAAAGAATGGAAAATCCCATTCCGTAAAAGTCATTGTTCATTCCGACGACGCAGTATTTTTCTTTAAGCTCTTTGCTTTTATGATCGTATATGAAATCGGGAAGAGTTTTGCCGCTCGTTTTCGTTCCGTCTTTTTCAAATTCGAAGCTTTCTATCGTGCGCCGGCCTTCCGAGTTTATGACCGCCGAAGCCGCCACTTCGCCGGTGGAATCAAATATTATGACGTCGGTTTTGGTTATGCATCTTAAAAGATCGGCGAAATAATGGTTCATCGGGTATGTCACGACGACCGAACCGTTAGGGTCGAATGAGTTGGGAAGGACCACCGGAATGACGGCTTTTATCTGCATCTCGCCTTTTTGATAGTGGATATCGCAGGATCTTTTCAATTGCGAGATGGAATCTTTTAAAAGCCGGCTTTCGGGCGAGGTATAATATTTTTCGTTATTTATATTCGGCGTTTCGGCGCGCGTGATAAGTTTTCCGTCCCTGGAAAAGACCTCGATGATCGAGAGCAGAAGATTTGTCTGGATCGCCCTGAGATAATCTTCCATGAATTCGGAATTTCCGGTCCGCACGGCCACCATGAATTCGCGGTTGAAGGAGATTATCCCGAGGACCGATTTGGCTTTTAAATGATAGTCCTCTATCATGCTGTGAGTTACGTCGAGGGTCTCTGAAACGCGTTTTTTGATCGCGTCCTCAAAGGTCTGTCTGAAAATGTAGTCGGAGCCGAGATAGAGCACGAGCGCGGTAAAAAGAACCATTGTCGATATGACGATGGTTATTTTCTGGTATAAGCGTAAATTTTTATATATGCTAAAATTCATATAAACGATCTTGGATATCTAATTTTAACTTTCATGGACCCGCCGCATTTAAAGGCGCGGCAAAAAAATCCGTGATATTTAATAATGATTAAAAAACAACCGCGAACATTTTAGCACATAGCGGTTATAATGTCAAATCGCGCCGGCTTTTTATTTGCGTTTTTTTCTATAGCCGTGATCTTTTGAAATATCGCGTCCTATGCTCTGGATCTTGCCGGTGATACATCCTATGCACTGGCCCGGAGACTCGTTAAGACATATCTTTCCGGGATATAATATATATTTTTTCTTATATTCGCCGTCGGTTACGTTCGGCATGACCACGTTCGCGCCGGATCTCAAGGCTATGAGCCGGCCTTCCGGGTTAAGCGTTTCCATGGCGGTAGTGGCTGGAATGTTGATATCAGGCAATAAAAGGCGGACAAGTGCGATGACCTTCATCGCGAGTTCAAAAGTTCCGCCGCGCTCGCTTGAAAGCGGCGTATCGGGATTTGGTATGAACGGCCCGCAGCCTATCATGTCGGCCTCTATCTCTTTGAAAAATAATATGTCGGAAGCTATATCATCGATACTTTGCCCGGGAAGCCCTATCAGCGAACCTGTTCCGAGTTCGTAGCCAAGACTTTTAAGGTCTCTGAGGCATCTTAAACGGTTGTCGAAGCTCATACCCGGGTCAAGCTTTTCATATAATTCACGGTTGGTGGTCTCGATCCTTAAAAGGTAGCGGTCGGCGCCTGCCGCGCGATAGGCCGCGTAATGTTCACGGCTTTTTTCGCCGATGCTTAAAGTGATGGTCACCCCGAGTTTTTTTATAGCCGTTATTATTTCAACCATTTTATCGACGGTGTATGAAGGGTCTTCGCCGGATTGTAGCACGAGCGTTTTATAGCCCATTTCAGCCGCGGCCGCAGCTAATTTTATAATGGTTTCAGCGTCCAGCCTGTAGCGGTCGACTTTTTTGTTGTCGCGCCTCAGGCCGCAGTAAAAGCAATTCTGAGCGCAGATGTTCGAAAATTCTATGAGACCGCGCAGGTGGACCAGATCGCCCACGAATTCTTTACGGACCCGGTCGGCCGCGGCGAATAATTCCGCGTTCATCGAATCATCGTTAAGAATTGAGATCATTTCGTTTTTATCGAGAGAGTGAGTTTTTTCAGCTTTTTTAATTAAATCGAGCATAATATATCAACGCCGTTCTAAAAAAAATAGCGCCTTCGATCTTTAGAAGGCGCGGTTTTTAATGAGATGAAATTTTATATGGGTATTATAATATAATTAAAGCCTGCTGTCAAAATATTTCGAAAATTTTTCAGGATCCGATCCTTCGTTCATTATCCTGGCCATTGAAACTTCTTTTATCTGTTTGAAGATCATTTTGTAAACCAGAGCCTGCGAAGAAGTTCCGTTCATTTTAGAGGCTATCGCGTCGGCGCTCTCGTTCGCGCCGGTTTCGATACCGTTGACGGCGATGGAAATATCAGCGGATGAAGGAGTTGCGGCGATAAGTTTAACGTTTCTTATTCTGCCGTCTTTTACGCTGATGGTATAGGTAGCGCATTCGTGCAGCACGTTATTTGTTATTTTCTCATATATTGAAAGTGTGACGAGATATTCGTCGGTGGATCTTTTGACATCGGTCACGCGCATTCCAAGTTCGGGGATCATTATCTGACCGTGGACCTTGATATAATCGCAAAAAGCGATCTTTGCGGCCTCGCGCTCGGTTATGCGGAAAGTCTCAGCCGCGAAGGATGCGGCCTGAAAGAAGTTAAAAGAAAATGCTAAAGCGATCAAAAATAAAAGCAGCATTTTTTTCATGGGTGGTTAACTCCTAAATTACATTTTAAAACAGCATACTACATTCTGCCTTTATTCACAATTAATGTAAGCAAAAAATGTGCCAATTGCCGGATGAATAAAAGCACGATAAACTGCTTTTTCTTGTTTTGGTTGGCATTTTATCGTGCTTTATTTTATCGTGGTGGCCAAAAGCATTTTTTGATGCTTCGGTTTGTTTATCGTTTAAGTTTTGATTTTTCCGGTTATTTCTTGTTTTCCATTATTTCCTTTGAAAGTTTGACTATTTCATTAAGCTGTTCTTTTTCAACCTGATGCAGCTTATCTTTTTCATCGCCTTTTACGAAAGGATGTTTTGAAAAATCTCCGGGAATAATGAAAACCGATTCGGTGCGGTCGGAAAATGAAAGTCCAAGCCTGACCTCAAGCGTAGCTTTTGAAAAGTCGGAAACCAGTTCGACGTTGGAAGTGTTTTCCTCGATCTTAAGCGAACGGCATGATTGAAGCTTTTGAAGAAGGTTTTCCACTTTTGCCGAATCCGCGTTGGCTTCGACCTCAAAGCTTCCCTGTCTGGCTATTTTCCATTCAGAGCCTATTTTTTTCAACTCGGTAGCTATGGTATCGCCGGGTATCAAATTGATCTTATTAGCGTTTGATGAGTTGATATCGATGCAAACTTTCGGCATGAAATCATTCGCTTTTTTTATGAACTGCGTCTTGATGTTTTTGTCGAGAAGAATGATCTCTTTTTTATAGTTTGATTTGAGCATCGTAAAATTGCCGGCCGCCTGATCTTTTCCGAAAGCCAGGACCGTTGCCACTTCAGAAGTGGAGGCTGAACCGAATTTTAAAAGTATCTCAGCCGCGTTTTCGGCGACCGACGGTTCGTCGTATCCGGATTCATGAGTATCGATGAATTTGGCCGCCGAAGCGTTCTGGACTGCGGTAAGGAGGCTCTTGACTTCCATTCCATCGCATCTTCCGGCTTTTGGCGATTCCATGTACCATGTGTCCTGATTTTTTTTGAATTTATAAGCCTCTTTGTTTCCGCCCGGGTAAGAGATCTCGAGATATGTTACGAGTTCGGGGTTCACTGCCGCTATCTTTTTATCGCGGTAATCTAAAACAGGTTTTAAAACCGCGTTAAGAAGTTTGGCTTCTACCATGCTGATATCTTTGGAACCGTTGGTTCTGGCATAGCAAAAATCGCCCGCGGGATTTTTCTTTCCATAATTTATTAAAAGTTCGCTCGTTCCGGCTTTCATCGTGACCGATACGGCGTCGGTGCCGAGGCCGAAATTTTCAGCTTTTTCGACTTCAGCAGCGGGTATCGCGGTTTCAACTTTAGCGATTTTTATATCGTTGAC
>CAZKCG010000064.1:0-27015 GCA_964551445.1 uncultured bacterium | reverse complement strand
GATATTATGACGCATATTATAAAAACGCTCAAAAAGCCAGAACAAGGATCCGGGAAGATTTTGAATCCGCCTTTAAAAAAGTTGACGTTATATTTACGCCGACCGCTCCGACAACGGCTTTTAAATTCGGTGAAAAAACAAAAGACCCTCTTACGATGTATATGTCGGATATTTTTACTATATCGGTCAATCTGGCTTCTATTCCGGCTGTTTCGATACCATGCGGTTTCGCCGGCAATATGCCCGTCGGACTTCAGATACTCGGAAATTATTTTGAAGAAGCTAAAATACTTAGCGTTTCGAACGAATTTCAAAAGCGAACCGGCTTTCATCTGACGCATCCAAACATTTAGTTTAAGTTTTTTAGTTATCATAAGGAGCATAAAAATGAAATTTGAGGCGGTCATCGGCCTTGAAGTACACGTTCAATTAAGCACTAACACCAAGATCTTCTGTAACTGCTCGACCGATTACAGCGGAGCTGAACCAAACACGCATGTTTGCGAAATATGCAGCGGCCAGCCCGGCGTGCTTCCTGTTTTAAACAAAGAAGTTTTAGGCCGCGCCGTTAAAACGGGACTTGCTTTTAACTGCCAGATCGCGCGGAGAACGAAATTCGACAGAAAGAATTATTTTTACCCTGACCTTCCGAAAGGTTATCAGGTCTCACAGTTCGATATGCCCATTTGCGGTAAAGGCTATATTATTATTCCGCTCATAGCTCCCGATGGTTCCGCCAGTGAAAAAACTATAGGAATTACAAGGATACACATGGAAGAAGATGCCGGCAAGAACGTCCATGGCGGATCCGGGCTTTCTTTTGTAGATCTTAACCGGGCCGGCGTTCCTCTTCTTGAGATCGTTTCAGAGCCTGATATGCGAAGCGCGCAGGAAGCGAAAGATTATCTTGAAAAATTAAAACTTGTTCTCAAATATGTTGATGTTTCAGACTGCAACATGGAAGATGGATCGCTCAGATGCGACGCCAACGTTTCCATAAGGCCGGTCGGTGAAACTAAACTTGGAACCAAAACCGAGATCAAGAACATGAATTCATTCAAAGGCGTTCAGAAAGCTATTGATTATGAGATAATCCGTCAGATCGAGATAGTTGGCCGCGGTGAAAAGATCATTCAGGAAACAAGGCTTTACGATGACGCGAAGGGCGTAACTCTATCGATGAGAAAAAAAGAAGAGGCTTTCGACTACCGTTATTTTCCCGAACCTGATCTTCCGCCTTATGACATCAGCGAAGAAACTATCAATGATATCAGAGCGAAGCTCCCTGAGATGCCGGACGCCAAATTCAAAAAATATACCGAAAATTTCGGGCTTTCGGAATATGACGCGCGGCTTATTTCAAGCAGTCTTTCGATGACGGTGTTTTTTGAAAAATGCGCCGCCGCCTATAAAAATTATAAACTTATTTCAAACTGGCTAATGGGCGATATTATGAAAAAAATGAATGAATCACTCGTGACGGATATTTCAAAGATCATGATCAAGCCTGAACATCTTGTTGAAATGCTTAATTTGATAGATGCCGGAACTATATCGGGTAAAATAGCAAAAACGGTTATTGACGAAATGTTCGAAAAAGGAGAAACTCCCGGGCAGATAATTTCACGGCTTGGCCTTGTTCAGGTTTCTGATGAAGGTCTTATTTTAAAGATAATTACGGAAACGCTCGCGGAAAACCAGAAATCCGTTGATGATTATGTCGCCGGAAAAGAGGCTTCGAAAGGCTTTCTTGTGGGCCAGATAATGAAAAAAACTAAAGGCAAAGCGAATCCTAAATTAGTCAACGAAATGCTTGAAGCGGAATTAAAAAAAATAAAAAAGTGATAAAAAAGAACGGAGAATTATGAAAGAAATATTTGTTATAAAATGTTCCGAAGAGGATTTCCTGAAGCAATGCAAAACAAAGACGCTGGTTATCCCGGATGATCAGGTCTATCGCAATTGTCTCTATGTCGCGTGCCTTGATGAAAAAAGCCTTAAAATAAACTATTTCACAAGAGTCAGCGACGTTTGTTTCAAGGAAGAGCTTGCCGATAACGACAGTATAGATAAATCAATTTATCATCTCCAGATAAAGCCGGGCGAAGTCTTGAAATTCAGCCATGAGATCGATCTTTCAGAGCTGAAAGAATTTCCGGCTTATCTTACTTTTGAAGAGGCCATGAGCGAGGTTATCGACCTCAAAGAGATAACAAAAAAACAGAAGAAACTCACAAAAAAAGAAGTTTCGCTTATCGTCGCCAGATATCTTGAACAGGGCATAAACTACAGTGTGAACCAGAAACTTGATGACGCTCAGGACCTTTTCAATCAGGCTCTTGATATCGAAACCAAAAGCCATCTTATCTTTTTTTACATTGGAAACATTTTCGTTGACAAGGCTAATATTGATGTAGCTCTCTATTATTACAGGAAAAGTATCGAAATAAATCCGAGATTCCATCATGCCTACAATTATCTTGGCCTCGCTTATTCCTACTTAAGCAAGAATGAGAACTCCATAAAATGCTGGGAAATGTCTCTAAGTATCTCGCCAAATAATGAATTCGCGCTTATAAATCTCGGCAAAGCTTATATCCAGACCAAGCAACATCAAAAAGCCCTTGAAACGCTTTTAATGGCTAAAGAATTAAACGCCACGAATCTGTTTGTTTTTAATCTCATAGGCGTAGCCTGCGCTAATCTTGGAAAACTTGACGACGCTATAGAGAACTGGTCGAAAATAATAGACGCCGGCCAGGATGATGAATATCTCCATTTGAACCTTGCCCGCGCTTATTTCGAATCGAACCGCTATCGTGAAGCACTCGAGGAATATGAACTCATACTCGATATGTTCCCTAAAGGGCATGACCTGCACAATCTGGCCGAACAAAATATCGAGATATTGCGCGAGAAGCTATCCGATAAAACCGTCGTTATAAATGAGATAAAAGATATCTCCCCATACTTCGAAGAAAAATTCGGCATTTCGCTGCCCAACGTCGATGAAGAACTCTCAAAACTGATAAATTTCAACAAACTATCAGATTATATTATTCTTTTCAGTCTTAATGAGCTTAAAATAAAATCGATAGTTTTCGACAAAGAAAGTGATGAAGACGCTATAAAATATGATGACGCGAATCAGGTTCTACAAATAGCGCGCGGGGCTTTTAAATCGACGATAAAATTAAGAAGAGCGCTGAAAAAAGTCAAAACTATGGTTCCGGTCAAAGATGAAGAAGACAAAAAGATCGAAGAGAAACCAGTTGTTGAAGAAAACGAAAAAGAAAAAATAAAGATCCGTGAATTCGGCGGCAGCGAAAGCTCCAACATCAATTCACCGGAAGTTCAAAATGCCATCGAACAGGCTAAATCGCTTGTTATGATGGAACCTAAAAATGAATGGGCGCATTATAATCTCGGGTCGGTGCTAGCGCAGGCCGGAGTTTTCAAAGATGCGTCGGACGAATTCAAAATAGCGTCGGAACTCAACCCTAATAACGCCATTGCCTGGTATGCTCTCGGATTATGTTTCGTCCGCATGAACATGCTTGACGAATCCATACAGGCGCTTCAGCAGGCGATCATTTCAGTCCCGGACTCGAAACTTACCAGTTTATATGAAGAGTGGAATTATAAAGATTCACTCGCCTATTTCGGTCTTGGCGACGTTTACATCAGAAAGGGCATGTTCGATGAAGCCATCAAGATCTTTCAAAAGGGCCTTTCGATCGACGCGACATCGGCGCTTGCGCATTTCCAGCTCGGAACATGTTTTGAGGTCAAGGAACAGTATGATCTTTCGATAGAATCACTTGTCAATTGTTTGTCGTTGAATCCGAATTTTTCACACGCTTATTCGAAGCTTGGAATAGTATATTTCAAAAGCGGTTTATATACCGAATCGCAGATGATGCTTTTAAAGGCGGTCGGCTATGAAAATCCTGACGGCGAAAGTTACTATTATCTCGGCGAGGTCTATATGAAAATGGATAAGATCGAGGACGCGAAATATTGTTATAATACGGTCCTTCAAATATCTCCAAAAGATGATATATTTTACGAAAAAGCCGTTAAGGCGCTTTCGGACATGGGTATTGAAAAATAATAATCCGCAAATTTTATAAGAGGTGAACGTTTTTGATTAAACTCATTAATAACAATACATTTAGAATTCTTTTTCTGTTTATCGTTTCATGTATTTTAATTCAGACTGGCTGCACCTGCTCGTCTGACAATAGCGGCCAAAGTGCCGGTCCAGCTTTAAAATCTTTGAATCTGGCGATACCTTCAGATATAACCGCAATTGATCCGGCAATGTCAACCGACGTAACTTCCGGCCAGATCCTTTCAAAAATTTACGAAAGGCTTTTAAATTTTGACGACAATTTAAACCTTACGCCTGATCTGGCTGAAACTTTTGAAGTAAGCGCCGACTGTACTGAATTCAAATTCATTCTAAAAAATAATGTTAAATTTTCAGACGGGAAAACGCTTATGACCCCTAAGTCGGTTAAAGAATCGTTTGAACGCGTCATTAATCCTAAAACCATGAGCCCCAAAGCTAACATATTCGATAAACTTGTCGGTTATGATGAATTCATGACCGGTAAAACCGATAACGTTTCCGGAATAACCATTTCAGGCGACTATGAGATCAAGCTGAAGATCAAACAACCGTTCGCGCCATTTTTATTTAATCTTACAATGGTTGCGGCTTCCATCGTTTCAGTCCAGGGGTCTGATGTTCTCGGCACCGGCCCGTTTTTCATATCCCAGAAAAGTAACGGGGCCAAGATGGTTCTCAAGAAAAATATTAATTACTACCAGGCCGATAAAGTTTTCATTGATGAGCTCGTCTATAAGATAATCCATGATGAAAAAACGCAGATATCTGAATTTCAGATCGGCAATCTTGATGTTTTAAATCTCAGCACCGTCAACGTCAAAAATTTTTTAAGCGCCAATTCTTCAAAATTCAATATCCACAAACAACCTAAACTGAATGTTTATTACATAGCTTTTAACGCCGGAAAAAACACTTTTTCGGAGAAGGTAAGAAAGGCTATGAATTATGCTATAAATAAAGAAGAGATCATAAAAACTCTTATGAGCGACACAATGATATCGGCGAAAGGGCCTTTCCCGCCGGCTTTAAATACCTTTGACGCGACGGCGGCCGGTTATTCATATGATCCGGAAAAAGCGAAGCAGCTTTTAAAAGAAGATAACGCGCAAAACTTGAAATTCGATCTTTATTTCAAATCAAGTCAGGAGATCGAAGATATTATGATACTCATTAAAGAAGATCTCAAAAAAGTTGGTATAGATGTTACACTGAAGAAGATGGAGTGGGCAGCTTTAAAGTCTGAAATAGTCAAGGGAAATCTATCGATGTATTACTTGAACTGGTCAGCTGATTATCCCGATGCGCACAATTTCCTCATCCCTTTATTTCACTCTAAAAACAAAGGTTCCGGCGGAAACAGAGCGTTCTTTGACGACAAAGCGCTGGACGCCGAAATGGATAAACTTGAGATGACATCATCCGACACAGAATATAAGAATCTTGCTAAATCAATTCAGAAAAATGTTATTGAAAAAGCCCCCTGGATATTTTTGTGGCATGAGATCGAGTATGCCGCCAGCCAGAAAACCGTTGAAAATTATAATGTGCCACAAATTTACTCAATGGAAAAATTCATAGGTTTGAAGTTGAATAATTGAAACGCCATGTCATCGAGTTTCAAAAAAGCAACGCCAAATAATTAATGTTATGTAAACCGAACAAGTTGCCGAAATGCAACAAACGCAAATTTCCGATAATTAATATTATGTAACCCGAGTGTTTTGGAACTTTATTTTTCAAATAACTATAATACAAATTTAATAGAACATGGACCCAAATTTTAAACCCAAATATATTTACGCCCAATTCCTTATCTATTTGTTGTGAAATTAATGTAAAGGGCTTTTATGCTTAACTATTTTTTGGAACGGCTAACTTTTAGTATAATCACACTGCTTGGAATAACGCTTATCACTTCCATGCTTATTTTTCTTATTCCGGGCGATCCCGTTCTATCGATAGTAGGAGAAAACGCTTCCCCTGAAGTGATCAAAAACATAAAAGAGCGGCTGCTTCTGGACCAGTCTTTTATCGTTCAATACCTGGCCTACATAAAACGGCTTGTTTGTTTCGATCTTGGCAAATCCTATATAACGGGGCGTGATGTGTGGGATGTTATTAAGCAGCGCTTCCCGAATACTTTGCTTTTAGCCTGTACCTCAATAATATTCGCCTCGTTTTTCGGGATCCTGATCGGGTTTATCTCCGCTCTTTATAAAGAATCATATTTTGACAAGATCAGCCGGTATCTGATGCTTCTTGGCATATCAACGCCAGTATTCGTTCTGGCCGTCATTTTATACACCGTGTTTTCCGTGAAGTTCAGACTCATCAAAAACATTACCGGCTTTGACAGTTATTATAATCTGATACTTCCGACCATCGCTCTTGGAACTCAAAGCGCCGCATACATTGCCCGAATAACCAGATCGACCGTTCTCGACATTAAAAAGATGGAATATGTGAAGCTCGCCAAATCCAAAGGCCTTTCCAGGATGCATGTTAATATCTGGCATATTTTCGCCAACTCGCTCGCCCCCATTATAACCGTTATCGCCCTTGACTTCGGTTCCTATCTTAACGGTTCGGTAATTACCGAAACGATCTTCGGATGGCCGGGCATCGGCCTTTATATTTTTAAAGAAGGCATCGGCAATCGCGACTTTCCTGTAATTCAGTCGATGGTTTTATTTTGCGCAGTTATTTTCGTCGTAATAAATTTCGTCATCGACCTGGTCTATTTCGCCATCGATCCGCGGATGCGCGAAAAACTTCAGAAAAGCTAAAATTTAAAAGTAAAACTTAAAGACTAAACTTTTTTATCATATAAAATTACTTATTATTTATCGCAAACACTCCCTCGGATCACAACCGGGATTTGCGAAATCATTCCATCCTTTAAAACCCTTACTTTAATTGGGGTTTCGGCGACACATTCACAGGAGCGTTTTTAAGCCCACTTCGAGGCCTCAAACGACCAAACACTCGGCCTTAAAATCGGCAATGTTTATTGCAACCTTAAAACCGCCGGTTAATTTTCTGCCGATAATATATCTTATGTAAACCAAAATATGCGGAAGCCGGTTTTGGTATAGCACTCATACATTTTTAAATCTAATAAAAATAACAGTGATAAATTACAGAATACGGTTGGCTTGTCTCAATGAAATGTTTTGAAGAAATTTAAATTTTGTCCGGCACAATTCTTTTAAGAGAGACATACCATTCTCCTCCGCCACATCGCATTTAAGCAAATATTTACACTTGCAGCGCGGACATTGAAGTTCAAATTAGCCGTCACGACCGGGATACTCTGTGTTTTTTATTTATACCCGTTATTTAAAGCAGATAATTATTATCTTTGCAGGCCGTGAGCCATGTCCTGACTTCATAAGACTCAAAACCGTTTTTAACAAACGGGTCACTTTCAGCAATTTTTTTGGCTTCCTCAAGCGATGCGGCATTAACAACAACCATTCCGCCAGGATGGTCGAGGAACGGCCCGCATATTTCAAGGACGCCGTTTTCATCGAGCGCCTTTATGTGCGCGACATGCTCGTTAATGATCTCCGGAGTGAAATCTTTGAGTTTTTTAAGAATAATAGCGTATCTTACAAATTTTGAATTATCGGACATGTGGCAACCTCTCTAATTAAATTTCAAGCCTGGTTTGACAATGCTTGATAAATTGAGTTTTAGCAGCAATTATTTTTGCTTTCGCGCATATTTTAAAATTATGTCTTTGAATTCCTTTACGGCAAAAGGTTTGGGTATGCTATCGATCATACCGGCGTTGATACAATTTTCCGTTTCTTCTTTGAAAATATTTGCAGTCATTGCTATTATCGGAGTATAGATGCCGGCCGCCTTTATTTTTTCTGCCGCTTCGATCCCATCCATTACAGGCATCTGGATATCCATAAGGATAATATCATATTTTTCGCCGGAGGTTACTTTTTCAAATGCTTCCATGCCGTTCATGGCGATGTCCGCCTTATAGCCGAGAAACGATAAGATCTCCAGTGCCAGCCTTAGATTGAAGATGTTGTCTTCAACCAGAAGTATTTTAAAATTTTGTTCAGATTCATTCACTTCAGCGATTATTACATCCTGAAAAGTTTTTGCCTGCGCCAGCCTGAAATATTTAAAAACGGCCTCAAAGTAGAACTCGCTTCCTGTCCCTGGTTCACTGTTGACATGTATACAGTCCGCTCCCATCATTTTCACGAAATGATTCGAAATGTTAAGGCCGAGGCCGGTTCCGCCGAAACGCGCTGAAATATTTTGACTTTCCTGAAAAAACGGCTGAAATATCTGGCTGTGACGATCGACTGGAATACCTATCCCAGTATCCACAACGGCTACTCTAATTTTAACGGCTTCATCCGTCTCATCCATAACATCACATTTGATTGTTATGCTTCCTGAAGCCGTGAATTTAGCTGAATTTCCGGCCAGATTCACCAGGATCTGCCTGAGCCTTCCGGCATCGCCGTAGATCGGACGGACAAGATTTTTATTGAATACATAGGAAATTTTAGTGTTTTTATTGACAAGCGGAGCTATTATCGATACCGATTCGGAAACTATCGATTCAATATCGAATTCTTTTTCTTCAAGAGTTATTTCACTGAATTCGATCTTTGAAAAATCCAACACGTTATTGATCAGCGAAAGTAAATGCTTGCCGCTTATCATTATATTGTTGAGATATTCGGATCGTTTATCGCCTTCGCTGAATTTTTTTTCGTATAATTGCGTATATCCGATTATGCTGTTGAGCGGCGTCCTTATTTCGTGACTCATTGACGCAAAAAAGTGGCTTTTAGCAAGCGATGCCTTTTCAGCGGCGTTCTTCGCTGCGTAAAGCTCGTTGAAAATGATAGCGAGACCGGTTTCAGCTAAAGCTTTATATGTCATATAATATGAAACGAGTTTGAAAAAATGTCCGACCATATTTGAAACGCCGTAATTATCGGTATAAATTGTAAAACAAAGTTCGGTCAATATGACGAAAAAAAACGAGTTTAACAGCCATGAATAAGCCTTTGGATCGAAATTACCGCGGTATTTTTTGAGCAGGTACATATTAACAGCCATTATCAAACAAATTACATATTCGCTGACGATCTTAAAAACCGTCTGGCCGGTTTCCTTGATGAAACATACAGGAAATATTTTCCAGTAAAATATTGAAAGCAGGCCGATCGCGCAGATAACTCCAAGCCCGCCGAATGTCCTTTCAAAAAGCTTTTCTTCGTGCTTGTTTATGAATAAAAAACCGGCCAGTATCGACGCCGCTTCAATGAATCTGGCCATGATCCACAGCTGATTGGCGTAGTAGCCGGTTCCACTGAAAATGTTCATTCCTTCGTATGAAAGAGTATGCAAAAGATCCAGAATTCCTATATAGAAATAAGATGTTCCTATGAAAACAAGGTATGAATTTTTAATATATTTATGGGCAGTAAATGAAATTGTGAATATCGAAAAAGCGACCACGACGCTAAAAATTTCAATGATGCTGTGAAATAAAAGATAATTAAACCTGCTCGTAAGGTAAACTACGAACAAAGTCACCGATAAAAGTACAACATTCGGCAAAATATTGCCATGCCATATTTTTGTCATTTATCCACACCAATTTATTGATATTTTCAAGCTTTAATAATCAAGCATTGAGACGAACTAACGCACGATTATTTGATCTGAACCGGAACCGTTCCCTGTTGTATTTGTTTTACTTCAACTTCCCCTGTTTTTGAAACATCTGGCTGAACCTGTTTGGCCTGGGCCGGCTGAGATGCGGCGCCATCTATCTTGACGAGCGGCGCGCCGAATATTTTGGCGAACTCGTTGTAATAAAGCTGAGCGTAATACTTATCATGAATAATAATAATATTTTCATCATTTTTAATATTGGCGGCTTTGGTATAGTTATGTGACCCGGTTATAACGACGGCCGTGGTATCGGACTCATGGTCAAATACAGTGAATTTGTCGTGAAGCTGGGCGCGTGAATTAGCGTCTTTTTTTATATTCATTTTTCTTCCGACAAGCGATTCATAACCGCTGGACTGGCCTCCGGCCGAAAGATTATCGCAGATACCGCGGACATTGACGCCGGCGGAATGTTTGTTATAAAGAGCGTTTTCAATATTGTCTTCGGTGAACGCGAAAATAACGAATGAGATCGATCGTTTCGCTTTATTTATATAATCGACTATCTTGCCGTTGACGTCATCGGCGGGTGAAAAATAGATCTCTATTTCAACCGAATCAAGCATTACGCTTCTTTTCATTTGAACTACGGGTTTTTTCGAGCCGAACAAATGAGCATCGTACATATTGGAAAATTCGGCGTTGAAAATTTTCGCGGCCTCTTCAGAATCTATGAGTAAAGCGTTATTGTAGTCCTGAACGGTGTTGTTGTCGGTAGGATTG
Source organism: uncultured bacterium (assembly GCA_964551445.1). Taxonomy (GTDB): domain Bacteria; phylum Muiribacteriota; class UBA9980; order UBA9980; family UBA9980; genus DAOPXV01. The sequence goes on along the minus strand of CAZKCG010000064.1, from coordinate 16,436 downwards.
TATGAGCCGGTCCAGACCTTTTTAGAATCCACGACGCAGAATTTATTGTGGCTTTCGCCATGCCCGCCGTTTCCGAACATATCGTCCATAAGGATGGTTATGCCTGCGGCTTGAAGCATATCGTAGGTTTCGACAAAAGTGTTCTTCTTTTTCTTTTTAGGAGTGTTATAGTATTTGCTTTCGGTTATAAGTTTTACGTTTTGAGCGCCAAGTCTTTTAACTGCTCTGAGAAGAGCATCGACGACGGCCTGGCGGTTCAACTGATAAAAATGACAATTAACTGATTTTTGAGCAGAGTCGATAAAATTGGCGAGTTCAATATCTATATTTTTGGAGTCCGGCGGATCATTAAAGAAAATTTTAAGTTTGTCGGTTTGAGCGGAATATAAATTTACCGTAGGGATTGATATAATAAATATCAATAAAAAAGAAAGGCATAAAATTCTGAGGAATAAATTGTTTTTCATTACTTCTCCTTAGGATTATATTAAAAAAATTAAAGTACTTATAAAACGGTTGGTCTTATTTATGTATTTATCGATTAACCTTAAGAAAAGCAAATTTTACTGAAATTAACCTTATCGCTGATTTCAAGTGGTTCCAGTAACAGCTGTCGGCAGAGCTTTTTCAAGTATTTCTTTGAATTTTTCTTCGGTAAATGGTTTGCTTATAAAATATACCGCGCCAAGCGAAAACGCTTTTATTATATTGTCACGATTGGCTACAGCCGATATCATGATGATCCTGGCGTTCGGATTAATTTTTTTGATCTGCGTAAGGCCGTCCAGCCCTGAATCACCAGGCATTGTGATATCCATAGTAACCAGATCAGGCATTATCTGCTGATAAGTCTGTACCGCATCATTAACGCTATCTGATTCGAATATATTAAAAAAACCTGATTTTTGTAAAGCGCGTTTGATCGTCATCCGCATAAACTGCGCATCATCGACAACAAGCACTTTTTCATTTCTAACAATCATAATTACCCGCCAATCCAGCTGTTAAAATCGTTTTTACCTTCGCCTTAAGATTTAATAATAGAACCGGCTTCAAAAGAGTTGTTCAGGATTACATAATAAAAATTATCAGAAGCTCGGGTTGAGGAATATTGTAGATATAGTCATGTTTACATAATTAAAATTATCGGGAGTTGTGCGATCCGAAAATTTTATAATTTAAATTGATTTTTTTTCGCGCGATTAAAATTTATTGATGCGTTTTATTAAAAAAACTTTATCTTTGAAATGGATAATATGGCGAAATATTAAATTATAAAGTTTCAAAGTGTTAAAAATATCCCACTTGCAGGCGAGTTCTCGAATTGTGACCAAATCACGGCTTGGGCTGTTGCGGCTGGGTCAGTTCAAGATATTTGCCATGAGCCATGTTTTGATCACGAGTGTTGACGCAAATGATGTCGATCCTTTTACCGGCCTTATCCATTATGGCATAAAAAGCCTCGGATTTTGACATGCTTGCTCCGTTCGGACATCTTGGATCCGACTTGAGATAGTTCTGTTTCATGAGGTAATCAACGCTGACGCCTTCGAAATCAGCGCCTTTAGGATTTTCCATATAGAACATTCTCGTCGCGTTATGGATCGTTCCCATGTTCGCGATACAAGCCTTCTTCTTGACGTCAGATACGATCTTTTGATAACTTGGCACAACTATAGCTATTAAAATTCCGATGATCGCGACAACGATCGCCATTTCAATAAGTGAAATGCCTCTTTTTAGATTTTTATAGAACATTGGTTTATCCTCCTAAAGTTTACTCTGGAGAGCTATTATCTGATTGTATCTGTTGGTGGCATAACGATCGGTCATCGAAGAGATCAGATCCGCTACACAAACATCAATAGCTTCTTCTTCTGATATTTTTTTGTATTCGCTGAAAAGAATATCCGGATTGGTTTTGTAATAATCAAAAAGAACATAAATAATTTCACGGGCTTTTTTAGCGTCATCAACGTTATCTTCTTTTAGATAAACGTTCTCAAATAAAAAATCTCTTAATGAGTTGGTAACTTTGAGAACTTCATCCGACATTTGTATGGAATCGGAGTCGATGCTTCTAAAAATTATATCGCTCACCATTTTATCGATCCTGGATGCGTTGGTCGGGCCAAGCGTTTCAAAAACATATTTCGGGATCTGTTCCTGCGTTAAAAGGCCGAATGAAAGCGCGTCATCCAGATCGTGGTTGATATAGGCGACGCTGTCGGCTATCTTTACGACCATGGCCTCGAGCGTGGATGGAAATTCGTTTCCGAATGAAGTAAATATCCCGCTTCGCGTTTTCGAGTGTTTGACTATTCCTTCCCGGACCTCGTAGCAAAGATTTAGACCGCGTCCGCTATGTTCCAGCTTATCGACGACCCGCAAAGACTGAAAACTATGTCTGAAACCATCGGCAAGCAATTTATTTAAAACCTGTTCACCGGTATGTCCAAAAGGCGTATGCCCCAGATCGTGGCCCAGAGATATCGCTTCGACAAGGTCTTCATTTAACCTGAGAGCCCGCGCGATGGTCCGGGCGATCTGCATAACTTCGAGCGTATGCGTCAATCGAACCCTTATATGGTCGGTGCTCTGTCTTATATAAACCTGCGTCTTATCCTTGAGGCGCCTGAAAGATTTCGAATGAAGTATCTTATCGCGGTCCTTCTGAAAGCAGGTCCTGTAAATGCATTCAGTTTCAGGTTTTTCACGCCCTTTGGTTTCGCACGCGAGCTGGGCGTGTTTGGAAAGATAATCCTTCTCGTGCTTTTCAAGCAAAAGGCGTATCGACGGGTCGTTATTATCGTTTTTACTCATGATCGGTCGTTTTCCCGTAAATTATTTTTATTCTTCAGAGTCAGAACGGCCGACGCCTGGCGTGAGGCCTTTCCATTTAAAATTAACGTTAGTTTCAAGGCCGAGAAGTTCATTTATGTAATAAACAACCGGAAGCGCAAGTTCATCGATAGTTTTAGGGTTATTATAAAACGGCGGAGACGCGAACATAACGTCGGCTCCGAGCCTTGAAAGCTGCGCGAGATTTTCGAGATGTATCGTCGAAAGCGGCATTTCACGGGCGACAACGATGAGTTTTCTTCTGAGTTTCAAAATATTTGACGCCGTTCTGGTTATAAGATTGTCGGCGATGCCGTGGGCTATCTTCGCGACCGTATTCATGCTGGCCGGCACTATCACCATTGCTTTAACGCCCGCGGTAGCTGAAGAAATTTCGGAAGCCAGATCGTCGTTCGAATAAATTTGTGACGCGTATTTTTTAATTTCCTGTCTGGTGACCTGGGATTCGTTCTGAATGACCTTCCAGCCTTCATCTGACGCGATGAAAGAAACTCTGATATCCCTTTTAATTGTGAGCCATTTCAAGAATTTCAAGCAGTAGATCGAGCCTGACGCGCCCGTATGAGCAACGATGATCTTCAATTTTTCAACCTGCCTTTATTAATAATTTAATATATTATATTTTAATTTGTTAATAATGTCAATATATGGCGCGCTTTTTTTAGCGCCCATCCTTATTAATTATAGCAATATACAACGAAACTATGTAAGGCAACAGCATATTGTATTTTTTGACGCCGAAATTATTTTTTTCGATACGGGCCGTGATCTCTCTGTCTTCGGGAAATGCCATAATCGATTCGACGAGATATGAGTATGCGAAAACATGCCCGGAAAGAAGTTTCCCGAGTTTCGTGACGAAAAAATTATAATAGCCGGCAAATATCCTGGCGGCTTTATATTTTAAAATATTACGGAATTCAAGTATTGATAAAACTCCTTCGGATCTTAATATTTTAGCAGACGCCGAAAAAAAAGAATCGGCGTCCGGAAAATTACGAAGTCCGAACGCGACGGTTATGATATCTATGGATGAGTCCTTGAAACAAGGCTTTTGAGCGTCACAGATCACGAAACCGACTCTATCGGTAACGGAGCGCGGAAATCTCGCGTTTATTTTTTCCCTGGCTTTTTGAAGCATTGGTTTTGAAAAGTCGGCGCAGACATAAAATAAAGCCGCGTGTGTTTTATCAAGGCCAAGTTTCGTTCCAGCGGTTTTAATGACCTCGATAAGAACATCGCCAGTGCCTGCGGCAATGTCTAAAACGATCCCGGCCGAGGAACTTTGAGTCACGCTTTTTTTAAAAACATCCAGCGTTTCGGAGACCATCTTCTTGCGCCAGTAAATATCAAAGCCGAGGCTCAAAACATGATTTAACATATCATAAGTCCCGGCTATCTGGCCGAACATTTTTTTTACGGAGACGGAATATTTATTCATTGGTTGATTTCACATTTTGTTTCAGACATAATTTTGTTAATGCATGTATAGGTTACATAATATTAATTATCGGATGCAACGGAATGGGATAGGCCAGGACTCCTTTGTGCTATATAGCGTGAATATTTTAACGGCGATGAGCGTGTTGCTTCTGAAATATGTACTTCGAACTTGTCCGTGATCAATAATTTGACTATTATGAATTTTCGTAATGCCCAAATAGTATTGATTTTACAGACAAGTTTTTATTTACGGATAACTCTTTGAAATAAATGGAATTTTACTTAGCCGGGAATTTTATGTATTCTAAAATATCATAATTAGTGTTGCGGCGGGCGAGCCTGAAACCAGCGCCGGAAGCGGCTTCATAAAATTCTTTGACGTTTGCGTCATTAATAACTCCCGTGGATCTGACCACCTTTTCTTCCATGAGTATACCGCCGAGATCGTTGGCCCCGAAAGCGAGCGCGAGCTGGGCAAGTTTCATTCCCTCGGTGACCCAGCCCGAATGGATATTTTTGATGTTGTCAAATAAAAGCCTTGAAATAGCGAGTGTTTTAAGATAAGCTGCTCCGTCCGGCTGATCCATCGTTGAAAGTTTAGTGCGCGCAGGCGAAAAAGGCCATGGAATAAAAGCTCTGAAACCGCCCGTCTCATCCTGAAGGCGTCTCACCTTCTCCATGCTTTCAAAGCGTTCGTGAAGCGTTTCGCCGAATCCAAATACCATCGTAGCAGTTGATCTCATTCCGATCTTATGTGCTTCGCGCATTATCTGAAGCCATCTTTCGGAAGATATTTTATTCGGCGATATAGCTTTTCTTATGCGGTTTATAAGTATCTCGCCGCCTCCGCCCGGAAGCGAATCAAGCCCGGCATCCTGAAGCGTCGCGAGAACATAAGGCACGCTTTTGTTAGAAACCCTCGATATGTGGTCTATTTCAGGCGGCGAAAGCGAATGAAGGGTCAGGTCTTTGTATTTTTCTTTGATCATCTTCAGCATCTTAACGTAAAAATCAAGCTTAAGAGCCGGATTCAACCCGCCCTGAAGCATGATCTGAGTGCCGCCGAGTTTAACTAGTTCGTCGATCTTTCTCATCATTTCATCGAACGGCAGAACGAAACATTCGGCGTGCGTTTTAGTTCGAAAAAAAGCGCAGAATTTGCATTTGCAGTCGCAGATATTGGTGTAAGTAACGTTCCTGTCGGCGACGAACGTCACCGTGTCGCTTTTTTCCCTGAGAACGCGGCGTCTCATTTCGTCCGCTGCCGCGCCTATTTCGAGAAGGCCGCGGCCGTTATATATTTTTACGCATTCTGATACGCTGAATCTGTTAGTTGACATAGATATTTTTCCTTAAAATGAATTTCTTCTTTTTTCACGCATTTACCTGCCCTTAAAAACAGTCGCATTGCCCCCGGCTATTCTTAAAAGCAGCGGTTTCACCTGACGGCCGCAAGTGTCGCTATCTTTTTAAAGCGCTTGTCGAACTCTTCCAGTGACATAATATGTTCCGGTTTGAACTCATAGTTCAGGCAGTTGTAATATTCGCCTACGATAACCTGGTCGATGCCGGATCTTTCGGAAGCTTTTTCGATAAAAGCAGCTTTGTTTTCACGATAATATTTAAGCCGCGACTGTATTTCGGCGGCTACGGCCTCACAGGATATCTTATTGTTGAAGTAAAAATCTTTTTTAGCGGCGATAACGCCGAATATGAAGGGAAGCGAAGTAAGGCTGTTCCAGAGTTCTGAAAGATCGTAAATTTTAATAACATTATTTTCCGTTTCAGCCGACTTCTGATAATAGCGGAGAGCCTCGTCGCCGATCATTAAAATGGCTGCCGGAGTTCCACTTTCAAGCTCGTGATCCACTCCGCCGCACAAAACTTTGACCGTTTTAAAATTAATGCGCGTATTTCCAAAGAATTCACAGAGCATTATTTTGGCGAGAGCTGCCGAAGACGCTGATTCATCGGTCAGATAAACCGTTTTTTCGGACAGGTCGGACAAGTTGTATTTAGACGCCAGGAATACGGACATAACCTTTCCAGAAGCGGAAATGCAGACCTTGTTCATAAGCTGAAGATCTTCGCGGTTCTCGATGTAATGAAGCGAAGATACGCTCGCTATATCGAGTTCGCCCTTCTTCATCATTTCATTTAACCCTGAAGGAGTGTCGTATGTAATTTCATATTTCGGTCCTGAAGAATTCCTGTTCAAGCTGTCTTCGAAGCTTGTCCCGTTGAAATCATGAAATAGCGGAAGCGCGTTCAGGTATTTGATACAGCCGATTTTAACGATCTCGCTCATTTAATACTCCTTAGTGATCTTATTTGTGTATGTTGATTCGGTTCGCACGGCCGTCCTGCCTGCGCCTTTTATTATCTTTATGAGGTCCATTTCCGAAACGCTTTCGACATGCCGCGCGCCGGCGGCTTTGACGATGCGTTCGTCAAAAGAAGTTCCGCCGAGATCGTTGGCGCCGAAAAAAAGCGCCGCCTGGGCGAATTTCAAACCAAGTGTGGTATATAAAGCTTTTACTCCGGGAAAATTATCGAGAAATATACGGCTAACGGCGATGACCTTCAGATCATCATAACCTGTATTAACACGCGTTCTGGCGACCTTCGTATTGGCCTTATGAAACGATAGCGGAACAAGGCATTTAAAGCCGCCTGTGCGGTCCTGTAAGTTTCTAAGCATTTCGAGGTGTTCTACGCGTTCAGCGTCAGTTTCGATATGACCGTAAAGCATCGTGGCGTTCGTCGGGAGCCCTAGGCCATGAGCCGTTTCCATAACGGCAAGCCATTTTTTCGCGCTGATCTTTTTAGAACAGATCTTATCGCGCACGCGTTTATTGAAGATCTCGGCGCCGCCGCCCGGCATAGTGTCGAGGCCGGCGTTCTTGAGCTTTTTCAAAACTTCAGGGACGGAGATTTTTGAGATATCGGCAAGGTATTCGATCTCGACGGCCGTAAAAGCCTGGATCGATATCCCTTTGCGGACGGCCTTTATGGCCTTTAATAATTTGATATAAAAATCGAGGCCGTATTTCGGGTTTAAGCCGCCGACGATATGGACCTCGAAAAGATCTTTTGGGTCGGTCCCGGCCATTTCTTTTATTTTGCGCATCATTTCATCGAAAGAAAGCTCGTAGGATCCTGGTTCGCCGGCATCTTTAGAGAACGCGCACAGATCGCAGCGCAGTTGGCAAACATTGGTCGGGTTGATGTTGAGGTTGTATGAGTAATAAACCTCGTCGGAAGCGTTTTTTTGCCGCATAAAATCGGCCATCTTGCCGATGGCGATGATATCGTTCGACGCGAACAGGGAAAGCGCGTCATCGGTGTTTATACGCTCGCCCGCATATACCTTTTTTTCTATTTTCTGTAGAGTTTTATCCATATATGAACACCATAACCATCATTAGAATTTTATGATAATAAATTGACTGAAAAAGCATTTTAACTCGCTGTGAATATCAAGGAAACCTGATAAATTTGTTTGGTATCCCGTTTTAAATGAAAGGCTCCGAATTCGGCAGAAGGGCTTTTGCGCCTCCTATATTAATGCGAGGCGATGTAATTGATTAAACAACTTCAAGTGTTTTCAAAAATAATAATTTAACAGCGTGCCGAAAAAAATAATTATCGAGACATAACCGTTGACGTTAAAAAATGCCATATTTATATTTTCAAGGTTGCCGCCGCGTAAAAGCGAGTGTTCATAGATCAAAAGCGCGGAGCATATTAGAACTGAAGTATAATAAAAAAGATCTGCTGATATGAGATGACCGGTCAGTAAAAAACCTGCTACGGTAAAAACATGAAGTGTGCGCGAAATATAGAGAGCATTTTGCATGCCACAAATCACGGGAAGTGAATGTAATTTTTCAGTTTTGTCAAATTCGATGTCCTGGCACGCGTAAATTATGTCGAAACCGGCGCTCCACAATAAAACCGCTGCTGATAAGATCAGCGGGGCCCAGTCCATTACAGGCCTTAACGCAAGATAGCCCCCCATAGGCGCGATAGCGAGGACAAGGCCTAAAATAAAGTGAGAAAAAGCGGTGAAGCGTTTGGACCATGAGTAAAAAAACATCAGAAAAAGCGCGAGCGGTGCAAGTTTTAAGCACACGGTGTTGAGATTATACGCAGCGTAGAAAAAAATGCAGAGCGATAAAACGATCAAAGACCAGACGGCGGGAAGTGATAATAATTTTTTAGGAAGTGCGCGATTTTGCGTACGGGGATTTTTAGCGTCTATCCGGCGGTCGACGATGCGGTTAAAAGCCATAGCAGCCGTTCTTGCGCCGATCATGGCCATTAAAATATAGAAGACCCTGTCAAAAGGTACCGGGCCGCCCGCGCCCATCAACGCTCCCATGAATGCGAAGGGAAGAGCGAATATGGTGTGTTCGAACTTGACGAGTTCGGCTGTGATCTTTATTTTTTCGAGCAATGCTTTGATCAATTCGGCCTTTCCGTGCAATTGGAAGAAAATCGCAAAAAATAATGAAGTGAACCGCCAGCAAGCGCTTTTCTGTGAAAGCTTTATCATTATATTAAATTTCTGTCAAAAATTCAAGTTATTTTATAAAAAGCGAACGGTCGACGGCGTTAAAATCAGTTATTATTTCGTAATTCCAATTTCCGTAATCCTCATTATTGGATTTTACGATGAATATCTTCCCGATCCCGGCTTTTTCGGCTGCGATGATGCCGGATACGGAGTCTTCGAAAACCATCAATTCGTAAGGCGCTATTCCCAGGACCTTTATTGCTTCAAGGAACAGGTCGGGATGAGGCTTTCCTCTCAAAATACCGTTGTTATAAACCACTTTTTTCCTGTCGAATAATTTGTGAAGTTTGAGGTGCGAAAAATAAAATTCGACGTTTTCAAGGCCTGAAGAGGTCGCAATGGTATATCCGACACCAAAGGACCTCAAAAAATTTATGAGATCCGCCGCTCCAGGCGCCAGAGGCAGGTTCTTTTCACGGCTGATGTTCTGATAAGTGGTTTCCTTTTCCATCGTATATTCGTGGATCTCGGACGCGCTCAATTCGCGGTTGAAAAGCCCTTTGAATATATCGTTGTTCGTTTTGCCGTGTATCTTTTCTTTCTTTTCGGCGGGGCTGAGAATAATGTCGTGCTTTTTTAAAAATATGTCGAACGCCTGATCGTGCAGCGGCGTGTCCCAATAGAGCGTTCCGTTGAAATCGAATATGACTCCGCGATATTTCATTGATTTTCCTCTGATATAATTTATTGCGCTCCGACAAGTTCCCGGCGCGGTTTAAAGTGATTATCGGTCAGCGGTTTTTGACGAGCGATTTTCGGGTTTGAAATCACGATAAATTTGACGGTAATGATAACATAATAAGACAGGCGTTTCAATCAAAAATTTTACAAAGATTTTTGTTTTCACTCAAGTTTAATTTAACTTGATTTTAATTTTTCATTGTGATAGTTTATAATAAAATTTAACGGCGGGATCCGAAAATTTAAACTTGCCGGAACGGCAAAGAAATTTTCGGACAATATTCGGAAGTTGTAATATGTTGATGTCAAGAGAAGCCGAACATTCCAAAAATGCCGTTGGAAAATAATTTTATGATCAAATAAATAAAATTTTGGAGTGTGCTATGAGTAAGTTCTGGCCTAACCTGGAAAAAGCTTTAATTGGATTTTTCGTGCTTGGAATTGTAGTTTTCTTTTTCGTTCCGAACTACCATGGCGGTCGTAACTATCTTCCGCCGAACGTATCTAAAAAGAAAGTATGCATGTCCAATATGAAGACCATCGAGGGCGCCCTGGAGCTTTATTTCATGGAAAATAAATATCAGGACAATGCCGTCATCGGCATTAAAGAGCTTCTGGCTAAAGGGTATCTTAAAAGCACGCCGCGTTGCACTTCGCTGGACCCTAAATCCGATTATATGACCAACTCAATTAAAGCCCTCAATGGAACGGTTATCTCGGAGGTCGAGTGTCCGGTCCATGGAAAGATCAGCCTTCAGGCTACTACCGATAAGGATAAAGGCCTGTAAGATCAATTATGAAATCAGTGAAATTTAATTTCGGAGTGTATTATGAGTAAATTCTGGTCTGGCGTTGAAAACGGCGCAATGGTGCTATTCGTGTTCGTTATCGCGTATTTTCTGGTCATGCCGGGTCACGGCCACCGTGGTCCTTCCGTTATGGCGAAAAAGAAATCATGCGTGGCGAATATGAAAACCATCGAGGGTGCGCTGGAACTTTATTTCATGGAAAATAAATATCAGGACGGTTCGGCGGTCGGTTTGAATGAACTCAAGGATAAAGGATATCTTAAAAACAAGCCGATGTGCCCCACTCAGGCGGGAACTTTTGATTATACGATCAGTTCGCATCAGGCGCTTGACGGAAAAGTTATCTCGGAAGTTGAATGCGTAATCCACGGCAGGGTGAGCCTTCAGGCTACAACGGATAAAAATAAAGGCCTGTAAGAGCTTTACAGACCGGATGCGTTTTATAAAAATTTATAAATGGTTGAATTTATACGCCGTACCAAAATAAACTGAAACTAGACATTACGCGAGGATGTTATGGGAAAATTCTGGTCGGGCATTGAAAATGGTTTGATGATCTTGTCCGCTCTCGCGGCCATATATTGCTTTACCGCGCCGAAGAACCCTGTAATGGCTCCTTCTCCCCCTGACGGAAAGGCATATAAAAGAGCGTGCAGATCTAATATGTATATTATAGAAGGCGCTTTAGAATGGTATTTTCTTGACAATCAATATAAGGAAAATACCGTTGTCGGCGTTAATGAGCTTAAATACAACGGTTATCTTAAATCCTTGCCGAGATGCCCTTCACTCAAACAAGATATTGATTATATTATCCATTCGTATAAAATCATCAATGGAAGCGTAATTTCCGAAGTTGAATGCCCGATCCACGGAAAAGCCGGCCTCCAGGCTACAACGGATAAAAGTAAAGGCCTGTAAGCGCATTACAGGCCCATGTGCTGTTAAAACAGTAAACTCTGAAACGATCCGTTTGAATTATATGGCGGCCTGCTTCCCGCCGCGCCACGCTGCTTCTTCGGCAGGTCACAAAGATATCGCTTGCGTTATAGTTACTTTAAAATTTTCAGAGGACGGATCAATTCTTGTTTTTTCAAAACATCAGGCATAACTGCAGTCACTTCAATCTCAGTGGTTTTCGATTCCGCGGGGCTGTTTATTCCGTCCTTCCAGTGACAATAAAATGATAGCGATCCATCGGCGAGATGTTTAACTCTCATTGGCTTTTCGGTGTACGGATCGACCGCTGATCTCCCCGCTTTTTTCGTGAATTCGAGATCTTTTGATAGGTCGGGCCACCTTCCGTTCTCATAATAAAAGCACCTTGCGAGGCCGCCGAGCGTGGCAAGCCGAAAGTATGCATCGGATATCGAGACCGTAAAGAGCATATGTGACGGAATGCGAGCAAAGGAGCTTGTGGCCATCGGATGAGTGTTTATGGCGAACCACGCGAATTTTAACATTGGAATGATGCCTTCTTCGGAATACGCGAGTTCGCGAGAAAAACTATTGCGACGCGGATATTTTTTATAAATCGCGAGAGTCATATCGGCTATTGACGCGAAATCTGTTTTTCCCGAACTTTCAATATTACGGACAAGTTCGTAATATGGTTCATTCGCGTCGCCATACCAAAGGTCCATCATTCCAAGCGTTATTTTTTCACGGAGCGGAAGATTAGCGGCGGCTTTTTTTATGATCAGGCATTCGTTTTTAAGCGCGTCTATAAACGTCGGCAGAGCGTCGATGAAACGGACTCTTTTTTCAAGGGCGGCGGCCAGTTTCATGATCGTTTCTGAAGTATGAAAGCAGGCATTCTCCGCAAGGAAAAGTCTGTTCATGGTGTTTTTATGTTCCGCGATCAACGGCATCAGATAATTAAGTCTGACCGGAACGGTTGCGGGCATGAAACAATCAGCGAGAGTTTTGGAATATAAAAGATGAGCGTCGGCGGCATCCAGCGCAAACGAAAGATCTCCATTCTCGATAGCAAGCGCCATCATCACAGCCGAAAAATTAGCCTTTTCGTATCCGAGGTTGTAAGATTCGAAGTAAGAAGGGGTTTTGGCTAACGGCTTTGCCCATTTGAAATTTCCGGACGCTATAAGTGATATCTCATATCTTGCGGGCCCGTTCATCGCCCATAATTTCCGGCAATAATCAGGGTCGGTTCTCGAGCCGTTGTAAAATTCTATGCTCGATATCGCATCGCGGTAAATGTCGTTTTTAGTTATTTTCGTGATAAATGGAAACCTTTCCCTTAAAGACAATTGTTTTTTGAGTTTTATCATTTCATCAGGAAATTGAGAGTTGATGGAGATAAGCGCGGTTAATTCAGGAGACGGCTTAAATTCAGCCGCGGATAATGATGCCGTGCCTCCTTCTCCGAACATTTTTTTGATCGAACTTACGCTATATGCCATAGTTAATACGATAACCGAGAAAAAAATCAGGGCGAAAGAAATTATATACATGGCGCGGGCCAGTTTTTTTTTGTAATTAACGGATCTTTTCATCATAACTGTGCCTCCCCGATCGAAAGCCTAATGTATTTAAGGCTTTTTGTATTTTTTATCGACTGACATGCAGTGCTGTCGCTGAGTGTGCAATGCAAAGCGCTTAAGCTCCGGAACGGATCTTTCGGCTATTATTTATAAAACTCTAAACATTAACGAATACTATTATGTATTAAAATTTCCTTTAGTTCTAAACTATCCCTGAACTTATAACGCCGCCTTGTTTCATCTTCCGACGCTAACTGAACCAGCCTTTAGCAGCTCAATGGTTTTTTTGACGATCGCGATCAGAAACATTGATAAAGTAACTATTACGATAGAAATAGACGAGACCGATATCGCGGCCGCAATAACGAACTCATCAGGGGCCATATATCCAGCGGTTTTTCCCGCTACGCTCACGAGGGTGAAATTAAGCGCGTCCATGACGCCGAAATTAGAGGCGGCGATGATCCGGCCGCCCTCGATAAATGAAGCCAGTGCGCATATGACCGAAAATAAAAGAAATATGAACGGTTTGACAAGCGATATATCAGCCGCGGCGCGTTTCGCGGCCTCGGCGGCTATGCTTTCGAAAAATGAAGCTCTATCGGCTATCGATGGAGCGTTAGCCGAAAGCCCCTTGAAAAAACTCTCTATCTTTTTTTCTTCATTATTCAAATTATTCAAGCTCATTTGAAAGCCTCCCTATCGTCCTTGAAAGTCTTGAGCCTACTGCGCTTTCGCTCAGGCCAGTGATCTTTCCTATCTCGGCGTAATTCATGTCTTCAAAATATTTCAAGAAAACTATCTCGCGGTCGGTCTGATCGACCGTGCGCAGTGCTTTAGAAAGCCTTATGAATTCATCGTTTCTGCGGATGGTCTCTTCGACGCCGGGGAACTTCGAACTTCGAAGGTCGAGATCGGCGCCTGAAAAACTTAAAAAACGTCTTAAATATCTTCCTATGTGGTTTCTCGCGAGATTCGTCGCGACGGTGAAAAGCCATGCGCGGCAATTAAAATCATCAGATAAGAGGCGCGGTTCCGCGAAAGCGCGCACGAAGGTTTCCGAAACTATATCGGACGCTTCGGCGGCATCGCCTAAAATGCCTAGGATATAAGCGAATATGTGGTCGGCGTGTCTTTCGAACAATACGCCGATAAGTTTTTTGTGTTCTTCGTTCATAACCGCTTCATTCATATTTGCCTCACCGATAATATAACACGGCAGCTTTCATTTCCTTGCAGAAAAAAAGAAAAAAAGGCGTTTAAAATTCCAACGCCTTTAATCAGTAAAAAAACTTAAAATTGCGGAAGAACAGGCGAAATTAAAGGGATGCCGCGAATCCGCTGTATGAAAAAACTCTTTGCGATGGGTATTGCCTGTTGCCGTTATTTCGAAAGCATGATAGGTATCCGGCCGCCTTTATATTCGTCTTTTAATATATCCATCATAACGGTGTCGTAGTATTTATCGGCGAAAAGGCGTGATTCGCGAAGTTTTCCGGCCACTCTGAATCCGCATTTCTCGTAGCATCTGATGCCGCGTTTGTTGTAGCTGAAAACATTGGGGTAAACGCTGTTAAGGTTTAAAATGTTGAAGCCGTAGTCGAGCATAAGGCCCGTGGCTTCGGTGCCGAACCCGCCGTTCCAGTAATTCTTGTCGCCGATGACTATGGCGAGCATCGCGCGGCGGTTGATGAGATCGACGCACATGATGCTGATGCGGCCGTTAAGCCTGTCGTTCTGCTTGTCGATTATCGCGAATGAATAGCTGCTTTCGCTTTTCATTATCCGCTCCAGGACCTCTTTTTCTTTTTCGATCGTGAGGATCTGCGGCGCGGCGCCTAAATTCATGCCGACCTCCAGATCGTTTATCCAGCTTTTATAAAGATGCGCGTCGTCAAAGCACAGCGGGGACAGATAACATTTTTTCCCGGTCATTATCCTGTCGTATTTTTCGTTTTTCATATCATTCTCCTTCTATAATTGAATCGGCACGGTCCATAACTGATCTCGGGATTTTCAATCCGCTCGACTCGAGCGCTTTTTTATTGATTGTCAGTGTGGTTTTACTGATATATTCAAAAGGAATTTTAGCGGGGGATTCGCCTTTCAAAATTCTTGCCGCAAGCTTTGCCGAATCGATGCCGCCGCGGTAATAATCTTTCGCATAAGATAGCACGGCGCCGCTTTTGGCATTCGAATCGATGAATCCGAACACCGGGATCCGACCCGTGATGGAAGCTTTTATAATAGCGGTGAAGCTTGCGGCACTGAGGTTGTCGGCTATCTGGCATATTATCTCGACATTTCTGCCCTCGCAAAGAGAGCTGGCCGCGTCCATGACCTCGCCGGCGGTGTTCGCGGGGACGGCCTCCAGTAATAACCCTTCAGCTTCGGCTGATTTTTTAAGCTGGTCTTTATAGAGGACCGAATTAATTTCCGAGGGACAAAAGAGTGTGCCTATCTTTTTCACGCCGGGCGATATTTCTTTGACAAGTTTTATCATGCCTGTAAAGTCGCTCATAGAGCATATTCCGGTGACGTTCTCGACATGGTCGGAAAACGTTTTCCCGGCGCCTGCGCCGATAGGGTCGCCGCTGCTCGAAAAAACGACCGGCGTTTCCCGAATCTTTTTCAAAGCCGCCTGAAGAGAAGGGGTTGATATCGTAAAAATAATGTCGTTGTCGGCGTTTTTAACGGCGTCGATAATGCCGTTAAGCACGGCCGTATCTGAATGCGCGCTGTATTTGGTCATAACATAGTCGCGGTCGGCGATCAAGTTCATTTCCTTGAGTCCGTCTTTAATTCCGCGTATGCCTTCTTCCGCGATCGCGGTATCGGAATAGGATACCAGGCTGAATTTGAAGGCTCCTGTTCCACGGACGCTTGTTTTAAGGTCCTTTTCAGAAGAAAAGAGCAGGAGCATGGAAACTGAAAATATAAGCGCCAGAGCAGGCAGTAATTTAACGAAAGAATATATCAGTATTTCTGAATATTTAAGGCGTTTATACATAATTAGCCTTTAAAATGTCGCAGGTGGTCGGGTCGATCAGCTCGCGTCTTTTTATATTTTCGAATAATTCATAAAGGTCGGACGCTTTAAGCGCTTTTTTGTCGGCGGCGCTGAAGTCGTGTATTATTTTTCCCTTATATACCATAATGATGCGATCTCCCAGATTGACCGCCTGCTGCATTGAATGGGTCACCATGAACGTCGTAAGCCTGTCTTTTTCGATCGCGGCTCTGGTCAAATCGAGCACCTTAGCGCCGGTTTTAGGATCGAGCGCGGCGGTATGTTCGTCCAGCAAAAGAAGTTCGGGCCTGTTCCAGCAAGCCATTAACAAGGTCAAAGCCTGACGCTGGCCGCCGGATAAACTGCCTATATTATTGTCGAGCCGGTCTTCAAGGCCCATATTAAGATTTTTAACGCGTTCGTAAAACTCATCCATCGCGCCGCCGCTGAACGCAAGTGAAAATCCTCGAGGTTTACCGCGCATCGATGCGAGCGAAAGATTCTCGGCTATCGTCATATTCGGCGCCGTTCCGGTGAAAGGATTTTGA
>CAZKCG010000063.1:0-27221 GCA_964551445.1 uncultured bacterium | reverse complement strand
TCTGGGCTTTTTATATGTGTCATAAAAGGTTATGGATACTCGTTGATAAGAACTCGGGCAGAGTTATCTTAGGCGGCTTCGCCAGCAAGAATCATTACGCGTTCGAGGAAGAATTCAAAGAAATATCGGCAAAAATTAAATCCGAGGTGAAAAAGTAATAATTATGGATGATCTCACTTTTACCATAGCGTTTTTCTCATATCTGGCCGGCGCGTTTTTATATACCTATTTTCTTTTCTGGAAAAAACAGCAGCCGGATTTTTTATCGACCTTCGTATTATGGGTCGGCGCGGCGGCGCATACTGTAGCGGTCCTTGCCCGTATGGGAAAGGCCGGATACATGCCCATGTCGAATATGTATGAATCGCTTTCGGTTTTTTCGTGGCTTATAGTTTTAGCTTACTTCATGGTCGAATACAGATATAAAACCAAATCCCTCGGGCCCTTCGTTATAAGCATCGCCTTTACCATGATAGCGATCGCATCGGTGCTTCCCCGCGATATCAAACCTCTCGTGCCCGCCCTTCAAAGCTACTGGCTCGGCCTTCACGTCGCGGTGACCTTTATAGGCGAGGCGGCTTTCGCTATTTCCTACGTCGCCGCCCTTCTTTACATAATGAAGCCGGCCGCCGGCCGTGAAACCGCCACGGCGTTCTCAAATATATTCGCTTCAGTGAATATAGGCGGATTTCTCGGCGTTATTTCCTTTTTTATTACCGCTCTTTTAATAAAAAAATCCGTCGTGGCCGCGGACAACCAGTTCGCCTTTTATATTCCGTTTATCGTATTCGCGGTGTTTTCGGTAATGTTTTATCTGATGCGCGGGATGATCGTTTCGGTCCTTCCGACAGGTGAAATTCTCGACGATATCAGTTACCGTTCGGTCAGCATAGGCCTTCCCATATTTACTCTCGGCGGGCTTGTCTTTGGCGCGATCTGGGCCCATAAAGCCTGGGGGACATACTGGTCGTGGGACCCCAAGGAAACATGGGCGCTTATAACGTGGTTCATTTACGCCATTTATCTTCACATGCGCTACCGTTCGAACTGGCGTGGAATGAAAGCCGCCTATATTACTTCACTCGGTTTCATTTCGACGCTTTTCACTTATTTTGGCGTTAATTATCTGCTTTCAGGACTACATTCATATGGAAGGTTTTAAAATATGCTTTCAGTACTTGGATTGAATTTTAAAAAGGCTTCGGTTTCGCTGCGTGAAAAAATGGCCATAGCGAAAACCGCGCTTGCGGATAAATTGAATATTTTTTATAACACCCCGGGCGTGCGTGAATGCGTTATGCTTTCGACATGCAACCGTTTCGAGCTTTATCTTGTCCTTGAATCCCTGGAAGATATCAAAAATATCCATAAGATCTTAAAAAATGATTTCGATATTTCGGACCACGATATAAAAACCCATTTTTATTTTTATGAAAGTGAAAAAACCGTTGAACACATATTTGAAGTTGCTTCAAGTCTTGATTCAATGGTTATCGGCGAGTCGCAGATACTCGGCCAGGTAAAGGCTGCATACTCTCTTTCGGTCGAAAATAAAACCACTTCCGTCGTTTTGAACAAGCTTTTTCATCAGGCCATAAGGGCTGGAAAGAGAGTAAGGACCGAAACCGAGATAGGTAAAAATCTTGTTTCAGTGAGTTCGGTGGCGGTGGATCTGGCAAAATCGGTACTGGGAGACCTCGACCATAAATCGGTTCTTTTAATAGGCGCCGGTGAAATGGCGGAACTTGCCGTGAACTGTCTCGTGGCGAACGGGGCGCGCAAGGTCACCGTCGCGAGCCGCACGCTCGAACGCGCGATCGCGCTCGCGGAAAAATACGGGGCCGATTACGCGGAAATGCACGTCATTTACGAAAAGATCGCTCACGCCGATATAGTTATATCTTCCACCGACGCGCCTCATTTCGTGGTAGAACACGCCGGCGTCGCAAGCGCGATGGCCGCAAGACCCAAAGAGCGGCCTCTTGTATTGATCGACATAGCGCTTCCGCGGGATATCGACCCCAAAACTTCCGACATCGCCGGAGTTCACCTTTATAATATCGACGATCTTAAAAACGTTATAGACAAAAATATGATCCTGAGGGGTTCCGAAGTAAAGGCCATCAGGAAGATCCTCGATCATGAATCTTCGCAGTTCATGGTATGGCTTTCAAAACAATCAGTAATGCCTTTTGTTTCAAGGTTCCGCAAGCACGTCGAGGAAATAATCAAGAACGAGATAGATAAATTTTCCCGGAAGATGCCGGACAATGAAGTTATGCGAAAGAGCATCGCGGCGTTCACGGAGGCTGTTATCAACAGGATCACCAGCACTCCCATAATGAAGATCCAGAAATGCGGGAAAAGATGCCACGTCGAGTCGTGCGTGAGAAACGTTGGATGCCTTTTCAATCTTGAAGGCGATTTCAACGAAGAATCCGATGAATCAAGCAGGGACGCCGGAGAAGCGTTAGACGAAACACGGTGCCGTCACAGCGTCAGGCATAAGTAATTAGAAACGCATTTAACTCACTTAATCAAGATAAGACCGGTCACCAAACAGGCGGCCGGTTTTTTATAATACGGGACTTTTCGGGTCGTGATTCTGGTTCGGGCTTCAAATCTTATTTTTGACTTAAGTCAAAAATAATAAAAATAAAAAGCGCTTTTCCTTTTAAAAAAAACAAAATTATGATAGAATCAGTCAACAAAAATCGTGATGTTTTTAGTTGTTATTTCGCTTATGTATAGTAATCTAAAATTTTGTAATATAAAATAAGGAGAAGGTTAAATGAAAAACAAACCACAGTTGACAGTCAAATTAAACGGTTTTTATTTCATTCTCAGTCTGCTCGCGATTGTTTTGACCCTTAACTTTTCATACGCCGGCGATCTTGTCAAGGGCGGAGAAAGGTACAAGGCTGAAACAAAGGTAACGCCGGCCGTCAATGCGCCCGCCGCGGAAGTCAAAAAAGAAATCTTGAAAGCCGAGGTCAAGCCCGAAGTTAAGTCTGAGGCTAAGCCGGAAACTAAAGTTGAATTGAAATCTGAAGTTAAGGCAGAAACCAAAAAAGAAGAATCTAAAACTTCGGTCTCGTCTAAAGCAACTTATATGGGAGACTCGGTATGCATGGGCTGTCATAAGGCGGTTTCGGAAACCATGACCAATTCGTTCCATTCCAGAAGGACAAAACAGTCGAATCTGGAAGCCGCCAAAAAAGGCTGCGAAAGTTGTCACGGACCGGCTTCCGAACACGTTAACAGCGGCGGGAATAAAGATAAAATAATCTCCTTCAAGACCGCGTCAAACGATAAAAAGGTCAATTCATGCATGCAGTGCCACACAAACGGCGAGAGGATGCAGTTTGGCGTTAACGCGCATAACATGAATAATATCTCCTGCGAAAGCTGCCATAAGATACACGCAAAAACACCTGAAGCGGACTGGAAAAAGGAAGCTCAGGCTTCATGCGAGCAATGTCATAAGGACGTTGTAATGGAAGCTAAACTTCCTTCAAGACACCCTGTTAAAGACGGCCGCATGCAGTGTTCCGACTGCCACAATCCTCACGGGGCCGGCGATAAAATGCTCGTCAAAAACACCGCCAATGAACTTTGCAAAAGCTGTCACGCCGAGATAGCCACCTCGCACGTTTACGCTCATCCTCCGGTCAATGAAAATTGCCTTAACTGTCATAAGCCCCATGGTTCCGCCAATCGCGGCCTTCTGACCCAGAGAGTTCCCATGCTCTGCCTGCAGTGCCACGGAAACGTAAGTTCTTCACACGATATTACCGTAAGGACCCGTCAGGACTGCACTAATAACCAATCCGGCTGCCATGGCGATATACACGGCTCAAATTCAAACAATTTATTATTGAAATAAAAGGAGGCTCACCAGTGCGAAAAATATTATTTTATCTCATAGCGATATTGATGTTCTTAGCGCCCTCGAGCGTCGCGGCTTCTGAAACGCCTGGCACAAAAGCGGCCGGGCTTGAAAAGACCGCCGCCGAAGTTAAAAAAGCCGAAAAGGAAACCGCTGGAAAAGAAGCGGTCAAGACCGGTGAAGTCAAAGTAGAATCGCAAAAGGCAGCCGAAAAAAAAGAAGAGGCGAAAACAGCCGAAGTTAAGCTTGAAACAGCAAAGGCTGCAGAAGAAAAAAAAGAAGAAAAAAAAGAAGAAGTGAAATCAGAGAAAAAAGCAGAAGTTTACGGCGATATGGCGCTTGAGGCCAGAAGCATAAATTTCCGCGGAAGATCTGAAACATATCCCGGTCAGTACGATGACCATTCAAAAAAAGCGCTTGTTAAAGATTTCAACCTCAGAAATTTATATTCGGAAAAACTATTCTTCAAACTTGAAGGAAGCGATCTGGGCACCAACGCTTATGATTCGAGCGCGAAATTCGACTGGCGCGGCCGCCTGTTTTTAAACCTCAACAAGGATGGAATATTATATAACGGCGTTTCATCGTCTCCCGGGCTTACCAACAATTATTCCACCCTCAGAAAGAAAGACGGGATCGGTCTCGGCGCATACATCGGTCCGAACGTAATGGTCAAATATCTTTATGCGAAGGAAGGTCTAAGCGGAACCAACCGCTTTGGAACCGTCAATCAAAAAACCGAAAATTATCTTGTCTCGGCTGAAACCATAAGGCTCAGGATCCCGTTTCGGGCTACATACGGCCGCACGGATTTTTCACCGACCGGGACGCAGGGTGATTTTTATCGCGAATCCCGCAATTATGAAGCGGTCTCAAATGAAAAAAACAGCCCTTATTTTTACGCGAAATCATTTTCGGCTGAAACGGTCAATAAATTCAACGGAAACCAGAGATACACCGACAAGGGCTATCTCCTCGCGGCCGCGGCAAAACTTAACGCCGGTTGGAAAATGACGCTGTCCGGCTATAACAATGGTTTTGATAATTTCACCGCAAGTTCAAGGACCTTCGTTTATGCTTCGACCCCCGGAATTTTGCGCGACAACTTCAATGACGGATACAAAAACAACGGTATCGGCGCTAATTTTTACTATAGCGGCCTGAAAAAAGCGTATCTGATCGTCGGATTAAGCAAAGACAGGACGGAAAGGAATTTCTTCGGAAGCGGCCTTTCGGTTCTCCCGTCGACGGACGCCACCAACTATCGTCTGAGATATACTTTAAAACCCACGAAAGACGTAACTTACGGCCTGTCCCTCCGCTACACCAACAGAAGCGGCGGATCCGCCACTAACATTCAGGATCCTTCGCGCCCTATATACCCGTTCTTTGCTTCATCCGGAAAACGCATGAATGTCGCCTTATCTGCGAATCAGGTAATAAACAAAAATCTCAGCGCCGGACTCACGCTATCCGAAAACAAGGTCACAAACGATGGAATGGCCGCCGGCGGCGTTTCAAATAACGATACGAAACAACTCATGTTCAACGCGCTGTGGACCCCGGCCAGAAGGGTTTCAACCAATTATTCAGTATCTTTGAGCGATTCGGATCTTTCTCTGCTTTCAAGATATTACCTCGTCGGAAGGCTTAACACCGTGTCGAACTCACTTTCAGGCCGCGACGTCGTCCAGACCTTCGGCGGAACTTACTACGCGCGCCGGGATACCGACATAAATCTTGATTTCACAAACACCATATCCGTGAGCGACGGCATCGTCAACGCCCTTAAAATAGGCGAATTCACGACGAACCTCGAGTGGCTCAGAAGGCTTAAAAGCGGCGACGAGGTTCTCGTAAGAGGAACCAACATAAAATTCTACGACCGGTATTTCCCGGTTAACGACGCCGACACGAATATATTAACTTTGAACTATAAATTAAAATTTTAATAAAGGAAAGGAGAAGGAGCAATGTTCAAAAACACGGTAAAGCTTTTAATCGTATTAGCCGCCCTTTCATTACTAATTAACGGGGCGGGGTGCTCGCCTTCAGGCGGAAGCAATTCTATCCAGACGATAATGAGCGGTTCTTCGACCGCGAAATATGTCGGCTCGAACGCCTGCAAGGAATGCCACGGGGGTACTTACTCATCCTGGAACGACTCGTTTCACGGCCCGGCCAAAAATGACGCTAACGGAATCAATGTGGCTCACTGGGCCGGCGGTTCGCTCAACTCGATGCTTTCCTGCATATACTGCAAAGGCACAGGCGTCAATAAAAGCGTTTACGAATCATATTGCAGCGATACCAGTACTTCAGTAGCGCTTGCATCGACCTACGCAAAACTTTTCAACGAGCCGTTCGTGACAGGCTGCGAAGCATGTCATAACGCTGGTTCCGATCACATTTCCGCCACTTCCGTCGGCCAGTTCAAATCGACGATAGGAAATCCCGGAAAAATGCCGGTGGCCAACGGCGCGGCTGTTTGCGGACAGTGCCACTCCAAAGGTTATCAGCCTCCCGCGAATGCAACTCTCAGCAAATTCTTTAAAACCGCGGCCCCTAATGCCTACGTTTACAGTAAAGGAATAATAACCAACTACGCCGGTTATATCCCTTTCATATACACTTATTTCTACGGCCAGCCGATGCCAGCTGACTGGGTGCGCCCATCATATTACATTCCTTTCGGCGCCCTTCAGACAAAGGTTCAGTATGGCAATAATACAACAACGACGGATACTGCCGCAGTCACCCTGGGTGATAAATGGCTTAAAAACGGATTTTTCCAGATCATGAATTCCGGACACGCCGGCAGCAGGCAGGACGCCAACTATGAACAGAGCGCTCACAATAACGTGGCGGCCTGCTTCACATGTCACGACCCTCATTCGACGCATCTGAGGAGCGAATCCAACTCGGTCTGCACGAAATGCCATACCTCGGCTCAGTACACGACATCCATCACTACCCACACCAAGCACAGCGCTTCCGGCGACGGTTCGAAATGCTGGAACTGCCATATGCCCAAGATCGTTACGGGGCCTCCCGGCGGATCGGCTGCGGGCACTCCGGCTAAGTTAGATACGCCGTCACATCTTTTCAAGATAATAAGGCCTGACGTAACATTGACCAACGGCGGCGCTTCATCGTCCTCCACGGCCGGCCGCGCGGTTTTGACCCCTGCTACGGGCACGGTGTCTGACGTTAACGGTACCGTCGTTACTACAGCCGGCAACAAACAGAGATTATTCCTGCCCAATTCATGCGCGGGCGGCGCTACGGGCACATGCCATATTTCAGACACAAGCAGCACTAAATATGGAACTTTTGTAACCATTCCAGTTTCGGCCACTAACGCTCAGCTCGGCGGTATCGCATATTCAGCAACCGACGGCACGGCTTCAGTTATTTTGGACGCAGCAAAGACCATGTTCCCCAATTCGGCCGCTTTGAACTATAAATAAGCGTTTAATAAAAATTTATGATGAAAGGAAGGAAAAATATGTACAAGAATATTTCAAGAACGGCTGTCTGCCTCTTGATACTGGTCCTGTCATTACAACTTTTCGGCTGCGGCGGCGGAGGCGGCAGCGCACTGCTTCAGACCACTTCGACATCGCAAAGCCCCGGACAATTCGTAAAAGCAGAGAAATGCCAGGAGTGCCATGCCAGTATTTATAACTCATGGTCATCTTCATTTCACGGCCCCGCTAAAAACAATGAGATGGGTATAAATGTCGCTCATTGGTCGGGCGGTTCATTAACTTCGATGCTCTCCTGTATTTACTGCAAGGGCACCGGCATCAACAAAAAAGTTTACGATTCATACTGCAAAGACGCGAGCACTTCGGTAGCGCTTGCCGCAACTTACACGAACCTTTTCAGCGAACCGTTCGTAACCTCATGCGAAGCATGCCATAACGCCGGTTCAGAACACGCTAATTCGACATCGGTCGGCCAGTTCAAATCGACGATAGGAAACCCCGGAAAAATGATGAAAAATAACGCTGTGGCTGTCTGCGCTCAGTGCCATTCGAAAGGCCAGCAGCCGGTTCCGAGCGACTACCCCGGCGTTAAGAATTCAGCCGTCGCGGCTGCGTTCAAAGTGTTCGACGGAAGCGCCATCGTTTCATACGCCGCCGGATACACTCCGTTCATAATCACTTATATTTACGGCCAGCTCCTGCCTAACGACTGGGTGCCGCCTTCATATTTCATACCTTTCGGCACGGTATCGACAAAAGCGGTTTATGCCGGTACGACGGAAGTCGTCGTTGCTCCTACCCCCGGCGATACATGGATGAAGGGCATCAAGCTCGTCAATCTTGGTCACGCCGGCGGCAGACAGTTCGCCAACTATTCCAACAGCGGCCCTCACTCGAGCGCCAGCGGCCCCGCGTGCTTTACATGCCACGACCCGCACTCGACCAATCTTAAAAGCGAATCCAACTCTCTTTGCACAAAATGTCACAAAACGCTTGAATCCACAACCGCATTGACCGCGCATACCAAACACGGCGCGACCAGCGACGGCTCAAAATGCTGGAACTGCCACATGCCTAAGGTATCCATGCCGCGCGTGCTCAGCACGAATTCTGAAGATAACAAGATCGTCACGCCTTCGCACCTTTACAAGATCATCAGACCTGACGTTTCATGGACGCAGGGTTCGGCTTCGAGCGCTGACGCCGGAAAAACGATACTTACCAATAACGCAAAAGATTTCGAGGGAAATTCAATAGCGAACAACAAAAGAACTTTCCTTCCGAACTCGTGCGCGGGCGGCGGGACCGGAACCTGCCACATCCAGGCGACAGGCACCGCTTCGAATCCGAAGTACGGCAGCTATGTAGTGTCAAGCGGCTCAACTTCAAAAGCGGCTATCGGTATCTGCTATACATCCAGCGCCACCATGACGCCTGATGAGATCCTCAACGCCGCAAAAACCAGGTTCCCTAACGCCGCGGCGTTCAAATAAAATAAAACATCTTCTATTATATGCTTAAAGCATGATATAATTAAAAGGCGGTCTTCATGGCCGCCTTTTTTTAATAGCGAGGTACAACCGGGCCGACCATGAAAAATAATATCATCATAAAAATTTTCAGCTCGATCTATACAGCCGTGATACTCTTCACCATGATCGCGGTGAGTTCAGCCATAGGCACCCTTTTTCCGCAGATGAAGGATTACGCTTTCTACTCGAAAAATTTCCCGGGATATGTCGATCACATTTATTATTTTTCATTGAACGATGTCTACCATTCAACCTGGTTCATAGCTCTTGTCGGTATTTTAGCTCTTAATACGGCCGTTTGCACGGCCCGCAGGTTTCGCGCGAATATTGGCTCGGCCCGGAAAACGAATATTGAAGCTTCCGGCGATTTTATTTCAAACTTAAGAAATATAAAGGTTTTCAGCGTAAAGAAGCCTGAAGAATATTGCGAGACCATTTCCAAAATAATAACAAAAGCCGGATATAAATATTATTATTCGCTTACGCCCGGCCGAAAATACCATCACGGCGTGAGCGGCAGATATTCGTTTATCGGCGATCTCTTGATCCATTTAAGTCTTCTTATGATCTTTGCGGGAGCCATGATCGGCGATATTTACGCTTTTAAAAAGCCCGTCGACTGCTATCCCGGCGATATCTTGGAAGTTCCGGCCCAGGCTCATTTCGCGCTTCAGAAACAGATCGACCGGCTTGTCGAAAAGTCGATCGCGACGAAAAAAGATACGAGCCGTGAGATCGCGGAACTGAAGATCCGGCAGAGATCCCTGCCAAGAAAACAATTCGACCTCAAGATCGATGATTTCAGGACCGAATATATTAAAAATGAATCCACCTCCGAAGTTTTCGTGAAAAACTGGTACACCACGATATCGGCGCTGGACGGAACCGCGGCCGTTTACACGAAGACCATTTCGGTCAACGACCCGATCTATTACGGCGGCGTCAGCGTTTATCAGATGACTTACGGCATTGGAAACGGCGGATTCCGTGATTTCAAATTTAATATAAATTATAACGGCCTCGCGTCGGATATCACCATACAGTCCGCGGGTTATGAGGTTTCGGTTAAAGGCGCCGGCCTGATCGTAAAACTTTTAAGATTCGAGCCGGACCTTACTTTGAACATGAAAAGCGACGGAACGCGGGATTATTATTCGTCTTCAAGAACGCCTGCTAATCCTGCCGCCGAATTGGAGATCTCGCAGGGCGTCTCCGGCCCCAAAATTAAATTATGGGTACTTATAAAATCGCCAGGGCCGGCTCATGAAGCTTCCGGCATTCCCGGCCTTGAGATCGGTTTTCGTGATTTTATCGTTGAAAAAAAAGAATTTACAGGACTTTTGATTTCTTATGACCCCGGCGTCGAGCTTGTATGGTGCGGTTTTGCGCTTATGACGCTCGGTTTTTTCATAGCCTGTAATTATTATCACAGGCGCGTCTGGGCCGTCATCGATGAACAAACATCTTCCATTACGCTATGCGGCTTATCGAATAAAAATCATATGCGCTTCGACGCGCAGTTCGAAGAATTGTGCGCCGCCTTCGAGTCGGCGTTTGCCGATAAAACCCGTAAATAATTTCAAACTTGACATAAAATTTTAGGCAAGTTAGTGTTTACATCTCGTTGTAAATATGTTAAGATTATATTGTTGATGATTTTTATCGATAATATCGGCGTTATACGCCATACTTATCCGGAAGTCATAATAAAGGCAACGAGGAGGTGAAAAGATGAAAAACATCAAATCACTGGCTTTAGTATTAGCGATCGCATTTATACTCACCGCGGTTTTTAATTTCGTAAGCGTGAGCAATGCTATTTCCGAAGAAGCCAAGGCGGCCGACTTTAAGACGTCCCATGTTACAACCGTTTCCAAAGACCTCGGCGTCGAATGCGGATATTGCCACAAAATGGACGCGATGAACGCGGCCACTCCCATGAAGGACGCCACGAAGGATATGGTCGAACTGACCAATAAACTTCGCGACGATAAAGGCAAGCCCATCACATGCGGTTTCTGCCATAACGGCAAAGCTAAATATTTGAAGGTAGTAAAACCTGAGAACGCCAAGTAATCACCGAGATACATTTACGATATACAGCCGTCCGCTCAGGGTCTGGCGGTATATCGTAAAACGGGCCCTTTTAATAAACGAACGATTAAATTATACGGGGTGCTGGTTTGCCGAATTTTTCAAAAGTGATAATATTTATTTTTTTTATAGCTTCGGTTCCGGCGCTTTTTTTAAATACGGGAAAAGCCCAGCCGGGCGTCGAACCCATATTTGATTACAAGACCGTTCATTATACGACCGTCACCAAAGAGCTCGGTATAAATTGCGGATACTGCCACAATATGGAAGAGATGGAAGCCCCGACTCCGATGAAGGAAATGACCATGTCCATGGTCGAACTGACCTTTAAGCTCCGCGATCAAAAAGGAAAAACCATCACATGCGGTTTCTGCCACAACGGCAAAGCTAAATATCTCAAAAAAGCAAGGCCCGAGAACGCTAAAAACGCTGACGAAGCGAAACCGAAACAGTAAAAAATACAAACTTTAACCCTCCTTTTTTTTCAACATTCATTCGTTGCATTTCACCGCGTTGTTTTTACGAAGTTATCCCGTTCCAGCGGTTTTTCGCAGTCAGTCATTTTGAGCGTAAATTTAAAAATGAAATTATCATAATTAAATTGTTGTTGTTGACGATATAAGTCACATATTGAAAATATAACACTCTCTCCAAAAAGGAGGTGAAATTTAATGAAAAATTTCAAGATCGTTATGATGGTTTTGGTGCTTGCTCTTATGGTAACTATTACGGTCAATATGGGAAAAGCCATATCGGAAGACAAGGTTGATTATAAAACGACGCATGTTTCTACCACTCAGAAAGACCTCGGTATTGAATGCGCTTATTGCCATAAAATGGACGATATGAAAGCTTCCACGCCGATGAAGGAACTCACGCAGGACATGATCGTTCTTACGAACAAACTGCGCGATGAAAAAGGCAAAGCTATCGATTGCGCATTCTGCCACAACGGCAAAGCGAAGTATTTAAAGGCCGCCAAGCCCGAAAATGCTAAATAATTGACGAAATAATATAAAAAAAGCCCGCTTTTTATGAAGCGGGCTTTTTTTATATCGGTGATCAAAATTTTTTTATTAACGGTCAGAATTTCAGTTTTTCTATTTCAGATCTGTACAGGTTATATTCAATATCAATTTTTTCTAATATTTCTTGAACGCCTTCGGTCTTGTTGGCTTTTCCTATGAGCTCGATGCTCGCGAAGAGCGAGTGGAGGCGTTCGGCCGCGATGTTAAGCGATGAGCCTTTAAGCCTGTGCGCTGCTTTTCTCATGGTCTCGAAATTTCCGGCCGCGGCGGATGTTTTTATCTCTTTTGAAAAGACCGCGAAATCGTTGAAGAATATCCGTATTATTTCCCTGGCCAGTTCCTGTTTTCCCAGCACCGTTCTCATGAATTTTTCGTGGTTGAAGGTTAGCGGATGCCCGTTATCATCCGGTTGAGAAAAGGCGTCAGCGAGCATTTTTACGCTGGTTCCGGGATGTGGTTTCGCTTCGCTTTTTTTCATGCAGCGCCGTATAAGTTCTTCGAGTTTGTTAGTATTTATGGGTTTTGATATGTAATCGTTCATGCCGCATTTCATGCACTGTTCATAGTCTTCGCGGTTGGCGAAGGCGGTCATCGCTATCACCGGTATATCGCCGTTTACGGCCCTTATTCTTGAAGTCGCTTCGAGGCCGTCCATTACCGGCATTTGAAGATCCATGAAGATAAGATCGATCTTTTCTTTTTTGAAAATATCTAAAGCGTTCCGTCCGTTTTCCGCCGAAAAAACTTCATGGCCAAGCATTTTTAAAAGTTCGACCATCAGCCTTAAATTGATCAGGTTATCCTCGGCTACCAATATTTTAAGTTTCAGTTTTTCATCGTTTTTCGCTTCGTCTTTTTTTTCGGGCTCGCTATTGATCGGGACGCCTTTTTCAAGTTCGAGGCTGAAATGAAAAACGCTTCCGGCGCCCGGCGCGCTTTCGACGAAAATACCTTCCGCGCCCATCAGTTTGACGAGGGCCTGCGCCAGAGTGAGGCCGAGGCCGGCGCCGCCGTATTTGCGGATATTCGACCCGTTGGCCTGGGTGAACGGCGTGAAAATTTTATTGAGGTAGGTTGCTTCGATCCCTACTCCTGAATCGGAAACACATATTCTGATCCGTGCCTTTTTTTCGGTTTCGGCTTCGAGCGTGATATTGAGGCTGACCGCGCCGTGTTCGGTGAATTTGACGGCGTTATTGACCAGTTGTGAAACAACCTGAAGAAGGCGCTTTTCGTCCCCGATAAAGAGGAACCTGATGCCGGGGTCTATGGCCGTAGATATATTCACGCCTTTCTGCGAGGCTATGACCCCGACATATTTTACCGCGTGAGAGGCTATATTAGAAATGTTGAATGTCTTTTTTTCGATCTCGAGGCTTCCGGATTCGACCTTTGAAAAATCAAAGATGTCGGTTATAAGGCTTAAAAGGTTCTTTCCGCTTATCTTTATGAATTGCGTCATTTCGCGCTGGTCTTTATTGAGCCCGGTGCGCGTGAGAAGGTCCGCGAAACCTATAACGTTATTAAGAGGCGTTCTTATCTCATGGCTTATATTCGTTAAAAACTGGCTCTTGGCGATATTGGCCGCTTCGGCCGTTATTTTAAGCGATCTCAATTCTTCGTTTTTGCGGATGGCCGAAAGGCGTCCGGCCCCAAGTTCGGTTATGAGTTCTCCGAGGCTCTGAAGCATTTCGAGATTTTTTTTCACGGTGTCGAGCGTAAGAACCGGCGTTTCCATAACCGCCTTCATATATTCGTCTTTTTCAAATCCGTTCTCTTCGGCGTATCTCGCGTAAAGATCAAGGTCCGGCTCGTCAAGAAAGAACTGGCCGTGAAAAAGATTGGCGTAATGAACGCCAGCGATGATTATCGGAATGACGCCGTGAAAAGGGCCGTTCGCGCATTTATGGAAAACTACCTTTTCGCCGGATCTTATTTTATCGGAAATTTCAAACCTGCATTTCTCGCATTTTTCAAGCGTTTTTTCGCCCCTGCGGTTAAATTTGGTGCAGATGCTGTGCCAGCCGGCAGTAATGATGATCTCGCCGTTTATATCCATTACGCCTGTAGCGATCGAAGACGCCGCGTATAATTTTTCGAGCATGCTTTGAAGTTTGGCTATTTCGATCATATCTGAAAATAATACTTTCATAATGATATAAATTTTAATTGATTTTACAAAAAGAAGCAAGAAGAATTTTAAAATTCTTTAAAATGCCTGTGGCAAAGCGTTTCGAATGTGTTTTTTCGCCGGATTTTTTAATTGACATATTTTCTGAAATTATGTATGATGGAAGCATATTTTTCATTCGCGAAGGAGAATCCGCATGATTTTTAAAAAATTAAGATCGATTTTTTTTCCCGCCGCCGTCTCATTTTTTTTTCTTCTTTCTTTTATCACGCCCTCTTTTTCATTTGACTTTTCAGTAAAACCGTTTGAGGAATATAAGCTCATCGCTTACAGGCTCAATACCTACAAACATGCCTTCAAACCGGAGAACAAAGACATTTCACCAGGCCTGGATCATTTGAAGAAACAATATGAATCCTGCTCGGAAGAACTCGGAACTAAAAAAGACGAGTTGGTGAATATATTCAATCTCGCCGTTTCAAAAGACGAGCGGGAAGCCGTTAAAACCATTACGGATTATATCTGCAATATAGCCAATTCCGATCCGTCATATCCGGCTTTTAATTCGCTTCGGGCAATGTTCGCGCAAAAGATAAGTTTTGAAATGATATCATCCGGCGATAACGCCGCGCGCAAAGAATTTCTCGTGAAAATAAAAAACGATCTCGAGCGGAAGGTCCTTATCGGTTCGACATCCGTGATAACTTCCGGCTCAGGTAAAAAGTCCGTTAAAACTAAAGTTCCGATATATATATCATTCCACTGGCATATGCACCAGCCGATATACTGGCCTTACGAAGATATGGTCGCGACCCACAACCGGGGCGTTTATTCATACAGCCTTTTAGACGTTATGTATAGCCGCGAAGGCGCGTACACCGCATGGCCTTATGACGCGGTCAAGGCGGCGGCCGACGCGGGGCTCGCAAACGCAGGCGCGCAGGTCAGTTTTTCAGGCTCGCTCATCGAGGACCTTAATTCCATAAAAAAAGCGGGGCTTCGGTTCAACAACTGGGAGGCCGGTTACAGCGCCGGCAGAAATTTAAAAACGGCCCTTGGAAACCCCAGGCTGGACATGGTTTCATTCGGATTTCATCATCCCTTGATGGCGCTTATCGATTACGAGGATATAAGAAAACAGATACAGGCCCATCGGAAAATAACGCTCGACACGTTCGGAAGCGCGGTAAGTTATTCGAAAGGGATATTCCCGCCCGAGAACGCGTTCGCGGAGTGGATGATACCAGCTCTCGTCGATGAAGGACTGCAGTGGGTATTCGTCGATAACATACACTTTTCTCGCGCGTGCAAAAATTATCCGTGGGTGAAGGGGGAAAACCTTTTCCCGCCGAATAAAGCCGATCAACAGAATCCCGATCCGCTCAACTGGGTCCAGCTTTCAGGATTATGGGCGCCTTCGAAGGTCACGCCGTGGGCGAACCGGCCTTATTACGTCGCTTTTAAAGATCCGGCGAGCGGACGGCCGCAGACGACGCCGGACGGAAAGATCGCTAAAATGATAGCGGTCCCGACCGACCGTTATATGGGCAACGAGGACGGCCGCGGCGGTTTCGGCGCGCTTAATTACGAACAGGTTATGAGCCAGCTTGAAGAATATAATACCGATGCGAAGCATCCGATCCTTATCGTGCTTCATCATGACGGCGATAATTACGGCGGCGGTTCGTCGGGCTACTACCATGATAATTTCAAAAGTTTCGTGAACTGGGCTAAATCAAATCCCGAGAGGTTCGTATGCACGACCGTTCAGGATTATCTCGATAAATTCCCGCCCGACGCGGAAAATATAATTCATGTTGAAAACGGTTCCTGGGCGGGCGCGGACAACGGCGATCCCGAATTTTTAAAATGGAACGGGGATCCCGACCCGAAAACGGGCTATTCGCCGGATAGAAATTCATGGGGAGTTCTTACCGCGGCTAAAAACTATGTGCTGACGGCCGATCAGGTCGCGCCGGATTCGGATGAGACCAGAAACGCCTGGAGATATATGCTTGTGAGCGAAACTTCATGTTATGAATACTGGGACGGCACCGAAATGTGGGACAGCCATCCGACGCGCGCGGCGAACAGCGCCGTCGCGTTCGCAAAAAAAATACTCGATATGAAGAACGGTTTTGAGGATAAAACGCCTCCGACCATTTATAAGCCTCAGCGTGAGCCTTATAATCCGGGCGGACTGGAATGGGGAGCGGCTCCAATGCCATCTGATTTCACGGTATGGACATATGCTTATGATATGAGCGGTTTAAGATCCGTGAACCTTCAATATGTCACGGTGGAGAACGGCGGAGATAAAGTTATCACCGCAGCGGCCTGGACGAGCGTTCCAATGGCGGCAAAACCGATAGCTGCACAGACGAATCCGAAGCCGGCGGTCAAGGCTCTTGAATACTCGTATAAAATTTCAGGAAAGAAAAACACTACCTACGCGTACAGGATCGCCGCCGAGGATGAACGCGGAAATACCGGATATTCACCGGTTAATTACGTTTTCGTAGGCGGCACGGCCGGTCCGGAGCCTGAAAAATCATGCTGGACGCCTGAAGATCCGTGTTCGAATGACGTTATAACCATATCGTCCGCGAAACCCGGAAAACTTCACTGGGGAGTTAACGGCTGGAAGATGCCTGAGGAATCGCTGTGGCCCGCGGGAACCGTTAAATGGAGCGACGGGAAAGCCGTTGAGACGCTTCTGGTTCCGTCTGATGACGGAAAAAGTTATTGCGCGAAATTGGGGCCGTTCAATAAGGCCGCGATCGCCGTCAACGCGGTTAATTTCGTGTTCCATAATTCCGACGGGACATGGGGAAGCGATAAGACTATAAACATAAAATAGGCTTAGACGCTTTTGTGTTTCACATGACAAATATTAGATTTAGTGAATAAATAAAAGTGAAGAGAGAATAGATAAGGTCGCGTCAGTCATTTATGCTACTCAACACTTTCTTCAAATAATTAAAGCGTGCTACGCACGCCAATCCTCAACTATTCTCTTTTCTCTGTTCACTATTCTCTGGAATGTAGCGCTTTCGATACAAGACACCCAAGTGCCATTTTATTTGTAGAATTCATAGAAGTAGCGTGTCGCGGATTCGGATTCGCTGAAGCTCTGATATCTGTATTTTATTTTTTCAACGATATTTTTGAGTCCGTCGTATTTATAGGTCATCTTATAAATAATTCCGTCTTTTGAATTATATTTTATTTCTTCAATGAGGTTTTCCGAGTCGTCATAACGGTATCTTACTCTATATTCTATCGATTGATCCTCATTGAAATTAGTTTCTTCGACGATCTTATTATTTTTGTTATACGCGTATTCGAAACGGCGTGAAAGTTTAGAGCCGATATATTCGACCGTTTCGATGAGGTTTTTACCGGCGTCGTATTTATAAGCTGTTTTCAGGTCTATATTGGAACGAAGATCATGGCGCGTTTCGAGCGTTATATTTTTATTGGCGTCGTATCTGTAATTTTCGACCGATATTGTCTCGTCATCGGTTCCGTAGGATATCTTTTCGATCAACTGGTTCGCATCATTATATTTAAAAGCGTTTTTATATGAGAAAGCGTTTTTTTCATAGTATGATTCGAATGTCCTGTTCCCGCGCGCGTCATATCTATAAGTATATCTGAATTCTATCGCGCCGTCGAAAAGAACGCATAAGAATTCGGTTTCGAACCCGCGCGCGTCGTATTTATGAATATATTTTTTGTCGAGTGATTCGCCGTAGAACCAGGATTCTTCGGTTAATTTACCGCTCGGATCGTATTTATAAATGGCGGAACTTTCAACGCTTTTATCGGCGCGAAGGTCTATCTGTCTTTTTTTCCTGGAGCTTTCGCCGAATATATTCACGCTTCTCAGCGATATATTTCCGGCTTCGTCATAAGAAATGGTTTCGGATAAATTACCGGAACCGTCATATTTAAAAGTCATTTTTTTTACGCCGGCGTTCTCTTTTTTTTCCGGGCCGTAAGAATATTCAAATTCCGTTATAGACTTTATGCGGTTCTTAATAATTTTTTCGCGTTCTTTACCGTCCGGGGAATTATTAGCGGTATTCGCTGCCATTAAGGGCGGCCCGGATATCGCCAAAATTAAAAATATTAAAGCCGCGGTCCGCAGGAAATTATTCTTATTCAAAAAATATCAGCCTCTTTACAAATTAAGAAAAAATTGTTTGTCCGGATATTGTAGCAGTTTATTAATATTTTTTCCACAAAAAAACGGCGGTAACTAAAAATTATTAAATCATAATATAATTTGGTCGAAAAAATATGGATAATGTATCAAAGATATGTTATAATTAATAAAAAATAAATTAAAGGGGTGTTCTATTAATGGGTTTAATGAACTTAATATCTAAACTCGGCGCTTTGAATCACAACATGCACGGCACGGACTTTTTGCATACATGGAAAAAAACCGACGATCAGATAAGCGCGACGCTTCTTACGGCGCAGATATTAAAAAAATTATATGAAGACGGCAAAAGCTGCAAAGTGTTCAAATCAGGACTTGCCATTTCAAACTTCCGCGATAATTCAACCAGAACAAGATTCTCTTTCGCTTCGGCGTCGAATCTTTTAGGTCTTACCGTACAGGAACTTAATGAAAGCACTTCCCAGATCGCTCACGGCGAAACCGTCCGCGAAACGGCCAACATGATATCTTTCATGACGGAAGTTATCGGTATCCGCGACGATATGTATCTCGGCGAAGGCCATAAATATATGTGCGAGGTCGGAGAAGCTCTCGACGACGGTTACAAGAACGGCGTTTTACACCAGAGACCTTCGATAGTCAACCTTCAGTGCGACGTGGACCATCCGACCCAGTCGATGGCCGATCTTTCACACCTTATAAACTACTACGGCGGAGTCGAAAAACTTCAGGGCAAAAAGATCGCTATGACCTGGGCTTATTCGCCCAGCTACGGAAAACCTCTTTCCGTGCCTCAGGCTATCATCGGCCTTATGACCCGCTTTGGAATGGAAGTAGTTCTCGCTCATCCCGAAGGTTACAACCTCATCCCCGATACGCTTAAAGTTTCCGAGAAGAACGCTAAAAAATCCGGCGGCAGCTTTAAGGTCGTTAAATCGATGGAAGACGCTTTCAAGGGCGCCGATATCGTTTATCCGAAATCATGGGCCCCTTACAGCGTAATGGAGACACGCACTCCGCTGCTTCTGAAAAAAGACCTCGAAGGCCTTAAGGCTCTCGAGAAACAGTGTCTTGCGAATAACGCAAAACACAAAGACTGGGAATGCACCGAAAAAATGATGAAGCTCACCAAGGGCGGAAAAGCTCTCTATATGCATTGCCTGCCCGCCGACATTTCCGGCGTATCCTGCAAGGAAGGCGAAGTCTCAGCGAAAGTATTCGAAAAATACAGAATTGACACATATAAAGAAGCCGGCTACAAACCTTATGTAATAGCGGCCATGATGCTTCTTTCAAAATTCAAGGATCCCGCCAGGACCCTTGCGGCGCTTAACAAAAGAAGATTCGCCGAATAATCCGGTTCAAAATTAAAAAACTCAAAAAATAAATGGGGCGCGGCGAAAGCCCGCCCCGTAAAAATTTAAACAGAGGGATGATCACAGATGGTTAAAGATTTGATTTTGAAGGAAGCAAAAAATTATGAGAAAGAAATGATCCAGTTCATGCGCGATCTCATAGCCATTCCCGGCGAATCCTGCAAAGAAGAAAAGGTTATCAAACGCATAAAAGCCGAAATGGAAAAGGTCGGTTTTGACGAAGTTATGATCGACAAGATGGGTAACATCATCGGCAGGATCGGCGACGGCAAAACTAAAATAATGATGGACGCCCATATCGACACCGTCGGCATCGGCGACCGCACCGCATGGAAGATCGATCCTTATAAAGGCGAACACAAAGACGGCGTAATATACGGCCGCGGGGCTTCCGATCAGCGCGCCGCAATGGTTTCGATGGTTTACGCCGGCGCCATCATAAAAGACCTCAAACTCAAAGACGACTACACGCTTTATGTCACCGGAACATGCCAGGAAGAAGACTGTGACGGCCTTCCTCTTTTGCATATGATCCGCGATGAAAAGAAGATAGTTCCCGATTTCGTCGTTATAACCGAACCTACGAATCTCAACGTTTACCGCGGCCACCGCGGCAGAATGGAGATCAAGGTCGTAACCAAAGGCTTATCATGCCACGGTTCGGCTCCCGAGCGCGGCGTCAACGCGGTCTATAAAATGATGCCTATCGTCGAAGGAATTGAAAAATTAAACGATAAGCTCGCTCCCAATAAATTCCTCGGAAAAGGAACGATAACCGTTTCCAAGATCGAATGTCAGACCCCGTCGTTATGCGCCGTGCCTGACGAATGCACGATCTATATCGACCGCCGCCTTACCGCCGGCGAAGACATGAAACTCGCCGTTTCCCAGATACAAAAGATCGTCGACGCAACATCTCACTCGAAGGACGCCCGCGTCGAAGTTCTTCAATATTCAGAAAAATCATGGACCGGCCTCACGGTCGGCCAGGAAAAATATTATCCGACATGGGTTCTGCCGGAAGAACACGTCCTCACGCAGTCTCTGGCCAAAGCCGCTGAAATAGCTACCGGCCACAAAACCAAGATCGACAAATGGACATTTTCGACCAACGGCGTCGCTTCAATGGGAAGGCTCGGAATTCCTACGATAGGTTTCGGCCCCGCTCATGAAGTTTACGCTCACTCGATAAACGATCAGGTCCCGGTCGACCATCTCGTAAAAGCCGCCGCTACTTACGCTCTGTTCCCCGAGATCTTCGTTAAGATGCTCGCCGAAGAGATAAAAGCCGGAAAAAACCCGAAAAAAGTCGTGATGGAAGTAGAAGCAGAAGCTCCGGCTGAAAAGGCTTCGAAAGCTAAACGCGGCCCGGGAAGGCCCGCCGCTAAAGCCGCAGATAAGAAAAAAGCAGGAAGACCGGCTGCGAAAAAAGCCGGCAGACCGGCTAAAGCCATAGTCGCAAAGGCTGAAAAAGCCCCCAAAAAACGCGGAAGAAAACCGGCCGCTGAAAAAGCTCCGAAAGCGTCGAAAAAAGCAGTGAAAGCTCCTAAAGCATCAAGGACGCTCGATGACGTGTTAAAACTTCTCAATTTCGGCGGCGCCTCCGAAAAAAAACCAGGCCCGAAACCAGCTAAAAAAGCGGGCAGACCGGCTAAGAAAACAACCGCGAAAGCTAAACCAGCCGTAAAAAAATCCGGCAGAAAACCCGGAAGGCCCGCGAAGAAATAGATCGGTAAATTCTGATTTAATAATATATTTAGAAGGCAGGTCAATAAAATGAAAAAAGCGGTTATCGCCGTAGGCGGCAACTCACTTATAAAGGACAAGGACCACCAGACGGTCCACGATCAGTATCTCGCGGTTTGCGAAACGGTCCACCATGTGACCGCGATGATCGGCAAGGGCTATAACGTTATAATGACGCACGGGAACGGCCCTCAGGTCGGCTTCATATTAAGGCGTTCGGAGCTTGCTTCGAAAGAGCTTCATGAGGTCCCTCTCGATTCATGCGGCGCCGACACGCAGGGCGCTATCGGTTACCAGATACAGCAGGCTTTTCACAACGAATTCATAAAACAGAATATAATAAAAGACTGCGTGACGGTAGTTACCCAGGTGCTCGTTGATAAGGACGATCCCGCGTTCAAAAATCCTACGAAGCCTATCGGTTCATTCATGCCAAAGGAAGAGGCCGATAAACGCGTCGCGAGCGAAGGCTGGAACGTTAAAGAGGACGCCGGCCGCGGTTACCGCCGCGTAGTGGCTTCACCGATGCCTAAACGCATCGTCGAGATCGACGCCATCAAAAAACTCGTCGATTCGAACTTTCTTGTCGTAGCCGTAGGCGGCGGCGGTATCCCGGTCCTCGAGGACGAAAAAGGAAACCTTAAAGGCACGGCGGCCGTTATCGATAAGGATTTCGCGTCGGCGCTTCTTGCGGCCGAAGTAAAAGCGGATGTCTTCATTATAACTACGGGCGTTGAAAAGGTCTGCGTAAATTACAACAAGCCGGACCAGAAAACTATCGATAAAATGACGATGGCCGAAGCCGAAAAATACATGGCCGAGGGACAGTTCCCCGCCGGCTCCATGGGCCCGAAGATACAGGCCGCGATAATGTTTCTGAAGAACGGCGGAGAAAAGGTCATAATCACCTCTCCCGAATTCATCGGAAAAGCCGTCAACGGCGAGACCGGAACGCATATAACGAAATAAGGCGTTCCTGCTTTATCGTTAGACGCTAACCATATATAAAAAAGAGGCCGTTCGAAAAGATGATTTTTGAAACGGCCTCTTTTTTTATTGACGGCGATCATAACAAATTTGTCAATGCTGATTCCTGATGTGAAAAAAGTTTTTTTATGATATAATTGTTTGGAATATAATGAAAAAAAGGCCGTGCTTGTTATGAATATTGAAACCCGAAAAAACTCCGGCGATAAAAAGGTATATTCTTTAAATATTATGCTGAAGGCGTCTTTTGTCTTTTGGATGATGATAGCTCTTGCGGCATTTCCGGTTGTTTCCGTTTCAGCCCTTGAACTTTCAAAAAAATTTGCCCAGAAGGCCGGCGCCGGATTTTTCAATTCGCTTAAGACGCGGCCGGCCGAGCCGCGCGCTATATTTATCGATGCTGAAGGTGAAAAAGAGCCTGCGATCCTATACGCGATGTTTTCTGAAACCGGCCGGAAATTGTATCTATTTGGAAAACTTCCCGCCGGATTTGAAAAAAATATTTCCGAAGATTTCATTAAAATTTCTTCGCTCGATGCGTTCAAGACCAAAAGGCGGGACGGTTCCGTTTTTTATGAGCATGGACAATGTCTTGCGGCTTCTTTTGAATTAAGTCCGGGTTTGAAATCCGCAGCGGTTTATGTTGCATATCACGGCGATATTAAAACATCCGGCGCCGCTGAAAAAAAAGAGCTCGAAGCCTTTATATCGGACATGGGACATTTAGAGATCTCCTGTTCTTATGACGCTTTTATCGAAGGCGGGAGGGCCGGCGAAAGGCTTCGCAAGCTTTTGCTTTTTATTTTTAAGCCCGCGTCGGTTTCGATATGCCGGACCGTTGAATATAACAGATATTATTTTGACCGTCCGGATATGTTCGGATTCGTGAATCCTTTATTATCAAGGCATGACAATAAAAACTTCGCGCCTCTTTTTCTCTCGCACAAGATGACGCAGAATAGAAGGTTAAGCGGCAGCGCCGAAAAGTCATCGCGTGACGCTCTGGATGCGGTGCGCTATATTTCCGGGGACTATCCATTGATCTCACAGGATATGCGCGTTAAGATCGGCGCGGTCGAAGCCGGAGTGAATCTTGACCTCAAAGATCCCGGCCAGACCGATATAGGTTCCGGCCAGAATACGTTCGTATATCTTTCATACGGTCCGGGGATCAATTATTATGACGCCCCATACGGCGCCCGCGGCGCCGCTGAAATGTCACCGCGGTTCATCTTTTCCGGAGACCTTCTCAATAACAGGGATGCGCAGTTCTATCCGAAGAACAGCTGGGAAACCAGAGGGACCGGCATAGCCCGTTATAACGAGATAAACGCTTTTCAGTCGGACATTTTGACGGCGGGTGAATTTTCATCTCACATCCCTGATTTTATGATGCCGGTTTATATGGATCTTTCAACGCGCACTGCATATTTGCGCGAGATGAGCCTGGCGCTTTTAAAATACGGCCTGGCGAACGATACAGAGGAACTTTTGATAGATTTCGATTTTGCCGGAATGATCCATCGTGGAAATCCGGTTAACAATGAAGTAAGAATTTCAGGCGCCGTATATCCGGCTTATTCATCGCGCGCGATGATAGTTCCGGCCGGAAGAATACAATTATATATGAATCTGTTCGAAGAAGAATTAAAAAAAGGCAGGGCAAGCGAATTTCCCGGCGGCGTTTATTATCGCGATTATTTCATAGAGGCTGCCTGTACCGGAGAGATCGGGATGAGGGCGGCCTATCTTGAATATCTTCTTTTTACGACCGATACAGGACTTTTGGGCATCGTAAAAGCGGCCCGCGCCGGCGACCGCAATGGCGCATATCTTTTGACCGTGCGCGCCGCCGCGAGAATGATCGAAAAAGCCGGCCACGCTTTTTTTGAAACCGGCAGCGCGAAAGCTCGCCGGACTCAACTTTCCGAATGCACTCAAGCATATTACGGTTATCTCGAGGCGCTTCGAACAGGCAGATCCGAACGCGAAATAACAAGACTTTTTAACTGTTTTATAAAAACATACAATGATTCGGGATACGGGATCTCTAAAATCCCCATAAAATAAGAAAAAAATTGAAATGATATTGAAATATCAAAAAAAAAATGTTATTCTAAATTCGTCGTGTTATTTTAAAAAAATTTCAACTATATAGGGAGGAATTATAATGTCCAACGGAACGAGGAACGGAATAACGCCGTTCCTTTTTTTTATTTCAGCGTGCATATTTTTCGGCGCTGTAACAGCGTCAGCTCAAACGGGCCAGTCGATAACCTTAAAGCCGGGGTTTAATTTTATCAGTTTCACCACCGCAATATTGTCGACGCCCCAGCAGCTGAAAACGCAGTATCCCGCTGTCGCGGATATATATTCCTTCAGTCCGGCCGCGGGAAGCTTTCTTTCGCTCGGTGAAGGAACCCTTCAGACGCTCGGCGCCGGAAAGGGTTATATTATAAAAAACGGCGGCGCTTCGGATATCGCGGTAACGATAAACGCTTCCGCCCTTGCGATACTCGGCGATATAAAGCTTAAAACCGGGTTCAACCTCGTCGGCTTCTCGAAAGTTCCTTCGGCAATGACCTTCACCCAGCTTATGGCTCTTTCGGAGTCCTTCAGAGGCATATATAAATGGAGCGCTGCCGCGGGAAGCTTTATCACCGTCGTTCGCGATCCGGCGGGAGCTCTTCAGCAGCCGGACGGATTCAACCCGGCCATCAAAGCGGGAGAATCTTATTTCATCAATGTGGACAAAGATTCTACGATCAACCTCGATCAGGCGGCGATAACCGTCAACGGCGGCGGTATGCTCACCGCGACGATAACTTCGTTCGCGCAACTTTTGGACATTACCGCCTCGAACGGGACACAGATCTCCGCGCTCGGCCTTCCGGCTAACGTTATGGCCAATATGAGCGATGATACGACGAAGTCAGTTTCCGTGACATGGGACGGCGGAACGCCAGCTTTCGACGGAACGAAAGCCGGAAATTACATATTCGCGGGAACAATATCCGGGACTACGCTGAAAGCCCAGATAAAGGTTGTCGTTTCAGCGGCGGCCGGCGGCGCGATCGTTTCCCTGCAGCCTGTCGCCGATAAGACATTCGAGAACGGCACAACCTCGCTCACCGGCATCGGCCTTCCCGCGACGGTTAAAGCCACGTTAAGTGATAATTCCGTAAAAGATGTTTCCGTGACATGGGACGGCGGAACGCCGGCTTATGACATGTGGAAGAACGGGAACTACGTCTTCGCCGGAACCGTCGAAGGAACTCTGCTGAAACCTCAGATAAAAGTAATAGTAAAGACTCCCGCGACATTCGTTTCGTATCTAACGATACCCGACATAGTCCTTGACGCCACTTCTTCAGTAGCCCTCAGCCTGCCGGCGAAGGTCGTCGTCAATATGAATGACGGAAGTACCAGGGAAGTCGCGGTGATATGGGAAACCCCGGTTCCCGCATTCGACAGAGCGAAGGTCGGAACTTTTGTTTACCCGGGATATACTTCACTTAGTAACGACAGGATATATCAGCGCGTCATAATAAAATCGACGACGACGTTGCTTATTTATAAGCTTGAAGACCTCTACGCGGTACGCGGCGGGGTTGACGGGTACACCAGTGATTGGACCCTTGATAAGAACTATATGCTCATGGCTGATCTCGATTTCAAAAGCGCCGCGAGTTACGCTAATACAACTTATATGACGATCTGGACCACTGGCGTCGGCTGGGACCCGATCGGCGCGAAGGACAATCCGTTCACCGGAACATTTGACGGCAACGGCCACACGATATCCAATCTTTTTATCACTGGGAAATCATCATATAGAGGCCTTTTTGGGGCATCAAGCGGCACGATAAAAAATCTGGGTATCATTTCCCCTTCGATCAGCGTCTCAAATACCGAACGTATAGGCGGCCTTGCCGGAAGCAATAACGGCGCGGTCGTCAACTGCTACGTTAAAGGTCCCGGCGCCGTCAAGGGTGAAACATATACGAATCATGTCGGCGGACTCGTCGGATATAACGATCTCGGAGGAACTATATTCGATTCGTACGCGAGTGTCGATACGAACGGGGGCACCGGCGTAGGGGGACTGGTCGGAACGCACGCCAGCCGGGTCAACCCTTCGATAGTCCGCTGCAATGCGAGCGGTACGGCCAACTGCACCAACCAGCAGGTCGGCGGCCTTATAGGATATGTCGACTGGTACACAACCGGTTGTGTCAGCGATTCTTTCGCTACGACTAATATTACGGCCATAGGCGACAACGGCAGCCTGACAGCAGCCCATGATGCCGGTGGATTCGTCGGTCGCGTGGAAGGCAACAGGGGGCTTATGATCATCAATAACTGTTATGCGACCGGAAGTCTCGTCAGTACTTACGGCGGCCGCGTCGGCGGATTCGTCGGAAATAACATATGTATAATCACAAACTGTTATGCTATGGGTGACGTTCTTGCCGGCGATGATATCGGCGGATTTGCAGGACGCAATCAGCAGAAGATAACTGGGTGCCATTCCACCGGAAAGGTCACGGGCA
Source organism: uncultured bacterium (assembly GCA_964551445.1). GTDB lineage: Bacteria > Muiribacteriota > UBA9980 > UBA9980 > UBA9980 > DAOPXV01. The sequence continues at coordinate 202 of CAZKCG010000063.1, read as the reverse complement.
AAGGTGGATACGGTTGGGGAGGAGTCGGCGGGTTCGTCGGTTGGACGCGTGAATCGACCATAACAAATTGCTATTCGACCGGTAACGCTTCCAGTGAACTTAGCGCTACCGGCGGCTTTGTCGGGATGAACGGCACGGGTGACTCTCAATGCTACACATCGGGCTGTTACTCCACCGGATCTGCGACGAGCGATAAAGTCGA
>CAZKCG010000062.1:0-27743 GCA_964551445.1 uncultured bacterium | reverse complement strand
CAGGCTCCGAAACTCCCGTCTCCACAGGCGACAGCGGCTCCGATTCAGACTGTTTCAAAAGCCGCGTCAGTATCTGGAAGGCGCGTAACGATAGTCGCCGACAAAAAAGAATATATCCTTACAACCGATACAAGCGGGTTTTTTAAGGCGGACATTGAGCTTTCAAGTTCGAAAACTCTCATATTCAAGATACAGAAAAGCGACGGCGGCTACATAGCGAGCGAATTATTCATCGAGAAGGATAAAATTTACTATCTGAATGCTGTACTGGAAAATTCCGGCCTGAAATTGACGCGGGAACCGATCGCGGTATTTCAGAAAGTGATGCAGACGGACCCGCTTAAAATATTGATAGGCCAAACCCTGACGGAAAAGCAGAAAAACGCGCAGTATCTATCAAAGATCTCCGGAAGATTCGTCACTACGCAGGACCCGCAGGTTCCAGCTTCTATAAATACGCGGTCGGGCATTGTAAATACGACGGAAGAGCCTTCCGCCCCGATAGGCGGAGCGGTGGTATCCCTGAACGGATCGATAAGCGCAATAACGGATGAGAACGGATATTTTTCGTTCACCGGACAGTTCGCGGCCGGAACTTACACCATATCCGCCAGAAAAAGCGGATATTCCGTTAAAACCTTGAATATAAACGTTTCCGAAAAAGATTACGGATTGGAATCGCTTGATTTCATTCTTCAGACCGCCTCGATTTTTAATTCGCTTTCTCTCGATAAAACTTCGGATATTATAATCGCCGGCGATTCTTACGATCTTTCAAAAATAAAAGTTTACGCGAGTTATCTCGACGGAATGACCGCGGAGGTCAAAGCGACATGGACGGCGGACCGCGGCACGATGTTCGGAACGAGTTATATTTCGGCCATAACCGAAAAAGGGACCGTAACGCTCACGGCTTCATACACTGAGGCCAAAATGACCAGGACGGCGCTGTTTATACTAAGCGTTAACATGAAACTCGATTCGCTGTATTTAAGTATAAATTCAGACACTATGGAAGTTTTTAAAAAATACGATCTCGCGTCCATAAAAACCATAGCCGTATATTCGGATCAAACCACGGCGGAGGTTAAAACGGCAGCATGGAGCTCGGTTACGGGAAGCATATCAGGGCTTTTTTACACCCCGCCGGATAATTTCCTGGGAATACTTAACATTGACGCCGAATATAAGGAAGGCGGCATAAGCAAAAAAACGGTCTTCAAACTGACCATAGTTCCAAAAGGCACCGAGACTCCGACCGCGACCGCTATTTCAGCTATCCAGCCGGCTATAGGCACTTTCGGGACACAGATTAAGATAATCGGAAATAATTTTGGCAATTCACAGGGCGCGAACATTATCAAATTCAACGATATTATAGCGTCTAACGACGACATCATTGCCTGGTCCAACGAAACTATAATCGTTAACGTTCCTTACGGCTCATCGTCAGGGTACGTCACGCTCTCTTCGAATTCGGCTTCCGTAACGGCTATATATTTTGACGTGGTGGGAATAACATCGATATCGCCGACGATCATCTCCCAGGGCGAAAAAGTTATCATAAATGGAACGGGGTTCGGGTCCACGCCATCTTTTATTCCTATCACTTTTGGCACAGTCAGGGTCAGCAAAATATTGAAATGGTCCAACACAAAGATAGAATTGATTTGCCCCCCCGGTGTTCAATCAGGAACACTTTTAATTAACTTTGAGGGAATACAAACAAACCCGTTTTTATACGACGTGAGCCAGCTGGCTTCAATAGTTCCCTCTATCGGACCGCCCGGAGCCGCCGTGACTTTATACGGAACGGGATTCGGCGACTCGCAGGGTAATTCAACGCTGACTTTTAACGGAACTGAAGCGGTGGATATAATTTCATGGGCAAGCGGCTCCATCACGGTAAAAGTTCCGGACGATGCGACCTCAGGAAACCTGTCCTTTAATTTTAACGGCGTTGCCGCCAATAATTTCCTGTACTTTGACGTCACCAAAATAAATTCGATATCGCCGGACTTTGGCCCTTCCGGAACGGAGATCCGGATAGACGGGACAGGGTTTGGAAATGAACGCGGGTTAAACGACGTTTCTTTTAACGGGATAAAAGCGGCGGAAATTTTGAGCTGGACCAATGAAAAAATAACAGTTAAATCACCCGCCCAGGGCGTCTCAGGAAATGTTTCGGTAGTTATCAATAACATCGGTTCAAACGGTATCAATTTCAATGCTTCTTCGGTAAGTTCGATATCGCCGACAGCCGGAACCGTAGGAACGAGCGTTACCATAAACGGTACGGGGTTCGGAGCAGAAAAAGGCTCGAGTTTTATTTCATTCAACGATATAGTTTCAACCGACGTAACCTTATGGTCTTCAACTAAGATCGTAGCGACGGTCCCGGCCGGAGCGAATTCGGGAAAAATAAAGCTTTCGATCGGCGAAGTTTCCATGGACGGTCCGACCTTCATCGTAGGCGCGGTAATAACCTCACTTTCAGAAACTTTTTCGACGATAGGTTCGCCCGTAACCATATCCGGCATTAATTTCGGAGCGAGCCCGGGAACAAGCGCCGTTAAATTCAATGGAACGCAGGCGCTCCCTTCAGACATAGTTTCATGGTCCGACACGGCAGTTATATGCAGAGTTCCGGCCGGGACCACCCCGGGCAAGGTCAGCGTAACGGTCGACGGTATCGAAAGCAACGGAGTTCTTTTCGGCGTTTTAAATATCACGGGCATTTCACCCGCGGGCGGAACCGTTGGAACGACCGTAACCATAACCGGACTCGGGTTCGGAGTGCTTCAGGGACCAAGCGCCATCAGCTTCGGTTCGATGCCGGCTAACGATATAATCAGCTGGTCGGATACTCAGGTAGTGCTCAAAGTCCCGGCCGGCGCCGGCACAGGGGGCCTGAAAGCGAGCGTCAGCGGCAAAACCAGTAATTCGATGAACTTCACGCTGATCTTCATAAATACCGTGTCGGTAAATTACGGACCTCCGGGAACGCTGGTCGAAATAAACGGAACAGGGTTCGGCGCCTTCCCCGTTCCGAACACGGTGAAATTTAACGCTACCACCGCGACCAATATACTTTCCTGGTCGGATACGCATATCAAAGCGGAAGTTCCTGCAGGAACCACCTCAGGCGACATAACTGTTAACACGGCAGCAGGAACCAGTAACGGCGTCCATTACGAAGCCACGTTCATCGATTCGGCCACGCCGGTGATAAGATCCACCGGTAATCAGATCGTAATAAACGGAAGAGGATTCGGCCCCGTTCCCGGAAGTTCTCTGATCAAATTCAATGGAACGACGGCGTCGGATATAGTTTCATGGAGCGACGCCAAGATCGTCGTAGCGGTTCCCGCGGGAGCCACCTCGGGCAGTTTATACGCCATTGTAAACGGCATCAATACAAATACCATAGTAGATTTCAAGCTTATTTCGATCAATTCGCTTTCTTCAACGGCCGGAACTATTGGAAGCCCTATAACGATATTCGGAACAGGGTTCGGAACGATACAGAACACGAGCGAAGTTAAGTTCGCGAGTCTTGCGGCGGTCATAGATTTCTGGTCGGACAGCCAGATCATTGCGCGCGTTCCCGCTGACGCAGTATCGGGCAACGTCACAGCCAACATAGACGGCTATTTAACGAACTCTATTTATTTCAGCGTGACCTCACTTACATCAGTTTCACCGTCTTACGGCCCGCCCGGAACTTTCGTAACTATAAACGGCTCTAATTTCGGCACAACCCCGGGAGCCGGCTCGGTTAAGTTCAACGGCGTGGCTTCAGGCGTCATAAGTTCCTGGTCGGACACGCAAATAGTCGCGCAGGTCCCGGCGGGAACCACGGCCGGCAACGTCACGGTCAACATTAACGGGGTCGATACCAACGGCAAAAGCTTTTCCGTCACCAATATAACTTCGATCTCGCCCGGCTACGGCCCCGAAAAAACGGCCGTTACGATAGGCGGAATCGGGTTCGGCCCGGTTCAGGGAACAAGCGTTTTAAAATTCAACGGTTTAACGGCGGCGGCGATCGGCACATGGTCGGACAATACTATAACCGCTACGATACCCGACGGCGCATCTTCCGGAAACGTTACGATAAGCGTCTGGGGCGTTGCAAGCGCCGGTTATAATTTCAGCGTCACGAAACTGGTTTCAATATTACCCGCGCAGGGGCCACCCGGAACTTTAGTATCGTTAAACGGAACCGGGTTTGGAACAGCTCAGGGAACTTCGCTCGTGAAATTCAACGAGGTTATCGCAACCGACATAATAAGCTGGTCCAACACGCTTATAACGGCGAAGGTCCCGATAGGCACCGCAAGCGGAGACGCGGTGGTCACGGTCAACGGAACGAACACGGCCGGCATAAATTTTGACGGAACGAACATTGCTTCGATATCCCCTGCCTTCGCGGTCAGAAACGCTGAAATATCAATAACCGGAACCGGGTTCGGCGCTTTACAGGGGGCAAACTCCGTTACATTGAACGGAGCGGCGATCACAATAAATTCCTGGTCTAATAATTTTATTAAAGCGATCGTTCCGGCGGGCGCGACGCCGGGCTATCTCGCCGTAACGGTTAGCGCGATGCCTTCCAACAGCAAATGGTTTGAAGTCATTCTGGATTACTCGGTCCAGTCTTCAACGGGATCGATCGGCAACGGCGGAAATAAATTGAATACACCGGCCGATGTCGCGGTCGACACCTTTGGAAATATATACGTCGCCGATAAATCGAACAACCGCATTCAAAAAATAGACCCGTCCGGGACATTCGTGGGATGGTTCGGACGCGGAGACATTACTACCGGACTACATCCGGCAGCTTCGGCCGAGATACCTCTGAGCGGAAACGGAAGCAGCCAGTTCAACGCGCCGGGCGGCGTAGCGGTAGACACGCTTGATAATCTTTATGTTGCGGACACCGGAAACAGCCGCATTCAAAAGTTCAATTCCGCGGGAACCTTCATCGCTTCGATCGGTTCGCCCGGAAGCGGCGACGGGCAGTTCGTAAGTCCTGTGGGGATAGCGGTCGATCTGAATGGAAATATTTTCGTAACGGACATAGATCTTCACAGAGTGTCAGTCTTCAGCCCCGGCGGCACTTTCACCTCGAAATTCGGTTCATTCGGCGCGGGCGACGGACAGTTCGCGTCCCCCGGTGCCGTAGCGGTTAACGGCGCCGGATATATATACGTGGCAGACTCTTTTAACCACAGGATACAAAAATTCAACTCGTCTGGCGTTTATCAATCAAAATGGGGAACCTTCGGAAGCAATAACTCCGAATTCAACGCACCGGCCGGAATAGCGGTCGACGGTTCCGGCAACATTTACGTCGCCGATACGAACAACGCCAGGATACAAAAATTCGACCCGAACGGAAACCTTATAAAAAATTTCGGCGTCATCCTCGGGCCGGCGAACAATATTCCTCTCGGAATAGACGTTGACGCAGCGCGCTATATTTACACCGCCGACAGCGCTAACAATCAGGTTCAAAAATTCAAACCGCAGCCTTAGGAAACTAATTAATAAAAATCATTGAAAAGAAAAGAACCCTGCCGGCTAGTAAAACCCGGGCAGGGTTCTTTTTAATATTCAAAAGCTTAATTTTTTATGGAACGGTTGTTATGACCGCGGAAGAACCGGTTTTAAGGTTGGTATCAGTAACGTCCACGGTAAATGTCTCGGCGGGATTTGTGACCTTCAAGTAATAAGTCGCCTGGCCCGAACTCAGAGTGTAATTTCCGGTGACGGCGGAATAAGTCGGATCATAAAACAAAGCGCCGGCGGCCGGCGAGGACGAACTGACAGTTACGATGGTGCCGCTCGCGTTCGTAACGGTGTTGTTATAGGCGTCCTTCGCTATTATAGCGTTTGATATTCCGCCTCCCGCGACGGACATGGGAGAGGTGGACAGAACCGCGTAGCTTGCTATGGCTCCGGGATCTACCGTTATATTATTTGAGAGCCCTGAATTTCCGGAACCGTCAAGCGCCGAAACGGCAAACGTTTCCGCGGCGGTATTTTTAACGAAATAAGTGGCTATTCCGGAATTCAAAGTATAAGAAATGGCCGGCGCGGCGTAAGTTCCGTCGGCGTAAAAAGTAACGCCGGTGCCGCCGGCGGCCGATACCCCGACAACCGTCGAACTATCGGTAGTAACGGTATTTCCAAAAATGTCCTTAGCCCTTATAGTGTTGACAAAACCAAGTCCCGCGACCTGCGGAGAAGACGAATCGACGGTATAGCTGTTTATAGCTCCGGGTTTTATAGTAAATGAAGGCGAAAGCCCGCTGCGCCCGAAAAAGTCGGTGATGGAAATAATGACATTAGAGGCGACATTGCTTTTAGCATAATAATTAACCGTGCCGGATGTCAGCACATAAGAACCGGCGGCGGTTATAAAATCACTCTGATAGAATGAAACGCCAGCCGGAACCGACGTTATGTTAAACGATGTGACGCTGTCATTAACCACGAGATTTCCGTAGGTATCGATACCGTTTATGACGCCGGTAAAATTAGTTCCGGCACCTGGAGAAGCCGCCGGAGGCGTTATCTGATAGCTGACCACAGGCGCCGGATAAACGCTTATGTTGGAAGATGTTCCCGTTTTCAAAAGATTGTCAGTGGCGGTTATGGTAAAAATTTCGGCTTTGGTATTTACCGCGTAATATATGACCGAGCCGGCGTTAAGCTGATAAGTAGTTGTAGTCGCGGTTTTAAAATTGTCCGTATAAAAATTCAGCCCCGTGCCAGTCGTGGTCATGTTTATCACAGTGGTGAAATCGTTAACCGCCGGGTTTCCGTAAACGTCGAGGGCCATTACGGTGTTCGCGAATACGGAGCCCGCCTCTTTATTAGGAACGGGAAGCACCGAATAACTCGATATTTGAGCGTGATTTATGGCGATCGGCGGCGAAACGCCGGTATGACCCGATCCATCGCCCGCACTGACCGTAAAACTTTCAGCTTTGGTATTTTTTAAATAGCATGTAGCGACGCCAGCAGTCAAAGTATAGTTATTACCCGGTATCGAATACGCGGCGTCGGTATAAAAATTAACCGCGGTGCCAGTGGAACTGACAGAAACGGAAGTCGTGCTGTCGGCGATAACCGTGTTACCGCTATCGTCTTGAGCATATATGGTAACAGTGAATCCGACGCCGGCAACCTGGGGAGTAAGTATTCCAACCTTATATTTCGAAACGGCCCCGGGAAGCATGCTTATAGGACTGGACGAGCCGGTTTTTCCGGTCTGATCCGTTACCGTTATGGTAAATGTTTCCGACTTGTTGTTTTTGACGAAATATGTTGCCCTTCCCGCCGCAAGTCTATAAAAACCCGTAACAAAAGCATAACTTGAATCTGTATAAAAAGATACGCCGGTGCCCGAGCTTCCCATTACCGCGTCCGTGGTATTGTCATTTACGGCTATATTACCGAAAGCATCGTAAGCGGTAATGGTATTTGAAAAGCCTTCGTTAGCGGCATGAGGCGAATCAGAAGCGATAACATAATTTGCGATGTCCCCCGGCAATATCGTCATATTACCGGATACGCCGGTTTTACCATTCGCGTCCGCGGCGGTGATCTTATAGATCTCGGCTTTAGTGTTTTTAACATAATAGGTCGCGACACCGGAACTGAGAGTAAAAAAAGTCGAAGTAGTTAAATAAGAAGGGTCCGTATAAAAAGTAACGCCGGTGCCATTACTGGTTAAATTCACCAACATGGAACTATCCGTAACGGTATTATTATAAGCGTCTTTCGCCGTGATGGTCGCCGGATTTCCTACTCCCGCCGTCTGAGGAGAAACGGCAGTAAGCGAGTAACTTGCAAGCGGCCCCGGATTTATCGTTATGGGATTTGATAATCCGATCTTAAGATTTGAATCTCTCGCCGTTATATCAAAATTTTCGGCGACGGTGTTTTTAACGAAATAAGGCGTCACGCCTGCGGTCAGCCTGTATGATGAAACCGGCGTCAAATATGCGGCATCCGAATAAAAAGTAACGCCGTGGCCGCTGGTGGTCATATCGACCGTGGTCGCGCTGTCGGTGATCACGGTATTATTAAAAGCGTCCTTCGCCGTGATGGTTCCGGAAAAGCCGTTTCCGGCTATCTTAGGGGTGAACGAGCCGACGATATAATTACTTATCGGGGCTGGCGTCACATAAATATCCGACGAAACGCCGGTTTTACCATTAGAATCGGAAACAGCTATATTAACCAGCTCCGACTTCGTGTCCCTTGCGAAATAATACGCGACGCCGGCATTTAACCGGTAACCCGAGGTCGCGCCGTTATATCCGGCGTTAGTATAAAATGCGAGCGCGCTGGCGGTCGAAGCTATATTAACCGTGGTCGTGCTGTCCGCCAATACTGTATTATTGAAAGCGTCCTTCGCCGTGATGATATTCGTGAATCCGGAACCCGCCGCCTGAGGAGAAATGGAGGCTACCTGATAGTGAGATGTCGGCCCGTGATCGATTTTTATAACCGAGCTTTTTCCGCTTTTAAGATTACCGTCGGTCACTCTTATCTCAAAAGTTTCATCTCGCGTGTCCCTGACGAAATAAGAGGCGACGCCCGAATTCAAATGATAGGAAAGCGCGGGCGCGACATAGTTGCCGCTGGTGTAAAAAGTAACGCCAGTGCCTGTATTTGACATGTTGACGATCGTGGAATTATCATTTATCGCGATATTTCCGTATGGGTCCTTAGCGGTTATCGTGCCTGAAAAACCTATCCCGGCGGTGTTGGAAGAAACCGCGGTCAGCGTATAGCTGGATATCGTCGCCGGATTCACAGTGATCTCGGGTGAAACGCCCTTATTTCCAAACGAATCATAAACGCTTATTTTGAATTTTTCAGATCGGGTATCTTTGAAATAGTAAGTAGCAACGCCGGAAAGTAATTTACAGGACGCCGTGGTCGCGTTATAATCCGCGCCGGTATAAAAACTTGCCAGAAGGGCGTCGGAGCTTATGTTGACAATAGTTGAACTATCCGAATTAACGGTGTTTCCATACGCGTCCCTGGCCACTATCGTATTACTCGCTCCGACGCCGGCCACCTGGGGCGAAGACGCGTTGACGGCATATCCTGTTATCGAGGAATGTTTAACTTTAAAAGCGCCGGAGACCGAATTTTTAGAAGAGGCCGTGACCGTCAGATGATTAATATCCGCCGCTTTCGTAAAAGTTATCTCCCCGGTCCAGACACCCGCCGCGAATAAGCCGGTAACGGCAGGCGAAAGCGTACCGGTCGAATCGCTCATCGAAGAACTGACGTTATTAAAAGCCGAATCTATATTCCCGTTACTGTCAAGGGCCTTTATTTCCACTGCTACGGTCGTTCCAGCGACACATTGACCGGGGATCCCGGATATCGAAAAATGATGGAACGATCCGGATATCCAGGATGCATCAACGGACGCGCTCTTACCGGTAGCCGTGTCGGTTATAGTGACCTTTTTTGACTGTTCGGCGCGGCTGTTCGTGACGGCAATGGAAGCCAGGCCGTTTAAAAAAGCTGTTTTCCCGTTATAAAGTCCGGCGCTTCCCGCCTCGGCAGCCACACCAGGACCGCTCCATGTTATAAAACCTGAAGGCGAATCTATTTTAAGCGTGCCCGATGAATTAAAATCCCGAACGGCGTTTCCGGCGCGGTCCATGGCTTTAACGATCATAGTGACGGGCAGGCCGGCCGCCTGAGGACTGTCGGCGGAAATCTCAAAATGATCGAAAGGCCCGTAATTAACGGCGAACAAGTCTGAATCTCCGGTTTTTCCAAATGCGTCCTCCGCCCTGAGACTCATCGATTCGACCCTGTCGTTTCTGACATAAAAATCCGCCCGGCCCGAATTTAAAAGATATCTGGAATTTTCATTGAATTTCGATGAAAAAGAAGGATCCGCGTAAAAATAAATTCCTGAAGCAGTTCCTGATAAAACCGATAATTTGATCATCCCTGAATTATCGGCCGTTACGATATTGCCGTAAGCGTCAAGAGCCTTAATGGTTCCTGAAAAACCTTCCACCGTAGGCAAGCCGTTGACCGTCAATGAATATCTGACCGTTTGAGCGGGGTTTATAATGATATCAGGAGATTTAACCGTTCTTCCGAAATCATCGACGGAAATAATGTTTATTACCTGAGAGCTTTCGCTTCTGGCGTAAAAAAAAGCCGAACCGGACCCGAGAATATATCTTACCGGCTGCTGTAACGGCGTGGAATAAGTATTATCGGAATAAAACAAAAGCCCCGGGCCGCCTGTGACGGTAAGAGTGATATTGGTGGAATTATCCGTATCTATTACCCTGCCCAGAGAGTCCTTCGCCGTTATCAAGCCCATGAACTCGACGCCGGCGGTCTGTTCGGCGGCGACCTCCATTTCATAGGAAGACGCCATGGTCTGGCCTGCCGTTATAAGAGCCGATGAAACCGTCTTATCGGGATCGACCGTCGCCAATATCACAAAACTCTGAGGTATCTTACTTTTCACGAAAAATTTAAGCACGCCGGACTCCATTTTGTATGTCGGCCTGGAAGGCATCTCAAGGGTATATGAGGCGTCGGAAAAAAACGCCACACTCTCAGTTGAAGCGGTTGTAGCGAAAGTGAACGAACTTAAATTGTCCGCTGAAGCGATGTCCCCCCGGCTGTCCCTGGCGGTTATAACTCCCTGAAACCCGTTCCCTGCAAGTTGAGCCGTTCCAACAGACATTTCATATGAACTGACCGACCGGGTTCCAACGCTTATGACGGGCGACGTCACTTTAATATTTGAGTTATCGTAAAAATCGAGCGTGATCTGCTGCGTCTTGGAACTTTTCATGAAAAAAGCGGCTATGCCTTTATTCAGCTTGTATTTATAAGGCATTGAAACAGCCTGCGAATACGAAGCATCCGAATAAAATATAACGCTGTCAGTTGAAACGTTAGACGAAATATATATGAGCGTCGAACTGTCGTTGTCCGCAATGTTCCCGAATTTATCAAAAGCGGTCACAGTGCCTGAAAAACCCTGGTTCGCTTCCTGCGCCGGTCCGACGGCAGCCGAGTAAGATGAGATCGCGCCCGGCGTCACATCAAATTCATTGGTATATCCGTATTTCCCGCCCGAAGAAAAAGTTATCCTGACCTTAGGCTGAGATTTTAAGATACTCATGTTTACCGCCGGACACTCTCCGGCAAGAAACCGGGGCGTTTCCACTGGAGAAAAAGTTCCCGCGCCGGTAGTGGAAGATATCGATGCTATCCCGTTAAAACCCGTGAGCAAAGAATTGTTTTCGCCGCGCGCCCTTATCGTTACAGTTATAGTATCGCCGGCGGTGACGGAAGCCGAAACCGGCGAAACTTCGAAATGATCCAGCACGGCCGCCGGCGGTTTCGGAAGATCCATTTTGCTTATTATTTCCACTATAGAAGGCGAGGCGGGATCGCCGGATTCCTTCAAAACATCCGCGGTGATCTTTCCCGGGTTCGCAGCCAAATATGAACTGACGGCGGCTTTGGTCTTGTCAATGATGCTCCACAGGTTGGGTATTCCGGACGATGTTACGAATATCTCGGAAGTAAGCCCCTGCGATTTTATTATGTTGCTCGCTATCACGGCGTTGCCGTCGAACCCGCCCGAAGCGTTATACGGCAGCGAAACGTTTATCTGAGATCTCAAAGGCATTCCGGGGTCGACCCTGCCGAGCAGTATCTCGTTGGACGCCGAGCCTATATAAAATGAAAGCAGGAGGCCCCTGAAATCTCCATAAAACGAAAAGGTCCCGTCGTCGGAAGGCGCAGCGGAATCTATCAGAGACTTTTTGTCGTTGTCTTTAAGGTACACTTTCGGGAATTTCGAGGCAGCCCTGCCGGTTAACTGTGCATCTCCGGCTTTTCCAGACTCATTAACAGCCGCAAGCGGTAAAAGCGCTGAAGCCGATGACACTGCCGCGAGGTCTCCGCTGACCTTTCCGGTTATGGTCATTTTATCGGAGGACGCTGACCAGTTCCCATCCCCCTCGGTCCCGCCGCCGCAGCCGTATATGATTGAAACGGCGGCGAAAAAAAGTAAATATGCTAATAATGTAATGTTTCGTTTTAACATCCCCGCATGTTCTCCTTGTACCATATATTTTGTTCGTATCTTTTATTGTCAGCGTTAATTATTATACAATAAAACGGCTCTAATAATCAATTTTAAAATATTCTTTTTTTAAAAACGGCGGGGACGCGGCGCCGATATCTCTTTTTTTCTTAATGCTTTTATCGTATTACATTAAAAATCCCATTTGCCGGAACCGATTTACATGCGGCGGTTTTTCATAAACGCTTGTCAAGGCGTATTTATAAGTTTATTTCACGGCCGGCGGCCGCGAATCGAAGTATATTCAATATTCAGAATCCATACATTTCAAAAAAATGAGCCGCCCGTAATTTTTTCTTTCACCGCCTGCTTCTCCCGCATAGTTCACATTAACCTGATACAGGCCGGAGAGCTCCCATGAAAAAATATATTGCTTCAACGAAAATATCAGCCGGCGCACGCCGGAAAAAATATTTCCGCCGGCATTTGAATATATTTTATGATTGTGGTATAATACTCCCATTCAATTTTTATGATCACGGGGAGGTAGTCCGTTTGGAATACATATCAATAAAAGACATCGGTAAATACGAAGGACAGAAAGTAACCATAAAAGGATGGCTATACAATAAGAGGCACAAGGGCAAACTCGTTTTCCTGGTGGTCAGGGACGGTTCCCAGATGTGCCAGGCCACGATATTTAAGGGCAACGTTTCCGAGGAGGTCTTCGAGGCGTGCGCCCAGAAACTTTCACAGGAATCTTCGATCATGGTGGAAGGCACGGTAAAAGCCGACGCCCGCGCTCCTCTCGGATTCGAGATCGACGTGACCGACGTGAAGATAGTCCAGATCGCCGAAGAATACCCGATCCAGCCCAAGGAACACGGCATAGACTTTTTAATGACGAAGCGCCACCTGTGGCTCAGATCTTCCAAACAATGGGCATTGATGCAGGTGCGCAACGAGCTTTTGAAGGCCACCCGCGACTTTTATTACGAGAACGGCTTCATGTGCATAGACGCCCCCATATTCACTCCATCGGCATGCGAAGGAACGACAAACCTTTTCGAGGTATCATACTTTGAGGATAAAGCCTATCTCTCCCAGTCCGGCCAGCTTTATATGGAAGCCGCCGCCATGGCATTCGGAAAGGTTTACTGTCTCGGGCCCACCTTCCGTTCCGAAAAATCCAAAACGCGCCGTCACCTGACGGAATTCTGGATGATAGAACCGGAAGTCGCGTTCGCTTCGTTAGACGACATGATGGTCCTGGCCGAGAACTACGTTTCTTATATAGTGCAGCGCATAGTTAAAAACTGCCGCCCGCAGCTCGAGATACTCGAACGCGATATAACCAAACTCGAAAATATCAAAGCGCCTTTCTACAGGCTTTCTTATGACGACGCCGTAAAAATGCTGCATGAAAAAGGCATTGATTTCAAATACGGCACGGACCTTGGCGCGCCTGACGAAACGGCGATATCCGAATCATACGATAAACCCGTGTTCATACACAGATATCCGGTCGGCTGCAAAGCTTTTTATATGAGGCCCGACCCGGAAAATCCCTCTCTGGCGCTCTGTGCCGATCTTATCGCTCCCGAAGGATACGGCGAAATAATCGGCGGAAGCGAACGCTCCTCGGATCTTGAATTTCTCAAGAAAAGACTTGAAGAGCACAAACTGCCGCTGGAAATATTCGACTGGTATCTCGACCTTAGAAAATATGGTTCGGTTCCCCATTCGGGTTTCGGCCTCGGCATAGAAAGAACGCTTTCATGGATCTGCAAGGTCCAGCACGTCCGCGAATGCATCCCGTTCCCGAGACTCATGGAAAGAATATATCCGTAAGCGTTTCTGAGTAACGGAGAGCGCAAAGTTGAAAAACGAAGTTAATAATATAAATATCTTAAAAACTTATACGGAGGTAAATCGTGAAATTGGATTTCAACAGGATCTTTCAGATAATGACCATAGTGATCATGGCCTATATCATACTCGTTCTAAACACGATCTATCAGGGCAAAATGTCGATCGCTCAAACCGCGGCGACCGGTCCGGAGATCCCGGCGTTTCCGATGAAAATAACCAATCTCGAACAATTCAGCCCTAAATTCGTTTCATCTTTCGCCGTAAACAAAGAGAATGAGTTCGTCGTCGTCGACAGCCAGAACAGAACTATAATGTTCTACGAAATAGTATGGAACGGTCCCACTGCTTCGCTTCAGGTAAAAGCGCATACCAGTTTTTAGGCGGTTATTTTAAATTATGCCGAAAAATTCTTCAAACTTAATCACGAAAAGTTCTTTGAGCGCCGCGCTCGTCATCATTGCCGCGCTTCTTCTGCTCATTCCCGGAACGGCCACGGCTTTTGAAGGGCATCACGACATCCATAATTACTCTTTCGAGATATTCGGCGTCGACCGCGGGCTTCCGTCCGATTTCGTCACTTCGGTAACGCCTGTCCCGGGTGACAGTTCGTCGGTGACGGTCGGAACCTGGAAAGGCATCGTCACATTTGACGGCCTTATTTTTCATGACTTCGCCAAATCCACCCGCGTAGAGGGCGAATCGCCGAGAAACGTCACTTCCCTTTATTATGACGCTAAAGGCGATCTCTGGGCCGGCACGATGTTCTACGAGAACTCCGGTTTGTTTAAATTTTCAAACGGCCAGTTCACAAGATATTCGACCGCGGACGGCCTTCCATCCAATAACGTCACCTGCGTCACCGGAGGCCCGGAAGCGCTTTATTTCGGAACATGGGGCGGCGGACTGGTTTTGTATGAAGGCGATAAATTCAGCGTCATCAACAAATCAAAAGGGCTCGCCGATAACATGATAAGCTCGGTGGCATACGATCCGAACTCAAGAGTTCTCTGGGCCGGCACGAAATTTTCAGGAGCCAGTTCGATCAGGGACTCTAAAATAGAGATAATGGACGACCACACTTCTCAGCTCGTCAATAACAACGTGCACATGATAGCCGTCGACACGGCCCAGAACACGGTTTATTTCGGGACATCGGGCGGCTATTCGAAATATAACGGCGCGACATGGCAGAACACTATCAAAGGGCGCGGCAGTATTGAAAGCAATTTCGTGCGCGCGATTTACTTTTACAGGTCAACAATTTACTTCGCAACCGACAACGGTTTGTCGATAAGTTCTGAAGGGAACTGTTTCAACATGAATTTTAACGACAGCGTAAATTTCAAAAAATGCCAGATCAATTCGATCTACGTTGACGACAGGGCCATATATTTAGGGACCGATAGGGGGTTGTATAAAATTGGCAGAAGAAACTAGATCAGCTTTTACTCCGGCTCAGCGCAAGGAAACACCTAAAAGCTTAAACGTAATGAAAAAACCCAAGGAAACCCTTGGCGTAGTTATCATATGTGAGATGTTCAAAATAGTCGGCGACCTGCATCTGACCGAAAACACAAGACTTTCCGATATGCTCAACATGGATACGAGCAAAAAGGATTTCGTTCCGGTCACAAATGCCAGGGTTTATTCGATCGGCGAAGACAAGCTTCTCTATACCAAAGAATTCATGCTCGTCAACCGCCAATACGTTTTGACGGTCTTCGTCGAGGAAAGTTCTCTCAAACAGATCAAGGAAATAATAAAGGTCGGCCATTCGCTCATATCCATGAAACAATATGACGACGCCATTGTCGAAGCCAGAAGGGCTATCGCCATCAATTCGAGCGACCCTGACGCGCATTTCATGCTTGGAATAGCCTACGCTAAAAAAAGCATGCTCTCGGAAGCCTACGAAGAATTTAAATTGTCATCCGCTTTCGCCCCTAAAAATTCCGAGATCGAACATCGCGCGGTAGAAATGATGTCGCGCATTAAACTTTGATACTCAAATAACTCAATAAACCTGTAATAAAACGCTTTGATATGAAATGTCGAAGCGTTTTATTTTTGCGCACCCGGCAGGCCACCGGGGCGTCATTAAAGGCACCCAGCTAGCTCTTTCGTGTTTGGTATGGGTATTTTTTTAGTGAAGAGTGGAGAACGGAGGTCGCCTCTCGCCATCCCTGGCTTCGGCGACACCCGGAACGTCGTGTTCCTTGAGTGGATAGTTTTGGTTTCGCTCGCTTCGCGAGCCTTTACAACTAAAATAATGCTTGAAAAACTTTATAGACCGCCTTAATTGTCAAAAAATCATTTAGTTCTACACTCTCCACTCTGAACTCTCAACTTGAAATGGCCCAATTTTACCCACAAGATTTAAGGAAGAGCCAACCAGCTAACCGGCGTCTCTGATCCGCCCGATGCCCGTCAGATAATTGCGGCAGGCAGCGTAATTTTGGAGCGTGGCGTAATAAGGAGCGTATCCGGGCTTGTGATCCGATATGATCTTTTTTACGTGAACCGCGAGAGCCCGGTCGAACGCGCTTACGAATTCGTCCGTCGACATTGCTGAAATATCGGTGAAACAGGAAAATTCCTCGAAAAGATTATGTTCTATCCAGCCCGAAAACTTTAGATCCGGCGCCGCGGCAGAAGTCAGAACTATCTTTTCGTCATAGCGCTGCGTCATGATCTCAACCGAAAATGATCCGGCCCGCCCGGGAAATATAAAAAAACTCGCGTACACGGAATAATTTTTGTTGGCATAAACGGCCAGAATAACGCTTTCGCTTTTTTCTTCGACACAAATCGCCAGCCGATCGAATCCGCGTTCTATGAGGCTTGTTTCAAATCCTGACACGCCGGATGTTTTGACGCAGGATCTTTTTTCAAGGCTCTCCAAAAGCGTGTCGCGCGTTTCGAAATATCCGCTGATCTTTATTTTTCGCGACCTTTTCAGGCGGAAGGCGCTATAGACAGTGACAGTTAAAACGAACGAAATAAATAATAAATAATTGAACATAACAAAGCCTTTTTATAAACTTTTTCTCATGATAAGCCGGTGATTTCCGGCGCCGTAGAAATCTTTTACCGTTTCGCGCGGCAGATATCCGTTTTTTTTGTAAAAAGCCACTGCCCGTGAATTTTCCTCCGAAACGGAAAGATCGATGCTCTTAACTTTGTATGAAGAGGAAAGTTCGCGCTCGCAGACCGTAAGCAGCTTCGCGGCAAGGCCCGCGCCTCTGACCTCGGAAATAACGTAAAAGCCGAAAAGATGAGCGCTGTTTTTGTCTTCGAAAGAACTCATAAATTCCGCCGCGCCCAGAAGCCACTGCGAATCTGTAGCGGAAGGAACAGAACATTCTATTTTTTCGATAATTCGAAATTCTTTTTTTTCGGGATCTTCGTATTTCGAAGGGTTTTCGCCATGCCTTTCGAGGCTGAACAGTTTCGCGTGATGTGCGAACGGCTGAAGAGTGTACGCGTTTATACCGGATTCGCCCATTATCATGGATTCCAGCCTTTCAAAACAAGGCATTCTAAGCGCCGATATATGAAAATTTTCCATGACCGCGATATACATTTTAATTGACCTTTAAATAAAAAAATGATATACTTCTGAATTAATAAACACAGGTAATTTTAACACAAAAGCACGCAATAAATCAATTTTTTTTGTAGAGGTTTGAATTATAATGAAAAAGATCATAATATTTTTACTGTCCGCCTGTATCCTTTCAATAGCGGCAATTTCATGCATCAACACTAAATCTCCCGACGTAAAGGTAGTGTTCTTTCTGACCATGATAAAATCCGGCAATTTTGCCGACGCCAAAAACTATATAGAAGCTGAACCTTTCACCAGATCCGTCAGCAAAAAAGTTTTAAATCTTCCAAACGACGCCATTATCGCGATACTCAAAAACTCGGATATGTCACCGCTCGTAACGGCCGATTTTCAGGCTACCGATGAGGTCAAAATGAAACAGTTGCGCGCATCCATCGAAGCCACTATGCAGAAAGACCCCAACAGGATAACCGAACTCACTCTGCGGGAAATGTCGGCCCATATCCAAACCAAGGACGTGGATATCATAGCTCAGCAGTTCAACGAAGAGACCGGCGAGATCCACATAAAGTTCTCGGAGGCCGAAAGGCACCCTGAGGTGATCGTGTTCAACATATCCAAAAAAAATAACGACTGGCTTATAACCGGAATGCAGGAAGTCGTAAGAGGCTGGCTGTTCTGATTTTCCGCCGGTAAAAAGGAGCTTTGAACCATGAATAAAACCGCGCCCATATTATCGAGAATCGGAAATACTCCGATCATCAGGATCTTTTCATCGGACGCTTCTGAAGATCTCAGGCATAGAAATATATTCGCTAAAATAGAATCCGTGAACCCCGGTTATTCCGTTAAGGACAGGATAGCTTACGCCATGATCCACCAGGCGATAGCGTCAAAACAGATCACGGATGAAACGGTCATAATCGAACCTACATCAGGAAATACCGGAATAGGCCTTGCCATTATCTGCGCCGCCCTTAAACTCAAACTTAAGCTCGCCATGCCCGAAACGATGTCGATAGAACGCAGGCGCATGCTCAAGCACCTCGGCGCGGAAATAATCCTCACAGAAGGGGCAAAAGGAATGAAGGGCGCTATAGAGGCCGCGACGAACATCAAAGCCGAAAACCCCTCATACTTCATGCCGCAGCAGTTTGAAAATCCGGCCAATCCGGAGATACACCGCAAGACCACTGCCGTCGAGTTTTTAAATTTCATGTTGCAATACGGAATTAAACCCGACGCGGTTGTTTTCGGCGTCGGAACGGGCGGAACGCTTACCGGAGTTTCAGAGGTACTGTTAAAACATTTTCCGGAAACGCTCGTTTGCGCCGTAGAACCCGAATCTTCACCGGTACTCTCGGGCGGCCAGCCGGGCCCTCACAAGATACAGGGGATCGGAGCCGGCTTCATACCCAAGATCTTAAACACCTCCATAATAAAAAAGATCGTCAAAGTTTCAAGCGAACAGGCATTTGAATATTGCAAAAAACTCTCGGCGGAAGAAGGCATCCTCGCCGGAATTTCATCCGGAGCCGCCGCCTGCGCCGCGAGGTCCGTCGCTCTTTCTCTTCCTCCCGGCTCGAACGTTTTCACTCTGTTTCCCGACACCGCCGAAAGATATCTTTCGATGCTAGAATAAAGCTGGATTTTTTTAAATATACACGGTATAACCCATTTAAGGAGAGCTAATGTTAATGATATTTAAATCTTTTATAAGTAAAAATCGTCCGGCTATGCATATTCTTATTCTCGGGTTGTTTTTATTTATTTTAACGGCCCTTCCGGGGCAGGTCCTGGCAGGCGATGAGGCCGCCGCGTCGGGCGAGGTCACGATCAAAATACTTCATACCAACGATACACACGCCCACGTCGACAGCCATGAGGTCGGTTACGGCAAGGATACCGAAGAGGTCGGCGGGTTCCCCCGCATAATAAGCTTCGTCAAATCGGTCCGCGAAAAGGATAAGAACACTCTTCTTCTGTCGGCCGGCGACGTATTTCAGGGCACTCTTTACTTCAATTTTTTCAGGGGGCTCGCCGACTATGAATTCATGAATATGGCCGGATACGATGCGGTCTGCTTCGGCAACCACGAATTCGACGAGGGTCCGTCATGGCTTTTAGAAGCCGTCGAAAAACTTAACTGTGAAAAAGTCAACTGTAACGTTCTTTTCGGAAAAAGTTACGCCGGGGTCGCAAATAAAGTAAAACCGTACGTGATAAAAGAGGTCAACGGTTTAAAAATAGCCGTGATCGGGGCTGTAACCCAAAACCTTTTCACGCTCGTCAACTCCAAAAATCTTACCGACCTCGAACTCGTGAACCCTGTAGAGGCAATAGCGCCTATCGTTAAAGAGCTGCGCCCCAAAGTCGATATGATCCTGATCCTTTCGCACATGGGCCTTAAGGAGGACCTGGAACTGGCCGAACTCGTTGTGGCTTTCGAACTTATAATCGGCGGGCAATCAAACTCGCTTCTGGTGACCCCGGTAGTTTTAAGGACCTCGAAGGGCCAGCAGGTCGTCATCAATCAGGCTTATGAAAAAGGCGAATTCGTCGGCGAGGTCAATATGGCGTACTCGCGCGAAACTAAAAAATGGCGGCTCTTGAACGGCAAGCTCAACAGAATGGATAAAAACATTCCGAAAGATGAAAAAGCCGCCTACATGATCGAAGAATACAAAAAAAAGATCAACAGCGAAGTTAAGACGGTCATCGGTGAAAATATAAAACCTCTCATAGGCGACAAAGATTCCGTGCGCGCCGGCGAAACCAACCTCGGAAACCTCGTAGCGGATTCGCTTAAAAATCACGCGGGAGCCGATATAGGCATCATTAACGGCGGAAGCCTTCGAAACAGCATAAATAAAGGCCCGATATCGCTGGAACAGTGCATCAACGTTTTTCCATTCAATAATCTCGTGGCCAAACTCACGATGAAAGGAAACATTTTAAGAAGCGCTTTCGAGCTTATAGCCAAAAAAAGACAGTCCGGCACTTTTGGCGGTTTTCTTCACGTTTCGAAGGGAATGAAAGTGGCTTACAAGGAAGGCAAGCTCATCGAACTTTCCCTCAACGGCCAGCCAATAAACGATAACACTCTCTATACGGTCGCTATGAGCGATTTCACCGCCGCGGGAGGCGACGGCTTTACGATGTTCGCGACCGTCGCCGACCGTTTTACGGACGGCGTTAAAGTGTGCGACGCCATAATAGAACTCATTAAACAGTTAAAAACAATAGACATGGATACGGAAGGAAGGATAAAATGATCAGAGAATACATGAGCGTAGATGAACTTGCCGAATACCTGGGCGTGGACCTTCAGACGGTAAAGGACTTTTTCCCGCCGCCGCCGTCATTTAAACTGGGCAAATTTGAAAAATACAAAAAAACCGAGATCGACAAGTGGGTCGATGAAACCAATAACGAACAGGTCGAACAAAAATTGATCCTGGCCGAAACGCTCCGTGAAAAAGCCACGGCCGAGCTGCGCGCGAAAAATTATGACGAAAGCATAAAACTTATCAAGGAATCGATCTTTCTTTTCGCGAAAGATCCCGCGGCTCACTTCGTTTATGGCTATTGTCTGGCTAAAAAAGAACAGTGGGCTGATGCCGAATTCGAGCTTCGAAAAGCGCTTAAATTAAATCCTAAGGGCGAATGGCGGGACGAAGCGACACATCAGATAATGCTCTGCCAGAAAGAACTGGGAACCTTTTTTGAGGCCAAACAACATTAAACGCTGCTCTTTGGCGTTTACATTTGACAATATAAGTCGATTTATGATAAAATGATGTGTCTTAAGTGACATTATCACAGTATTACCTATTTTTTATAAATTTAATCGGAGGTTGTAGTAAAATGAGTCTCATAAACAAAAGCTATATTTTAAAGATCGCGGTATGCGCTTCACTTCTTGTATCGGGCGTTATTTTCACCGCGGATATCTCCGTGGCCCAGGAAGCCAAGAAAAAAACGGCGGCTAAAGCTAAACCGGCGGCCGAAAAGAAAGCGGCATCCGCAAAAAAATCAGATGACAGTTTTGAAAAAAGCGTTAAAACCGAATACGATAAAAAAATGATCGGCGCTATAAAACTTTTCTCGCAAAAAAAAGACGGATTGTCGGCTAAAACGCGCGCGGAGGTAGAAGACGTCCTCACTCTCGCAGCGGATCAGGCTCAAAGAGGGTTCTACGGCGACGCGCTTGTTGTCCTCGAGGAGATAGAAGGCATATTAAGCGGAACGAAAAAAGAATCCGAGGCAATTGTGATCCGCAATGAAGAAACCGGAACCGTAAAAAGCTATCAGTTCGACATAAACAAAGAAAATCAGGTCGTTTCCTCCACAAGAGAAGAGAATGCGGCCGGCGAAGAAGTAAAACCCGTAAAAGCCGCAGCCGTCGAAGTAACCTCGGCAACTACGGCTCCTGACGGAAAATTCAAGATCGAACGCCTTTCGGCCGCCGAACAGAAGCTTTATAACGACCTTCTCTACGTCCTTCCGAAAGCCGAAGACGAATCAAAGATGCATCAGAGCCCCGAGAACTCAAGACGCCTTGTCAGAATGCGCCGCGTGTTCTACACGATAAAGAAAAAAGGCATGGGCTTTCCGGTTGACGAAAGCGTACTGGCCGAACTTATAAAATAATAGTTCATCAATAAATATCGAACGAAAGGGATGTGCTTTGAAATGAAAAAATGCCCGGTATGCAAAGACACGCAGCTTGACGCGCAAAGGATCTCGGCTAACATAGAGGTCGATTCCTGCGCAAAATGCGGCGGAATGTGGTTTGATAAAGGCGAAATAGGCGAATTCACTAATTTTTCCGAAGACATACCCGACTTCAAAAGGCTCGTAAAAGAGGCGAAGGAATCCGCCAAGAAATGCCCCGCGTGCGCGCTCTCCCTTAAGGAAATGAAATATACCGGTTCTTCACAGCTTTTGATCGACTACTGTGAAAGCTGTTCTGGTTTATGGCTTGACGGCGGAGAAACCGGCGACATCAAAAAAATATCGGCCAACCCCGAAGATATAAAACTTCGCATAAGCCGCGAAGTATGGAACCTCAGATTCAAACTTAACAAAACTTCGGCCCTTTCATGCCCCAAATGCGACGCTAAAACGCTTTTAAATTTCAAGACCTCCGAAGGCGTTACGGTTGACGTCTGCAACAAATGCCAGGGCATCTGGCTCGATAAGGGTGAAACGGCCAAATCAGCCGAACTGGAAAGCGATTTCCCTGATTATAACGCGGTCGCCGGTACGGCCGTAGAAACAAAACTCGCCTGTCCGTCATGCGGCAAGAAGCTTTTTAATATGAGATACGCTAAAACGAGCGATCTTATGGTAGAACACTGCAAAGGCTGCGGAGGAATATTTTTAGACGCCGGCGAAATGTCGAAAGTTGAGTCCTTAAGCGCCGTGTCGGAAGGCGCCGGAAAGAAAATAGCGCGCTGCCTTAAAGAAATGCGCGACGAGGGCTACGTAAGGCTGATGTAAAAAGAGCCGCGCATATAATGAACGAGGCTCTTTTCAAGAAAACATGCAAGAGGAAAAAATAACGGGAGGATTTTAGATATGGGATTATTCGGCGGTCCAAAAGTTTCTGTAGGCTTAGATATCGGAAGCTCATGGGTAAAGATGGTCCAACTTACATTCGGAGGCAGCGGAAGGCCTCAGATCACGAAATTCGCGTGTGAAAAAAACATTACCGACCAGCGCGCCGCTATCAGCAAGATATTCAAGGAAAACATGCTGAAACCTACCGTGACCGTCGTCTGCATGGACGGCCAGGACACCGAAATGAACATCGCCGAATTCCCCGTGAAAACGGCTAAAGACGCTGAAAAACAGGCGGAGATGAAAATGCGCGAATTCAACACCAACGAATTCGTCATCAACTACGCTCTTTTGCGCGGCCCCGTGACCGGAAGCGACGGCAATCCAATATTCCCTGTGCTTTATGTTTCAGCTGAAAAAGCCCGGGTCGGAGAATTCCAGGCGATGTTAAGAGACGCCGGTCTTCCCTTAGATACGCTCGTCGTCGACATAGACGTTCTCGCCGCCATAAACGCGCTGGAACTCGACCAGACCGCCGTCGGGAGCGTATGCCTGATAGAAGGCGGAGCGACAACGACAAACGTTTCTATCGTACGCGACGGGATCCTCCGCCACACTGAAACAATAAAGGATGACGGCGGAGCGATATTTTCAAACCGCATAGCTCAGGAATTAAATATTTCCAGAGAAGAAGCTGAAACTCTCAAATTAAAACACGGAATAGGCATGGGTTCTTCTACGCCCCAGACCGGCTTCGGCGCATCATTAGAACTCGACGACATCACAAGCATTCCCGAAGGCTCTAAAGATCAGGGCGAAGACGCTAAATATATGGGCGCTTTCAAGGCCGAGATCGAAAGATACCTCGATAAGATAGTACAGATCCTCAAAAATTATGAAGACAAAAACAACGATAAATTAAAAGAGGTTGTCGTAACCGGCGGGCTCGCCTGCGTCAATAACATTTCCGGCTTCATGAAGAATTACTTCAAAGCCGCCGGCATGTCGATCAATAGCGTAACCATACCCGATTCGCCATACCTTCAGGCGCTGCGCTGCCCCGACGAAGAAAAACAGGCATATACCGTCGCTCTCGGCCTCGCGCTGCGCGGGCTCGCCGAATAATAAATAAAAACAACGATAATTATAACGAACTTAAGATCATAAAGATCTCTTAACAAGCCGACCGGGTCAATCCGGCCGGTTTTGTTTTTTGAGAGAAAGCCGCGGCCGGGAATGAAAGCGGTAAAAAAGAAGAAAAATTATAAGAAACCGGGCCAACCGGCGACGAAAACAGGACATAAATCCAAAAGATGGTCAGGGCGGACACTAACGAACAAACGCCAGTATTGACTTTTCAATGCTCTTTTGGTAAAATTACCGGAATTATTCACAAAAGGAAGGTCCTGAAATGAGAAAAATAAAAACTATCGATAAAAAAAGAATTCTGAAATATTCGTTTTTAGTGATATTCTTTATCTTTGCGGCTATTTCCGGTACGAATTCATTCGCCGCCGATAAGAACGCCGGAAAACTGATGATAATCCACACCAACGACACCCATTCACACCTGGTCCCTTTCGACATGCCCGACGTGGGCAAAAAGGTCGGAGGCGCGGCAAGGCGCTACGAATTAATAAAAAGGGCGAAAGCTGAATTTCCGTCGAATCTCCTGCTCGACGCCGGCGATATTTTTCAGGGAACTCCTTTTTACACTTTCTTTAAAGGCGAGGCGGATATCGCAGCCATGAACCTTTGCGGATACGACGCCACGACGCTTGGAAATCACGACCTCGACGACGGCCTTGCGAATCTTTTAAAACAGCTTGAAAAAGCTAAGTTTCCAATGCTTTGCGGGAAC
Organism: uncultured bacterium; assembly: GCA_964551445.1. Classification (GTDB taxonomy): domain Bacteria; phylum Muiribacteriota; class UBA9980; order UBA9980; family UBA9980; genus DAOPXV01. Next base: position 2,762 of record CAZKCG010000062.1, on the reverse strand, counting down.
ATATTTTATAAAGGAACGAATAAGCCCGTTTTCCAGGCCTTCAAGATATTCAACCGCGGCGGTTTGAAAATAGCCGTCATCGGCGCTATCGGCGACGAGCCATGGAAGGTCACGCCTCAAAAATATACGGCGGATCTTTTTCGCGTCGATGAAATGAAAATAATATCACGAATCGCCGCCATGCTTCGAAAACACGTTGATCTGATCATAATGCTCTCTCATCTCGGCTACGATCCTGACCTGGAATTCGCTAAAAATTTCAGCGGCGTTGATATAATAATCGGCGGCCATACCAACACCCGCCTCGACGCTCCGGTCTTCGTTAAAAATGGCGCGAAAAACGGCCTCGGCGGATCGCTCGTACTTCAAAACTTTAAATGGGCGGCGTTTTTAGGCCAGTTCGAGATCACATTCGACGGCGCGAAAAAAATATCGGCATATAAAGGCAGCCTCGTGCCGATAGACGCAAAAATAAAAACGCCGAAAAACTCTAAAATGGAAAAATTAATAGCGTCATACGAAAAACAGATCAAATCGCTCACGGCGGTCAAGATCGGAACATGCGCCAAAGATATGCTCTATCCCGAGGAAGAAAAGCATTTAAAAGACCTTCCTATAGGAAGCTTCATCTGCGACGCTATAAAAGATTCATGCTCGGCGGACATGGCTATAATAAATTCCGGCTCGATACGCGAAATGATGCCCGGCGGCGATATCACGACCGGCACGATAATGAGCATACTGCCATTTGATAACTCGCTCGTCACATACGATATGAAAGGCTCGGAAATAAAGGCGATCTTTAAGTTCATCGCAGAAAATTACGCCGCGGCGTCAGGTTATCAATACGGCGGAGTTACATTCACGCTCGATGTGAAGAACAAAACCGCAAGCGAGATAATGATAGGCGGAAAACCTCTCGAAATGGATAAGACATACAAAGTTTCAACCATATCATACATGGCCGAAGGCAACCAGAACGGGAACCTGTTTTTCAGGGACGCCAAAAACAAGGCCGACAATGGATTTTACATGCGCGACACCATGATAGAATATATCAAGAACCACGGAGAAATAATCCCGCCTGAAGCCGGCCGAATGAAACTGATCAATTAGTACGCTTAAATGTTTATGACCGGAATTACCGCTTTTACCATCTCTTATCGTGAAAGAACCTAAGGTTTCATACGGATAATGCCGCGCCCGGAAAAAAAACAGGGAACCTGCAATATTTTTTATCATCCAAACGCCCGTCCGGGGCGTTTTTCGTTATATACGGTAACCGGTATGATTAAATAAAATCAATTTTTCTGACGATAACTATTTTAGAAGAATAAATGAGACAAAGCCGGCGAAGACGGACCGGCAAAAAGGGAGGTTCTTATGATCTCTGGAAATTCAAATCCGATGTTCGCGGAAGAGACATTTAAATTGAATTTTTATGGTTCGGAATCCGAAGTATCCGAATTCAACGCGCTTTTAAGCGACGCTTCGAACGATTGCGGAAAGATCAGAGAATTTTTCGAAAAGGTTTTCAAGTACTGATCCGTTTTTTTATGTGACATACTTTTCAAGCTGGGCTATAATGGAATTAGCTTTGGCCAGCTTTTCTTCGTCCGGGCTTCCGGCCGTCATTTTTATATAATTCTTCAAAACTTCAAGCGTTTCACGCGTTTTACCAAGACTGCGAAGCGTCATTCCCTTAAGATAGAGCGCCAGATGATCGCCGGGGGCGAGTTCCAAGGCCCTGTCAAAACATTTGAGGGCATCTTCGGGCTGTCCGATGTTTTTAACGGCGTCGCCCTTTTCGCGCCAGACGGACTGGTTTTTATCGTCGATCAAAAGTATCTGATCATAAACGGCGACCGCCTCGCGGTTTCTGCCCATTTTGCATAAAAGTTCGCCTTTTTTGATCATAACTTTCAGACTTCCCGGTTCGAGTTCAAGGAATTTATCGAAACAGGCGACCGCATCCTTGAGTTTTTCGATCTTTTCAAAGGTCTCGCCTTTCAAAAGCCACGCGTTCTTTTCAGCCGGATTCAATGTCAGGCATTTGTCGAGACATATCAAAGCTGAGTAGAACCCGCCCGTTTGATTCAGGGCCATCCCCTTATAATAAAGAGCGTCTGAATATTTAGCGTCGATCTCGTTCAATACCTTGTCGAAACATTTTATGGCGTCCACATGCATTCCCATCGCGGCAAGGCAGAAACCACGGCCGCAAAGAGCTCCGGCGTTTTTAGGCTCGGCCTGAAGCAGAAGTTCGAAGCATATAAGCGCCTTGTCGTATCTCATCAATTTTTTCAGGCAGTTCCCGCGGCCGTAAACGCAGGCCGGATCGGCGGGTTCTATCGCCAGCGCCTTATCGTAATATTCAAGCGCCTCTTTGAAATTTTCCTTTGAATAATAGATGCAGCCTATCTCATAAAGCGTCTGGTGGTCGGCAGGATTTATCTCAAGGGCTTTTTCAAAATTTTTAACCGCGGCTTCATGTTCATCCAGCGCTTTGCGGCAGAGCCCGATCCCGCGAAAAGCGGCATGATTTTTAGTATCTATTGTTATAACGCGCTCGAACTCCGCTATGGATTCGGCGAAACGGCCTAGCTCTCTTAAAACCGAAGCGCGGTCGGCCAGAGCGCCTGCGTCGTCAGCTTTTATAGCCAGCGCCCTGTCAAGGAATGCGAGAGCTTCTTCACGGGCCGTTTGCGGGAGCAAACGGGCTTTTTCCACGAGCGATCCAAAAGAATCGCTTTCCTCCGGCT
>CAZKCG010000061.1:0-27953 GCA_964551445.1 uncultured bacterium | reverse complement strand
GCAAACCACCAGAGTTTTAAATATTTATAAATTTTCAGACGGCGGCACGAATGAAGTCGAAGCGTATAATTTAAAGGAAATGCTCGACGGGCGCATAAGAGAGTATTTAAAAACATATTACGGCAAAGATTACGATAAATACGCCGATAAACTCGAAATTAAATACAAAGATGAAAAATTTTCGGAGAATAATAAATTGAGCCTGAAAGTCTGGATCGAGGTCCCGGAGAAGGATTTTTTCTCATTCGATATTTCGCTTCGGGTCAGAGGCTCGTCATCTAAAGAAGGCATTAAGACTCTCGCGGTCAATATAAACGCCGCGCAGGCCGGGCCCTCTGATTTCGATCCCGAATGGGGAATCGGGATCATTTGCAGGATGGACGATAAAAACATGTCCGAAGTAATTAACTTTCCAGACGCCAAAATAGACGTATACGATTCGCCGGCGGGTAAAAAGGTCGGAACTATCGGCTACGATGTTTCAAGAGGCAAAGAAAATTTCCATAAACCTTTGATATTTCAAACATCTGACCCGGAAGAGATCGATTCGTTCAGCGGTGACCTGATAGAAATTGCATACGAAGGGCAAGTCCTGAAGTATTATAAAGAGAGCGGCGGCTTCGTTAACATACTCGTTCATACTATTCAGGACGGCGCGTGGATACGAAGATCCGACCTGGAAAAAAATAAATTCAAATCTCAAAAATGGATGGATTTCCTGTTGGCTAAAAAAGAATTCTGGTATGATAACCGTGCCGATTTAAAGAAAAACCCTGATAAATCGAGTGAAACGATCGTCCGGATAAAAGGAGATAATTTTAAAATTACATTCACCGGTAAGACAAAGGGGCCGTGGGCAGAGGCCGAAGTCAGGAAATATAGAGCAGTGGAAGATGTCGGCACCGAAAATGGCAAGGTATTGAACAAATATAATGGATGGATCTTCGCGATCGATATTAAGGCAAGCCCGCCGTCTGGTTTTATACCCGTGGGATGTAACGGTTTCATACCGAACTATGATATAATAAATTTTCCAAACTGGAATCGATATTGAAGGAGCTGACCCAATGCCGCGTTTTAAAATTTTATTTTCGATGGTCCTCGCGTTCGTCCTGATGACCGCTGCCATCTGCCATCCGGCCGGAAGCAAAAGTGAAAGCTGGATGAAATATGAGAAGAACAAGGCCGGGTTCGGATATGAGCATCTCGTTATTTCGAAAAAGGGCGGTTCGGTCGAACATGAAATGCGACGGCTCACCAAGATGAGCCTTATGGGATTGACTGAAGAGGAGTTCGCCGAAACCGGCTTTTTCGTTACCGACGAAAAATTGTCCCCTGAAAGTTTCAAATACAAGTATGATTTTAAGCATAAGCATTTTTCCGCCGAAGGCAGCCGCGAAAATGAAATAATGCGCGTACGGATCAATCAGGAAAACGGAAAAGCCAGAGAAGTCAAGCTCCCGGTTAAAGACACATATTTCGACGTGAACTTCACCAATGTTATATGGAACCGCAGGAATGAAGGCACCTTCGAGGTGGTTATCTTAAACTCGATGACCATGCAGATCGAAACTATGCCGGTCGCGATCACGAAAGTTGAAAAGTCCCGCGTCGAAGCGCGAACAAAGGTATCGGGAATTTATACGGTGAACATGGTCGTTGACGCTTCAGGACAGCTGGTCTCGTCTGAAGCCGTTGAAGCGAAGATCCGCATTTATAAAACGAAGAAGAAGGACGCGCTCGACATAAAGGCGCTGAAGACTGACGACGGCTACACGCTGACCGTGAAGAGCAAAAAGGACTTCGGCAATGTTTATAAAGTGAAAAAAGCCAGGATACAGATCAAATGGAAGAACATACCATTCGAAGAGTTCAGTCTGGAGGACAACCGCCAGCAGCTCCTCGAAAAGAAGTGTAAAAATAACGAATATGAAGTCATACTTGGTTTTAGTGAAACAGTAAATATCCCAGCCGCAAGCCTTCCCGCGAAATATGAAGGGGAATTAAAGCCTTACCTCGCCGACGGCGAGTATGTCAGGCCGTCGGATCAGTCGATCCGCGAAGCTGCCAGGAAGATAGCCGGCGATGAAAAAGATCCGCGCATGATAGTCAAAAAGATCATTAAGTGGATCACTGAAAACATAAAAGTCGATTTCATTTCCGAAACGCTCACAGGCCCTGAAGTCCTGAAGAAAAAGTTCGGCAAATGCTCTGAATTTTCGACGCTTTTCGCGTCGCTCGTCCGTGCGCTGGGCATCCCGGCGAGAATAGCGCTCGGCGAACGCCATGGCGCGGGCTCGTGGATGGGGCATATGTGGGTTGAGGTCTTTATAAATGGCCAATGGTACGCCGTGGAGCCTGACAGCGGCTTCATTGAAGGCCCCACGCATATAAAGTTTGTTGATGGGGCCGACGTTATGGAAACCCAGAAAGTGCGCATGAAACTTATAGATAATCTTGGCGTAGAGGTCCTCGATTTCGAGGAGGAGGCAGACACTTCAGCGGTCGATATAAAAACAGGCGTGTCGGGTGACACTTATTTTAACCGCGCTTTCAGATGTAAAATAAGCTCTCCGGGCGCCGGATGGAAGATCGAGGAGAAAAAAGAAGCGGGCGCCACCATGGCCATGGTGAGAAAAATGAAACCCAAACTCGACGCCACGCTGGTGCTGTTCAATGTTAGGCCCGGAACCCCGGCGAAGATGATAATGACGATGAGAGCGAATTTATTGAGCGGCCGCCTGAAAGACTTCAAAAAAATGGAAGAAAAAGAGGTCAAAATAAAAAATTCGACTTACTATTTTATGCGTTTTGAAAGCACGACCGTCACCACCGGTATCCGGCTGCGCCAGGAAAATTACCTGCTCATCGACGGCAGCAACGCTTATCTGATGACTTTAATAGCCGAGCCGCCCGACTTTAAAAAACATAAAACTGATTTCGATAAAATATTCGACGGTTTCGAGTTGATCAAATGATATAAATGAACAACTATCTCGCGAGATTTCTCATACGCTTCTTAAGTTTTCCGAATTACGATCTGGACAGGCATGCCAAAGCGGACGGCCGATGCGAAAGAACAGGAACAGGTTTCGTTATTGATGCCAATGATAATTTTCCTGCTATCAATTATCTTCACCTGCGCGGCGACTTATGAAAGTTATTATTCATTGGTTTCATACAACATGAAATCCGAGACGTTGCCCGATGGTTCGATAAGATATTTCGGATCAGGCAGCTGCGTGTTCGCCGTGGGACCGGAAAATCAGGAAGTGTCTGAAACGGCGAGCCATATCGTGCCGAAGCCCGTTATCAATAAATAAAAAACGGAAATTAAAATCCAGGAGTATAAATGGCCGTTGCAGAAGGCTTGCGGCCATTTATACTTGATTTTCTTACATCGAATTCCCGTTTACTTTTGAATCTTCGAAAAATTATCGCCCAGCACCAGATTTTTTACGAAAGGCAAATTCAAAAAATCATGAGGAAAGCCAAGTTCGATTTTTGAAATTTCATCCAGAGCGGCCATCTGGCTATCATTTAAGTCGATGTCCAGGCATCCCAGATTGTCCTGGACCTGGGCAGCGCGTCTGGAACCAATGATCGGAATAATATTTCTGCCTTTTTTCATCAACCATTTCAAAGCGACCTGAGAAGGCGGTTTGCCGATCTGAACGGCTATATCTATAACTTTTTGCGCGATCGCCAAATTTCTTGGAGTAAGAAATTCTGCGCTCATTGGATTGTCTTTGCCTAATCGATTTGCGCTTTTATCGTTCAGATTGTATTTGCCTGATAAAACACCGCCGGCAAGAGGTGACCAGGCCGTTACCGACATTCCGAAAGCCTCAGCCATAGGTAATAATTCCCTTTCGGATGTGCGTTCCACTAAATTATATTGTGTCTGCAATCCGACGAACTGCGTCCAACCGCGAAGTTCAGCCAGCGTATTGGATTTTGCTATCACCCAGGCGGGTGTATCAGAAATTCCTATGTAGAGAACTTTCCCCAAACGGATCATATCGTCGAGGGCCCGCATCACTTCTTCCTCTGGCGTTAAAAAATCCCAGGCATGGACCCAGTATAAATCGATATAATCGGTATTCAGCCTTTTCAAACTGGCGTTTAGAGCCTGAGCCATGCTTTTACGATGGTTTCCGCCACCGTTGGGGTCGCCGGGTCTTGGGTTCAATGTATATTTAGTCGCTATTACAAACTCTTCGCGCTTTCCCTGGACAATTTCTCCGAGGATCTTTTCACTCGAACCATTGGTATAATGGTTGGCCGTATCGATAAAGTTGCCGCCTGCTTCCGCGAAGGAATCGAACATTTTTTTACTCTCTTCTTTTGAAGCTCCCCAGCCCCATTCCTCGCCGAAAGTCATTGTACCCAGACATAATTCGGAAACCCTTAACCCGCTTTTCCCTAACAGTTTGAAGTTCATCATTTTGCCTCCTCAATAATTATTTTCAATGATCCGGGATTACGCCGGCTGATCATAAAAATTGGATAGCCGAAAAATGGAAATTGCGATATAGTATAATTATACAAGGCGGTTCATGATATGTCAAACTGAAAAAGATAACCGGTCACTAATAATCGGAATGCCTGATCATCACATTGAAATTTTTCCTGGAATGTGTTATTATCGATGTGTGATCAGACGTTATGCGAAATGCACATTGACGCGATAAACGGAGTATGGATGATGAAAAAGAAAGTAATAGAGTTTTATGGAGGAGCAAGAAAAATGAGACAGAAATTAAATATTATCACCCTCGGAGTGGATGATTTTGAAAAGTCGCTTAACTTTTACGAGACAGGGCTTGGCTGGAAAAAATCAAAAGCTAGCAAGGATGGGATCGCGTTTTTTCCGCTGGGCGGCATCACATTAGCCCTCTATCCAAGACAGGAGCTTGCGGATGACGCTACTGTAAAAAACACCAGGTCCGACTTTGCTGGTTTGACAATTTCGTATAACGCTAAATCTGAAAAAGAAGTTGATGACGTATTAAAAGAAGTTGAAAAATCAGGCGCGAAAATCGTCAAACCGGCGCAGAAAGTTTTCTGGGGCGGTTATAGCGGATATTTCAGAGACCTCGACGGACATTTATTTGAAGTGGCATTCAACCCGTTCGTGGAATTCGATGAAAACGAAAATTTGAAATTTTGAGGTTATTATGAAACAGGTTTACGCGCCGGGCTGCGGACTTATGATCTATAAGCCCGAACTTGCCGAGAAAGTATTGAATTTTTTAAATAAAAATCACGGGAATGTTCCAGAGCATCTGACCTGTTGCAGGCACGAGCCGAAACTTGAAAAAGGCACGCGGGTTATAAATACCTGCGCGGGCTGTGACAGGCGATTCCGCGAGCTTTATGAGGGAATATCTACCGTGTCGCTGTGGGAAGTTTTGGCCGACAGTCCCAAATTTATTTTCCCGGATTATAAAGGCGTTGAAATGGCCATTCAGGACGCATGCCCAACGCGCACGGAAGAACGGGTCCATATAGCGATCCGAAAACTTCTTGAAAAAATGAACGTATCGGTGATTGAGCCGAAAAGCACGCGCACTAAAGGCACATGCTGCGGCGATACTTTTTTCGGCACCCTGCCGGTCGATCAGGTCAAAAAGCAGATGAAACGGCGCGCCGATGAAATGCCTCGTGAGAACGTGGCCGTTTATTGCACTTCATGTATCAAAGCGATGCATATAGGCGGCAAAAAGCCTCGTTATATCGTTGATCTACTATTCGGCGAAGACACGCCGATCGGCGTATACGAACCTGAAGAATGGCATGGACAGCTTCAAAAATTTATAGACGCGCATTAATATAAAAATTTAAGGAATTATCCAGATACCCGCACGAACCAGAAAATAGCCTATCGCAAGGGTAACCGCGATCGCGAGGATCATCATTTTGGCAGCATCGGTGTTCTTGGCTGTTTCTACGTTGTCCCGGTCAAAATATATTCTGCATGAATCCCGCTCGTCCACTTCCGTCATGAGCATCGCTCCCGGCGGACATTCGGCGTAAAGGCATTGAAATGCCGCCGCAATTCCCTTTGCGCGGGTGTTGAGCGCAAGCCTCGCTTCATGCTGAAGATCGCTCATATCGATGATTTTGCCGCGTTTATCGACAAGAACGATCTTGTGGTCCCAGCCGTAATTTGGTTTTTGGGAATTTTGCATGCCCAAAGTCCGCGTGCCGTTCCTTCTGCCCGATGAAGCGTCGATGATCGCCCCTGACATCAATACCGCCGTTTGAGGCATAGTTTCCGACATATTATCTGAAGTGATCGTCGCGAAGGCATTGCTGATCATGCCCGTGACTCCAACGACCATGATCTGTTCAGCCGTTAAATAAAGTTTTTTGCTTTTATAGTTGAAAAACCTGAAATGGTAATAAATCTTTTTTTCGACTGTGTTGACTATATAATAATTGTCAACTCCTGACTTGCAGACATATGCAAGAATAGAAAGCAGCAGGCAGACGGGCGAGTAAAGAAGCAGCCATCTGTTGGGCGGGGTATAATGGTATCTGGCGTATGATCCAAAAATCCCAAAATAAAGTAAGCAGGGCGCGGCCATTAAAAAGGCGACGCACAGGCCGAGGAATAACTGTTCGAGCCAGGTATCCAGATCGACTTTTATATTTTCGGGAAGCGTTATGTTCTCGTCGACCTCAGGGATATAAGGCACGCTGTCTGAACCCGATATAGCGCCGTGATCGGGAGAAGAAGAATTGTTTATTTTAGTGACGTTATCGTCCCCGCTTGAGCCGTCGTCCTTTGTAAATGCTGATCGTTTAGGCAGAGTATTCATTTCTTAATTCTATCAAAAAAAAACGATAAATACAAGAAGTCCCGGCATAAAAAAGTAAGCGGCAAACAAAAACAATAACTTTGCCCAAAAAGCGAGGTTATTGTTTTTTGCCGCGGAGATCACGAATATTTGTGTAATATTATAAAAGCGCGCCTAACGCCGAACGCGTCAGGTTGTACGCACTCGCCTGATTTAACAGCATCATCGTCGAAGGAGCAAGAGATAGTTTCACAGCTTCGATCAAGCCGGCCAGTTGTATGAGGTTCGTGGCGCTTGCTATGGGCGCCGTCACGCCCGGCCTGGCCATGAGCCATGCAAGCGCGACGCTCGCGGGAGTCGAGTCATATTCTTTAGCGACGATGTCTAATGCTTGAAGGATCCGAAAGCCCCTCTCGTTCAAATATTTTTTTACACCCTCGCCGCGCGGGCTTTTCGAAAGGTCATTTTCGGAACGGTATTTGCCCGTTAAAAATCCGCTTGCAAGCGAGTAATAACAGATCACGCCGAGATTTTGCTCCAGGCAGATCGGCTCCAGTTTTTTTTCATACTCGCTGCGGTCGTAAAGATTGTACAAAGGCTGCAGGCACTGGTAAGTCGGGTATTTACCTGTATCGCCGATATTCAGAGCCTCTTTAAGGCGTTTGGCTCCGTAGTTCGAAGCGCCGATGGCCCTTACTTTGCCCTGATAGATAAGTTGTGCGTATGCTTCGAGAGTTTCTTCAAGCGGCGTTTTCGTATCGTCCGTATGCGAATGGTATAGATCGATGTAATCCGTTTGCAGCCGCTTTAACGAAGCCTCCACGGCCCGCAAAATATAAGCTTTTGATAGCCCTTTGCTCCCGGGTCCCATTTCCATGCCGACCTTCGTGGATATTATCACGTTCGGCCGCATGCCGGTTCTGGCCAGCCATTTGCCGATGATCGTCTCCGATTCGCCGCCATGGTTGCCCGGAGCCCAGTATGAATATATATCGGCGGTATCGATGAGATTGAAGCCGGCCGCGGTGAATTCGTCCAGCAGTTGAAATGAGGTATGCTCGTCCACCGTCCAGCCGAAAACGTTGCCGCCGAACGCCAGCGGATATACTTCAAGGTCCGAATTTCCTAATTTGCGTTTTTGCATTTTCCACCTCTTCTTTCATTAACCAGCCGTTTTCATGCTTTTTAATGGCGCGTCGCCGGAAGCGCTCATATCCACGCGTAAAATAATTTTACCTCTCGCGTGGCCGACTTTGCTGTAATCCTGCGCGGCGGCAGCCTCCGTCAGAGGAAATTCCCTGTCAATTATGACCATAAGCCTGCCGTCTTCGATGAGTCTGCTAATTTCCATAAGACGGCTTCCGTTCGCCGTAGTCCTTATTACACCGCCTGATACGTCGCATCGTCTCATCAGCGCTTCGTCGGGCTCAGTCAGCAGTGACACCAGAATTCCGCCCCGGCGCATTACGCCGAACGATTTTGCATGCGTTTCAGGGCCGACGGCGTCCATTACGACATCGATATTTTTAAGCTTCTTACTGAAATCTTCGGAGCGGTAATCGATGGCGTCATCCGCGCCAAGCGATTTAATGAAATTAATATTGGCCGCTGATGTGGTTGCTATCACATATGCTCCTGCGATTTTGGCGAGCTGCACGGCAAAAGTGCCGACGCCGCCCGACGCGCCGTGGATCAATACAGTCTGACCGGCACGAAGGCGCGCAAATTTAAATAACGCATTCCACGCCGTAAGCGATGCGAGCGAAACGCCCGCCGCTTCTTCAAGCGGCATGCCTTTTGGAACATGCGCGGCTTCGTCGGCTCGGATCGCTATGTATTCGGCGTAAGAGCCGTCCCGGGTGATATCCGGCAATGCAAAAACCCGATCGTTCGGTTTGAAGCCGGATACTAATGCGCCGCAGCGTTCAACCGTGCCCGCAAAATCCCAGCCGGGGATCAACGGCAGTTTGTGCATGCCACTAAATAAACCTTCCCTGATTTTCCAATCCACCGGATTCAACCCGGTCGAATGCACTTTTACAAGCATTTCATCCGGGCCGATGTCCGGCACCGCGACATCTTCGTATTTAAGGACGCAGGATGCGCCATAACTGTGGATCCGAATGGCTTTCATCATATCTGCTGTCATAATTAACTCCTTTCCGCGCACACAAACACGTTTCACTCTGCCGTCCGATAAAATATTAATGCATACACGATCCGCGACAGGCAAGATATATTAAGTATGTTACTTTACAAGATATTTTTCATTATTAATAATGCGCTTTCATGGCATTTTTATTTTACCGTTTTCAATGCTTCCAGGACTTTTTCATAATCGGGTTCATGGCTCATTTCCTTCACTATTTCCATGTAAGCGATTTTTCCGGAGGAGTCGACCACAAAAACAGCCCTGGCCAGCAGGCGTGACTCTTTTATATGGACGCCCCACGCGTCGGCAAAAGCCATTTCCCGGTGATCGGACAGTGTTTTCAAGTTCTTAATTCCGGCTCCCCCGCACCAGCGTTTCTGCGCGAAAGGCAAGTCCGCGGAAATAGCGTAAATGGAAACGTTCGGTAATTTTGCCGCTTCTTCATTGAATCTGCGTACCTGTCTGTCGCAAACCGCCGTGTCGAGCGAGGGGACTGTTGTAAAAACACGAATACCAGCGGTTTTGGATGTGTCGAACTCCGAAAGATCATTTGCTATAAGAATGGCTTTGGGAGCCGTGTCTCCGATATTTACTTCATTGCCCAGAAGCGTTACGGGCTTTCCTCGGGCTGTGACTATTGCGGCATTTGCCGCGCCCGTTTTTTTCTGCGGCGGGTTTTCTTCAGCCGGCGAAGGTGAAAGTTGCAGCGCGATAAAACCAAAAACCAATAAACCCAAAAGTATTTTTTCATGCATTTTGACTTTCCTCCTGAAAATATTTAAATTTATTATTAACTTTTATTTTTGATCGATTATTTTTTGATTATATAAAAAACTATAATAATTTTAGTAACATATTATATGCCAGCTGGTATTTTTGAGAAAGTGAATAAAATTCTTATTTTTTTAATTATTACTTAATACCATTGTTCAATAATACGTCAGTCATTATTTAATGATTTATTCGCAAGTTTAATAATTGAGCAACATGCGCATTTATCGAGCAAGAGCCGTATGTCATTGATTTTTTTAATGATTTACTAAAACTGCGATGTTGGAATTGAAAAAATATGGAATGCGGGATGTTTTTAGAAGTACTCGGTGAACTAAAATTATTATGAGTTTAATTTTACAATTATCGAAGGCGAACCCGGCTAAAATTTTCACTGTCCCCTCTGGAAAGCAAAAACATTTTATGGTATAATATTTTCAAGTTTATAATTGTGCGTTCCGGTTTAAAATTCATGAAAAAGGAAAATGTGATATGAACAAAAAGATATTGTTGGTTTTAGTTATGTTTTTAAGCGCCTGCCTTTTCATAGTGTTATCTTATACTAACGGCTTTACTTTTGGCGATGACGAGGTCAAGAAATTAAAAGTAGACGACAAATTATTTGATGAATATTATAAATTGATGCAGGATTGTTTTACGAACGCTAAATTTGAAGGCATCGTAAAGCAGGTTATAAACGGAGCATATGTGGAATCAAAATACATCGCGTACAGTAAGGATCTTGATTATAAGAAAATTGACGTATCTACATCCGGCGATAAGGTTTCATACGTCACTACGCCTGATAAGGTATGGTACTATTTTGAAAAGGATAATTACGTCGTATATTTTGCCAATAAAAAGAATATCGCCAAATATAATTCGCAGGTCTATTTCGACATGGCGAAAATGGACGGAAAGATAACCAGAAGCTTCTCCGACGGCCAGATCACCTATAAACTTACGGATTATACAAACAACATCAAACAAACTTTTATTTTTGACGACGCAACTAAAACGCTTCAGTTCCAGCTGGTTGAAAGCGAGTCGGGCGAAAAGATCGAAACTACTTATAAAGCATGGGAACACAAAAAGATACCCAACGATACCTTTGACTTTCCTTCGCGGGCTGCCGCAAAGTGCATAGACTAAGCTGAAGTTTATTTCACTTTTTTCTTTACTTATTCTTTATTTTTTGATAAGATGTTCCGGTTTTAATTTAATGAACGGCTTGAAATTTGTTTAACAGCCGTTGAAACGTTCACCCATCCTTCCAGCGATTATGAACGCGTCGATTTGAAAGAACATTAATTGCCTTTTTGTTAAGAATTTTCACACACCAGCCATAAGGCGAAAGGCACCTTTTTCAGAGAACCCGATTTAGACAATACTGAATGGCTCATGAAAGCCGCCGTTATATTCGACGGATGCAATCAGTACTAACCCTAAATTCGTTTGCGAATCAGGGTTTAAATACTATTTTAACCGGCAGGTCTTAAATTTAAAAATAGCTGGTGCAATTAATATGAAAAAAATTATCAGGACGGCGTTTTTGTTTCTTTGGTTTTTTGTTTTGACCATTTTATCTTTTTCACACTCAGAAGGAGCTGATAAATTTTCCGCGAAGATAACCTCGCTCGCGGGTGACGTCACATTCAAGATAAATGAAGGCGCCGGATGGTCTAAAGCCGCCATGAACATAGAACTTGCTGAAGGCGCCTATCTGATGACCGCTTTCGAATCATCCTGCTCGCTTGAATTTATAGATGGCTCAAAGATGATCATCCGTGAGCTTTCAAAGGTACAGATAAATAAATTTTCTTCCGAATTAAAAAAAGTCGAAGCCGAAATCACTCTTTATAACGGCAGAATAAGAGCGGCCGTACATAAGGACGTAACCGCCAAGACTGATTTCAAGGTTAAAACTCCCATTTCGATAATAGCCGTACGAGGAACCGAAAAAGAGATCACTTCGCTTCCCGGATTCGGAACGAGCATCCAAAACATAAGCGGACTCATCGAAGTCAGAAATCTTATCGGCCAGACGGTGCTGCTTGAAAAAGGCAACGCAACCAAAGTCACGGCCGATTCAAAAAGACCGGACGATATTTCGGAAGACTTAAGACTTAAGGCTAAAAAAACATTCTTGAAAAACGAATCTTTAACGCCTGACGAAGAAGAAACAAGACTCTCTATACGCTCCGGGTTCGATATAGAAGCCACCCTGCGCGATCTTTTCGAGATAGGAAATGAACGCAGGCTCTATCCGGTAACCAATGTTTTATTAAACTGGAGCGCTCTTAAAAAATAAACACGAAATTAGTATATTAATTTCGGGTTCTCTAAAATTACATGGCCTGCGGTATTTATTTTTCAAAACTCTTTGTGCCGTAAAATGAGCCGAAATCAATCATTTCGAAAACACTGGAGGATTGTATGGTTTGGAAAAATAAATTTGCGCTCAATTTACTTATTTTTATCATTTTAACATTACTCATGTCATCATGCTCATCTTCCGGCGGCGGGGGCTCTTCTTCGCCTGCCGGAATAACGGGTGCGAACGCCGTCCCTGTTTCTTTTAATGTCCGCTTCATGCAGGCGGCCGGTCCTGAAATTTCATCATTTCCGCCTGACGCCAGCGGTAATGTATACATAACGGTCATGCACGGCGCGTTGGGAACGTCCGAACGGTCTGCAGGCAGTACTTTGCGTGTCGATTTCAAGGCCAGGACCGCCACTTTAGCAATGTACTCGAATGATACCTATGAAATAATTATTACCGCCCGTATCAAAAATACTCCGGGCGATACCGTTGAAAATGTTTTTACCGCGACTAAGACGATCTTTGTTCCGGATCCTGTTTCGGATAACGTTATAGCTCCCGCTTCTGAAATGCGCGTGCCGATCGATCTTAAATTTTCAAACTACGTATATCTTCGTGAATCGGGCGTTTCGATCGACGAAAAAATTTCCGGCGTCGTTATCTCAGGCGAATCCCTTCCGGATTTTTCAATTAAAGTATTAGATCAGAGATCGGAGATTTTTGCGGGTTTTGACGGAACATGCGAAATTTATCTTGAAACGATAGAGGCTTCCTTAGGTAACGCATCCCTTTCAGGGCAGATCGTAAAAAAGCCGATAAACGGCATAGCAGAATTTTCCGGGATAAGCGTCACCGGCTCGGGGAAATACCGGTTATATATAAGAACCGGCTCGCTGATAACGTCTATACGCGACATTATAATTAAAAAGGACCGGATGGAAGGCACACCGGTAAAGCTTGTTTTCGATCCGGCGCCGCCTGAAATGGTCGCGGCCGGCACTAAATGGCCGGTCGTAGGAGTTAAGGCGCTCGACAAATTCGGCGCTCCGGTCGCCATAACTTCGGAAGTTACGATTTCGGCAATGGAAGGCTCGATAAAAGGCGTCCTTTCGACCAGGCCGGATAACGGCGTGATAAAGTTCGATTCGGTCACCAGCGAAAATGCGGGAAAAATTACATTGACCGCCTCTATCCCGGGTGTTTCCGGATCGGCCGGGTTGAGCGTTACGGCCGGCACCACGCTTGTAGTTTCAGGAGATGTCGCCCGGACCGCGATGATAGTTTCAGTAGGCGCTTTCGTCTATTGTTATGATATTTATCACGCCGGATCTTCCGGCGGTATGAAATTCACGGCGAAAATGCGGTGGAGCGTTATGGTCGATGCTTCTGAAATACGCTCGATGAAAATCAACAGCACAAAAGACAAATTATACGTTCTCGCCAAAAACAATGCTTTTTTTACTTTAAGTAACTTAGACGGTAAAAATCCTTCGATGAAAAAAATGTCATGGGGTTGGGATGGTGAATTCGTAAATTTTTCGCCGTCTCTGGACGGTCTGAAAATATTTTTGATCACGAAAGTCCTTCTGATAAAATGGCATATGATAAATGAACCCAATTTTCTTTCGGCATTTGGAACTATATCGCTGTCCGCGGCGATGGATGTCGTCGAAACCGACACGAACAGACTTCTTGTTATCGCCGATAAAGGAATTTATTCGGCGAATTTTGACTCCCCGGTTCCTGAAATGAAATTTCTTAAATATATGCAATACTCAAAATGCATCGATTATTCATATGACAGAGGGATTTTGTTCGTCGCCGCATCAGCGGATCCCGTAATAATTTCGCTGGACATAAAAACCGGACAATTTTCGGAACACAGGATCGGTGATAAAGACCGTTCTTTATCGAGCCAGGAATTCATAAAGTATTTGAATCGCGACGGCGTCGAAAAACTATACAGGGTGGGAAACGCCGATGACAGAATTTTTTCATATGATATGGGCAATAAAACCGAAAAAACCATCTGGTTGAACGAAGACGCGAAGATCACGCCCGGAGGTCTCGCCGCATCCTCGGACAGGCGGCTGTTGTTTATCGCCAACGCATCCAGACCTTCTTTTTTGAAAGTTATAGACACTTCAAATGATTCGGTGGCTGGCGATCTTTATTTAAATGACAATAACGGTTACACGTTTTTTCAAAACATATCCGGAATTTTATCTTATTGAGAATAGTTACAAAGCTTAAAACTATTTAGAACAGGTTTATCATCTGGACTTTTGAGGAGTTATTCAGGCATGAAAAGGTTTTTGACTTTATTATATTTGCTTTCAGCGCTTTTGTTTTCCAGCGGTTGTTCTTCGGGCGGATCGTTCCAGGCGCCTGAAACTGCGCCAGCAAAGCTTAATTCGCAGCCTTCGGTCGCATTCGTCAATGTCAGCGGTATCGACGGCACAGTGACGCTCGGTTTCAAAGTGGAAGACGCCGATAACGACACATGTTCCGTGAATATTCAAGTTTCATCCGACGGCGGCAAAAATTATCTTCCGCTGACCGATTACGAAGGCCGGACATCGGAAATAGTTTCGGCGTCTCAAATCACGATCAAGTGGAAAATGTTTGAAGGCCGCGCGGTCGGTATGAACGACCTGCGGTTTCGGATAACGGCGCATGACGGAAAAGTCATAAGCCAGGTCCGCGAATCGAATCCGTTTTCAACTAAAATACCATCAAATACTTCCGTTTCTGGTAAATTTGCTTTCATGGCTCTCGAAAATGGAATTAATCAGATATTTATGGTCAATGCCGATGGATCCAACCTCACAAGAATTTCCGACCGGCGATATGAGGAAGGTTATCCGGCCCTTTCTCTGGATGGAACGAAACTCGCGTTCGTTTCAAACCGCCGCGGATACGGTTCAGATGAAATTTACATATTAAATCTTTCCGACAATAAATTGATCAACATCACAAAAGACCGTTTTATTGTTCCGTCACTTCCGTCATTTTCACCTGACGGAAAAAAGATCGTCTTTACCGCTTTTAAAAAAAGATCGGACGATTGGGACGAATTAATGAAACAGTGGAATGAATCCAAACACGATCTTTTCATAGCCGATGTCGACGGAAGCTCGGAACCTTCGCAGATCACGGACGATGGTTCCGCCAGTGCTCGCGGGATTTTTCTCGCGGACGGATCGAAAATACATTACAGGCTGTACGTCACCGATAGTATTTTCCAGGATTATCTTATGAATATCGACGGCAGTGGAAGAGCAAAGATAACCGGGCCTGAAAGTTCACCGACGTTTTCACCTGACGGACAAAAAATGTATTATTCGTCGAATGAAGCCGGTAATTACGATATTTATTCTTCAGGGTCTGACGGAAGCGGAAAGGTAAAATTTATTTCAACGCCCGAGGATGACAGCGGTCTCTGCCTTTCGCCGGAAGGCCTTCATTTCGCTTTTCGCTCGGGCAATTATAACGACGATATAATGGATTTATTTATTGCGGAAATTGACGGGAGCGCTCCCCGTAGAATTACATTCAGAAATACTTATATGAGAATGCTTTCCTGGGGCCGGGGTTATGTGATGGTGGCGCCGCCCGATCGAACGCTCGAAAAATTGAGGATCGACAGCCCGAAAGTGTCGACCGGCGAGATCGACCTTTCAAAATTCAACTGCGTGGCCGTTTATTCCGATTACAGCGAACAAAAAATAAATCCCGTCTGGTCGGTCATATCCGGCGCCGGCAGTATTTCCAATAACGAATATATCGCATCACTGACAGAAAGAAGCGTTACGCTGCGCGCCTCCTATACCGAAAGCGGCGTGACACGATTTGAGGACCTTGCCATCGCACTTGCTGGAAATAAATCGACCGGCGAAAAAGTCGTCTTTTCAAACATTCAATTTTATCAGGGCGGCGGCGCCCAATTTTATTCGATGAATCCTGACGGCAGCGGCCTTACGCAGCTCACGTTCTCTAAAGTGTCTTTTATGTATAACATCTCATTTTCACGCGACGGAAAAACCGCTGCATTCATGGGCGTTAATCCGCTAAATTCAAAATTCGGAATATATTTGCTCGATACCGCGACAAAAGAATATGTCAATGTGATAGATGGCTGTGAGATCAATTCCACGCCGTGCATATCGTCTGACGGGAAGAAAATCGTCTTTTCATATCAGAATGAATTATATACAATATCATCTGACGGGACCGGCCTGAAAAGGATCACGAAAAATTCTTTCGGCGACGGGTTGCCTTTCTTTTCAAACGATGGTTCGAAAATAATTTTTTCATCGAAACGCGGCCAGTATTACGACATATTTACGATCGGCGCGGACGGAAGCGGTGAGATCAACATAACGAACAACAAGTCGTTCAGCGACGATTCACCATGCTTTTCACCTGACGGCAAAAACATTGCTTATATATCGTGGCGGGATGGCAGGTCAGAAATATATATAATGGACGCTGACGGCAAAAACCCTCGAAGGATGACCGACAGCTCATATCAAAAAACGCGTCCGCTCTTCTCGCCCGATTCGAAATCGCTCACATTCGCGATTACAAATGAAAACAAAAAGTCCGTGGTATGCGTTCATGATATTATGGCCGGTATTACTAAAAAAATCACTCTGGAAAATTATGATCAGAAATATCCGTGTTTTTCGCCCGACGGCCTTTCGGTAATTTCCGACAGATACTCTAATTTTTATTCTACGAGATTATCGGACGGGTTTATCGCTTACTATTTAATGGTGGGCGCTCTGAGCATGTTTCCTTCGGTTTCGTCCGACGGAAAGTTGATCGTATTCAGCTCGGACAGGGAATTTTTCGACTACTATGATCCAGCGTTAAATCCTTCAAACGCGGTGAATTTCAATAAAACGCAGATATTCGTTATGAACGCCGACGGCAGCGGCATAAAAAAAATAGGGGGAGTTGACGGCGCTTACAATTCAAGCCCGTCTTTTTCGTCCGACGGACAAAAAATAGTGTTTCTATCCAGCGTCGACAAAAAAAAATATGACATATATGTAATGAATTTATATGGCGGCGGGATGTTAAACCTTACTGCCGGACCATATAATAATGGCAGCGCTTTTTTTTCATCTGACGGGAAAAAGATCATTTATTCAGCGACCATCGATGAATGGGCGAAAATTTTCATCATGAATGCCGACGGCAGCGATAAAAAGATGATCGCCGGTGGTGATTACAATTTAAACTGGCCGATGTTTTCACCTGACGGAAAAAAGATAGCGTTTCTTTCCAACCAGGACGGCAATACCGAAATTTACACGATGAACCTCGACGGCTCCGGGCAAACACGAATAACGAGAACATCGCTCAACGAAGGACCAATGTGTTTTTCACCCGACTCGTCTAAAATATTATTTACCGTCTTTGATGACAGGTCAGGTTCTGAAACATATTCGGCGTATGTCGTAAATATCGATGGTACCGGAATGTATTTTGTCGCGACCGGCGTTATCACACCGTTCTGGTGGGGCGGGCGCCTGAAATAAATTTGGACCCCGGGTTGATAATACTCTTGATTTAATTTTGATAGAGGCGTATAATAAGTTCAGTAGCGACTTTTAAGAAATTATTCTGGAGAGCGCATGATTGAAATTAACAACGAAACCCTTGTTGACGGCAAATAAGGCATTTGCGACATCGCCGGACTTCGCGGCATGTTAGAAAAGTTCACGCTTGCGACAGATTTTACTATAGGCTTTTTCGATCACCCGGACATGAATCTGCTCATTACTATCGGACATACCGATGAAGAAATTTTCAAACGCGCTCGAAGATTAGCCCCCCGTAGCTTTATTATAAAACTTATGACATCGATGAGTTGAGTTTGAAAATTAATTCGGCGTTCGTGCCGAAATAAGAATTCATTCCGTCAAATGCTTAAGTGAACAAAACCCCTGACGACTATTTCAGGGCTCGCCGCGCTATCGTCATAGAGTCTTAACGGCCGGGTGGCAAAGCTGGATTTTTCAAATCGCAAAATAAAGTATACGATCTAAAGGAGTCTTTTAAATATGCTCGTCGCTCGCGACCTCAATAAAAAATACGGCGATTTCCAGGCCCTTTCAGGCGTCAGCTTCGAGATAAGGCCGGGAGAGATATTCGGATATCTCGGCCCCAACGGCGCCGGAAAATCTACTACGTTAAAACTTCTCACGTTCGCGTCCGCCCCTGATTCGGGCGAAATTCTCTACGACGGCAGATCTATATTCGACATCGCTAATGAATATAAAAATTTTCTCGGCTATGTTCCCGAGGTTCCTTTTGTGTATGAAATGCTTACGGGCAGGGAATTTTTGAACTTCGTCTGCGATATGCGCAATATCCCGGTTTCCGAAAGAAAAAACATAGATTATTATCTTGAAATTTTTGAAATATTAAAAGACGCCGAAAAGATAATTTCATGCTATTCAAACGGCATGCGGAAAAAAATATCCATAATAGCCGCCATCATGCACAGGCCGAAGATATTGCTTCTGGACGAACCCACTTCCGCGATGGACGCTTTAAGCACCAGGAAATTCAAGGATATCCTGGCCGAACTTAAAAATTCCTCGACGGCTATATTATTGACAACCCATGTCCTTGAGATAGCCGAAAAGCTATGCCAGAGGATAGCGATAATCAACAAAGGAAAAATGCTGGCGGATGGGACGCCCGAAGAAATAAAAAAAGCCGGAAACTGTTCCGGCGGAGAGCTCGAGGACGCTTTCATACTTCTGACGAATCCTGAAATAAAAAACGGAGAAGACCCGTCTGATGATCGCGACATTATTTAAATACAAATTTATAATGATCAAAAACCGTTTCGCGAATATGCCGATGGCGGAAAAATTCGCTTGCGTGACGGCCGTGCTGGTAATCGCAGGTTTCGTCTCCATGATGACGCTTATATGGGTGAAAAATGGCGATGTGATATGTGAATTAATAAATCCTGCGACGTTTCAATATTTCAATTATTTGAGCGCCGTCGTTTTGAATATTATCCTTTTGACGGCGATCTCGGTGGAAGCTTTTACCGAGGTGGAAGAGATATATTACAGGCGCGAAACGCAGTTCATTCTTCAGTTTCCAAATGATTTTTCCAGGTATTTCATCTATAAACTTATCGAAATATCGCTCAAGATCCTTCCGGTTCTAGTTCTTTTATTCCCGCTCGGCCTGCTTTACCTTTTTTTCTTCTTTAAATACTACGGCGCCGGTATCATTTTGAGTTTCGTTTTATATTCATTGCTTTCGCTTATCATCGTCATGATATTTTCTTCATCGCTCGTTATGGCCATGGCGGCTATAACGGCAAGACTTCTATCGCTCTTTAAACAAAGGACTTTGTTTTTAATAGCGGCGCTCGCTCTTGTGATACTTTTTTGTTTTTACTTTCCTGCCCTGAAAGATGTTCTGACGCAAAAAAATGATAATAAGAACGCGCTGGCTAATATACATAACACGATCAAAGGCGCCGCCCAAAAATTCGAATTCCTTCCGGCGGCGATGCTTTCGGAAGGCGTTAACGGGTTTATTAAAGACCGGTATCCGGGTTTATTCGCGAATATTTTTTATTCGCTGATCGTAACCATTGCGGCTATCGTTATCAGCTTTTTTATAAACCTGATATTTTTCTTCAGGGATATCGGAAGCCTTCTGGATAAAATGTCCTTGAGACAGAATTCATCGAAGTCGGTCGCGTATTTCCGGCCTCTCGTTTCAATGCCGGCCGTCTGGCGCGGCGCGATATACGACGAACTCTGTCACATCATCAGTAAAAACGTATTGCTGGTTTCCATCGTTATGATACCCGTCATATTCGCGCTGCCTTTTTATCTTCCGGCTAAATTATTCGAGGCGGTCAGAACGTCAAGTAAATACTGGATGATATTCGCTATAAATTCGACCGTATTGATGTACGGTTCGGAGTTCATGGCGGGCGATCTGGTCAGTAAAAGGGCTTTCATGCAGCTTTTAAGGCCCATGTCCGTGAAGCTGAAAGACTTTCTGGAGGCTAAAATTGCCTTTTACTGGCTGATATGGACCTGTCTGCTTTTATTCGTGAACAGCTCCTGGATGTATTTTATGCGGCTGGATCTCGGGGAATTCCTGGAAATATTTTTTCTGATAATCATCTGGGCTTCGGCTGCGCCCCTTATATGTTACGGCTTCGGCAGTCTCACTTACGCGAAATTTTCATCTAAAAAAGATCCGGACGGCCTTCAGCCCGCCGATCCCGTGATCCAGATAATCGTTTTCGTCGCTCTCGCGGTTATGTGCGTCGGCGCGTTCAGGCTTCATAACATGGGGTTTGAAATGCCGTCGATCTATCTATATTTTTTCGTGTGGCTGGCCGCGTCATATTTTGCTTTTTCAGCCGGCGTAAATGCGCTTGAAAAAAAAGAACTTTGATAAGAAGCGAAGAAGGGTTCGCCCGCGGCCCCGGATAAAAAAATTTCGCATGATCTACGATAATGTGATATAATTATGCGTTTATTCGTCTGAACAGCGTTAATATACTATGGCAGGGAGGACGCCGATGTCCATATCTCATTTTTTTCACATCAATAACAACGGTAAGTTCATCAAGATCGAAAAACTTTCCGAAGTGCTCGACGCGGTCAAAAAAGGCGGTTTTTTGTGGCTGAATTATTTCCAGCCCACGGCCGAAGAACTGTCTCAGCTGGGGGCGCCTCTTGAAATACACCATCTGACCATTGAGGATTGCACCGACGATAACCAGATACCGAAGATGGAGGATTTTCCTAAAAATACTTTCATTCTTTTCAATGCCTTCAATTATGCGGACAGGAAACTAAGCGTGGAGGAAATAGATCTTATCATCGGCGAAAATTATCTGGTCACTGTCAGCGGTTTCGGCGCCGCTTCGCCGAAACTCATGGACGACATCGAGGAACTGGTCGAATCCGGCAGCGAAAGCGCCAGTCATGGCCCCGCATTTCTCATGCATGTGGTCTTAGATTATATAGTGGACAGAAAGTTCGATACCATAGAAATGCTCGAAGAGGAGCTTGACCGGGCTGAGGATTCGATGCTCGAAGATCTGTCGCGCTTTAATCCCGCTGATCTAATGCGCCTTCGCCGCAATCTTATTATGCTTCGAAAGAGCCTTTTCCACGAGCGTGAGGTCATGGTAAAGATATGCCGCAAGGATTGTCCTTTCGTTTCCGATGATGCGATCTTCCATTACCGCGATATCTACGATCACCTCGCGAAATTCTTTGAATTGACCGAAACTTACCGCGATATAGTTACAAGCCTTATGGAAATGTATCTTTCAATGATCAACAACCAGATGGCCAGGATCTCCAACGAAACGAACGTAAGCGTCAGGCGTCTTACGCTGATAACGACTATTTTCATGCCGCTAACGCTTCTCGCCGGCATCGGCGGAATGTCCGAATGGACTATGATGACCGGCGCCGATAATTGGAGGGTTACTTATCCTGCGTTTCTTCTTGCGATGGTGATATTGGGCGTCGCTAATTATTATTATTTGAGATGGATCGAAAGGAACGACGGAAAGATAGCGAACCCGCCGGTTATAGAAAAGGACGAGCGGAAAAAAGATAATGAAAATAATAAAAAATAATTGGAGAAGAATCTTGAAATGATCATTTTAGCGAAAACGGAGATGAAAAAATGCGGCTGATAAATATTCTGAAGGAAGACGATATTTCTGAAAAATACAAGGAGACGCCGGTAGGCGATCTGTTAAGATATCATAACCTTGGCGCACCGTTTAAAAAATATGAATCAGCGGAATTGCTCATCGCCATGTGCATGGACAACAGAAAACAATTGAAAATGCCTGAAAACTTCGCGTATATAATCAGGACCGGCGGGGCGAATCTGAGATACAGCGAATTCAAGGTTTCGTACGCTATCGCGGTGAGCAAAATAAGACAGATAATATTGATAAGCCACAACAACTGCGGCATGGTGAATTTAATGTCGAAAAAGGATATTTTCATTCAGGGCCTGGTGGAAGTGGCTAAATGGGATAAACAGAAAGCGGAGGAACATTTCCTCAACTACGCGCCGATGTTCGAGATCGACAATGAAATTAATTTCGTCGTCGATGAATCGAAAAGGCTTATGAATAAATATAACGTCGATGTAGTGCCGGCGTTTTACAAGCTCGAGGATAACCAGTTATATCTGCTGGAAAAAGAATAGCGGGCCGCGCCTCATAATTGTTTTTTACTTGACTTCCCCGCAAAATTTAACTAAAATATCATTTCGCATAAGAATAGGGCTGCATTTATGATTCATCTAAGATAGACGGCTATGATTACGCCGGAATAAAAAAATCACGATTGGAAACAATAGACGAAATGGCCAGACGCGCCCCGAATTTAAACGAATCCGTTTTTGACGAAATTTGTCAACCCGTGCTGGTTTTCGGCCGGGATGGCAAGCTCGTCTTTTTAAATTCCGCCGCGAAAAAGATGCTCGGGAAAAAAGCAGCCAAGGTCCGCGGGGTGAGCTGCTCAAGATTGTTCGATAACGATAGCGACGAGATGCGGATGCGCGCGGAGGAAGAGCTCAGGGCAAGCGAAGAGCGCTACAGGACGGTCGCCGATTTTACCTATGACTGGGAATACTGGACATCCCCCGGGGGGGAAATGATATATGTTTCGCCGTCATGCGAAAGGATATCCGGCAGAAGTCCGGAAGAGTTCATAAAAGATCCCGGGCTTTTCTACGATATAATGCATTCCGACGACAGGCGCCTGACCATGCTTTACATGGAAAAAGTCGCGAAAAGAGCGGGAATATCCGAAATTATTTTCCGCATCATCCGCCCCGACCGTGAGGTCAGATGGATCCATCATATTTCGCAGCCGGTCTTCGGATCCGGAGGAAAAGCGCTCGGCAGAAGAGCCTCGAACCGCGATATCACCGAGAGAAAAATGATGGAGGACGAGATATTGGAGAGTGAGGAGCGCTACCGGACGGTCGCTGATTTCACCTATGACTGGGAATACTGGATATCGCCCGAAGGCGGAATGCGCTATGTTTCGCCGTCATGCGAAAGGATTTCCGGTTATGCTCCGGGCGAATTCATAAACGAACCCGCTCTTTTTGAAAAGATAATGCATCCCGCCGACAGAAGACGAGCGGTTTCGGTCATGCGCGGTGCGTCCGAAGCGTCGGCCATATGCGAAACGGACTTCAGAATAATCCGCTCCGACGGCGATATCCGATGGATCCACCATATCTCGCAGCCCGTTTACGGCAAGAACGGAAGTTACCTTGGCCGCCGCGCGTCCAACCGCGATATCACATCGAGAAAGAGCGCCGACCGCGAGCTCGAGGAATCCCGTAAAAAACTTATCGAACAGAATTTAGAGCTCGAACGGAAAAATATCGCGCTGAAAGAGGTTCTCGGAAGGATAGAGATCGAGAAAAAACAGGTCCAGGATAACGTTATGTTGAACGCCGAGAACGTTCTGATGCCGATCTTGAATGAACTGCGGTCCATTTCAGACGGCCGCGAGAAAAGGGCGGTCGAACTTCTCAAAAAAAACGTGGAGGAACTGACCTCCGGCTTCGGCAGCCGGATCTCGGTTAAATCGCTGAAACTCACGCCTAAAGAGATCAGCATCTGCAATATGATCAAGAACGGAATGACCAGCAAGGACATATCCGGGATGCTTAACATTTCTTTAAGAACGGCCGAAACCCACCGCAATAACATCAGAAAAAAACTCGGCATCGCCAAAGCCGGAATAAATCTCGTCACTTATCTTCAAAACTACTTTTCAATGTAACTCAGCTGTTCATTCATTAAATGCTCGTGAATGATGAGCCGAAATACTTGTTTTATATGTATATTTCAAACAACATACTTATTTTTTATAAGTATATTATACGTATTTAATCAATGTTGATTATTCGCTCCACCGATGTTAAAATTAAATTATAAAAGCCAAAAAT
Organism: uncultured bacterium; assembly: GCA_964551445.1. Lineage (GTDB taxonomy): Bacteria > Muiribacteriota > UBA9980 > UBA9980 > UBA9980 > DAOPXV01. The sequence goes on along the minus strand of CAZKCG010000061.1, from coordinate 3,892 downwards.
TTTATCAAAAAGGTAAGGTGTTTAGTTTTGTCATTGTATAAAAATTCAATCAGATCAACTAACCTCGTTATCGTTTCTATAGCTTTTTTAATCATTTTACTCTCGGTTCAGTCTTCTTACGCTCTTCCCACGATCTTTTGCAACGTCCCGTCCACCGATATCACTGCGAACGATACCGTTGTTCTGATGCTCAATTATTATAAGTACGCCTATAAGACCCCTCAACCCGTCGATACCGCCAGCATGATCTATTCCCTTCAATACGGATACAAAAAACTCGAGCTTGGCGCGGATTTTATCGGCAGCAAGTCCTTCGTGGACGGCGGAAATTATCCAGGCCGCACGGACTGGAATTTCAAATGGAGAATACTGACCCAGGGATCGGATGAAGTTTCAATGGCTATCGGCGCGATGTTTCTCGGAGCTAAAAAATATCCGGGAGATCAGTACTATTTTCCCTCGCCTTATATTGTTTTTTCAAAAGCGTTCAAGGACGTGAGGCTTCATCTGGGTTATCAATCCAATATTCTCGGCTTTAAACAGGTTGACCTCGACAATAAAAAGAGCAGCGGTTTGATCGCGGCCGTGGACGGAGTTATATGGAAACACCCGAAACATCCCGTCACGATGATGGCAGACTATATCGGCGGGCCGCTTGCGTCAGTCGGAATAGGCGTTTCACAGCCATTAAGCCCAAAGGTCAGCTGGTTCTATTGTTTCTATAAACCGCTAAAAAGCCCTCTTCCGCTTTCACAGGCTGAGTTTCCAAAACAGCACTGGGTAGGCGTCACTTATTCTATACCGCTTAAATAATTATGTTCATTAAAAAAGCGTCCCGGAAAAATATCCGTCGGCTTTTCTCCGTCAGCTGATAGTGGATGCTGTCTATTTGTTTCGTTAATATTTTTGCCGCCGTTACATTCGTGTGGGGGGTTTGGCGGTAATAATAAATATGGTCCGCGAATGCGGGCTATAAATAATAATTTAAAATTAGGGGGAGTAAAAATGCCAGAATCGGCAGAAGTTTTATTAAATACCGCGGCGGTCATATCTAAATGGGATACCGGAAATACCGGCTTTATGCTCATAGCCACGAGCCTTGTAATGCTCATGACGCCGGGGCTCGCTTTCTTTTATGGAGGCCTTGTCGGAAGAAAGAACGTTCTTACGATAATGCTTCAAAGTTTCATTTCAATGGGCATCACATCCGTTATATGGTATCTTTTCGGATATTCCATGTGCTTTTCGGGCGATCTTAAAAGCGGAACGGATTTTTTCGGAATAATAGGCAATTTCAATCAGTCTTTTTTCAGCGGGATAACCGTAAACACTCCGACCCCGCTTAATCCTACGATACCGCTTTTCGTGTTCATCGCCTATCAGATGATGTTTGCGATAATAACTCCGGCACTTATAACGGGCGCTTTCGCTAACAGGGTAACTTTTAAGGCATACGTCATATTTCTTGTCGGCTGGCTTGTTTTCGTGTATTTCCCCATGGTCCACATGATCTGGCGCGGCGGAATAATGGCTAAATACGGCGTTCTCGATTTCGCGCGCGGCATCGTCGTCCATAATATCGCCGGAATGGCAGCGCTGGCTTCTGTTTTATACGTCGGAAAACGAAAGGAACTTTCGAACGTCCCGCACAGCATACCGCTTGTCGCTCTCGGGACAGGGCTTTTGTGGTTCGGCTGGTACGGCTTTAACGCCGGAAGCGAATTCGCTGTCGATTCAGTTACGGCCCTGGCGTTTTTAAACACCGATACGGCCGCGTCTTTTGCCGCGATCGTATGGCTCGCCATAGCCTGGGGGTTTGAAAAGAAACCTAAATTTCTCGGCCTTCTCACGGGCGCGGTAGCCGGCCTTGCGACCATAACGCCGGCCGCGGGTTTCGTCACGATAAACAGCGCCGTTATAATCGGCTGCGTCGCGGGCGTTGTCTGCTACGGCGCGGTAATGCTTAAAAATGCCCTCGGCTGGGATGACGCCCTCGATGTTTGGGGCGTTCATGGAGTCGGAGGCATGATCGGAATAATCATGCTTGGAATATTCGCTGATAAATCCGTTAATCCCGCTGGAGTCAACGGCCTTCTTCTGGGCGGCGCCGAAGGCATGAAATTTTTCATGGTTCAGCTCGGAGCTATAGTATTAACCTCCATATACGCTTTCGCATTCACTTATTTTATGCTCGCGGCAATTAATTTGATAACGCCGGTCAGGGTCGGCAAAGACGATGAAGAAGTAGGACTTGACGAAGCGCTTCATGGAGAAACCGCGTATGAAACCCATTCGTTTTGATCATTTCATACGCTTTTAAAAGTGTCCCCTACCCCACATGAAATAGCGCGGCCGGTGCCGCGCGAAACAAAAGAAGGGGCTTTCAAAATTGAGAGTCCCTTCTTTTTGAAAAAAATAAAAAAAATAGGACTGATTATATCTTTTTTCGATTTCAGAGTTCGAATTAAATATTTTATGTCCAACTAACTTTTTATTATTAAATTTGAATAAAAAATTCCAGACCGAAGGATGATTGTGATGAATTTATTGTTTTGGCCCGGTATCAAACTAATGAATTGCCTGAAATACTCCCGCAAATTTTTTCTGATCGGTATTATTATTTTGATAGCTTTTTCCTTTTTCTGGAATTCTATTACAACCCAGATCGATTCGACCATGGATTTTTCAAAAAAAGAAAAGCTCGGCACGGCTTATATCAAGCCGCTTGCCAAATTACTTGAAAATGTTCAGCAAAACAAAGCCAATATTGAGAAATCAGGAGTTTCCGGAGTTTCGACGAAAGAGACAGCGGACCTTGCCGGAACAAAAATCGATGAATGCATCAGCGGCATCGACTCCGTTGATAATAATTTGGGAAAAGAACTTAAATCGACTCAAAAATGGAATGTGATCAAAGAAGGCTTTAAGGATATAAAAAGTGTTTCGAAGAGCGCACAAAAAACTGAAGAGTGCTTGGTAAAATATAATAACATTATTTCAAATATCCTTTTACTGATAATCGACGTGGCCGATAATTCAAATCTTACCCTCGACCCGGACATCGATACTTATTATCTGATGGATTCAGTTGCCACAAAATTACCGGGATTAATAGATAATATTGACCGCGCGAGGGCGCAATGCTTAAGCGTTATTTCGTCGAAAAAAATATCGGCCGAGGAAAAGACGAAACTTTTGATGTTATCTGCAAATATGCAGTCAAACAACGAGGGCCTTATTAAAAACATGCAAAAAGCTTTTGAGTATAATGAAAAAGTTAAAATGCTCATAGAAAATGATCTGAACAGCTGCACCGGTAATGTTGAAATTTTTCAGAAATATGTTAACGAAAGAATTATTAATCTTGAAAAAATTGACGCTGATGTTTCGCAATTTTATTCTGAAATTTCAGGGAAAATTTCGGGGTGCTTCCGTCTTCACAGCGCCATGCTAGAGACACTTGACGATCTTATTGACATCAGGATAAAAGGGTTTGCGGATCAAAAAAACAGAGTTCTTACTTTCGCCGTGATCAGTTTGATAATTTTAATTTATTTTTTCATTTCCTTTTATTTCTCAACCGCTTATGTTATCAACGATCTTTCAAATATAGCTATAAGCATTTCCGAAGGCGATGTCAGCCACAAAGTTATCCACTATTCCGCCGATGAAATTGGCGTTCTTGCCGATTCCTTCAGAAAAATGGTGGATTATATAGGCGGGATCTCTGACGCGGCCGACAGCATAGCCGGCGGAAGGCTTTCAATCAATATAACTCAGCGCTCCGATAAAGATATTCTTTCCAGAAGCTTTATAAGCATGGTCGATACGCTTAAAGGCCTCGTCGAAGAAACGAAGGTGCCGTTTGGCGACCGGGAGTTCGACGTGGTGG
>CAZKCG010000060.1:0-29020 GCA_964551445.1 uncultured bacterium | reverse complement strand
TCGAAGCCGCGCGCGCCGGAAAACACGGAAAAGGGTTCACGGTCGTCGCCGAAGAAGTTCGAAACCTCGCTCAGAGAAGCGCGAAAGCGGCAAAAGAAACCGAGGACATGATAGCTAATTCCGTTAAGAAAACCCAGGCCGGGACCAGGATCGCCGAAGACACCTCGCGCTCGCTCGAAACAATAGTCGAAGGCTCCGCGAAGGTGACGGACCTCATAAAAGAGATCGCCGCCGCCTCAAAAGAACAGGAATCAGCGGTCGATCAGATAAACGCCGGCCTCGTTCAGATCGATAACATCACTCAGCAGAATACAGCGACCGCCGAAGAAACGGCCGCCGCGAGCACCGAATTGTACGGACGGGCGGTCGAACTCAAACAGATGATCGACCAGTTCAAATTAAGCTCTGATTATGATCTTGAAACGGTCGACGCCTACGCGAAAAAGGATGCCGCTTCAAACAAGCGTCAGATAACCGTCGGTTCAAACAGAAAAAAATAATTGGCGTTCTGGTATTTATTCTTTATCGATCTTGATGACTATGAGCGTCAGATCGTCGTATTGAGCGGCTTCGCCCATGAAATTGCGCGTGGCTTCAAGTATGTCTTCTTTGATCTCTTCGGCTTTCTTGTGTTTTATCCTGTGCATCAGTTCGCAGAATTCGTCATACCCGTACATCTCATCTTTCTCGTTCATCGCTTCGACTATGCCGTCGGTGTACATGACGACCACGTCGCCGATGACCAGCTGATAAGATCCTTCCTGGTATTCAGGTCCCTCGAAAACGCCCAGAAGCAGGCCGCCGTCCTTGAGCGATTCAACCTCCGTGTTATCGGCGTGGAAGATCATCGGGTAGTTATGGCCCGCGTTGGTATATCTGATGAGTTTTGTTTCGGTGTCTAAGAGCATATAGAAAAATGTTATGAACATTCGCGGTTCGAGTTCGTTGAAAAGCGAGTTGTTCAGGTCGAACACGAGTTTCTTCGGGCTGTGCTCGCTCGTGACCTTCGCCCTTAATATCGAGTGGATCATGACCATCATAAGCGCCGCCGGAACGCCTTTTCCGGATACGTCGCCTATCGTTATGGCGACCTTCGAGTCCGTGACGGGCAGGAAATCGTAGTAATCGCCGCCGACCTCTTTCGCCGGTATCGAGATTCCGGCTATTGAAATGCCCGCTATTTCCGGATATTTTTGGGGCAGCATGCTCATCTGGATATTGTGGGCGATCTCGAGTTCGCGCTCGAGTTTTTCGCGAACGACGAGTTTTTCGTATAATTTAGCGTTCTCTATGGCGATGACGACCTGATTGGCGAATATCTGCAGCAGCTGGATATCGGACATATTATAAAGTTCGTCGTTGAATTTCTCGGTGACCGAGATGACGCCGATGACCCTGTCGTTAACGATGAGCGGCACAGCTATGAATGATTTGGTTTTATATTTCGCGCCGGTCTTCGGGAAACGGTCGTCGTTTTCCATGTCCGTCACAAGAAGCGGCAGTTTCTGCTTCGTGCAGTAGTCGGTGACCAGCCCGCCGGTCTTAAGTTTCAGGTTTTCAATGAAGCTTTCGGCTTCTTCGAGCCCCTTCGCGACCTTTATATAATAATCGCCGGTCTTTTCATTGACCAGAACGATGGAGCAGCGCTTGCTTTTCATGACGATCGTCGAATTCTGGATAATGGCGCGCAATAGTTCCTCGAGATTGAAGATTGAACTTATGACCTTTCCAAGTTCCTGCAGGGAGCTCATTTCACTTATCTTTTTGTCGAGTTCGGCGTTTATCTTCGCAAGGTTTTCCGCGTATTCCTTCAATTCCTTTATTTTGAGCGTGAGATTTTCTGTGACGGAGTTGAAGGCCGTCGATATTATTCCGGTCTCGTCGTCTGAAATGCTCGTTATCTTGCAGTCGAAATTCCCTTTTAAAACCTCGTTCGCGCCGGTCACCAGGTCAAATATCGGCGTCGTTATCTTGTGGCTCAAAAACATCGAAAGCAGCCACCCGACGATGATGGCGACGATGCAGATCAATATCGAGTTAAGATAGGAGGATGCGATCTCGTCGTTCATGGTCGCGAGAGAATATTTTATGAAAAGGCTTCCCTTCGTGGTTTTACTGATGACAAGAGGAATGGCGATCTCGAGGTTCTGTTTTTGAGACGACAGTATTCGCTGCGTGGAAGCCGTCTCGATGGCTCTTTTTACGAGTCCGTCCGAGACCTTGTTCTCTTCCGGCGTTTTTCCGGCGTTTTTATCGCTGGATGAGGCTATGCAGCGCAGGTCTTTATCGTAAACTTCGCATACCAGAAGGTCCCGATCGTCGCGCTTTACGTCCTCGACGGAGCCCTGAAGCGACACGAGCTGGTTTGAAAGTATCGCCTCGCTGAAATTTATCACAAGCGCCTTGCTCAGATTTTCGGCTATTCCGATCATCTTGCCGACAAGCACCATTTCCTGCTGGCGCGCCATATAAATGGATGTGGCCGCCATTATGCCGAAAATGAGAAAAGTTATATAAAAAGTGAGTTTCGTGGCTATGCTCGAACTCGTCTTTGTGGTTAAAAGCTGTTTCGCCGTCTTTTTAACCTGCGAAGATTCATTCTCGCCCGCGGGATTTGTTTTATTGTTTATGTCTGCTTCGTGCATTTCCCGTTCCTGAACTTAAAATTTTTCAAGCGCCGAAATGATCCAGCGCGTACTTGATATCGCTTTGTATCTGGCTGTAAAGCATATTGAAATCCGTGAATCTGCGCTCGTCGCGGATCCTTTTTAAAAATATCACTTCGACTTCTTTTCCGTAGATGTCGCCGCCGAAGTTTAAAATGTGCAGCTCTATCGTTATGATGCTCGAACTTTTTTCATATACCGTAGGGCGCGTCCCGATGTTAACGAGCCCCTTGTAATTTTCGTTTCCGGCCCTGCATTCGACCATGTACACGCCCGCCTTCGGGATTATCTTGTCTTCGTCACCCGGTTTTATGTTGGCCGTCGGAATATTTAAGCGCCTGCCGAGGCCGTCGCCGTGAACGACCGTTCCCGATAGCGTGTAAGGCCTTCCGAGAAATTTGATGACGTCCTCCACCGCGCCGGATTCTATCAAAAGCCGCACTTTCGAAGAGGAAACAACGAATCCTGAAATTTCAAGGCCCGCGATTATATTGACCTTAAAACCGTATTTTTTGCCGGCTTCTATAAGGCTTTTCGCGTTTCCGGCCCGGTCCGCGCCGAAACAGAAGTTAAACCCCGCGAAAACTTCAGCCGCGCCAAGTTTTTCATGCAGTATTCCGCCGCAGAACTCTTCCGGTGCCATGGCCGCGAATCTATCATCGAACTCGATTATCAAAACCGTTTCTATTCCATATTTTTCAAGTATCTTTAACTTTTCGTCCCGCGTCAGTATCATTTTAAACGAATCGCGGCCTTTTATAAAGGTCCTCGGGTGCGGGTGAAAGGTTAGAACCATCGATTCGCCGCCTGACGCCGCTGCGCTTTTTACAACGCCTTCGATAAGCGCGGCATGCCCGGGGTGTATGCCGTCAAAAGCGCCCAATGCTACACAGACGGGGCGGTCGGAACGGTTATAATTTTCTATTCCGTTAATTACATTCATTAAAGCGTCTTTATTTAAATATTATTTTTTTAATATATCATAAATAAGCCTTTAAGTCAAACCAGAAAAACTTTATTACCGTTTAAAAAAATACGCCAATTAATTATTGAAAAATCGCCCGGGTTATGTTATGATAATTCAAATCAAAAAAATAAAATTCCGGAGGTTTTAAATGAAAAAAGTTTTAAGTATCTTATCGGTGATCGCCGCTCTCGCACTCATTATCTCTACCGCATTCGCGGCTGACGACCCTAAAGCCAACGCCGCTTTCGAAGAACTCATCAAGCTCACCGAAAAATGCGCCAACCAGGTAACCTACACGATGGAAACCAAATCAAAAATGGGCGATCAGGAAATGAAGAACCTCATGACGTTCTACTTCAAAGATATCAAAAACTTCAGAATAGATTCAGAAGTCCAGGGCATGAAAACCAGAATGGTAGTTACTCCCGCCGCCGCGTGGACCTATATCGAAGCTCAGAAAATGATAATGCCCATGGACCGCGCATCCGTCGACAACATGAATATCCGCGAAATGATCGAAAAGCAGAAACCCACCTGCGATATCACCGAAGGTAAAGACGGCGAAAACAAAACATTCACGCTCTTAGACAAGGGCACCAAACAAAAGACCGTTTTCACGATAGACAACAAGAACGGCGTTTACGCTAAAATGACAGTTTTCAACGAAAAAGACGAGGTCATGACCGAAGCGCTTTACAAAGACTGGAAATTCGGCGCTATCGACGAGAATCTCTTCAAAAAACCCGAAGGCGCGCAGGAAGTAAAAATGCCCGAAATGCCTAAAGGCGAACAGGCACCGGTTCCCGCTCCCGAAGCTCCTAAAGCCCCTGAAGCACCGAAAGCACCCGAAGCTCCCAAGACCGAAGGCAAATAATACACTGGCGGCGCATTGAAAAAAAGCGTCCCGAAATAATAAAAAAGACCGGAGAGTTATTTCTTTCCGGTCTTTTTGTTTTATGAGTTTTGTTTTTATCTGATCAGGTTTTCTTTTTTTCCGTATCTTCTTTTGCGCCTGCATTTTTCCGTTCACGGGACCGCTTGCTTATGGGTCCCGTTTGCGCGTTACATACGGTCGGCCTCGTCCAGCGTAAAAAAGTGATGCCGCAAAAAGCCTTTTTCACCTCACATTTCGGGATTTTCACGGCGCTTTGCGCCCGGGCCGTCCGTCCCGTATATAAAAATCCGCCACCTGGCCGTGAGGCTCAAATGGCGGATTTTGTTATATCTGATATTGGTTCGTTAAATTATGCGCAAGGGCCCGCGGATATGATGTCGTGCGACGCGAAATCTTTATACATATCGAAATTTTTCACGAAGAGCGACGCGAGTTCATGCGCTTTTCTGTCGTAAGCCTCGGTGTTCTTCCATGTGTTCCTTGGAACCAGAACGCTCGAATTGACGCCGTTGCATGAATTTGGAACCCAGAAGTTGAATATAGGGTCTTTGTGATATTCAACGTGCTCGAGTTCTCCGCGCAGCGCAGCCGTAAGAAGCGCGCGTGTTATCGATATTTTCATGCGCGATCCCGTTCCATACGGTCCGCCGCTCCAGCCCGTGTTCACAAGCCAGCAGGTCGCGCCGTAATTGGTGAGGCACTCGCCGAGAAGTCTCGCGTATGTGGTCGGGTGAAGCGGAAGGAATGGCGAACCGAAACATGTGCTGAAAGTAGCCTTGGGTTCGGTTATTCCGGCTTCAGTTCCTGCGACCTTCGCGGTATATCCTGAAAGGAAGTGATACATCGCCATATTGGCGTCGAGTTTTGCGATAGGAGGAAGCACGCCGAAAGCGTCGCATGTCAAAAAGAAAACGTTCTTGGGATGTTTGCCGACGCCCGGAATGACGCAGTTGGGGATGTGTTCGACGGGGTATGTGGCGCGCGTGTTCTCCGTGATCTTGTCGGATTTGAAATCAGGGACCTTCGATATCGGCGCGATGACAACGTTTTCAAGGACGGATCCGAATTTTATGGCGTTCCATATCTGCGGTTCGGCTTCGTAGCTCAAGTTGATGCATTTCGCGTAGCAGCCGCCTTCGAAATTGAATATGCCGTCGTTCGACCAGCCGTGTTCGTCGTCGCCGATGAGGCGTCTTAGCGGATCGGCTGAAAGAGTGGTCTTTCCGGTGCCTGATAATCCGAAGAAAAGCGCGGTGTCGTCATTTTCGCCGAGATTAGCCGAGCAGTGCATCGGGAATACGTTCTTCTGCGGCAGCAGATAATTCAATATCGAGAATATACTTTTTTTGGTCTCGCCGGCGTACTGCGTTCCGCCTATGAGAATGACCTTTTTTTCGAAATTGACGCAGATGAAGGCTTCCGAGTTCAAACCTTCGATCTTCGGAATGGCTTTCATTCCGCAGGCGTTTATTACCGTGAATTGCGGGATATGCGCAGCGAGTTCGGCCTGGGTGGGCCTTATGAATAATGTGTTCGAAAAAAGCGCATGCCATGCTTTTTCGGCTACGACGCGGATGCTGAGCCTGTGATTTACGTCCGCGCCGGCGAATCCGTCGAATATGAAAATATCGCGGTTTTGAAGATATGTCGTCGCCAGCGTATAAAGATAATCGAAAAGTTCAGGTTTCATGGGTTTATTGACCGGGCCCCACCAGATTTTATCATGGATGTCGGGCGTGTCGACGATGAATTTATCGTTAGGCGAACGGCCTGTGCGCTCTCCCGTGTTCACGACGAGTGCTCCGTCGGACGCGAGTTTTCCTTCCTGGCGCGCGAGCGCCGTTTCTATCAATTCGGATACTGAAAGGTTTCTGTAAACGTTGGCGGCGTTATAAATGCCGAGTGATTCGAGATTATAGGTGTTCATGGACTACCCCCGACTTTCTTTTTTGTTTTTTATTATGAAATACCTACTTGATACTTGTTTCTTATATGGCTCGATTATATCACTCAAAAGAGCTTTTGTCAAAAAGAATTTACAAAAGAATTTATTGACAGAAGCCTTAATTTTTGATAATCTTTCTTTGTTTACGGCAAATTTACGCCATAACGAAACAATGGTTCTTTCAAGTTTTGATATATGAAACGGTTTGTTTATCGGGTCGCGCGGATCAGTTCCGGCATATGAAACTTGAAAAGGCCAAATATATAAAACGGGTGATATAATGAAAGAGATAATATTCGCCGAACGCCTCCTTAATTTAAAAAATTCCTCATCCATAGCCATAGCCGAAAAAGCCCTCGCGCTTAAAAAACAGGGAAAGCGCGTGATAGATCTTTCATGGGGCGAGCCCGACCTTAAAACTCCTCAGAACATAATCGAAGCCGGGATCGACGCGCTCAAACGCGGCGAGACCAGATATACCAACAGCCGCGGAATAGTTGAACTTCGCGAGGCTATCGCGAAAAAACTTCTGGATGAGAACGGCGTCAAATACGATCATCTGAGCGAAATAATAGTCACCCCCGGCGGGAAACAGGCCATATTATACGCTTTAATGGCTGTCATCGATAAAGGCGACGAGGTCCTCGTCATCGATCCTTCGTGGCTTTCCTACGCAGACATGATAAATATTTGCCTCGGAAAAATGGTTCCCGTTCCGACCGACCCGAAAAACGGCTTCAAGCTCGATATGGGCGTTTTAAAAAGCAAGATCACGCCGAAAACGAAAATGATGATATTGAATCATCCCTGCAATCCTACCGGTATGGTTCTTGATAAAAGCGAACTCGAAGCGATCGCGAAGATAGCCATAGAGCACGATATTCTCGTTATATCTGATGAGATATACGAAAAAATATTGTTCGACGGCCGCAAGTTCACCTCGATGGCGTCTATCGAAGGCATGAAAGAGCGCACGATACTCATCAACGGATTCTCGAAATCCTACTCTATGACCGGCCTTAGAATAGCCTATATCGCCGCGAATTCGAAGCTCGTTTCAAATATCGTTAAATTCCAGCAGCACAGCGCCACCTGCGCCACCTCCGTCAGCCAGTTCATGGCGCTCGAGGCGCTCCGCGGGCCGCAGGACTTCATCCCGAAATTAAACAATGTATACGAAGAACGCAGAAATTACTTCGATAAAAAGGTCAAAGCGCTTCCCGGCGCGTCCTGGGTTTTCCCGCAGGGTACCTTCTACGGAATGCTCGAAACGAAATTCGCTAAAACCTCCGTCGAAGCTTCGGCGCGGCTTCTTGACGAATTCCAGCTCGCCACCGTTCCCGGCAGCGCCTTCGGCGATTCCGGCGAAGGTTATGTGCGCGTCTGCCTGACGATCGAAACCCCTATAATAGACGAAGTTTTCGACCTCCTTAAAAAGCTTTGATTTAACGCCGCTGAATAGGCGCCGGATCTTGATTTAAAAAAATATTGGCTCTTACTTAAATCGTATGGGTGAAATTAGTCCATTCTAAGTTGAGAGTTCAGAGTGGAGAGCGGAGAACTAAAGGATTTTTTGACAATTCAAGCAGTCTGTTTCGCGTTTCAAGCACTTTTTTGTAAAGGCTCGCGAAGCGAGCCTATTCCTTAACTCTTCACTCTCCGTTCTTCACAAAAAAAATACCCATACCAAACACGAAAGAGCCAAAATATTAAAGATGTCAGTTACCTCTCCCCTTGAGGGAGAGGCCGTGCTATAAGCGCGGGCAAGGGGTAAATCATTTGAATGAAAAAAACTTCAAAAACGCTGTAATACTTATCGCCGTATTTTTAATAATGGCGCTATATACCGCTGGAACGGCTTTGGCCTCTGAAAAATTTAATGCAGCGTCTGATATTGCCGATCTTCTCAAAAAAAACGGCTTCGAGATAAAATACGAAGTGAGCGTGTCTCCGAAAAATGTTCACGCGCTTGATTTTTTCAGCGCCGAAAATACGGCTGAAAAAAATATCATACATGTCGCCGTGATAGATGCAAAGCGCGAGCCGCCGGTCTCGCCGGAAATATCGTTTGGAAGCGAGATAAGAAAGCTCGGCGACACGGTTGACGAAGATGTCGTTTTAGCCGTCAATGGCGGATATTACGCGCTGATGAACGATAAGGTCTATTCCGTCGGATGCGTCATGAAAAATTTCAGGAAGTATCCCTTTTTCATAGAACATTCGCTTTATCCTTATGTCGCGGTTTTTGACGACGGAACTTTCGATATTATCAAAGGCGCCGATTTTAAAAGCGTTTCCAATTCAAAAAACAAGAAGGTGAAGGCGTATCTTCAATCCAAACCCATGCTCGTCTATGACGGAAAAACGCCGGTTTCGCTCACTAAAAGCCGCGAAGCTAAAGAATCGAAGAATCCTCGCACCGCGATCGCGATACAAAAAAGCGGCCGGGCCGTGTGCGTGGTCGTCGAAGGAAGACGCGCGGACGCCGAAGGAATGACGCAGGCCGCGCTCTCCGAACTTCTGATAAAGTTAGGCGCCATGCGCGCCATAAATCTTGACGGCGGCGGGTCGTCCACGATCATATTAAACGGCGTTCTAATGAACCGCACAGCGGGAGGCTTTTCGCCTTTCACCGCGCCCGGGGAACAGAGGCCGCTCCATTCATCGATTCTTTTCAGGGTCAGATAAAGAAAAAAATAAAACCGCGCACATTGAAGGCGCGGTTTTATTTATATTCAAGTCGTATATTTTAGAATTATTGATTTTTCTTTTCGATGATTTTTACGATATAGCTCTGCATCATCATTATAGCGAAAAGCAATACGAATATCGCGGTTAAGAACGCTTTCGTGACGATGTCGCTCATCGTGAACGCCTGCTGCTGAGTTTCGATCATCGGAACGCCGTACCACATTATGAAGAATATCGAACCGAAGAATATCGCGATCGAAAGCATGGCCATCGTAAATGACGCGAGCTTAAAAAAACTGTTGGAAAGTTGATTTGGTTGTTCCATTTAACTTTACCTCCGTTTAACTTTAATTATGTTTTATTATACTTAAAAGTTTTTTCCATGTCAATATATTTTTACGACCGGTTACTTGGTGTCGGCCATGACTCCCTTTTTCAGATCGTCTATAACTTTGTTTTTCGTCGCGGTGTCTATGTTGGAAGAGTTGCGGACGGCTTTTAATACCGTATGCACGGCCGTGCGGTTCCCCATCTTGTGCTGCGCTACGGTTTCTTCGACCACTCTTTTTTTCAAAAATTCGACCTTCGCCGATTCGTTTTCGCCGTTGAAATCGACCCCTGTTGAAGGAGTTTTGCGTATCTGTGAGAAAGTTCCGTCCAGGTCCGATACTATGCCGAGAATGTTCGTGTTGACCGATCTGACGTTAGACGCGCTTGCCTGGACCGTCATCCCGAGAAGCGTGTTGTCGAGGAATTCGTCCCAGAAGAATTTTTTCGAATAATCGAGGACTTTATATAAATTCCTGAATTTAGGGTATCTTTCTTTGTCAGGCCAGTAAACGGCGATGCCGCCGAAGCCCTTGCTGAAGCTGCCGGTCGCTGAAAAAGCGGCGAGGCAGGCTTTCTGTTTTTCTTTTACCACGCCGGCCAGATTCAATATTTCGGTGAATTTCGGGTCGTTCGCGAACCCGACCTTTTTATTTATGATACAGTCCATTATGTTCCAGATATCCGAGTATTTGCTGACGTCGCCGATATTGGAAACGCTCTGGAACGATTTTTTCTCGGTGACCGCGAGAAGTTTCTGGGCCAGATCCGAGAACGCGACGGCGTAAGGTTCGATGTTCGCCGTGTCTATACCGACGAGTATATTGTTGCCTGAATTAAATGCCGTGAATGTTTTAGCGATGACCTTCGAAAGATCCTGCGCGGATATTTTTGGATTTCTCGTCATTTCGGCGGCTATGGATCTATAGTCGAGGCCGTTTCCGGGTATCGTGCTTTCAGAGCCCATTACTACCGCTACTGATTCGCGGAGTTCATAAGCGGCTTCGATCATCGCGAAGAGGCAGGCGTCGGCTACGAAAACTTCGAGCTTTCTGCCGCCGTTGAAATTTTTCATGGCCATGCCTATCGATTTTTTGATCTCCTTGAGGGTAAGACAGTCGGCGCCGTCGTCATACGCGATGCAGCGGTAAACGTCTATTCCCGCGCCCGAAAGATCGAGAGGCGAGGGGGCGTATGCCGCGTTTATCTGCACCTGGGCGTCGTCCTGGGCCGATGAATTGAGAGATCCGGCGCCGTAGAATGATTCCCAGCCCGAGCCGTGGCTGTTTATTATGAGCGAATATCTGTTGGCGGGATAGTTTGTCATTGCAAATTTCATGAAATCGTAAAATGTCTGCGGCGAGCCCATATTTGTTTCTCCGGCGATCTCTTTTATTTTTTTCGCGCCGCTCTTGTCGACGTAGTAATAGGTCGTGGGCTTGTTGCTCGCGTAGTCGAACATTACGACGATGTTCAGATTCGCGTCGGAGCCGACCTTCGCGATGGCGTTTATATTCCCGATAAGGTTATCCTCGATCTTTTCGTCCGGGACGAAGTAGAGCATGAGCGTCCATTCCTTTTTAGCGGGGGCGTTTCCCTGCGCGAAAACGGCCGGAACTATCAAAAGTACTATGAGGACGGCAATAATGATTTTTTTCATTTTTATGAGACCTCCGATTTAAAATTAGATGATACATTTTAACATCATTAAACGATTTATGTCAAGTCGTGACTTTCTACGATTGCCGCAAAAACTTGACAACCGTGAATTTATTATACTTAAATTTGTATATAACACAAAAATTTTACGGCTGCGGGCTTCTATGACGGAATGCATAATCAGCCGATTCTTCACTTTCCGGCTTTATCCATATTCCAGATTTGCCGGGCTTTTTAATTTTTCTGATAACCCGGCGCAACTGCTTCTTATGCAACAAACCGGCCTCGGTCCGGTGCATAGTATCATCGCGTTTACTTGATATAGTTTTTTAAATTTCGGTGGAAAAACGTTCCGTAAAGAAAAACATTGAGTAACAGGCTGGAAAATGTTATAATTCATTACCATAAAAAAATAAATTTTATTCATAATAATACTGCATTGAGGTGCTCAGAAGATGATCAGGCTGGATAAATATCTTACAATGTGCGGAGTGGAAAGCCGCAGCGTGGCTAAAAAATGCATAAGGCGCGGATATGTGACCGTCAACGACATCGAGATCCGCGACGACGACACCAAGATCGACGAGAACCATGACAAGGTTATCTTTGACGGAGAACTGCTCACCTTTAAAAAGAATATCTACATCGTCATGAACAAGCCGCAGAATTGTATCTGCACGACCGCCGAAGAAGAGGGCCACGGCACGCTCATATCCGATTATCTCGACGATTTCTTGAGAAGCCGCGAACTTTTCACCATCGGAAGGCTCGACAAAGATACCGAAGGGCTGCTGCTTTTGACTGACGACGGCGATTTCTGCCACAAGGTGATCTCCCCTAAAAAACATGTCCCGAAGAAATACTATGTCGAAATAGTCGGCCTCATAAGCGACAAAGAGATCGCCGCGCTCGCGAAAGGCGTTAAAATAGGCGATTACACGACCCTTCCCGCGGCCATAAAACGCGTTGGCGAACAGGCTCTCGAAATAACCATAAACGAAGGAAAATATCACCAGATAAAACTGATGCTCGAATCCATCGGCAACAGGGTCACTTTTCTTAAAAGGGTCAGCATCGGAAACTTTTTGCTGCCAGAGCTGGAACCGGGCGAATACCGCGAAATGACCCCCGACGAACTCAATATGGTGCTCGGTAAATAAAAGATGCAAGACGGACGGAAAAAGGTCTATTTCTTCTGCCATGTTCTCACAGCCATAATTTTCGCTTATGTGTCGGCTGAATTCTTCGGCGCGCTGCTCTACATTTTCCTGAAAAGTTTCGATAATTCGGTTGTCATGGATACGACGCGGTCTTTTTCGTTCAAAGGCTATTTTTATTTTTTCAAGAACACCGCGTTTCTGGGCGCGATCTTTGTCCTTATGGCCTGGCTTAAACCCGTCCATGATTTTTTGAACAACGGCCGCGACGATATGCGCGATACCGCGGCGGACCGATTCAACGACATATATAAGAGTATAATGATATTCTATCTTTTTTTATTTGCCGCGAATAATATCCTGCATTTCACTTTTTTCGGCAACCGCTTATTCGGGCTCCAGTCCTTATTCATGAATTACTCCGTTATACCTTCGTTTTCGGCCAAGACCTTTATCCTCTTATATTTTCTGCCGCTTCTTTTCTATACCTATTATTCAATATATTTCACGATACTCTATCTTGAGCCTTTTCTCGTGCTTAAGAACGCGCACCGCTTCTACGATGAGGAAACTCTCTATAAACCCAAAAAAAGGTTCGTTTTCGGTATCAGGGCGCGGCTTTTTTTCGCCATGATAAATTTGAACATGATCCCCATGTGCTTTATCGCCTTCATGTCCTTAAGCACTTCCATAGAGCCTGAAATGGCCAGAAAATATTCGCTGGCGGCGATAATCGTCTCGATGATCTATTCCATGGGGTACATCGACCTGGTATATAAAAGCATTCAAAGGCCGATCGTGGGTCTCATCGAAAAGATGGAAAAACTTTCCGCCGGCGATTTCAGCGTCAAATCGAAGGTCCTCTCCGACGACGAGATCGGAAAACTCAAATATAATTTCAACCAGATGGTCGACGGCCTCGCCGAGCGCGAAAGGCTCAAGGAGACCTTCGGTAAATATGTATCCATAGAGATAGCCAAACATTTAATGGACACTAAAAAGATCATTCTCGGAGGCCAGGATATCCATGCCACGGTGCTTTTTTCGGATATCAGAAATTTCACGGCCATGAGCGAAAAAATGACTCCCGAAGAGGTCGTTAATTTTCTCAACGAATATTTCTCATTCGTCATAGAGCCGGTCTCGAAAAATCACGGCGTCATAAATAAATTCATCGGCGACGCCGTAATGGCAATATACAGCCCTCATCTCGGTTCCGACCGCCATGCGGAGGACTCCATAAAAAGCGCTCTCGGGATGCGCGAAAAACTTGTCGAATTCAACGCTCAGAAAAAAGTGCCGCAGGATGTCAGATTCGGCATCGGCATTCACACCGGGATACTCGTCGCCGGAAACATAGGCACGAAGGACCGCCTCGAATACACCGTCGTCGGCGACACCGTGAATGTGGCATCCCGGATAGAGTCCGAAACCAAGACCTTCCAAAATGACATATTAATAAGCCAGGACACTTTTGAAGCGTTAGACGAAACCTTCAAAGCCTCCATCAAATTTGAAAAATGCCAGCCCGTGAGCGTCAAGGGTAAAGAAAAGCCGCTGATGCTGTATAAGTTATTGTGATTTAAGTCGCTCCACTGCGTGTTTAGAGAAACCGTGATTGTAGCCGTTCCACTAGATGTTTAGAGGAATCGCATTTACAGCCGTTCCACTGCTTATCCAGCAGTAACCTCCATTCTTCGCCGAAGGCGAAGTCGCTCCGCGGCCGGGCAGCGAAGCTGCGCGGTCGCAAAGCCAGGGATAGAGCGGGGGTTCTGGGGGAGAGAAAGGGATGATATTCCTTTCTCTCCCCCGAAAAGAATCAGTCCTTACATAAAAAACAACCGTTACAAATTATAAATATAACCGGAGGTATTAAAAATGATCAAAATAGGTATTATCGGCGGAAGCGGACTTGACAATCCCGACATACTCGAAGGCGCGAAGGATCTTAAAATTCAGAGCAAATACGGCGCTCCATCGGCCGATCTCAGGTCCGGCAAGATATCCGGCGTCGATGTTCTTCTGATGGCGAGGCACGGCCGCGAGCATACGATACCGCCGACCCAGGTCAACTACAGGGCTAATATCGACGCGCTCAAACAGGCGGGCTGCACCCATATAATCGCGACGACCGCCGTCGGCTCCCTTCGCGAGGAGATAGGCCGCGGCCATCTTGTGATACTCGATCAGTTCATGGATTTCACGAAGCACCGTATCTGCACGTTCTGCGAGAGTTTCGAACCGCATAAGCCGGTTCACCAGCCCATGGCGGAACCGTTTTCGAAAGAATTGCGCGGCATACTGATTGATTCCTGCAATGAATTAAAGCTTAAAAACCACGAAAAAGGCACGGTTGTGACCATCGAAGGCCCCCGCTTTTCGACGAAGGCTGAATCGAAGATGTTCCGCGTCCTCGGCGCGGATGTCATAAATATGTCGATCGCGCCCGAATGCGCGCTCGCCAACGAAGCCGGGATCCCTTACGCGGCGGTCGCTATGAGCACCGACTACGACTGCTGGAAGGAGAACGAGGAACCGGTCACCTGGGAAGCGGTTCTCGAGGTCTTCAAACAGAATGTAAAAAAGGTCACCGACCTTCTGATAACGGCTATACCGAAGATAAAATAATTCCCGCCGTAAATATCAGGGAATTTTAATATAAACCGGTTTTAAAAGAGTTTAACCGTAAAAAAAAGAGGCTTGACATATTCTAAAAAATGTGTTAAGATGTTTTAAGTTTTCTACCGATAATATTTTTAGAATATATGTGTTTTAGAATATAAAACGCTTATCGAATTTTTAAAAAAGGAGGGCGCCGAAGTATGATCAATATCAGTGAAATGATCGCGACGAATCCGCGACAGACCAGAAATATTTTAAATAATGTCAACCGCGAACTTTCAAACAACGGTTATTTGAAATACGCGAATCGGCCCCGCCGCACTATCTTTAACATCATCGAAGTGGTAAGCACGATAAGAAGGGAATCGGTCCAGTCAAGACTCAGAAGGATCGGCCTGGATATAGCGAAGACGAAAGTTAAAGATATAGCTTAGAAAGATTTAATTAACTAAATCTATAAATAAGACGGCAGGGCTCTTAAAAAGAACCCTGTCGTTTTTCATTTTCGGCTTTCTGAAACATTTATGGCGCCATTTATGTCCCGGGAAAGCCGGGAACGAAAAGAAAAAAGCTCTTTCATATTTTACGCCGGTATAAGCTGCCGGATAACGGAGAAAAATAAAGGACCCGGATAGGCAACCCGCCCGTTTGTATTAAACGGCCACACTTTGCGCCGGTCCCATCGTAAAGGAACGATTCTTTCCGCCGGGATCTTAAAAAGTCCGCCGTTTCTTATTATGGTCCGCTGTTTTTAATGCTTTTATTTGTCCGCGTGAAATTAGAAGGAGTCGGAAATCAAAATTAAAAGGAGAGTTGTGAATATGAATTTAATATACATGGTCTTAAGAGTAATGAGCGTTTTGGGTGAAAAATATAATGGTGTGAAAACAACGGCTTCAAAAATATGGGCGCCTCCGCGTTTGGCGGTCGAAACAATGGCGCGTAACGTTATAATATTTATGGCAAAACCTTTAGAAACGTTCGACGGATTTTATAGATCCATGAAAAGGTGTGTGTGATCCATATGGGTAAATTAATAAAATTAAGATATCAGTTATATCTATTCGCAAGGCCATATCTGAAAAGCATCATTATTGCGATATTCCTGCTGTTGAGCGTGTCGGCGCTCTCGCTGATCGGGCCGATAATCATAAAACGCCTCATCGACGTCGATATAGCTAACGGCCTTACGCGGGGGATATGGGTTTCCGCCGCTATGTATGTCGCCGTTCAGCTTTCGATGATAGCTCTCAGGTACCTTCAGATGTTCACGCTTTTAAAGGTTGGAACATCCATAATGTGCGACATCAAGCTGAAACTTTTCTCGCATATTCTAAGGCTGCCTATAAGCTACTTCGAAAAGAACCCGGCCGGCAAACTCATCTCGCGTATCGAAAGCGATACCGAAACGCTCAGAATGCTCTTTACCAATACCGCCGTGACCCTGTTTCAGGACCTTCTGATGTTCGCCGGGATGATAGGCGTAATGTTTTACCTGAGCGCGAAAATGACGATGATCTTGCTTTGCATACTGCCGTTTCTTTTCGCCGGAGCGTTCTATATACAGAAGGAACTCAGGAGCCGTTTCAAACTCGCGCGCGAAAGGGCGTCGCTCGTTTCGAAGTTTCTGACCGAATATGTTCAGGGAATGCAGTGCGTCCAGGCCTTTAACTACGAAAAAGGCGTTAACGCAAGAATGGATAAGAATAATATCGATAAAAAAGATTCATTCTTCCGCGCCGAAGTGCTCGAGATATTCTTTCATAACTCCATACTTCTGGCCGAAGCTTTGACGCTTTCAAGCGTTTTATTCATCGGCGGCGCCCTGACCCTTGAAAAACAGCTCACGATAGGAACTCTCGTTTTATTCATCGGATATATCAGGCAGTGCTTCGACCCGATAATAAGGCTTTCCGAACAGTTCAACATAATCCAGAAAGCCAGGGTCGCCGGCGAAAGGATCTTCGAGATACTCGCTCATGAGCGCGAGGATGAAATGATCGAGATAGGAAAACAGATGGAAAAGGAAGAAAAGACCGAAGCGGATGGAACCGTGGCCGCCGGCGATGACGAAACCGACTCCGCGTCGTTTAATGGAACGATAGAATTCAAAAATGTCGTTTTTTCGTATGACGGCAAGCGCGATGTTCTCTCCGGGATCTCCTTCGAGGTTAAAAAAGGCGAAAAAGTAGCGCTGGTAGGACATACCGGCTCAGGAAAAACGACCATACTCTCGCTGCTTTTAAGATTCTACAGGATAAACTCCGGCGTAATAACGATAGACGGCATCGATGTGCGCGATATGCAGCTTAAGGAATTAAGGCGTAAATTCGCTCTGGTTCTTCAGGATGTGACGCTCTTTCCCGGCAAAATAATCGACAACATAAGACTTTTAAACGAAGATATAGCCGAGGAAAAAGTCGTAGAAGCCTCGAGGTCGGTCAATATGCTCGATTTCATAATGGGCAAGGAAAAAGGCTTTGATACCGAGATCGCCGAACGCGGCTCGAATCTTTCAATGGGCGAACGCCAGCTTTTATCATTCGCGCGGGCTTTAGCTTACGATCCCCAGATACTCGTGCTCGACGAGGCGACGTCGTCCGTCGATCCGTATACTGAAAAACTTATACAGGACGCGCTTTTGAAGATACAGGCCGGAAGGACCGCCATAATAGTCGCGCACAGGCTTTCGACCATCGTTAACGCGGACAAGATAATAGTTCTCGATTCCGGTAAAATAGTCGAATCGGGTACGCACGAAGAGCTCCTGGCCGCGGGCGGCAAATATAAGAAGCTCTATGAAAAGCAACAGAAAGTAGATAAGGGAACTCCGGCGGACGAAGAAGGCGTTTCAGGGAATGAAGAGGCGGGCGTCGAGAACGGCGCCGCTGAAGAAGCTCAGAAAGCGGCCAGACAATGTCTCGTCGCCGAGTGATCAGGGAAGGTGATATGATATGCAGCATTTAAAATGGATAATAAATTTCTGGAAGCCCTATAAGTTCAGGGCGTTATTAATAATCTCGCTCACCATCGTCTATGGCGGATTCGCGATATGCTACCCGCTCATATTCAAATACATCATTGACAATTTAAATTCAAGCGCGGCGCCGGGAAGCGTCACGAAGTTCGTGCTTATACTTTTCGCCGCGGGTACGCTTATGTCCATAACCTATATGTTCCTTCAAAGGAACCGGCTCGCGATGAATCTGACGCTTGAATGCGATATAAGGAACAAGATATTCAATTATCTGACCCGCTTCGGGAACCGCTTCTACCATAAATTCGGAACGGGCGATATAGTGACCAGGCTCATGGACGAACTTGAACAGCTCTGCCATCTGTCGTCATCCGGAATATTCAGGCTTCTTCAGATGGTGCTTACTATAACCATGACCATAGCCGTTCTGATGACGCTTAATATGAAGCTCACGCTTCTTGCGACCACGCCTCTGCTCCTTGTATTCGCGCTCTACATGTTCCAGGACCGCGATTTCTTCGCGAAGAACCGCGCCATGCGCGATTCGGTCTCGGCCGTAAACGACGCCATCGAAACGTGCTTTTCAGGGATACAGGTCGTGAAATCATACTGCACGGAAGACCATCAGCAGCGTTATTTCGGAAATGTCATGCAGACCAGAAAAACCTGCGAGATAGCGCTTTTAAGCCTTGAACTGCGCATGGACTCGATATACGGCTTCATGAGCCAGGTCGGAATGTTCGTTATAGTTTTCTACGGCGGTTTCATGGTCATAAATAAGGAGATAACGCTCGGCACCTTCGTCGCGTTCTCTAACTACATAATGGTTCTGGCCGGGCCTCTGATGGAACTCGGATGGTTTCTCAACGGTTTCAGAAAAGGCTTCGTCACCATCGACAGGCTTTTAGAGATCGAGCGCGAAACGCCGCAGGTCATCGAGGTTGAAAAACCCGAAGAACCGGATTTCAATAAAACCTGCGGAGAAGCTATAATATCTTTTTCGAATATGGCCTTCTCGTACGGAGAGAATTTCGGCTTAAGCGATATAACCATAGATATCAGGCGCGGCGAAAAGATAGCCTTTATAGGGACGTTCGGCTCGGGAAAATCGTCTCTTTTAAAAATGATCATGCGTTTCAGCGATCCGGAATCCGGCTCAATAAAGATAGCCGGCACCGAACTTAGAAACCTTCGGCTTAAAAGCGTCCGCGACCGCATAGGCTATGTTCCTCAGGACTGCTACCTCTTCTCGGATACGATACTTGAGAACATCGCTTTCGGCCGTGAATATACGCCGGAGGAACTTGACAGGGCGCTCGCGACCGCGCAGCTTAAAGACACTATATCGACCTTCCGCCGCGGCCTCGACGAAGAGATCGGCATAAGAGGCCTGTCGCTTTCGGGCGGCCAGAAACAGAGAGTGTCCATAGCCAGGTCGCTTCTGAAATCGCCGGACATAATACTGCTCGACGACGCGACCTCGAGCCTTGACAATAAAACCGAGGACACCTTCTGGACGGAGGTCGCCAAAAGTTATGCGGGAGCGACCATAATTTTTACGTCTCACAGGCTTAACACGATAAAACGCGCCGACAGGGTCTTTATCCTCGAAGCGGGTAAGATAGCGGACAGCGGATCGTTTGACGATCTTATGGAAAATTCCGCGATATTTAAAAAACTTATACAGACCGAAAAAAAGAACGATCAAAAGGAGTAGTCATTACGAAAAATTCAGGATACGATATGAGTTCAATAGGCTGGAACGACTTTTTCGAGGCGCATTTCGCGCCTTATAAAGAAAAAGGGTATGAGGCCGCGCGAGTGGCCATTGAACATAAGCACGAATATATGCTGTATGCGCAGTGCGGGGATATCCACGCGGAAGTTTCAGGAAAACTCCGGCACGAAGCTAAAAGCCGCGAGGATTTTCCCGCCACCGGAGATTTCGTCGTGATAGATCCGGTGCGGGGCGAAGGCCGCGCGATCATTCATGCCGTCCTTCCCCGTAAAACCAAGTTCTCCAGAAAATCTCCAGGCGGCATGATAGAAACCATAGTCGCGACCAATATGGATGTTGTCTTTATAGTAAGCTCCTTAAACAACGAACTCAGCCTGAGAAGGTTTGAACGCTATCTCGTGCTCACCTATGAAAGCGGGGCGAAACCCGTCATAGTTCTCACGAAATCGGATCTTTGTGAAATGTCCGATGAAACGAAGGAAAAAATTGAAAAGCTCGCTTTCGGCGTCGATGTTTGCGTCACAAGCGCCGTTACCGGCGCCGGGATCGAAGACCTCAAAAAATATCTCGTCGCGGGAAGCACCGTCGCCTTCCTCGGTTCTTCCGGCGTAGGGAAATCTACCATAATAAACATACTTACCGGCGTCGACATTCTAAAGGTCGCCGAGATAAGCGATTACGACGATCGCGGCAGGCATACCACCACGCACCGCGAACTGATAATTCTCCCGTCGAAGGCGCTCGTTATGGATACCCCCGGAATGCGCGAACTTCAGATGTGGGAAGCCGAGAACGGGCTGCCCGAAGCGTTCGATGACATCGAGGAACTTTCTAAAAATTGCAAGTTCAGCGATTGCGCCCATAACTCCGAGCCGGGCTGCGCAGTTTTAAGGGCGGTCGCCGACGGATCGTTAGACGAAAAGCGCTACGAGAGCTATCGCAAGCTTGAACGCGAGATCGCAAGTTTCAGGATGCGCAGCGATGTCATGGCCAGGTCAGCCGAGCGGAAAAAATGGAGACAGATAATCAAAAGCATGCGGGATTTTCCAAAGAATAAAAGATAACCCCTGCTCCGCGCCATAAAAACCTTCTGATGCGGCCGGGCGCATAACGGCTCTCACTTTTCAGCCGCGTGCCCCGGCGCGTCACGGCGCGCCCCTCAAACCTTATGTCTGACGCATTCCGGCCATCCAGTAAAGCCGCTTGCTCCGGCGCATTGCCATCTCCACTTAAAGCCGTATGTCCGGCTCATACAGTCTTTACCATCAAGCCGCGTTCCCCGATAATGCACGCGAATGAGATCAACCGATTCACATAAAGGAGTGGTTCCCGCACTTAAAATAGAGATAAATAAACTGAAAAAATACTATAACGACCGGCTGATACTCGAGATCGCGAACCTCAAGATATACTCGGGCGAAAAAATAGCCGTGGTCGGCGACAACGGCGCCGGGAAATCGACCTTCCTCAATATCATAGCCGGCCTCGACGAACCCGATTCAGGTTTCGTTAAAACCAGCGGCGAAATATCGTATATAAGACAACTTGAATATTCAGACGACGGAATGATTCCCGGCCGTCTATCGAAGGAAATGGGCGTAGCTCGAATATGCCCGGAAGATCCCAGCGGCGGAGAGATAGCGCGCATCAAACTCGCCGCCTCTCTATCCCGCGGGAACCAGATCCTCATCGCCGACGAACCCGCCTCGAACCTCGACATCAAAGGCATAGAACTGCTCGAAAGATATCTTTGCCGCTTCGAAGGCACCCTGCTTCTGGTCTCGCACGACCGCGAGCTCCTGAATAAAACCTGTTCCGCCGTCATCGAGATCGATTCCGGCGCCGTCACGCGCTATCCGGGTAATTACGATTCGTATATCGCCGCCAAGGAGATGGCCGTTAAAAGGCAGAATTTCGAATATGAAAGTTATGTGAGCGAAAAAAGGCGCCTTGAAAAAGCCGTGGTCGAAAAAAAGCAGCATGTTAAAAATATGCGAAAAGCTCCGAAACGCATGGGGAATTCTGAAGCCAGGCTTCACACGCGCGGCGTCAACGGGAAAAAAGCCAAGCTCGACAGATCGACAAAGGCGATCGTTTCAAGGATAGAGGGTCTCGAGAAAAAAGAAAAAGCTAAAACGCCGCCGAAAGTTTTTCTCGACGCTCAAAAAACGCCCGCGCTTCACTCAAAGTTAGCCGCAAGTGCCGCCGGTCTTGACCTGGCCTTGGGTGAAAGAAGGCTTTTCAACTCAATAAATTTCGAGGTTCCGTCCGCTAAAAAAACCGCGCTGATAGGCGATAACGGCTCTGGTAAGACAACGCTCATAAAAATGATAGTTGAACGCGATCCGGCGATTCGCGTTTCGTCCTGCGCCCGTATCGGCTACTTCAGCCAGTCCCTCGACATCCTCGATCCCGGCCGTGCCGTGCTTGAGAACGCCATGGCTGAAAGCGTCTATCCCGAAAGCTTCGCAAGGCTCATACTCGCCCGCCTTCTCTTCCGCGAGGACGCCGTCATGAAAAAAGCCGGGTGCTTAAGCGGCGGAGAAAAGGTCAAAGCCGCCTTCGCCTGTATATTCCTGAAAGATGTTAATTTCCTGGTCCTCGACGAGCCGACCAATTACCTCGACGCCGCATCCATCGCCGCCCTCGCCGAAATGATCAGGGATTACGAAGGGACCGTCCTTTTCGCGTCACATGATAGAAGTTTCGTCAACAAAACCGCCGACAGGATAATAATCCTTCAAAACGGCTCCGCTTTAACCTTCGAAGGGAATTACGAAGAATATTCATCCCGCGACTTTCGCGTCGACCCCTCCGGCGTTTCGCCTGCCTGATGCCGGTCGGCCTTCGCGTTTTGTCCGGTTTCCTGCATCAGCCGGTATTTTGTCGAACCTGTGCCCAAAACCGAAGCGCGTTGTTTGAAAATCGCTTCAGGCCCGCGACCCCGTCGCGCTTTTATCCCTTTTTTCTTGCGTCCGCATCTTATCGTTCCAGCCTTTACGCGTTCCCCATAAGGTTTTTTATAAGACCCGGTTTTGCGGCCATTTTCTATTATCCGCTTTTATTGTTTTTTAGTTTAAAAAAGTTTGATACTTAAAAACTTATCTGTTATAATATATTACAATAAAAGTGACGGAGGTATCTTCCGTTGCCCGCCATAAACGATATGCCGGAGATATCCGGCCGGCCGGGACCCCGCCGCAGGCGTCCGCCCGCCGCATTAAAAATGGCCAGCTTTAAAGGTTACTGGTCCAACCGATGAATAAACGCGTTAATTTAATAAATTTCATAATATTCGCCTTTCTGGCCGCCGTTCTGACGATATCGCTTTCGGCCGAACTTTTCGCGCGCGCCGGTAAAAGCGGCGGCTCCAGCAGCCGAAGCAGCTCCAGCAGAAGTTACGGATCTTCAAGCCGAAGCTACGGCTCCGGCAGCAGCTATGGCTCAAGCCGCAGTTCTTCTTACGGTTCCGGTTATGGATCTTCATATGGTTCGTCATACGGCAGCGGCTATCGCCGAAGCTACGGTTCCAGCTACGGTTCGAGCCGATATTACGGCAGAAGCGGCGGCAGCGTCATATCCACGCTTTTAATAATCGCCGTGATAGCCGTCGTCGTCATAGTTATATTCGTTTTTTTAAAAAACCGCGGCAGCTCCTACGACAGCGGCGATTATGCCTCGGGCGGTTTATTCGGTTCGGGCGGAACTTATGGGTCGGGTTTGGGCTCGACAGTAAGCAGTTTTTCCGGCGGCGGTTATAATTACGGCCGTTCCGCCGTTCGAAACCCCGACGCAGAAGCCCGCGTCAGACATGTCTTCAACATGGTCCAGCGCGCCTGGGCCGAACGCGACCAGTACATCGCCTCCGACTGCATGAGCGAAAGCATGTTCCGCGAGCATAAATCCGAGACCGACCAGATGATATCCGACCGCGAAAGAAATGTCCTCGAAAATGTCACCATACATGAAATAGTTATCACTAAATTTTCCGACAGTCAGAATTCCTCCGGTTATGACAGCGGCCTCGAACCCTCGTCGTCCTCTTACGGCTCCGCCCGCTCCGTCATGGAAGCCAGAATTTCGGCGTCCATGATCGATTATGTCATTGACGAAAACAGCGGCGCCATTATCGACGGAGACGCTAATGTTCCCGACCGCTTCACCGAAACCTGGCGCTTCATAAAAAACGAGAACGGCTGGGTCCTCGACGAAATACTATAATTTTTAAAAATGCTTTATTAAAGGTGATCTTTTATGGCTACTAACTTAATGAACGACAGCGTCATCGAAACCATAGCGTCCGGGAACGCCAAAGAAATCAAAACGCTTCTTGCGTCAAATCCCGACCTCTACGGAGCCCTCGATAAAAGCGGCTTCAACCTGCTTATGCTGGGCGCCATATGCGCGGATAAACCCGTCATGGGGATCCTCCTCGGAAGGCTTTACGCGCAGATCAACGATTGCGACGAAGAAGGTTACACCGCCCTCATGTACGCCGCTAAATACGGAAATACCGGCGCCGTCCAGTCGCTTTTAAATTATGGCGTTAATACCAGGCCTAAAAATAAAGAAGGCGACACAGCTTTAAAGATCGCCAAAAAAGCCGGCAATAAAGAAATTTCCGATATTCTCAAGGAACAGGAGATACAGGATCAGAGCTCTAAAAAAGTTGCCGAGGACCTCGAACGCTTAAATAAATACGACGATATCACTGAGTCCTTCTCCAAAAAACAGAAGAGCGAAACCTCAGGCTGCTTCAAAGTAGCAGCTTTTATAGTCGTAATGATAATAATAGGGGCGGTTTTCGGCGAAGATCCGAAGCGCGTCAGCCGGACGACCACAACGACATACCCCCACTCTCAGAACACTTCGCGTTCTTCCAGCACAAATTATTCTAAAATCCCGGCCCCGGCCCAGTCCGATATCAAGCCGCTGCTCTCGGAATATCCTCATTACTGTTCCGTCGGCGCCATTTACAAATTAAAGCCTTTCCCGGCTGATAAAGCCATAAAATCCGGTACCCACCGCACCGGCAAAAAATTGATCGACGCCATTATTTCAGCCGACCTCACCCGCGCCAAAAAGATCATCGAAGAAGATAAATTCAAGACCGCCATCGTCGAAACCGACTCCCGCCAGGCCACCCCGCTTATGTACGCGTCCTATCTCGGCTGTATCGATATAGTCAATCTTTTATTGAAGAATGGCGTCTCCGTCAAGGCCACCGACGCATCTTCGAACAACGCTTTAAACTACGCCATCGAAGAAGGGTACACCGGAATAGCCAAACTTCTCGTGATGAACGGCTCGGAGATCAACAAATCCCTTATGTTCGCCATAGCCAGAGGCCGCGATGAAATAGCTCTGCACCTCATCGAAAAAGGCGCCAGCGTCAATTTTTTCGACAAAAGAAAAGACACCCCGCTCACCTATGCCTCCTATTACGGAAGGACCGAAATGGTCAAAATATTGCTCGAAAAAGGCTCGATGGTATTGCACTCCAACATAAACGGCTTCACTCCCCTTCTTATGGCCGTTCAGAACTCCGAAGGGACCGATATCGTTAAAATGCTTATTGAAAAAGGCGTGCGCCCCGATGAAAAAGACCCGTCCCTGAACACACCCCTGATGTGGGCTTCATTCAACGGTTTCACCGCCGCCTCCGCCGTCCTTATCGAAAAAGGCGCCGATATCCACGCCCAGAACAATCTCGGCTATAACGCGATCACTTACGCCGGCTATAACGGCAAGATCGACACGCTCAAATTTCTTTTTCAGAAAGGCGCGAGGATCGAGGATAAAAATCATTACCTCGATAACGCCCTGACCTGGGCCTCATACAACGGCCATTACAGCGTCGTGAAATTTCTCGTCGAAAACGGCGCCGATGTAAACATCGTCAATACCAATAACTTCACTCCGCTCGCGCTCGCTCAGCTAAAAAACCATTATTCTATCATAGGACTGCTGAAGGACGCCCAGAAGGAAAAATAACGAAATTATCCCGTTCGCGTTCGTTTCAAAATCTTTTAGTATTTCGATTAAGAATTTGTCGTAAAAAAGAAAACGCCTGATCTTGAAATTTAGAACTTGTCCGTAAATAATAAATTATCTGGTTTTGAAGCTTAATTATGCCTGTGAACCAATGATTTTATTGAATAAAATTTTATTTGCGGATATATTCTATAAGTAGTAATATTTTTTTATAAAATGGCGTATTTTTTCAGATGCGCGATCTTTTTCAGCTCGCGGTCCGGATTCACCGCGACCGGCCGCCCGACGATGTCGAACATTGGAGAATCCGTCACGCTGTCGGAGAACGCGTATGATCTTTCAAGGTCGTAATCGGAAAGGACGACCTCGGCCTCGAGCCTTTTTATCTTTTCATATCCCTTGCAGTTTTCCCCGTCCAGTAAAGATGTGATGTTATCCGACGCGTCGAATTTAACGTTAGTCGCTATCGTTTTGAAAGCGCCGATCTTTTCGCCGACGATATCTATGTAAAAGGACGGTGACGCTGAAATTATAACGATATCATATAATCCCGACGCCGTTAATTTTTTTATGTTTTCATAAACCGCGCGATTGATCTTTTTCGCGAATAATTTTTCGACCGCGCGCCTCGAGATTTCCACGATCTTCGCCCTGGTCTCGCCCGCAAATATTCCCAGCGCCTTTTCCTTCATCTCGGCGTTCGTTCTCATCCCCGCCTTGAAGGCTATCGCGTATAACGCTATCTCGGGTATCAGCGCCAGTTTCGAGGGTTCCAGACGCAGATAATATTTCATGAGCTCGACGAAAGTGTCGCATGTGAAAAGCGTTTCGTCTATGTCGAGCAGTATGAGCCGTTTTTTAGTTTTTTCATTCAAATTCGCGCCGGTTGTCATAACGGCCAGATTATATCATTATTTGCCCCGCCGGTCAAGAAAAAATATATCCAGCGAACCCCCTCTGACAGCCCGCTCAACCCTTCCGTAGCTCCCCGGCAGCTTTCCGTATCTCTTGCGTGTCTCTCCTCCATGGTTCTCCGTAGCTTAGTATCTCCGCGCCTCTCCGGCACCTATCCATAATTCTTCCGCGGCTCTCCACCGTACCTCTCCGTAGCTATTGCGTCATTGCCGCCCTTTTCTCAGCGCCATCGGAATGATAACATTAATAAACACTCGATTTTTCAGCGATTATTTGCTTGAAATTTTATTCAAACGTTATTATAAAATTCCCTGTTAATTTTACGATTTTCAGCGCAATTTTGCCTGCTCACTTTTTCCGGTCATAAAATATTCCTCGTAAATATTCTTATAGTGAACGACATAAATAACTTTACAAATGTAACCCGAAACACAAACTGCTATTGAAAGCTATGCCGAGAAATTAACGTCGGGACCGTGTGAAATTAATTTTTCTTCCCTCGTAAAATAAAAAAATCTATCGAATATTAATAATTGCAAATATAGTTCTTTGAAAATTAAGCATAAACTTTGAGTCAAGTTCCATCTGCTGGTTCGGTTTAAACATAATAATCATGTGCTTTTATGATATATCACAATATAATTATACCTATGAAACAATGTATTGCTGAAGAAATTTTTATTTAATTTATAGATGTCTTAATTATCATTTGCTCGGCATTATTGTTGAATCAGGCTGATTTTTTTCTAAAGAAATTTTTTATAACGGGCTCATAATTCTTCAACTTTCCTTAAGATAACTGAACGCTTCCCCGCAAGTTTTATCAAATTTCACTGATAATTTCCGCTAAAACCTTTAGTTAAATCATTCCCCTGATTTTCCCGTCAACTTTCAACTAACCTCGGTCTTGCTATTTTCCCTCAATTTTTCGATCAATATCCCGACCGGTTACCAAAACCACCTTGTAAATCCAATCGTAAAGCATCCCGTCATTTTTCCATATTTTTTTATCTACATATTTATTTTCTCTTTTATTTTTGCTATAATTAATTCATGAACTCATTTACATTACTCCGGGCAAACAATAAGTTGACGGTTAAAATCTCGGGCCCTTTTGTCGGCAACATAGCTAAGGATATAAGGGCTATCGGTCCATGCAAATGGGACGGAGTCAATAAATGCTGGATATTTATTGACAGTACCGCTACTTTTGTCGCCGTGGTAGAATTACTTAAATCGCGCAATATCGAATACTCAATAATCGATGAAACGCCGAAACCCGTATCTCAAAGAACAGTCATTGTTAAGAAAAGATCGGTTGTTATTCCTCAAAAATCGGTTATTGTAACTAAACCGAAAATTTTAGAACCGCAGCTTAAAATTATTGATCCCAAACCGGCGCCAGATCTTATTGAAAAATATTTTGAAAAACTCAAAGATGAGCTTTTGTCACGCAAATACAGCGCACATACTATCGATGCATATATCCATTATAATCGAGAATTTCTCACTTTTTCGGAAGTTTCCTTAACCGGCGTAACCGATGAAATGGTGAGATCTTATCTTCGACATTTATCCGAAGTAAAAAAATATTCTGCATCCACGCTGAACGGCGCAATTAATGCGCTCAAATTTTTTTATTCCAGAGTACTTAAAAGAACTATCGTATTTGACAATATCGTGCGTCCTAAAAAAGACAAAAAACTTCCGGTTGTTCTAAGTCCTGAAGAGGTCATGAAAATAATTGAATCAACATCCAACCTCAGGCATCGTCTTCTTCTGATGGCTGTTTACTCAGCCGGTCTTCGCGTGAGCGAAGTTGTTGCCTTGAAGATCTCGGATATCGACGTCTCCCGGAAAACAATAACGGTTCATTCAGCCAAAGGCCGTAAAGATCGAAACACACTTTTGTCAGATGCGTTCATTGAGACTCTCAAGATCTATCGTCAAATAGAAAAGCCTGAGACATGGCTCTTTCCGGGTCAGCAATCAAGATCTCACATTGCCATTCGCACCGCCGAAAAAGTATTTGAAGTAGCTCTAGCCAAATCTGGAATTAATAAAACAGCTAGCATTCATTCGCTGCGCCACTCGTTCGCCACGCATCTGCTCGAAAATGGTATCGATATGCGTTTCATTCAAAAACTGCTTGGTCACGCCAGCGTTTCTACCACCGAGATATACACTCATGTCAGTCGCAATCATCTTTCAAACATCAAAAGTCCCCTCGATGGAATTCTTAAAAAATAGTCAAAATTTATTCAACTACCCATTATTTCCGACCCTTTTTTTAACAAACATTCGCATATTCCTCAAATTTATATCCAATAATGAACTCTAACCACCCATATTCCCTTATTTAAAACACAAAAAAACTTTTCACACGCTTTCCCCTGAAAATTCATGTTTTTCTCCCCAACCACCTATATCAAACGTTCACGCATTTTTCTTCTGTTATTGGGCGTTA